>NZ_DATGWT010000014.1:0-110505 GCF_035299325.1 Lacibacter sp. | reverse complement strand
TTGGTTCCTTTACCGGAGGTATACAGCCGTAGAATCTGGCGTATTGTAAACATCTCAATTGTTTTGTTAGACATGAAAAGTGGTACTTGATGAACCAAGAACCTCTTGTTTTTATGCTACAAAAACAACTAATCTTTTTATCAACTTCAGGGGGTCAGTTTGCAATGGCCGAAAGGGGTCACATTACTATGGTCAGTGGGGGTCAGTTTAAGCCGGTAGCAGGGGGCAATTTGAGTGGATTTTCCACTTTATACATAGGAAACCCCTGTTAGTGGCTGGTGTTTATTTTTTCGGTTTAATTGGTATCCAAATTTCTTCTTCTGAATTTGGGTCGTTGTTTTTGTATTTGTCGCCCAATACTTCAAAATGAGGTCTGTTGTCTAAAACGTACTCCGAATTTGGTAACCAAGTCCCAAAAATGTATTGAAAAATACTTGGGTCGTTACTTGAACCTTTATAGTCAAATACTGCATAAAGACCGCCTGCCAATGAAAATGTTTCCATTTCAGTCGGCACATTTTCAAAATCTGTCACTTCAACGGTTGCCCATTTTTCAAATTCATTGGTTGGTTTGAAGTCCGCAAAATGTGTCGGTTTATACACTTGCATTGAAATCCAATTATTAGAAACATTATTTGTTATTTCTCTGCGTTTGGGCATAAAATTTTGCCACAGTTCGCCAGTCTTGTTGTTGGCTAAACTCATAGTTAGTCGTTTGCCAACTAGTTTTTTATCGGATAAGTTTTCAATTCTTGGTGTCATATTTTTTTAATTAGAATGTTCAATTTCAATGTCATATTTGTCTAAAAGACCTGCAACGCCCGAAATTGAAAACTTTGCTTTCTTAATTCGGTTTATTTCTGGGTCAATAGAATAATTGTAAGAAGTCCGCAAGTCCGATTTTTCAAGTATTGTTTGGCCAAAAGTTGCTCGTTCCAAATTACAGTTGTCAAACATAGTACTTGTCAAGTCGGCTTCTGAAAAATCTGTTTCTTGTAATTGTGAATTTTTGAAAATCGTCTTTTTTATTTTCGTTTTGTAAAAAGAAGAATGATTGAGTTGGCAACCGTCAAACGAAAATGAAAGTCCAAATTCATTGCAGGTGTCAAACCGAAGCCCCAACATTTTACAGTCCTTGAATTTTATGTCCCGAAACGCTGTCTTGTTGAGTTTTGCCAAACTGAAATTGCAGCCGTTGAATATGCTGTCAATAAATTTAAATTCTGAAAGGTCACTGTCCCCCATTTCGAGGGTGATTTTGTTGGAAAAACTATTTAACTCTATTTTTTTGATTACTTCATCGTTTGTCTTATTCTGTGCCATTGTCGAAATGCTTATTAAAAAGGTTGTTAGTAAAAGTAGTAATTTGCTGATCTTTCTATTTATAATTTCTGTCAGTTGTGTCTCGATTAAAAATTACCGCCAACATGCCCATATTTTTATGCTGCCATAAAAAAACTATTCCCGATTAACGTATTCCATACTTACTTACCAAACTTATTGTGTAATACTATCCTTTGCAATTGCTTTCAGTTTGTAATCAGAATCAGAAATACCGGGCACTCCTTTTGGTTTTTTTATTACCGTATCTTTTTTTGAAGATGGTATTTCAAGAGTTACCATTTTAACTCTAGAGTCTGCAACTGGAGGATTTACAACAGGGGTGATTTCTCTAACTGATGTATCAAAACTATTATTTGCTTGTTGTATAGTATCAACCAGAACAAGTCTTGATTTTTGTATATCAGGCAATACAGGTTTTACCAGAACAGATTCCTTTTGTTTGATATTTACCGGCTGTTGCGGAACTATATTTATAATTTCAGACTGCCGTGGTTGAAGTTGTTTATTCTTTTGCTTTTTTACAAGAATGAGACTTATGATTACTGCTATGATAATAAGCAGAGCAATCGTCTTCTTATTAATTTTTCTTACGTTCCCTGCAACTTCATTTATTACTTCCTCTTCTTCAATTTCATTACCCTCCAAAGCATCATCTGCATCGAGCATGTTTTCTATCCTTGACCAAATAGCATCCTGCAGGTTGGGTAGTGGTAATTCTGCCAGCTTTCCTGCAATTTGTTCTTCGTATGGTAATAAATTGTTCAACTTAAATTTTTACTGATAATTTTTTTTGCATTTTTTTCCGTGCTTCACTCAAGTGCCATTTACTGGTACCTTCACTTATTTGAAGTTGTGCTGCTATTTCACGGTGATTATAGCCATCGATAACATACAAAACGAACACCGCATGCGTAGCGGGTGGTAATTGCTTTAATAACAGCATTATTTCCTTTGCACTAATATGTTCCACTGTATTATTTGTTACAGAAGGCAGTTCCGCATCTTCAATCTCTATTTCTTCAAATTGATTTCTGCCTTTTATATGTTCCAGCCCTTCACGAATAATTATTTTTTTGATCCATGCGTAAAAACTTCCCTTACTACTGTCATAGTTGCTGATACTTTTAAATATTTTTACAAATGCATGGCTCATAATATCAGCCGCATCCGCTTCATCTCTTGCATAACGCACTGCCACATTCATTGCAAACCCATACATAGTACGGTACAGCAGTTCCTGGGCTTTACGCTCCCGTTTTTTGCACCCGTCAATTAATGAAAGTATTTCTGCTGCGTTTTCCTGCATTGGTTATTTATTGTAAAGCATTACCATCAGCCCAGTTTATTCTGAATTCTTCTTGTTAATAAAGCAGATGTTACAGCAGCAACAGCCAGTTTCATATCCTCGTCCAATTCACGATAGAGCCAGAGAATTCTGCCCATCGGGTCAATAATCGCACATACATTATTTTCAACACGCATTTCGTAAGCCATGGGCAGTGCAAAAGGCAGAGAATGTTCGATTCCCTTTGGTGAAACTGTTTTGTTTATTTTCACAGTTTTGATGATGACTGTATCACTTCCTCTTGTGAGCATACCGCCTTCTTTAATATCATTCACTTCAAAAAGATTTTTGCGTTGTGTCCAGTCAAAGCTGCTATACATAACAAAATTCCATGGTTCCTGTTGATTTAATGCTTGCGGAATAATGAATGCTGAAAATGAGTACTGCATATTTTTATCCTGATAAATATCGCTCAACCATCTGCTGTTTCTTGATATCTGTGTTCCTTCCCTTACTTCACGCTCCAGGGCATATACCTGTGCGATACGGTTGCCATCCCGGATTGTAAACTGAAAACGATGTTTTTGAGATGTTGTCATCGCTGTTTTTTGAATATTAAATGCACGAAGTAATCGCTCTTCAGAAGTAACTGTCGTATTTCTATCGGAACTTCCTGTTTTAAAATTCCAACCTCTTTTAATGCGTGAGGTGGTAAATTTTCCAAATTTCACCGGTTTTCTTGTTTGACCCACACCTGCTACTTTAATTGGCAACATTTGAGCTTGTTCTCTAAATTTTTCAGGTATAGCAATTTGAAGTCTCATTGTTGAGCAGGCTGCTGAACAAATAATTACAGTAAACAGCATTAACGTTTTTGTGCAATCAATCATAACAATAAAAATTTATCAGCGGTATAAATTCCGCCTTATGGTTAAGATAGCAGCAGTTGCAGCAATAGCATCCTGCAGGTTTATATTCAAATCTTTCTGTATCCAGAACTTTCGGTTATTTACATTAACAGATACAGCAGCTACAATCTTTCCATTGTAAGTAAATGCATATACTCTATTTGCAGTAGTGAAGTTCTTTTCCTGTTGATTTGGGATATTTGCATCTTTCAGCAGCAGATTGCAGAGCTCAAAACATACTTCCTCATTTTCAGAAATAATTTTTCCTTTTTGCGCTTCTTCGTTTGTGGCATTTAGATTTGAGGCAATCACACTCCATTTGTTTGCTTTATCATGTTGAGATACGATAGATGCAATTAAAAAGTCTGTGTTTTTTTTACCAAAAAAAGAGGCGTCCTGTTTGCGAAGCAAAGTAAATTTTTCTCTTACTTTCAGCAATGCCCTGCATTCTACTTCAAGAAATGTATTATCCTGTTTACTTATACGGAAACTAAATACATCTTTATTACGATATTTTTCTTTATGTAGTAAAGGAATCCCTTCAATACGGAGAATTGAATTTAAAGGATTAATTGTTCCCGGCATCAGGAAAGAACCAACGGTTCGTTTCAGCTTGGATGTACTGTATGCTGCAAAAGATAGATTTCGTTTAAAAGGATGCCGCCTGCCGTATATATTGTTCGGCTCCAAATCTGTATTGAGAACTTTAGAGTCCATTTGGCCCGTACTATAAAGACAGGCGGTTTGAAATAAAATAATGAGTAATACATTAATTTTAATCATGTCATCCTTATTTAACTGTTGAATTAATGAATATAAGTAGCTCTGGTTTCAGTTTTAAAGCCGCCTGAAGTTTCAATGGTTAATACAACAAGTTTGTTTGCATCTAATTGCAGTATTTTATTCTCTACTCCCGCTGTTATCAAAATTGTTTCATCCGCATTAAATCTCCATGTCTGCGTTTCAATTATCTGATTGGCTGTATTGGGAGCGCAAGCTACAGGGCCTTCGTTGTATTCCACTTTGTAATCTGTTGTAAACTTATATCGGTTGTCTTTTAGGCAAGGCTCAAATAAAGGAAAAATGTCTTCCCATGGATCTTGATTTTCTCTTTCTTCAAGCTTCTCCACCACCCATTCCTTTGCAGTTAAAAGTTCCTTTTTACTTTTAGCAAGTACCTCTTCTGAATTTTCTTTTTTACAAGACGATAAGGCTGCCAATAGCAGTACAGGAAATAAGTTTTTTTTGTTCATCATTCATTTTTTTAAGTTATTAATAGTGTTCCGTATCGGAATCACTATTAATACCCCCTAAAAGGGCAAAAGGGTTGGGTAGAGAGAAAGATTTTTTTTAAATCGCTTAGATGCCGCCAGATTTTTTGAAAAAATGTACTTTTTTCAATTCTATAACACAATAGTTCAACCTAAAGAACGTGTAATCCATTTGCATTTAATAAGGGAGGAATAATATTCAAAAGAAAGCTATTTTTTAAAGGTTGCATCCAGACGTTTTGCATTATAAACGTGCGCCCTGCCACTCTAGTTTGCTGTAAACATTTTATCAGTCATGTGCACTTTAATTTGTGCCCGACTGATAATGACATTGATTTAAAGTAACAGCAGCAACAAAGAGATTGTAGGAATTGATTTCCGATTCATGATGATAAGTTTATAGTCTATACAGAAATTGGTTGCTGTTGATTCGCTTGACTGAGACAGCCGTAACAGAGAAAGCCCTGTTACAGATAACAACCTAGTTAGCATTTAGGCATTCTTGTCATTTCCGGTCAAAGTAGTTTTCAATATAAAATCGATCTGTCAGATATTTTTTCTGCCAATCCGGATTTAATTTGTCGAGCAGAATTCCTTCTGCAAATCCGATATCGTAAAAACAAATGCGCTTTTCTATTTCAAGTTTTGATTGCGTGATTGAATTTAACGCAGCATGATAAAATCTGGTTTTTAAGTCTTTAAAATTGATAAAATCCTTTAACTGTGTGATTTCACCGGTCGGAATATAGTTGTCTAATTCATGTATGAATTTATATTCTGTATATCTCGCAATGCCTTCCTGCCATATCTGAAATGAAAAATAACGATAATCAGCAGGCGTGAGTGACTTTCTGAATCTTGTTCTTTCTCTCAAATAGTTTCTGAAATCATTCTTAAAACTTCTCCTTTCAACATTTGAAACTGCTTTGTGTAATGCGGAAGTGTATTTATTAAATTGTTGGATCGTCTTTACATTGTCATAAGGGAATGCATAATTTAATTGCCACATTCCGGTTTCGTCAGCACCGGATAAATCCAGTTTATTTACTTCGTCATAATAGTTCATTGAGGTAAATTGGTATTGGTGGAAATGTTCATGCAGTAAAGTAATGATCCAATTGGTTGAGTTTTTGTTTGTTTTTTCAGGTGTCCCAACTACAATACAGTTGACTCCATTCACGGCCGGAAAGGTTGCCAGATACCAATCAGGGAAACGTTTTTGTCTGTATAGGATTTTTGTGTTCAAAATCTTATCATCTTCTGATAGCACAAAATCATTGGATGGATAAGGATGATTTATCAGAAACTCTACACTGTCCGTAACAAGTAAAACCACAAACGGAACTTCATTTATTCCTTTCCATAATTTATCACCTACTAGTTTGGAAATATGAATGGCTTCCCGGATTCGAATTTTATCCTCATATCTCATTGCAGGAACATCCTGTCCGTACGAAAAATAAAAACCAAAAATCAGCACTGATAAAAGTATCAACTTTTTCATATTGTCAGTTTTAAGCTTTTGAGCTGCATTTGTTACCCTTACTGCAAACATTTTCCCGGCTGTAACACATTTTGAATCCGTTCACTTCACCGGTCTGCTGTAAGTAAATCAACATCCCAAACATTACAGAACCATTCACCGCAGTATATGATACAAAAACAGGAACAGGATTTCTCCTCATATCCCTGTCGACAAAAGATTGATCAAACCAAATGCCTGTTCCTGCCAGGTTTTCCATTAGCTCTTTTAACAAAAACGTCCTTAAACCAAACATAAAATTAAATTAAAGAAGACTGGCGCTAGTTAACATAGGTTAAGAAATGAAATGTATCACAGAAAATGCGATAACAAATCAATCCATCGCATCACTTATTCATCCAACCTTTGATTAGTAATATTCAAATCAGCGGCTTATCCTGATAAAAACATCAACTTAATTCATCGATATCACTGTCAGAGAAATACTGTATAAAAAGGATCCCGCAGAAGCGGGATCAGAAAGAACGAAAGAAGGCTCAAACTTGCAATGGCTGTGTACAATTAATAAACAGCTTTATAAGTAATACGCATATCTACATTCTTGATACCGGAACCAACAGTAAACGGATTAATGCCACCCTGTCCATCTCCGGAATTTGCATACAACTTTCCATTTTCAACAACAACCATTGTATAGGTACCAGGTTGCAGTGTAACCTGAAAAAAACCATTTGCATCAGATTCTGTTTCTGCAATGAGTGTAGTATTCAGGCTCTCAAAAAAAACAGAAGAGTTTGAAGAACGTACTGCATCAGAAATCAGGCTGTAATTGTAAATGCGGACCTTTCGTTTTACCGGACAGGTTCTGCAATCCGTTAAAACCGAACTTCCGGCAGGCATACAATTTCCTTGTGTAAAATGAACAGTACCATATACACCCTGCGAAACAGAAATTTTTGTTTCTACCGGAGCATAGCCGGCTGACTTGCTGCATTCATCAGCAGAGGCATGTTTTTCATTATCCTGTTTTTGGCAGGAAAATAAACTAAGACTGAGTAGTGCTAATAAACAAAGATGTTTCATATATATATTTTTTGATCTGACATTCTGCTTAAAAAAAACGTTGCACAATCATACCATATAATTTATAAAAATAGTTCTGACTCAACTGAACGTCTCATTTCATCCTGCAGTCGTTTCGTTGGTATTACTTACGTTGACAGGTAAACAAATAATAACAGGAATCAACAGTAATGAAAAGAAGATAGAAAAAAAAGAACACAGACGCTTCTGGTCACATCTACAAACATGTTGAGCTTGCTGCATGTAACAACACAAATCCTGCGGTTTATAACCGCAGTCATTTCATAAAAACGGACACAGTTCAGCAAATCTGTTCTCTGCCAACAAAAAAACTGATTCAATCTTCCTTCTTAAAATCAATGATTCAATTTATTAAACCGATCATTATAACCGCCATGCTTTAACATAGTCAACCACAAATGTCTTTGGATAAACTGTATCTTTTGCATCTTTCAGTTCCACCGGAACTTCATAAATCCCTAACATGAATTGCATCGGATAATTGGGCGACTGTTCAATACGCCGGATGTGGTTATGATCAATAAAAAAATCCACATACCCCGGACGCCACGCTGCCGCATACACATGAAATTCAGCTACATCAATTTTGAATTCATCTTCAAAGAAAATATCCCTCAAATCGGGATCCTTAAACTGACGGATACCGTAACCAATTTTTGCACTTCCGGTTTGCACATTCTCTCCTTTGATTTCAACGATACATATCTCAGCTGACTGTGCAGGCATCTCTTCGAAACCAATCAACCAGAGTGCTACAACATTGGAATTGGTGATGAGTGCTTTGGCTCTTATTTCAAAGTATCCATAAAACGGAACAAACTTTTTTTCAGTTGCCTGAAATTCTCGTACATACAGGTTAGATGTAAAATGATGTTGACCATATACTGAACCCGTCTCTCCGGAAAACACACCTGTCTGGATGGAGGAACATTTCACCGCCCCATTAAATTCAGGACACCAAGGTTGCTGGTCTTCGGTAATGTGCAGACACAGGCATTCATTCTCAAATGAATAAACCGGTGCTGATTGCAAACGACTGCTCCATTGAGGCAGATAGAAAGGTATCCAGTTATCCGTATTTAACTGCAGCGTTGTAAATTCATCTATAAACACCTGTTCAGAAATATTGCGTTCGATCGGTTGCGTTTTTAAATCCATACCATATCAGTTTGAACATAAATCCAATTAATTCATCAGCGAAACAAGTTCCGGCGAAAATGAAACTGCACGGATTTCATGTTTGATGCAAAATATAACAGAAGTTCTTAAAAAAAATGAACCTATGTTAAATAACGGAATCTTTCAGCAACATACAGACGCCGAGCATCTGATCGTGCAGTATAAGATTTTTACAGGCACTATACGTTAAAAAGGAAACTGGTCATTCTCCAACAATTCGTGTTTAATTGAAAAATCCAACACGTCCATTGTAGTTATACCGTTTCACGAAACAAGTTCTTTTTATAATTTTCTATTAAAAGCTCGTCCTTTGGAATAGAATGAAGCTTCGGGACTAGTAAATACATATGAGTTGATGTAACTTTAAAATGACAAGGACTCTTCACTTATCGCCTGTAATGCTATTGAGTAGACACTAGTTTTAAAAGTTATTAGTCAATCTTAAAATAAGGCGATTAAATACTACATACCTCCTTAAGGCAGATATAAGAACCCTGGCATAGCAGTTCTATCTTTTGGGTTTCAAACGTACTACTTCCTCTTCTACTAAACAGTTATCGTGTGTAAATAACTTATTTAGAATTATAAATTCTTTTTCTCAGAGAAATAAATGTTTGAAATGGCATTTCATGAATTCTTGGATTAATCAGCCAAGACGGGATGTTCTGTGACGGCTCGGAATGGAAATAGTAGGTGATTTTTGTATTTACGCCATCCGCCTCAAGTAGAATATAACCATTTGCTTTTTTTAACGAATACTTACAACCTGTTTTAATCTCGCTTCCGGTAATGGTGATTTCCTGTTTACCATCTTGCTTTTTTGTAAACATCATTGTGTAATTTTTGCATTCATTCGAATATGGCCAGGGATAATCCGTTTCAAGAATAAATTGATGACTATTCCCATTTTGATAAATTAACTTTACGGATGAAGTAAATGCAAACCATTCGGGATAATTACCGACGTCTTTCAGAATTTTAAGAATTTCAATTTCAGTGGACTTTAATGACATAACTGCTTTAAATGCATAATAGTCGCTTGCAGACACCGGACCTGTAAATACCTTGATTCCATCTTTATCTTTTGCAAGTTTTAAATTATCCTGTGCATAATTTTTTCTAACCCCGATAAACAAACAAGCCAACAGCAACAGCACTTTCCCCATATTATACAGATACTTTATAGTTATAGACTTTAACAAAATACCAAACGAATAACCCACAAAAAAGAAAATCACCAACTACGATAAGCAGTATTTTCGAATTGGCCAATCCAGCCAGGTACAACTGTAATTCCGAAATAGCAAACGACAATTTGCCTATCCCGCCAATTACAGCAATCCCCCAATGTTTTGATGGATTGTAAGCAACCATCAAATACCCGATAAAAAACATTAAAGTAGTACCCCATGCTCCCTTATAAATCTCGTAGAAAAGAGGATCAGTTAACGGCTTATCAAATACGCCTTGAAAAGTATACGCAGTATTAAAATATCCAAAGCAGGCACCTATCAAATTCCATAAAGCAGCAAGCAGGAAAATTCCGGAGAATAAAATAAAATCTTTGTTTCGCATTACAGTTTACTTTTTTTGTAATGGAACAAAAGTAAAATTTCATTTAGCTGGATTTTTTTACATAGGTTAAGAAATAAACTTGGTCATTTCTTTTTCGCAACCTGACTTCGAATTCGGCTTAGTTGAATGGCTGAGATACCTAAATAGGAGGCGATGTGATACTGTGGAATTAGTTGTTCCAATGTTGGGAATTCGTTTTGAAAAATAGAATATCGTTGCTTCGCATTGAGAAGTACAATTTCTAATTCTTTTTTTTCTTTTTCAAGAAAATAATATTCAGCAATTTTCCTGGCTAGTCTTTCAAGATCTTGATGTTCATCGAAAAGGCGAACCAGATCAGTATAATTACATGTATATACCACACAGTCTGTCAGCGCCTGTTGCGATATCAAATTTGGCCTTCCTGTAAGCAATGATGAATAAGCCCCGATGATGCTTTGTGCTACAAAAAACTGCTTGTTGTATTCCTTTCCTTCTGAATTAATAAAAAATGCTCTTACTACACCTGTCTCCAGAAACCCTATTTTATCTGCAACTTGATTTACTTTTACAAAATATTGATCTTTTTCTAATTCCTCCTGTGTAAAAAGTTTTAACAAACTCTGCCATGTAGAGCTTTTAAGAGGTGAAATTGTATTGAAATAAGTTATTAGTTTTTCCAATTTTCTATTTTTTTCTGAATAAAATGCATCATGAAAATACTCAGCTAGAAATAATTAAGTATAACAGCTTTAGATACCAATACTTAAATCACCTAACACTGATTGTGCAAAATAAAGATACGATTCTGTACCTTAATTGAATATAGCCAATATCTTAACTAGCCCCCCTGTCCCTGCATTGTCATCAAATTATAAAAGATCGACGTGTAGTTTTTGACCAGCTTTTCTAAGCTGTACTGAATTTTATGATATGCTTTTTCATGTACCTTTTTTATTTGTTGCTGCACTTCTTCTAGGTTGCATTTGCATAAAACAGCAAACGCTTTACTATCTAATGGAATATGTATAAATGAATGTACTGTGCATCCTTGCTTCCTCACTTCAAAGCAGGGACGATAGTGATTAGATGACCAATAAAAAAATTAAACACCTTAGTTGCATGGCCCACTTTAAACCATCGAGGTGACTGGCATATTTTTATCGGTTGTGAATTAACAGGGCTTTGAAAATTATTCAAGAATTAATTGTGAAAGCTTAAACAAATACATGAAATTTTAAACCCTAAGCTCCATTTATGAAACTAAAAATATCGCATCATAAACCTGTACATGTTACCATGAAAAATTTTTCTTGTTATTTCTTCTGGAGATAAATTAAAAAGCAAGCTCTCTTTTCGATTAATTTCCGCATAAAGAGGAATCAGCCGAATCATTTGTCTATAAAAGTGAGGCATATATTGGGCAGTTGGACTAATATCTATTGGATCCATACCACTATCAAAGTCACTTCCAACACAAATATGATTCCATGCCGTCGAATCACTTCTTCCGGACTTTTCAACTATATAAAACATATTTCGTAAAAAAGACTCCATTTTATAAAAGTCTTTGACATCAGCTTCACTTAAACCTGCTCGCTTCGCATAGTTCGTATGCAGCAATTCTTGTGTATATTCCTTTTTATTTCGCTTTTTGTAGTTAATCATCGTAGTGCCCAAAGTCAAATCAAAAAAGATCAAGCCAATTAAACCATTTGATCTGTATATAACCGGTATTTCCTCGTTTGCAAGATTTACACTCCAGGGATTAAACCAGCCTGTTATATTTTTGTCATGTATAAAACCTGATTTCAAGAAGCAAGAATCTTTCCTTGCATGACGTTTGTAAAATTTAAAAGGATTTTTAACTTCAGGGTATCGATCATACCAAGGACCATTACCAGTAAGCAATGCATAGCTTAAATTTTCTCCACTTACTGCCGCATGTGACATTATAATAGGAATCGTTTCACCACCTTTCCTGTTTTGCAGATACGTATAATAATCAACTCTTGCCTGAACATCCATATGTCTAATATCAATATAAATAGGAGAACGGTGTTTTCCTGTTGAATCGAGTAACTGATCCAATACCCGACTTGCGAATGCATTCGTTTTAAAATATTCATCACTTTTAAAAGTGCATGTTTCAGGATCAATGTGACGATTACCAATAATGACGCTATCAATTAAACCAGATGCCCATTTATTATGCAGGGCTTTATGTGTTAACCCTTGCGATGACAATAACTGAGACAAGCCTCGTATGAATGGAGCCTCGTGATCAATTGCCTTTCCCTGTCCAGCAATTCGAGTCCAGCCAAAGTGAGTAAGAGATGTATAAAAAACTTTATGCTCAAAATTTTTCACAACATTGATGTTTGCAAGTATTTCCGTTTGCCAACTATCTGTATCAAAATGATTTCCTGCTGTTTTTACATTGCTACTATTTATTGGTCCATAAAAAGAATTTCCTCCTTCCAAAGTTAAAACTACAGCAGTAAGCCCCTGATTTCTGGCTTGCAATAAATCTGACTTATTTTTTACTAATTGAAAACCAGTGGTACTATTTAAATTAAATGGATTGCGAACGGACTGCATTTCTAAGAAACGGTACTGTGTCATCATTTCATTGAAACTTGTATTGGCTTCCTCATTAACTTTTTTAAGCCGTCTAAACCTAATTTTAGTACCCATATTATTCAGTACTCGTTTATACGATCTATTCACTGTATTTTTTTCGAGCGGCATTAAGGATTCGCATACAATATCATAATTAAGACCATCGAGGTGAGCATAATCAGCTTCGATGTAATTTTTGAAAGTCGATCTTTTTCCTTTAAGAATAGGTTTTACCTTATCATTGTATGCTTTCCAATTTAAAGTAGAATCATATTCCAGCTTCTGATAGAATTTCTTTAAGGACAAGTGCATATGAAGATCACTAAATACCGGCGTTGTATCCGAAATTTGTGTTGTTAATGACTGGCCAATAGATACCAAGCAGAATGAAAAAAAAAGAATAAATAGTAAGAGACGCATAACGGTGCTTTGTGTTTAGATTATTCAAAAATATGCTGTAAAAAATGTGTTGCCTGAGGTCTTAACAAATAATAATAAAGTCCATGCTCCTCCGGTTGTTGCTTATATCTGAATTCACTAAAATCAACCGTACAAAAAATACCTGGAAATTTAGGTTCCAGCATTTGGCTCACTCTTTCAGTCTCCGAAACTCCATCCACTATCAAATTACAACCCAAAGATGTAGCCCCCATCCTTGATGCAAGAAAATCAGAACGTCCAACTCGTTTAGCAACAGCATAATCATTTACATTAAACCCAACGACAATCCGGCTAATATTATTCTCAAATGGAACAGCCCATGTTCGTTGTTCAAAATCTACAAATGTACTTTCACCGGGTATTGCAGCTGCCAGCATCCCAATGCGGATATCTTTCTGCCTGGGGGCAGGAATGCTTCTGGTCAGTTCGAAGTAATCCCAACTTCCCGATAATGCATTAATGTCTTTCTTCTTGGCATACTTTGATGACCATTTTGATGTTGTATTAAATAGAGCAGCAGTTCCTACACTGGCACCGAGGCTATGCGTAATGATTCTTATTTTGGTTTCTTCAGGTAAAGGGGAAAGAATACTGCGAAGTGTTAATCCGGCATATACAGAGTTTCGCTGTGCTCGCCCCCAAATTCCAGCCAATCCCGGATTACCCTGATTTGACGTAAGCCCATCCCAAAATAATTCCAAATAAACAGTACTGCTATCTGCATAACCATGGGCCTTAATAGAATCTCTTAATTGCTGATAATCACCTGTAGGATCCGGATCATTAAATCCATGAATAAATACAATCAAAACTTTACTTCTGGAATTTTCTATATAACCGGAAAGCCTTTCCACATAACCGGAAATTAATTTCGTTTGAACTGCATAAAATGAATCTTTGGATGTATTATAATTAGCTTCTATTTCATATTCCTTGAAAAGCTTTTGGAGTTCAGCAGATTGATATTGATAATAGTATTCCAGATTCCCATTTAGAATGCTATTACGATAAGTATTCTTTTTTTTAACAGGGTCAAAGAAAGCTTTGTAAGGAATATGATATTTATTCCCAGGATATAAATTACCCCACTTATCAATATATAAACGAACAACATTTGCTTGCTCAGCGCTATGAGTCCGTTGTATTGCACCAAACCAAACCTGCTTCTGCCGTTTACATCCATAGTTAAAACAGATTGAGCAAACAGCAAGAATGCAACAGAATTTTTGAAATATTTTATTCATAAGTAATTAGAAAAGATAAAAAAGGTAACAGCCGAATACTAACTATACTTCTTAAAATTTTCCGCCTGTTCAAATATCTCTTTAAACACTTCATCCTTTGGCACAGGAGGATAACCATGTTCAGCCAATACTAAAATCAAATCCACTTTCAACTCCGCTTTAATATCATCACGCTGGGCCCAGTCGGTGTATTTGGCTTTATCATCCACAATTTTCTTTACAGCCTGCGATAAAGCAATCAGTCGATCTTCGGCATAATCAAAGTTGTACTTAACTGCAATGGCTTTTAAAATATCGTAGAAGGCTTTCTCTTCAAAATCAATTCCAAGCTCCATGAACGAGTTGCGTTCTTTCTGCAACTCTTTAAACAGGTTGGCAAACTGCTCCGCCACATCATCCAGCACATCGCTTTGTAATACCTGGAAATCTTTTCGTTCATTGTACAACTCTACCAGCTTCTTCATCTTCTTGCTGAAGTCTACACCTTTGATCCGGTTGGTGCGTTTAAACTCTTCAATGGCTTTTGCAAGCAATTGTTGCAGTAACTTGATTTTAGTATTGGGCAATTTGATCTTATCAATCTTGGCCATGTATTCATCACTAAAGATGTCTACATTATTTTTCGGATCGTTTTTATCCAACTTAAACACTTCCTCTACCCCATCGCTGATCAATGCCTCCTCAATCATTTTCCTTACCCGGTCGTTCATTTGTGCGGTATCGGGAGCTTCACCTTTGGTGAGTTTATGAATAATGGCTTTAATGGCGAAATAGAAATGAATGTGATCCCGTTCATCTTCATCAATCTCTTCGCTGGAACAACAGAGATCGTACGCCGACTTTAATTTCTTTGCCATGCTCACAAACCGCTTTTCCATCTCCTCCGTCAACTGTGCATATTCGGCCGCTCTGTTTAAACATTCCAGCTTTTGCAAAGGCGTTCCATTAAAATAAGCTGTCGCATCAAACGAATGGAAAAAAGCAGCCAGCAATGCCAGTTGATCTTTTACCAGCATCACGGCCTTTTCACTATCTTCAAAATCATCATTGTGTACTTTGCTGTATTTGGCAAGGGCAAGATTCATGTTGCTCTTAATGCCAATATAGTCTACCACCAAACCTGTTTCTTTTCCTTCGTACACACGGTTTACACGGGAAATGGTTTGTATCAATGAATGTTGCTGCAACGGTTTATCAATGTAAATACTGTCTAAGAACGGCACATCAAAACCGGTGAGCCACATATCAACCACAATCGCAATTTTAAAATTCGATTTCACTTCTTTAAACTGGCGGTCGAGTTCTTTGCGGGCGTCTTTTGTTCCCAGCAGCTTGTATAATTTTTCATCGTCATCTTTACTGCGGGTCATCACCATTTTTAGTTTCTCAATCGGCTTCAGTTTCTTTTGTTCCTCTTCCGATAATTCAGCACCTTCTTCACAAGGTTTTATCTCTGCCCATTGCGGACGTAAAGCAATGATCTCTTTATACAAATTATAAGCAATGGGTCTGCTGCTGGCAACAAACATTGCTTTGCCTTTCACAGTAGCCCCTTCTTCAATCCGCTTTTCGTAATGCTCAATAAAATCCTTTGCCAGTAATTTCAAACGTTTCGGATCACCGAGAATCACTTCCATTTGCGCTACGGCTTTTTTACTTTCTTCCACCTGGTATTCGTTGGCACCTTCTTCTGCACATTGCTGATAATACGTTTCAATCTCTTTCAGCTTCTCTTCGTCCAGCAACACTTTGGCGGCACGGCCTTCGTACACAATACGCACCGTAATTTCATCTTCTACCGATTCCTTCATGGTGTATGCATCTACTACTTCACCAAACACATCCAGCGTACCATCAACCGGCGTACCTGTAAAGCCAACATAGGTGGCATTGGGTAAACTGTCGTGCAGGTATTTGGCAAAACCAAAACGGCGCTCCACCCCTTTATCGGTAATCTTTAGTTTCTGATCCAGATTTATTTGCGAACGGTGTGCTTCATCCGAAATACAAATCACATTGTTTCGTTCGGTTAACAGCTCGGTGCTTTCGGTAAACTTGTGTATGGTGGTTAAAAACACGCCACCACTGCTGCGTCCCTGCAACCGTTCTTTTAGTTCCGCTCTTGTTTCTACACTAATCACATGCTCATCCCCTAAAAAGGTTTTGGCATTGGTAAACTGTGCACTCAACTGATCATCCAGATCAGTACGGTCGGTAATTAATACAATAGTGGGACTTGCAAAATGCGGACTCTTCATCAGCAATCTTGCCAGGTACAGCATGGTATAACTTTTACCGCAACCCGTTGCACCAAAGTAAGTACCACCTTTACCGTTTCCGTAAGGCCGCATGTTTTGCTTTACACTCAGGAATAATTTTGTAGCTGCATAGTATTGCGGATAACGGCAAAAAATCTTTTCGTCTTTCTTTGTGGTATCAGGAAAATAAATAAAGTTGCGGATCACATTCAGCAAACGTTGTTTGTTGAACAAGCCTCTCGTCATAGTAAAAAGGGAAGAAATACCATCTGCCGCCTCATCTTCTTCCTCTACTTTGCGCCAGGCATAAAAGAAATCGTAGGGCGAAAACAACGAGCCCGTTTTATTATTTACGCCATCACTGATAACGCAAAAGGCATTGTATTTAAATAATTCCGGAATATCACGGCGGTAACGCACTGTTAACTGTGTGTACGCATCTTTAATGGTGCAGTTTTCTTTCACCGCTGTTTTAAATTCAAATACTACCAGGGGCAAACCGTTGATGTATAAAATACCATCGGGTATCCGCTTTTCGTAACCCTGTATTTCTAATTGCGTAACAAAGCGGTAAATATTTTCATCAGCAGCACTATAAACCACCGCCTCATCGGCAGCCATATTGAGTTGTTGCATGCCAGCTTCCTGCACGGCCTCAATACTGCGGTAATCGAGCAATTGAATAAAGAGATCTTTTTGTGTACGGTCGTCACGTTTTAATACAAAACCATCGGCTAAGCGTTGCAGAATGGCTTTGTTACTTTCGTATAAGGCCGAAGCGGAATACACTTCCAGCTCACGAATGATGCGGTTTATTTCGGCGAGTGTAATATCAGCCAAAGCATAACGGTTCAACAGGTATTGTTTTAGGTCGTCTTTCAGCAATACCTCGCTCATTTCTTTGTGCAGAAACAAACCACTTACATGCGGTATCTGTTCGGCTTCAATGAGCTCGGTAACGGCTTGCTCTAAAGTTTCTTCGGTAAATTTCATTCAGCTTTTTTTTTCAGCTTTTTAATGTCTTCCTCCAGCTCTTTCAGGCTTGCTTCTTTTTCCTGCGCCGCTTTTGCCTGTCTGTATTTTTCAAATTCTTCTTCCGATTTTTTAAGCGCCATTTCATGACTTATTTTACCGGCATGCGTTAATAATTCCCGTCCGTTCAATTGTAAAATAGCATCCAGCCGGTTAATCCAGTCTTGCATATACATGGGCGTTTGTTGCTGTGCCATGGTTTCTGCAAAAGCAAGATATTGTTCCACTAACAAACCCAGCAGTTTCAATTCATCTTCCTGCAGGTAATTCTTGGCAATGCTTACATCTGTTTTTTTAATGCCTGTTTCCTTTTTTTTATCGAACGATTGCATACCCATTAACGGCAGCGATGCATCCACTCTTCGATACACCAACTCAGCAGCCGTTTGTTCGCTGATGGCCCAGAGCAATTTATTCTGCACGGTTTTAAAGAAGGCCGTTGTTTTCTCGTCTTTGGGGTTATAGTCGATGCTGGTGGTATAAATATCTTTGATCTTCTGGTAAAAGAACCGTTCCGATAAGCGGATATCCCGGATGCGCTCCTGCAGTTCGGTAAAATAGTTCATGGAACTACCCTGTTTGAAACGATCATCATTAAGGGCGAAACCTTTAATGATGTATTCCTTTAACCGCTGTGTGGCCCAGATACGGAACTGTGTGCCCTGTGGCGATTTTACACGGTAGCCGACTGAGATCACCACATCCAGGTTATAATGTTCGGTTTCCCGTTCTACCGCTCTTGCACCTTCTGTTTGAACTGTTCGGAATTTCCGAACAGTTGCCCCCGGCTCTAACTCACCCTCTTCAAATACATTTTTGATATGCTCACTAATGGTGGCTTTCGATTTTTGAAACAACTGGCAAAGCTGTGCCTGAGTAAGCCACACGGTTTCCTCCTCCAGGCGCACATCAATTTTAATATCGCCAGTTTTGCTTTCGTATAGCAGTAATTCGCTGTTGCTCATAATTTCAAAATTAACGACTACAAAATAACACACTCATTTCGTTATGCAGAAACAAACCACTTACATCTGGTATCTGTTCGGCTTCGATAAGCTCGGTAATGGCCGCTCTAAAGTTTCATCTGTGAATTTCATTTTCTATTGACTTGAATATACTTTTAACTCAATGTTTCCTACTGTTGCCAGATAGTGATATACATTTCCAAGGAGCAACAAAATATCGTTTGAAGCTTTGGATTTACTCAATGAGGGTTGCACTATATAAATATGGAAAGTCATCGGCTTGGTATACTTAGCCTGATTAAGTAAATTTTCAAGTTCGTCTTCGGTACCTTTTAATAATCTTGAACATGAAACACCATTAAGAGTTTTTGTTTTTCTTCTAAACAAATGATTGAAGAATTCTCGGCCATCCCTATGTTTCCACTTCAGCGATTTTTGAGCCTGCCCACAAACTTGATAGAAATTTTCGATCTCATTATTTACTTTCCCGTTTTTAGCGTATTTCAAATGATATAGATGTATGTCAATCACTTCAGCAGTATCATTAATTGCTACTATATCAGCAATTTCTCCCGGACCATCATCATCAAAAACTATCTGGAAATCAGCTTCGATTTTTTGGATAAAGTAATACTGAATCGAATCTTGCACATATGGTAGAATATCCTGCGATTCCTTAGATATATCTACTCCGACCCAATCATCAGTAATAATATTCTCTATAGGCAACTTATCAGGTGCAGATTTTAAACGCACATACAAATTTTGAAAAAGCTGTGAGCCATCTGCAAACCAAATCGTGGGAGAATATTTTTGAAAAAAATCGACTAAATCTTCTTCTTTATTGGAATAATGAATTTTACATTTCGCATCATTCTTTTGAAATATTCTAAAATAGCTCTCCCCACTTGAAGCATTCAAACCAATTTCAAGTTCAAACATGACAGATGTTTCAGGCGTATCGAGGCTAAACCGTAAGTTTTTATCTAATGATGTATCAACAATATTTAATTCAACACTTGACAGATCGTTTAAGATTCCGTCAATATTAATTTGGTAACGATTCTCTGCGAATTCATACATCTCAGGAAACCAGTCAATTAATATAGGTATCACTTCTGGCCTTTTATCAACTTTCTCAATTGCCAATGTATGCTGTAGCACCACATTTGGATCTATTGATTCGTTTTCCACTATCTCTCCAATTTGTCTGCACCACTTTGTCAATTCATCAAGATTACCACGTTGATAAGACCAGATTTTCCCTTTTACGGAACAACCTAATGAAAGCTTTTCCCCTTCCTTATAACCAACGCCAAAAATATTATTCTTGATTAGAGTACCTTGTTCTATGCCTTTAATTCCATCCTGTACTCCTTTGCCAAAATAAGACTGAAACGTCACGTCTTGCCCAAGTCCTCTTCGTGCGCCTACATTATAAAGGGAAAGTCGATTGACTTCATGAAAAATCCTGAAGACGTTCATACCTGTTATCAAGCTCGTATTATTTTTCCCAAAAATCGCATCAATTAATGATTGACCTAAAAATCCTTTTATTGAGGTATTCAAAAAAACTCTGTTTATTCCAACTTCAAGATGCCAATGTAGCACAACAATATCCCAATGGAGATTCTGAACAGTCTCAAATTTTCCCCACTCAACTTTCTCTATCTTTCCTAATACAATAACAAGGGTGTCTTTATGATTTGTATCCGTGAAGACATGTTCATAGTTTTGAATTCCAGGAAATTCCGACTCCCAATGAGTCCTATTGGGGTTCCAGGTATTAGTGGCATTACGATATATTATGGTGCTTAAGGCCGGATAAATCTCGCCAAAAGGAATTATCGAATCAGTAAGATTTGTAAATCCTTCAAGAAACTCTTTAATATTAATTTCCTTTTGTGTTGCGTTTGCACTCATCCTTGGCAGAATCAAATTCCAGTCAGCATTCTTTGCATATAATTGATCCAACTCCTCATGTATCGGAGGATATGCAATATTCGTTATAAAACTTGCTTCCCCTAATTGATCGTACGAAGTCCTTGTGAATCTACCGATGAATTGAAGTGTAATTGGTAAGCTTTGTCTCTCATCATGAACTGCTGCTATTTTTAAGTTGGGTAAGTCAAAACCCTCACCAAGCATATTTACACATACAATTATTGAATGCTCACCTCTCTTAATCTGTTCGATCTTTTTTTCTAAACCAGCAATACCTGTGTAAATAATTATAGGATTATGCTCTTGATAGACTTTATAATGTTCAAAGACTTCTCTTGCCCTAACTTTATTAGCGCATCTTGCCATTATAATATGATTAAATCCTTGAGCAATATCTTGCTTTAACTGCTCAACTGCTTTATCGGCAATCTTTTTGTCTGCCAACTTTTGATTGTACTCTCTAATTGGCAAGTAATTAATCTTCTTATAATATTTTTGCTCTTGCGCCTTTCTCAACGAGAAATTAAAAATGACTTTACCCTGTAAGCTTTTACCATCATTTCTAAATGGAGTAGCTGTAAAAAGAAACACTTTCTCCTTGTTGAATTTTGTAATCAAATCTTTCCACGTATTTGCCTCGGAGTGATGTGCTTCATCTACAAAAAAATGACTGAAAGATTTATTCAGAAGAGTCTTGAATGGCAATGGCATATCTGTTAGCAAAACCATTGTGGATACCACAACATTACAATTCTCAATAAACTCGTTAAGATCATCAATACTGTCAAACCCACTATTAACAATACCTACAAGTGGGAAAAGGCAAGATGTATCTACAATTGAATATTCTTTCAATAATCCAAGTGTGATGAATTTATTTGCTATTTGAGTTCTTAACGAATCAGAAGGCACAGAGACAAGCAATTTATTGCAACAATTGGCTACTAAAGTCGCTAACATTGTTTCCGTTTTGCCTGTACCAGTAGGCATAACTACAAGCGCTCTTTCTTCTGGATTTTGAAGGTGAGACATGATTGAATACAAAGCGCCCATTTGGGGTTTTCGTAATCCTTTCTTTCCTGTATGCTCATCTTCAGCAAGAAAAGTAAATTTCCCATTCCATGATTCAACAACTTCAGCTGGATTTCTTTTTTCAAAGAGAGGATGTTTCAACCATCTTTTGCATTTAATATTTCCTTCATCAAAATCCTTTTTTGATGGCTTTTTTGAAGTAAGAATTATGTACTGATTTTCTTGATCCGTATAATTTTTATCGTTCGTAAATAAATAATTTATGTCATCTGACTTAACTAAGAATGGATCAATAGAAATAAGCTCGGTACTTAATAAAGAAATTTCATTTGAAATGTGGCGCCAAACTTCATTGCCCTTTTTCTCATAAACAAGCTGTGTTACTTTCGGTAGGTTAATTGACATATGAGTATTTTAATTTTCCACTGTTGCAAGTTTAGATAGAAGGAGTCGCTGCATTCTTATCAAGGACCAATTCTCTTGGCAACATAAACTTCTATTGATAAAAAGAATATCAAACTTTTCAGCTAAGGCATGAGTAATTAACTCAAAGTCTTCATCTGGAAGCGTAAGAGTCAACTCTTTAATGTCTTGCAAGCTTAGTGTACTATATGCTGAACCGACAGCCTTTGCCTCAATCTGATTTCGAATATCTGAAGTTGTAAGTGCAGTATACAGTAGTTTACTGTCTAAAATTGTTGGTATGATAACAGCTGTATTTTGACCTAAACAAAACTTTTCATCTGTATGAGCATAGGAAAACTCACCAAATGTTGCACCGACTCTAGACACCACAATATCTCCCTTTTTTGATTTGTGATTTTTTGAAAATTTCTCAAAAGTTTCATTGTCAACAAGCATAGTATTTGCTAAATCTAGGAATCCTGAATTTACGTCTGTTACTCTAACCATTGGGAGGCCCTGAGAAGCATAATCTGGAGTTGTGTGTAATGAATCTACGACTTTGGCAATTTCCTGCACTTGCTTTTGCGTCCACTTCTTCGGCACTTCCTTCTCCAACTCCTTTTTAAACACCATCTCCCCTCCACTACTCTTATACGGCTGTCCATTTTCATCGGGAAATTCAAAATCAACAAACCACTGTTTGTAAACAGCCTGTGCAGTTTCTTCCAGTTTTTGTATAAGCTGGTTATTGAGGTTGATGCGGTTTACAATGGCGTTGTATTCTTTTACAATTTCTTTTTGTTTATCAGGATGCGGAACCGGTAATGTTACTTTACACATTTCATCCCATTCAAAAATTTCCCTTGCACTTCCATGCGACATAAACCTGGCATAACGGTCGAACTCAGGCCGTCGAAACCACATCATTAAATATTCGGGCAGTAAGGCTTTAGTATCAATAATTTCAAACGGAGTATATGCCTGCGATACAATTACCTCATTGTATTGATCTTGTAAAGCAATCGATATTTTATCGCCATTTCTTGAAGTAACAGGGCCATAAGCAAATTGGTTCCGCTTTACAATCTTATAAGTAGACATATCGGTACCGATTGTATTTGCAATGGAAGGCATAAATACTTTCTCAATACTTACACCAAGTAAGGTATCTACAGCAAGCTTCGTGTTCCGTTCATCAACCTGTTTAATATAGTTGCCCAACTGCTTATAATGCGATCTCATATCCCAATTCTTTAAACACCGTGAGCAAATCATTTTTCGATTGTTCTTCGGCCTTCAGCAGATCGGCAAATTCCTTTTGCAGGCTTTGCATCTTCTCATCAAAATCAATATTCTCATCCCGGTTAATAAACTCAATGTATTTGCTGGGCACCAGGGAGAAATCTTTTTTCACCACATCTTCCAGCGAAGCACTGTAACAAAATTCTGCTTCGTTTTTGTAAGTTGTTGCAACAGCTGTTTGCTGCCAGTTATGGTAGGTGTCGGTTATCTTTTTAATATCCTCTACAGAAAACTGTGTGTATTTCTTTTCAAACGGTACACCCATTTGCCGCAAATCCATAAACAGGATTTCTTTTTCACGGTCACGGTATTTTTTAATTACACCGTTGTGCTCAATGGTTCTTGCCTTCTTGTTTTTATTGAGTATCCAAAGCGTAACACTGATATCGGTGGTATAAAACAAATTACGTGGCATCACCAGTATGGCTTCCACTAAATTATTTTCAATGAGCTTGCGGCGAATTTTGTATTCATCGCCTCCGCCACTCAATGCGCCATTGGCCAAAATAAAACCGGCTACTCCGTTTTCGGAGAGTTTGCTTACCATGTGCAGTATCCATGCATAGTTGGCATTGCCGGTGGGCGGTACTTCGTAACCTTTCCAGCGTGCATCGTCGGTTAATTCATCATCGGCCCGCCATTGCTTTTGGTTAAAGGGCGGGTTGGCCATAATAAAATCGGCCTTGAGGTCTTTGTGCTGGTCTCGGATAAAGGTATTCTCCGGCACATCGCCCAGGTTGGCGGTAATACCACGGATGGCGAGGTTCATTTTCGCCAGCTTGTAGGTGGTAGCGGTGTACTCCTGCCCGTAAATAGAAATATCCCGTTTGTTGCCGTGGTGGCTTTCGATAAACTTAATGGATTGCACAAACATACCACCGGAGCCACAGGCAGGATCGTAAATTTTTCCTTTGTAGGGTTCCAGCATTTCGGCAATGAGGTGTACAATACTCTTGGGTGTATAAAACTCTCCCTTGCCCTTTCCTTCGGCCAATGCAAACTTGCTGAGGAAGTATTCGTACACACGGCCCACAATATCCTGCTGTTTATCCTGCAGGGTATTGATGTTGTTAATGGTATCGAGCAGGCTGGCGAGTTTACTTACATCGAGGTTTAAACGGCTGTAATAATTATCGGGCAAGGCACCTTTTAGTGCAGGGTTGTTTTTTTCAACGGTGTAAAGGGCTGTATCAATTTTTAATGCCAGGTCGTTTTGTTTGGCCTGTTCAATTAAATAGCTCCAGCGTGCTTCGGCCGGCAGGTAAAACACATTTTTCATGGTGTAGAATTCCACCATGTCGGTATATTTTTCTTTGCCTTCGGCAATGAGTTCCTGTTTGCGTTCTTCAAACTTATCGCTGGCAAATTTTAAAAAGATAAGACCGAGTACCACGTGTTTGTATTCGGCACTTTCTACACTGCCACGGAGTTTGTTGGCACTGTCCCACAGGGTTTCTTCGATGCTGCTTTGTTTTTTGGGTTTGGTTGCTTTGGCCATTTGTCTAAATCTGATCGAATTTTATTATTTGAAATAATGAGGTTGTTCATTTCTTCGAAACCGCCCTGTTTGTGGGTACCGAAAAGCGGTAGAAACAGTGCTTAAACTTTCAGTTTACGGGGAAAGCGGACATGTAATGGTTGAAATTGTTACCGAATTATACTGTTGGATGTTTCCATGAAAATGTGCAGGAATATTTGTTGACAAGGTTATTTGCATCAGGTTTTGGTTCAATGGTTAATCGGGTTATTGTGCAATATAAAAAGAAGTAAGGAAAAATTAAACCAATGGGAAATATCGGCTTCTGGCAATTTTCATTTTACCTATCTATTGAAAACCAGAGGATCACACAAAGCAACCGTGGCATAGATGATTTGCTGATTGAGAAAAATACTTTGAAATCGGTAATTTCCTTTCAATGAAGGTTCAATAAATGTTTTTTTACCTCATAACTGCTTTCAAATTCAGTTTCACAATTGTATATTTAAGAGACCAGAAAACTTTCGTGTGAAAAACAACCCGACTTTTGAGGATATTTCTGCATTAAATAGCATACCTGGTATTCCTAAAACTTATTCAGGGCCTGTATTAACAGGTGCAAATCAGTTTCAGTTGAGTACCGGTAATCTCGAACTGTTTATACAGGAGTTAAGAAGAGAGCAATACAGCATCCGGCTTGTAATAGGTAATGTCTTACAAAAGATACTGGCCAGCAAGTGGATACAAAAAGAAGGACTCTATGTCAATTTCATGTTGCAAAACGGTGTAAGGAAACATATTGACAATATCGGGAAACTACATACCCGTCATGGCTTTCATTCCTTATTTTATTCAACTCCTGCTAACTGCAGTGCAGTATTTGACAATACAGATGAACTGAAGTTACTGGACATCTATTATTCCCCTGAACTTCTTGAGGAACTTAAGCCTTATTTCCCCGATTTTGGCAAAGCCATTAAAAATAAGACTTCAACCTTTCATATTAATCCAACAATCTGGACAATTCCTTCTCTAAAAAAAGCAATCAACGAACTCATTGAATGCCCATATAGTGAGCAGTCAAAACAATACTTCTTTGATTTAAAAGTCAGGGAAATCCTCTTTCAATTACTCGAACTGACTTACCGGAAAACAAACAAGCAATATAATTACACCTCGTTTGAAGTTGGTAAAATTCATAAAGTAAAATCAATTCTTGAAAACTCAATCGATCAAAAGCCACCAACAATCAAATCGCTTGCGAAGCAGGTTGCGTTAAACGAGTTTAAGCTAAAAACTGGTTTTCGACAGTTATTTCATAGCAGCCTGTTTCAATTTATTACTGATCAAAAAATGCATGTCGCTCATCATCTTCTATTGAACAGCGATAAACCGATTAAAGAAATTGCAGGACTTGTTGGTTACCCCTTAACGACAAACTTTATTACTGCATTCAGAAAGAAATTCGGATATACTCCAGGCTCATTACGAAGATCTTAATCCCGCTTACAAAACTTCTGCACAAAGCTGCAAATCTATTTGACGAAAAAATCAAAAATCAAATTTTGATCTTTACAGTACAATGAAAAACAGCACCATGAAAAAGAACTCCGGCAGAATACTATACGTTGAATTCGCTATCGCCATATTTATTTTTCTTTTTGTCTATACAGGAATCAACAAACTGTTTGCGGTTGAAGAATTTCGGGCTGTGCTGTCAAAATCACCACTTTTATCATTCGCAGCGTCTTACATAGCCTGGATTTTGCCGGTTATTGAATTGTTTGTTTCTCTTCTCTTATTACTGCCGCATACAAAAGCTTATGGATTATTGCTGTCAACCTTATTAATGACATTTTTTACAGCTTACATTGGGTATATGCTTTTATTTACACCGAAACTACCCTGTTCCTGTGGTGGAATACTAAAAGAGTTGAATTGGTCACAACATCTGCTATTAAATTCTGCTTTGCTTCTTCTGAGTATATCTGCATGGTTGCTCTCGAAAAAGGATAAACGCTTTATTGCAATAAACAGGAATAGCCGAATACCTGTATAAAAAAGTAGGCAGTAATTTTTCAACAAAAACAGAATACAAATGAAAAAGTATCTCTTAGGAATCATTGCTGTTATTGCTGCAATCACCTTCAGTTCTTTTACACAAGAAGAGAAAAAGCCGGCTGATGACATCTATTATTTTTATATGGTAGATGAAAACGGCGTTATTCCGGCAGGTGCATCTGTACAATTTGGTGGCCAGGTAACTTTAAGCTACGCCAATGCAAACGATGGTTGTACGGGTTCAACCAACCATTGCTTACGTGGCTTTATTACACAACCATCATTGCCAACTGCTCAGAGTGGCGATGTTCAAACCCTTAAAAACTGATGTAAAAGCAACAGGCAGCCGCTATATAGCGGTTGCCTGTTTTGTTACTTATCGCTAACAACCAATACTGGAATAGTTCTGTTTTCTTTTGCTAGATAAAAACCAGCAGCATAAAGATCCTGTTGCAGATTCGAAATATTTAAAGGAGACAACGATTTGTACCGAATGTTGCAGGAAATAGTTTCCATCTTTCCTGTTTCAATAAAAAAAGGGAATTCTTTTTCAATCTGCACACGTAGCTCCTGTACAAATTGATCAAAGGGCATTTGATGAAATCTGATAATTGAATCTCCAGCTGTAGGATTGACTGACTGCATGTAATTTTCCGGTTGCACTCTCTTACGTAAAACAAGGCTCTCTGTTAATTTGAATTGTACTTCTGCTTTCAAATGAAAATACCTGTCAAGATCCTCCTGCATAATCCGATATGCTTTTTCGCTATTGGCAACAGGTAACATTAGTTCATAACTGTATGCATAACTTTGCAGCCATTGATCCAATGAATCCTTTTTTGCGGGATACTCATATCTAAATCGTTCGCTTACATCTAATAAAAAATTGTAGGTATAGTTAAAATTATATTTTCCATTTTCGTTATATGCCTTCCGATACAAATTAGCAATCGAATAACAATTACTTGCAATAGAAATCGCTTTCCCTTGTTTTATTTTTATGGCTTCCGTACTACCTATGTTTACTGAATCCGAACAACGTGCAATCGACGAAAAATAGTCGTGTTTATTATAATCAATCGAAGAAGCAAACCGTATAACCGTCGGATCACGAAAACCAAGTGTACGACCTGCTACAAACTCATGTATTGCTTCTTTCGTTACAGCATGTACGCCCGAATAACTTCTTACAATTCCATTTTGAACCCATACTGTGTAAGGGTATCCATCAACCGGAAACAAATCAGAAAGTTTCGTTCCGTCAGTAATCATCGGAAGTCCCGGCTTATAAAGCAATGGTCGTTTTTTAAAAAAATCCTGTGTAAAGGCTTTGCTTTCATTATTCACAAGCAATATTTCAATCCTGCTTCCGAAATATTTCTTTAACGAGTCTAGTTTGGGAAATGCTTTAAAACAGGCCACACATCTTGTATTCCAAAAATCAATGATCAACAACTTTTCTTTAAAGTCAATCAAGCGTATTGAATCATCCCGATTATTCAGAACATTCCGGAAAACCAAATCTGGTAACCGATCTCCTGGCAGAAGGTGCTGTGAATGTAACGGGGGTACAGCAATAGCAGCCCACAGCATTAGTATAACTAATCGCTTCATGTAATTTAATTAAGCTGGTTAATTTGAAGGCGTTACCAAATCAATACCCCGCATTTTGGGTTAAGAATGTATTCAACAGTATCTGATCAAACGGTATTGGATAAAGCGTATCTGTAGCTTGCCAGTTTGAAGTTTTGATACCTTGTAAAACACTGTTCGCCCTGTCTGTTCTCTTCAGATCAAGCCAACGGTGGCCCCATTCTGCAAACAGTTCCATCTGTCGCTCCTTTTCAATTGCAAGCAGCAATTCATTTTTACTTGTTGCCATTGTAACTGGCAAGCCGGCCCGTTGACGGATAACGTTAATATCAGCCTGACAGGCTGCATTGTTGCCTAAATGTACGTTTGCTTCTGCACGTATCAGATACTGTTCTGCGAGGCGGAAGACAACATAATACTCTGTTGGAGCCGGGGGTGTACTGGAAAAGTCAGCTCCTTTTTTATACTTCAATGGATAATAAACCGGCAATCCATTAATCGTTGTAGATGCCAGCCACTTGCTTTTACGTAAATCATTTAATTCAAAGGAGCGATACAATGTATCTGTCAGAATAAACGGAGGTTTCAGGAACGAAAATGCCGGAATAAACATTTGACCTTCTGAAGTATTACTTCTGTCTTGTAGTAACGACCAGATAGTTTCCGTTGAACCGGAAAGAAAACAATTACTGAGTTCAGCAGGTAGTGCATAAACTCCTGAGTTGATGATTTCAGACGCTTGCTTTTCGGCGTTTATCCAGTCTTTCTGATACAGATATACTCTGGCCAATAGTGCTGTAGCAGTAAACTTATTGGGTCTTACTCTTCCGGCACTTGGATATGATGTCAATAATAAACTTTTTGCTTTGAGCAAATCCGTTGTTAGTTGCGCATATACATCACTAATCGTTGAACGGGGCATTGATTGATTTAAGCGGTAATCAGTAGTAAGCACTAGTGGAACATCGCCAAACAGTTGAATAAGATAAAAGTAATTGAGTGACCTCACTACCAATGCTTCGCCCTGTAATTGTTTTTTTAATGCCTGTGTAATACCGGCATTTTCCAACCCTTCCAGTACGGCATTTGCATGATAGATGTTTTTGTAAGCCATTTGCCACAAGGAGCCGGAAATACTTCCATTTCGAACCTGAATATTATTGTTACGAAATTCATCATCAGCATCCGGGCTTGTAGTATTAATTAACTCATCAGCCGATAAACCGCAAAAACGGGTAATACCTCCATTTGTAATTATTGAACCCGTCAATAACATCTGCCTGTACAATCCTGAAACTGCAGCAACGGCAGACTGGTCATTCTGAAAAATCTGTTTGGTTTCCAGCTGTGTAACGGGTGGTTCAACCTCTATCAGCTTTTTGCAGGAAGATATACAAACAAGCAACAACAAGAAGATGAAACGAACAGGAAGAATATGTTTAGTGATTTGCTTTGTACACATCGGTTAAAATTTAGAATGTGAAATGAATACCTGCAACAATTGTCTTTAACGGCGGAAGTACCGATATATCCTGCGTTTCAGGATCAGAGCCCCTATACCTGGTTAACAGAAATAAATTCTGGGCATTGATATAAACACGGCTGCTTTCAATGTGCAGCTTGCGAAGTACTTCAGCAGAAAATGAATACGATAAGGCTACATTTTTCAACCGAACAAAAGAGGCATCGCTGAGAATCCCGTCAGAATTTGCTAAATAATTGGCGCCCGTTGCAGTAGCTACACCAGAAAACCGGCTTGTAAATTTTTGTACCAATGCATGATCACCTGGCTTCTGCCAACGGTCAAAAATGATTGCCGGTTGATTCAACGCAATACCCGGCGGATTTCTGTCAATGTAAGCAAGAAAGTTTCTTCCTGTTTGTTTACGGTATTCAAAAAAGAAAGAAAAACTGAATCGCTTATATTCAAAGTTATTTTGTAACCCACCATAAAATACCGGATCAGTTGAACCTAAAAACTGGTAGTCAGCCGGGAAACGGATTAATCCGTCACGGTTATAATCTTCAACTATATAATTACCTGTGAGCGGATCTATACCAAGGTATTTCGCTTTGTAAATAGTATTAAGGGGAAGTCCTTCTTTAAACTGTGTCCGATAACTGGAACTGCTCAAACCAGGAAAAGAAATCAATTTATTTTTTGGTAAGGTTATATTGAAAGAACTTGTCCATGAAAAACTTTTAGAAGTAATATTCTTACTGCTTAATACAATTTCTATACCGCTGTTTTGCACCAAGGCCGGAAGATTTCGTATCACTCCTGTAAATCCTGTTTGATCAGGTAATTGATAATTGATCAATTGATTGCTTGAACGGTTTCGGTAGCCTGCAATTGAAAATACTAAGCGCTCCTTCCATAAGCCCAATTCAAGTGCAGTTTCCAGCTTATTTGTTTTTTCCCATTCGTAATTCGGGTTAAACAAACTGCCTGGCTGCAACCCCGGAATACCCTGATAGGGAATAGTTGTTGAATTCCATAAATCGAGGTATTTATAATTACCGATCTGATCGTTTCCGGTAATACCTGCACTTGCTCGTATTTTTCCAAAACTGATGAACTGAATCTTTTCTTTGAAAAACGATTCGTTTGAGAAAATCCATGCAGCACCAATCGCTCCGAAATTAGCGAACCTGTTTTCAGTTCCAAACCGGCTTGAACCATCACGTCGTGCAGACATATTAATGATATACCTGCTTAACAAATTATAATTCAGCCTGCCGAATATTGCTGTGTATCTGTATTGTGCCGAATTATTTGTTCCTGTAAGTATACCTGCCGCTCCCATTGAGTTTAATAATAAATCGCTGGTATAGTTCTGTGCATTCACAAAAGAACTTTTCGTAGTCCGGTCTTGTAAAGTTGTTCCAAACAACAGATTAAATTTCCCTTTACCCAAACTTGTTCCATACTCCAGTAGCGGATCAATGTTCCAGCTTTGCGAAGTGCCATAACCAAATTTTGATGAGGCGAGTTGACTTGTTGAAGGATCAAGCGATGCTCTTGGTGTAGTAGCCACTTCATCTGTTATAAACTTATTAAACCCTGCATTTATCCGCAATGTGAGCTCCGGAGCGATCCTGTATACCAGTTGCAGGCTGGCAAGTGCATTATCATTTTTTGTAAGATAGGTCTTTAGTAATTCTGCTGAAGGAATGCCGGGCAACCCAAGATTGATATAATTAAACGGAATACCTTTCTGCAGCCACGCAGGTTTTCCGACAGAATCATACAACGTAAAATTTGGAGGAAGATTGATAAACTGCGTTAGATCTTTCTGAATCAGTTGATTTTTTTCCGCAGAGTAAAAGCCTGAGAAATTTGTCTCAAACTTTTTATCCGCAGATTTATGATTGATATTGAAATGTAACGAAGCACGTTGATCAGTTAACGCTTTTGAAAACACATTTGTCTCTTTATGGTATGCACCACCAATGGAGAAAAACGTTTTGCCTGAACCTCCCGAAAAGTTTACTTCTGCGTTTGTAGCTTGTGCTGTATTTCCAATCAGTAGTTTTTTAAAATCAGTATAAATAGTTGTGTCGAGTATGAGCAAATCCGGTGCATACCCATTTGCAAACGGTACTGTAACCTGTGGTGTGTAACCGTCATTTGCAAAGGCTTCCCTACGCATTTGCAAATACTCAGTCGTATTCAGCATGCGCATGGTACGTGCAACTTTGCTCCACCCAGTGTTTACATTCACACTAAGTCTTGATTTACCGGACTTTCCCTTTTTGGTGGTAATGAGTATTACACCATTAGCGCCACGGCTTCCATAAATAGCTGTTGCATCAGCATCTTTTAACACCTCAATACTTTCAATATCCAATGGATTAATTGTATTAAAAGGACTGATGCCTCCGAGATTTGTAGAGAACGGTTTATTTACTGCCGATACAATCTGATTGGAAGCAAGATTTCCCGGCTCAAAGGGTACGCCATCGATGATAAACAGAGGGTCATTCCTTGAAAGTGCAGCATCCAGAGAACTCCTTCCCCTGATCTCTATATTAAACGCTGAACCCGGCACACCACTTGTTTGTGTAACAACTAAACCCGGCACCCTGCCTGCCAGAGCAGCCAAGGGATTAGATACCGGTTGTTTGGCGATCTCCTCTCCTTTTATTTTTGATACACTGCCTGTGTTGTAGCGTTGTGTTGTTGAGCCGTAAGCAATAACTATTGTTTCATCTAATACTTCAACAGCAATAGCCAGTTTTACAACATAATACAACCCTTTTCCTACAGGTATTTCTTTTTTTACATAGCCTATACTGGAGAAAATAAGTAGATCGTTTTCTTGCACACCGCTTAACGAAAATTCGCCTTTGTCATTAGTAGAAGTTGCAATGCCCGATTTTTTTGCCGTAACTGTTGCACCAACCAATGCCTCACCTGTTTCATTTATTACTTTGCCGGAAACTGTAATTGCCGTACTCGTTGGTAATACCGGAGCAGTTACAACAGGTTTTGTTTGTACAACAATATATTTATCAACGATGGTAAATGTAAGCGGCTGCTTTTCGAAACATTTGCGAAGCACCTGCTCCAGTTGTTCATTCTTAACAGTAAGCGTAACAGGAATAGTTTGCTCTAACTGGTTACGCTGGTAAATAAACGAATAGCCTGTTTGGCGGGTAATTTCCTTAAAGACCTTTTCAATAGGTGAATGGTTAAACGAAACTGATACAGTTTGCGCAAAACTGCCTGCCGAAACCTGCATACAGGCCGCTATCGTCAGCACGCATATGAGTTTCATGGTTAGAAATTTTTTACAGCAGTATCCTGCAATAGTTAATTGCATAGTTTTGTAATGTTTGGGTTTCTGAAATTCGGTTGACAGCCTCAATTGATTACAGGGTTAACCCAAACGCCCGCCGGAGGTGCTCGTAACACTTCCGGTTTTTTGTTTGCATTAACCGTTGGTTGGTTTAATCGTCAGGGTAATACATAAATGGTTTTGTTTTCAATTTTAAAATGGACATACCCGTTTAATTCAAGCAAGTTGAGGAGCTTGGTTAAAGGTTCACTTCTTAATATTTCTGCATTCAGTAATTGCTTTGTTTTCGATTGATAAATCACTTTTGCTCCATACCATCTTTCAATTTGTGTCATCACCTTTTCAATCGAAGCATCGTGAAAAACAAACAAGCCATTCTTCCACCCTGTAATTGACTCTATATCCACAGTACTGTTTTTTGACAATCCATCGCCATTAACAACAGCCTGTGTACCCGGTTCAAGATTTTGTATGCTGCCCTTATGATAAACAGATACATGACCTTCAACCAGCGTTACTTCGTTTTGTGCTGTATTACTATAACAGGTTACATTAAACTGCGTACCCGTAACAGTAACAACTGAGCTATCGGGTAACACTACACGAAAAGGCTGTTTATTATTTTTTGCTATTTCAAAGTATGCTTCGCCGTTTATTTCCACCCTTCGTTCATTGCCCGTAAAAGCAACGGGGTATTTTACTGTTGTAGAAGCGTTGAGCCAAACTTTGCTGCCATCGGCCAGCACTATTTTATACTGACCACCTACCGGTGTGGAGAGTGCATGAAGGGCTGAAACTTGTCCGTTGTTTTTTGCTTCATACACTAACTCTCCATCAGCCGGTTTGTTGGCATGAGAAACTAAGTTGCTATCGATTAACCCATTCTTAGCAGTTGAAAGATCAATGACCGAACCATCGGCGAGCGTAAGCGTCGCATTATTACCGCCCGGTAACAGTTGCGGGGTATCAGCATTGGCTATATTGGTTTGTTCTGGTTTGTTTTTCATGAGTTGTATTAACATAAAGGCTCCACTTACAACTACTACTATTGCGGCTGCCATCGACCCTATTACTCTTCGCTGCTTTCGTTGATATTCTTTTTCTGTCTGTGCAAGATTATCATTCACTTCCTTCCAGCGTTGGTCTACCAGTACCAGGTCCATACGTGCAAGGTTTGTCTTGATGTTCTCTTCATCGGTAAGGTCTTCAAACAACTGCATGTTATGGTCGCTTTCATTTACCCAGTCATCCAGTTCAAGATGTTCCTGCTTGGTAAGCGTGTTGCGTATATAACCGGCAATAAGGTAAGCAATGCGATAGGCCAGCTGTTCCATATCGCTGTATGGGTTTTCTTTCATGCTATTAAGTTACTCCGTCTTTTTAAAAGAACGAAGCTTAACAGGAAAAGGACTACAAAAACTGTAAAAAAATATTGGGGAGATAACCTATGGTGCTATTCTGAAGCTTTTTTCCGATGTTTAAAACTATTACAACAGCTACACAGAGATCTGTTAACTTACAAACACAATTCTCCTACTTGCGATTACATGACGAAAATTTATCGAATCATTATATTTGTTTCATGTCAAAACTCATACCTCACAAAACACTTATCAGCGGCATCAAAAAACTGATTGATGAAGCAAGGAAACAGGTAGTAAGGAATGTAAATACCACTATGCTTGTTACAAATTTCGAAATCGGCAGAATGATTGTAGAGTATGAGCAAAAGGGACGCCAGCGTGCTGAATATGCAAAAGAAACATTAAAAACACTCAGCCAGTCGTTAACTGCCGAATTTGGAAAAGGCTATTCAGTAGATAATCTGGAGTACTGCAGAAAATTCTACCTTACCTATAACATTTCCGATACAGCGTCTCGGAAATCAACACAACAGAAATCCGGCACAGCGTCTCGGAATTCTGACAAAAACTCCGGTATCTCAACTTACGAAACGCTGTCTCGTAATTCAAACCTGTCGTTTGAGTTAACATGGTCACATTATGTTCAGTTATTAAAAATTCAGGATGAAAAAGAAAGAAGCTTTTACCAGATAGAAGCTATTGAAAACAACTGGTCGGTAAGGGAATTTGCAAGACAACATAGCTCCGGCCTCTATGAACGTCTGGCATTAAGCAGAAATAAGAAAGGCATAAAAGAATTGGCAAAAAAAGGGCAGGTTATTCAACAACCGGTTGATGCGTTAAAAAGTCACTATGTTCTGGAGTTTTTAAATTTAAAAGAAGATCACCGTTATTCAGAAACAGAACTTGAAACTGCCATCATTGATAAGTTGGAACATTTTATGCTGGAACTGGGTAAAGGTTTTTTATTTGAGGGAAGACAAAGACGATTTACGTTTGAAGGTGATAGCTTTTTTGTTGACCTGGTATTTTATAACCGCCTCCTAAAATGTTTTGTCATTATCGATCTTAAAATTGGCAAGCTCACCCACCAAGATATTGGCCAAATGCAAATGTATGTGAACTACTACGACAGGATGATGAAGACAACAGATGAAAACCCAACAATTGGTATTATACTCTGTAGAGAAGAAAATAAAACAGTTGTTGAATTTACCCTGCCTAAAACAAACAACCAGATTTTTACAAAAGAATACAAACACTACCTGCCAAGCAAGGCTGAATTGCAAAAGCAACTACAGTAACAAACACAAAAAGCATAAGATTAAGCAATAAGCTCTATGCAGCCCGAAGCTTTGTCAATTAAAAAACTGTAAGAAATAATAAGCCGTAAAGTAAACAGTGAATATGATTGGCCGAAGTATCTTTTTCCGTAACAAATCCAACCCTCTTTGTTTCTGGGTTTTCACCGTACTTGGATGCAGATTTAATTCTCTTGCGATTTCACCCGTCGATTTTCCATCGAGATAATACATACTGATAATTTGCTGGCTGCCCGGGCTGAGTTCTTTTAATGCAGCATGAACGATACGATAAGCCTCCGCCCGTATTAAATTTTCATAAGGGCTGTTAAACGAAATATCGGGAACGGTAGCAGCATCTTCTACCCTGCTAAAGCTTTTTTCCTTACGCAAATAATCCATACTGTCGTTATAAACTATTTTATACAGGTAAGCACGTATCGCATTATAGCTGTCAAGTTTTTCATGCATTTTCCAGGCCTTTAAGAAAGCGCTGGAGGCTATTTCTTCTGCAATAGAAAAATCCTCTACCCATTTATTAGCATATAACGAAAGGGCTGGAAGAAACTCCTGGTAGAAATAAGATAAAGCAAGTTCATCTCCCTGTTGAAACAAAGAGGCGTATTGAGGTGCAGTATAAACAGGCCCAGCCTTCAACTATTTGCAGCATAAAAGGTGAATTGGAGCCACCAATGGTTACTGCAAAAAAACGGCGCAGGTCTCCACTTACCGTCTTGAGGCCCTCGGAGAGCCCGACCACGAATAAGGGAGCCCACGCCTAAACGTGAGCTCTTGCTTATCATCCCGTGGTCTTAAAATTTCCGAGGTTTCAAGACGAGACTCCAAGCGAAAGCTTCAATTAGTTATGAAGTAATTCGCAAAAATATGTTTTGACTTTATAGGTTGACTATAAAAAATCAAATAACACATTAAAAATAAGAAAAAAAACAACATAACATCCACATGTGGATGTGTTTAGGGTTTGACAATTGGATTCCTTGCTGTTATGAAAAGTAAGGAAGAAATTATTGAGATTGAGATAGCAGAAATCGACCTGTATATCATTAATAAAGCGAGAGAACTGCGAGTTGCAAGAAAAATGTCACAATTGAAACTATCGATTGCGTTAAACCTTGCTGAGGGTGCAGTAAGTAAAATTGAGAATCCAAAGCAAAGAGCTAAATACAATATAAGGCATATAAATTTACTTGCAAAAGCACTTAAGTGTAACCCTGCCGATTTAGTTCCACCGAAACCACTTAAAAACGATGTCATTCGTGCTAAACTAAAAATAACACGAAATCCGAAAGACAGAAAGGGTGAGCCTAATTATGTAGTAATTAGTAAAGTCCCGGTAAAGAATCATGATTAGGTTGTGGTTATATAGTTTAGTCCCAGAAGAAAATAAACATTCGCATTAGCTTAATACTGCAAATGGATTCAAAGTAAAAACAAGAAGCTAAATTCAAACTTGGTATTCGTATAAACAAAATCATCGCCAAAAACAAAACCAAGAACAACCCTGACCTGGTAACAAGTTTAAGGAAGTTAGCTGCCGCATGTGATGTAGAGTATTCAATCATACAGAAAATAACTTCTGGCAAAAAAGATCCGCAACACACTACTATTGTAGCAATAATTGAAGGCTTCAAATTGTCTACTGCTGAATTCTTTTCTATTTATGATAACATCACAAATGCTGAAGTGGCGGAAATATCAACTACTGTCAAAAAAGCAAAAAAAGCCAAACCGAAATCGAAGTAGTTCAAATAGCTTCGCTCTTTTCGAAATTTCCGGTATTTTGCATTATACTCAATCTCTCAATAATACAACTACTTTCCTATGACACTTTATCAATTCAATAATCTTGATGAAATGGAACAACTGGAAGCTATTTGGGATAATGGTGTGCAGGTTGCCGAAAGGGAAGACGATGTTAACCGCTACAAACTTTACCAGATTGATGCTTTTTATGTAGAAGAAGAATGGCATAAAGAATATAAAGTACGGCGAGCTTTTAGAAGCTTTGCTTCTACAGATGCAGAAATGCTGCAGCCATATTTAGATAGGATTGATATAAGGATCTAAAATGAATTTAATTGCTGTAATTGTTGGAAATAATGAAGCATTTGACAACATCCCAATGGAAAAACTATAGAGATGTTTGAGAGACGGTTGCAGGGGAAACAGAACACTATCTGAAAGTGAAGAAGGAAGAGAAATAAAGTTTTACACTCTAACCTATTCTAAACCATTACACGTGAACAATCTCCCAAGTCTCTGTATCAATATCTGACAAATGCTCATCAAACCGATCCTTACGAACAGCAAAACCTAAAAGATGTGTTGGCCTCGAAAACCCAACATAAGCCATCTTCATCGATTGCTGAACGAATTTATGCGGATTGGCCGGAAGACTTCCGCCTTTTAGAATTGCAGCTAATCTTTCCGACTCATAATTTCCGCCACCAGCTTTTTTTTCATAAAAACTTTCCATGTAAAGCGTAGCAGTGTGCGTTTGTCCTTTTGCAGAATGAACGGTAGCTACCTCGATGGGAATACCTTCATGATTGGTCATATTGGAAACTTCTGTCACCGGGTTGACCGCACCACCATCCAATGGTGCCGCATCATTAATAAAAGCTTTGGAATGGGTGATACTCTTACCAAATAATTTCAACAATTCCGGAACATACGCCTGCAACTCGCTTAACACATTTGAATTCTCTTTCGTGAGTATTCCTTTGCACCATTTCAACAACTGTTCCTGCAGTTTTACTACCGCAGTAGGATAACGCAAAGACAGGTAACTAATAAAACTTCGCTTGGTAAAAGGTCGTTTTTCGTCGTCGGTTATATCTTCGATGCGCAGTATCCGTAAAAGCCCGTTAAGTATACTTTTTCTGATGGATTCAAATCCATTACTTGATTTGTCGTAATTCAATAAGTAACTTTCCATGCACGAATAATTGATTTTCGGTCGCTGTACCTCCTTCGAATAAGGCGGGTGATAATCATTGATTCTTGTCTTATCTGTGTCTGGTACCGTGGTCCAACACAAAGCCTTAAATGGATGCGCAGGCGTCGATGGAATTTTGCCGTTTTCCTGAAGTTTCTTAATAGTTTTAGCAAATGCAGGAATCACCTTGGTCGCATCCTCGTACACATAAAGCCGGGGTAACACATCTATAGACGTTCCGTCTTTGTCTAATGCAAGACCTGTTACAGTTATTGGTTGTAGTGCCAGCAATTGTACAAGTGCTGCGTTCTTTAGACTAAGACGATGACTACCGTTCAATTTTTGTACAACCGGGCGATCTGTCCACACTTCATCCATATCAGATTTGTCCGTAAAGATCCCTTGATTTTTGTCACCTATTCTTTGATAAATAGTACTTGCAGTTCCATTATTCCAAAACAATTCCTCCAGAATTTCGTATTGCTTCTTATCCATATCCTGCATTTCGTCTACAAACGCAAATTGGAATTTCCTGCTTAGTATATCTTTGATTTTAGGATACTTAAATAAATATTCACTGGCAAGAAAATAAGCATCATCAAAACAAAGAAACCCATCTGCCATCAACTTTTTCTTGTACGCATATAACCATTCATAAACCCTTTTCTTTTCAGCAACTGTCCAGTCAGAATAAAATTTACTTCTCCCCTTTGGCTTACTAGGCTCTATCTTTTTGCCCATGTACTTTTTGGTTAAAATATAATCCCCCCCCAATGCGAGACAACCGTAGCAAAGGAGCAAGAGGATCATTTGGATTCGACTGCAAATACCACTTAGCATTCTTCGCTTCCTGATTAAACCCTGCCAAATTTATAAAGCTAAAGTTATTGGCTCTCTCAACGTACAATTCATCATCTATCCTAATCGGCTGATTATTATATAGATTAGTATAGTAGGGAATCGCCAAAAACCGGTCAACAAAAGATTGAATTGTTCCCACGAAATTGGGTTCGCTGAATAATTTCGGGCAGTGTGCAGCAATCTTATTTTTAATTTCATCGACAGCATTGTTTGTATGCGATAATACGACAACAGCAAGGCCATTATCGAGTGGCAAGTATCTTTCAAGTATCAACAGTTTGGCCAGCAGCACAGTTGTTTTACCACTTCCTGGCACAGCTTGGAGATCACAGGTACCCAACTCTTCAATGAATTCAATTCGCTCTTTGTCAAAAACACCTTGCTTCTTAAACAAGATCTGTTCTGCATATTGAATGTCTTCATCAGTTACCTGAAACATACTTAATAGCATTTAAAAGATATTCAATACTTTTTTCTGTCTTAATATCTGTAATCACAGTGTCAGCTTCCAGGTTAGCAGCAAAACGTTGTGCAATAATAGCTTTCGAAATTTCATCTTTAGCAACCGCCAGGTCTGTTTCTCCACAAAGAATATGACGGTAAATTTTGTAGGCAATTATATCGCTATCCTCTGTCCAGTTATTAAAATGCTTATCAATATCGGTGATAACATTTTCATAATTATCCAACTTAGCCACTCCCTCATCCCTTTTCTGTTCTAACAATGCCTCGAGTACTGATTTATAAAAAAGCTTTCTCAGTTTAGCTGATTGCGCAATGCAGTATTCCAGTGTCCAGGCGGGGGATATAAAACTCTTTACCACTTGGCCATCATATTTCTTTTGCTTCCCTGCTATTGCATCTTTTATTTTTGCGTCGATCTCTGCCTGAGTGTAAGGAACCTTTATTTTACCTAAACCTGTCGGATCACCGGCATCAGGTACTTCGTGCAGTTCTCCTGCTTCGAGTGGCTTTACATCCACATCGGTCACTACAGCAACTTTTGTCTGCATTTGCCCTCCAATCTTTCGTTGAAATATTTTAGCATAGCGTAAAAAAGCAGTGTTGCCTATATTGACAACTGATATACCATGTGCAGTTAAATTGATACCAATTTTCCTGGCAAGAACTGGAACAAGCAATTCTTCACCCCAACCCTCTACCAACAGTACTCCCCTTGCAAAAAAAAGATTTGCCTTTGTTACATCAAGAAACCGTTCAAGGTATTTGTAGTCAGTTGATTCGAGAAGAGTAAACTCTTCTCCCATTGGGAAAGCCCTATCAGCTTGACAAAAAATAAGATGACTTAAATGAATCTTAGATCCGATGTTCGGGCTGTGCGTTGTAAAAATCAACTGCACATCCTTTGCTTCTTTTTGCAGTGTTTCCATCACTTGTAACTGCGACTGGGGATGTAGATGAGCTTCAATTTCTTCAACAAGTCCCAAGCGAAGCCCGTCCCAACTTTTCTTTTGCAAGTGCAATAACTCGGAAGCGATACACAATAAGTTATGGCTGCCTAATCCCAAGTTGTAACCATCTTCAAATAAAAGATTGAGAGCCTCCAGGATATTTTTCATCGAAGCGGCACTCATTTTAAAGGAAGTTTCCTTCCCTGAAAATTCACTGAGATATTTATCTATAATCTCTTTAAGTTCTTTCCCTTTTAAAAGATCACCCGTCAGTGCAGCCCCACTTGCATCCAATCCTTTAAAATAGGCAGCGACACCGCTGTTCAATTGTTTTGCAAGCTCAATGAATAAATGATCTTTTTTATCTCTGAAAGCATCATGAGACAACAAGATTTGTGACAAACGGGAATTTCTGCGTGACGATAATTCATTCACTGCATCACGCAGGGGTCTTAAATAAGTAATACGTAGACGTTCTTTGGCATCAGCAGTAAGTATTTTTCCATCACTGTCAACTCCAGCCCTGACATCAAATGGCAAAATGCGGCCATTTTTCTGCACTACATCAACGAATACCCTTAAATAATCTACGGCTGGCGTAACACTGGCATCCCATCCCAGCCATTCCGTAAAATGGCAAGCTTCCGCAACAGCTAGTTCGTCGAACCGGCATTCAATTCTAAATCTTTCAGCAACAAATCCTCCTGGTTTACTATAGAAATCTTCTGGTTCAATTTTCACCCATTCATTTCCATGAGCCTTCAAAACTAATTTAATTGCATCCACAATTGCAGTTTTACCTGAGTCATTTTCGCCAATAAGAACGTTAACGCCTTTTTTTAATGCCAGGTCCAAATGAGGATGGTCTAAATCAATTGCATTGGAACTACCAAATTTTCGAAAGTTCCAAACTTTTAAATTGGAGAGGTACATGTGGTGTTCTGGTTAATAGTAAACGTTAATCAGGATTAATCTTTTAAAATTCACAAGCTTAAATTTAATAGTTTTTCAGCTTCGGTTCTAGAAAATTTACTGCATTTGTAGTAGCTAAAATAACTCCATTTAGTTACCACCCAACTACTATAACAAACATCACTAAATCAGGTTTTGCTTGAAGGGATGTTATTCGGTCGCACAAATCAAAATCGTATATTATCGTATCAAATCGAATATACTTTTTTTGAAAACCATCTTTTTTATTCCTTTTCCAATATGTATTTTTCTAAAATTACTGATCTACGACTCACATTCAATTTCATGAACTTTAATGTAAGTTATAATTCTAAAACTCCAAACCACAATGAAATGCTTACTCGAATCAATTAATAACAGGGAATTGGCATTACTGATATGGATGTTCCCTCTCTTCTTGTGGATTGCCTTTACAAGCAATTTCCTAAAAGCCGCAGGTAAAATACTGCAATCCTTTTTCTGGAGCAAACTGACTCCCTATTTTCTTGCAGTTGTAACTTATGTAACAGGAATAGTGTATTTATTATTTAAAATACATCTTTGGGATCTGAGTCAACTAAAAAATACAGTCCTTTGGTATTTCACCGTAGGTGTCGCCTCACTATTTCATATAACCGACAAAAACAAAAGCAACTATCTGAATGCAACCATCAAAGATGTTTTGAGTTTAACAGCGATAATCCAGTTCATCATTGGCGTTTATTCATTTAGTCTCTTTGTTGAACTTATATTGATACCATTCGTAGTTATAATAACAGGAATGGTGGTTGTTGCAGAAAGTAATAAAGAGCATCATCGGCTTATTCCGGTACTCCGCAAACTGACAGCTTTAATAGGATTGATACTGATCTTCTATAGTTTATTTAAAATCATTTCAGACTTTAAAAGCTTAAGCAACGAAAGTACGCTTACAGACTTCCTGGTGCCTGCTGTATTATCCTTCCTGTTTTTACCGATGTTATACATTATCTCCATAGTTGTAACACTTGATGATGTGTTTACAGGAATTGACAAAAGAATAAAATATCCAGAGTTACAGAGATATGCAAGATGGAAGACCTTACTTTACTTTCATGTAAATAAGAATGACTTATATCGCTGGCGAAAGTTGTTGCCTTTACAGCATATTAAATCACGCAATGACATAGACAACAGTATTCAGTTAATCAAAGAAATGAAAAGGAATGAAAGTAATCCTGTTTCTGTGAATTGGAGCAAAGGATGGTCACCATACTCTGCATTACTGTTTCTGAAGGAAAATGGCGTCACTACAGGTTATTACCAACCAGCTACTACTGTACACAAATGGATGGCCTGCTCAAAATATCTGGACATAGATGACAACACGCCTGCCAGCAACATCTCTTACTACGTAGAGGGTGATGCCACTGTTGCAACTAAACTTACTTTAAGTCTCTCAGTTTACAACAATCAGCAAGATGGGTTGGCTGTAGCAAAGTTTTTAGACAATGCCGTTCTCCTTTTTAAAAAGTCATTATATACACCGATCCCTATTCAAATCGAAGACTCAATTATTAATGGAATCAGCTATCAACAAAAAATCGAAAACAGGAACATCATAGTTGAAAAGCAGTTATGGGAAAATAAAGCAGGAGGTTATACCCTGAATTTAATAATACAAATTTGCAATTGAACATTATCATCATTACATATCTTTCCATGAATAACCTCTAAAATTCTCTACGGATAAAATCCTGATTACAAAACCTTAAATCCCGATCGCAAAACAAATTCTCACGAAAAGGCATTATACTTGTTCTTCGCTCCTTTAAGTAATAAATGATTGAATTCTGTCAATCAAAATCTCAGTTACTCTTTGCGAACTGTCAACCTGTAAATTTTTTTAGTATGACAACCAGCAGAAAAAAAATTACAATGCCTCCATTTTTAAACAAACTGTACAGCACATTGCAGGATCAATTGGATGTAATTGAGCAGGAAGAAGAAAACATTCTCTATCGTGCAGAAAAAAGTATACATGCCACCAAAACTGCAATGGAACAGCTTCGCACTTATATCAGCAGCTACAAATTTGAATCAACTACTGAAGAAATCCATTTCTTTAAAGAAATCAAACCACGTTTCTACAGTAAACTTATTTACTATTTGAAAGTATTCAACATTGAGACACGAAGACCCAATGGCGGACAAAAGGCTGAAGAAAAATTCTTGCGAAAAGAGATGCAACGGCTGACACATTTTTTTGATAACAATCTTGAGTTTTATCAATACTACCGCACAGGTGCAAATTACCTTGATGAAAAATACTTCCTCCGTGGCAGCCAGGATCTTTATCTTACACTCGATCCGCAGTATTTTAATACCGATCCTTCTTTCAGCACAAGCCATGATTACAAAGTGGCAAAGCTTATTGCTAACGAACTATTACGTATCTATCTGAATAAAGCATTAGATCAAACGGATCAGCACAACGAAACTGCCAATCGCTTCACAGCAAAACCTGTACTTACATGGACAGGCTCAAAAACATCACTCATTGAACTACTCTACGCTTTGCAAAGTACAGGTGTTTTTAATAATGGTGCGGCCGATGTAAAACTGATTGCAACCTACCTGCAGGAAGTCTTTAATGTAGAGTTGGGAAATTACTACCGAACATTCCAGGAAATACGCATCCGTAAAGGAAGCCGAACACAGTTTATGGAACAGTTGACCGAACGTTTAGTTAAACGTATGGACGAAACGGATGAACAGATCCGGCATTAAAAAAATCTTTCCCAACTTGGGTATGCAGTGTGAGTAAATGCTTTTTTATGATCGCATCTTTGTTGAGCTAATCATTCTTTAAAAACATAATGCTATGTTCACCTCAATTACCTGGAACGAATATTTTTTCTTTATTGTAGCAACCCTGTTTCTGTATTATACATTTATTGCTATTCGTTATTACAAATGGGAACTGTTAGCGCTGTCAGGTATTCAACGGGAATTACCAGCTTCAAATCAATTGCAGCATGCTGACCTCAAACAGCAATTTATTACAGCTAGCAGTTACACCGATGAGCAAATAACTTCAGCAGTTACAGACAGTGATGTAATCAACGGTATGGTAAAAGCAGAAATCACTGCTCTTTTTGCCAACAGTCCCGAAACAATTTCTTCAAATAAACTAAGCGACTCATTGAATGCCATCCTCAGCAAGTATTCCTCCCGATTACTCCAGCAAAGGCAGGATTTGAGTCGCTTTATACTGGAAGAATCCGGCAACTATTTTCCCGGTCTACTCTCACAGAACGATGTTGAGCAGTTGTGGTTTGGATAGTCATGTAATGCTTCGCTGCACTGTGCAGGAGAACCAAGTGCGTAGAGACATGTAGCAGCGAAGCATTTTTTTAACCTTGAAAAAATTGCTACTATGAAGAATAATCATTTTATCAACAATCATTTCCTCAAACAGTTATTATTTACTGTTGCTACTATTCTGTTGTGCATTGCTGTTGCTTTTGCGCAGGATGGCAATGCAGGTATTAATGAAGCCAACACCAAAGTACGCAGCTATTTTGCTTCTGGCGTTAACCTGATGTATGCAGTGGGGGCTATCGTTGGCTTAATCGGCGCCATTAAAGTTTACCAAAAATGGAACAGCGGCGATCACGATACCGGCAAGGTTGCCTCTGCCTGGTTTGGCAGCTGTGTGTTCCTGGTAATCGTTGCTACTGTACTGCGCTCCTTCTTTGCTGTTTAACACTTTTGTCATGCTGCAGCATCTCTCTATACACTATCTGAATTATTTAAACAATCATCATCCCGACCTCTTATTGGAATGGCGACAGGCAGGAGCATTGCATGAAACAATTGAAAGGCAACTTGATCAGGCTAAGCCATTACTTGAAAAACTATCAACGGCTGAGTTACATGTGGATGATATACTGGAGCAATGTTTAAACGAACTCATTAGTGTATTACCAGCCTCCCGTTTTGATTATATCACGCAACTACTCAGCACTGAATTTGAACAGCAGCATGAACAGTTGCTCTCCTCCGGTCTGCTCCCCTATGAATGCATGAACCTACTCCAACATTGTAAACCTGTTTTCGACAACCTGAATTTTTCACTGGCAAATGAAGATGATTCCTTCATCCGCTATGCTATGATCGCAGCCATCAGTGATTATTTCGAACGTGGACAAGAACAAGTGAGCAATGCAGTACAACAGTCAACAACAATTAACGCATAACCTTGCAGCCATCCGGATTGCACTCAACCTGCAGCCAGGTACAAAACTTTCCGAACAGGAAAGGCAAGCCCTGGAAATGTACAACGGTTTTGGTGGCATAAAGGCTATTCTTTTTCCGGAAGGATCACTGAAGCAATGGGAAGAACTACATGCATCCAAAGAAGACCAGCGACTCTATCCGCAGATCATGGAATTGCACCAGCTCTTTAAAGATAAATTATCTGAAGAAAAGTATCATGCAGCAATTGAATCCCTGCGCAACAGTATCCTCACTGCTTTTTATACACCGGATTTTGTACCGGACACGTTGTTTCAAGCCGTAAAAAACACAGGGATACGCATTGACAGTTTTTATGAGCCCAGCAGCGGTCATGGAATTTTTATCAGAAGCGTATTGCATGCATTCCCTTCTATTAAGACGGTCACTGCCATCGAAAAAGATTTACTGACCGCTAAAATATTGGCAGCACTGCAGCAGGATGCAAACAAAACTGTGGATGTGCAGACCAAAGGATTTGAAGAAACAGCGGAAGCAGAAAACAACCGCTATGATCTGATCAGCAGTAATATTCCCTTTGGCAATTTCAAGGTGCATGATCCTTCTATTAAAGACCCTGCAACTAAAAGCAGAATTCATACTTACTTTTTTGCAAAGGGATTAACCAAACTGCGGGATGGCGGACTGCTGGCTTATCTCTCTACGGATGCATTTTTGAACAGCCCATCTAACAAAGACGCAAGAGAACATCTTTTTCTGCACGCTGATTTTATCAGTGTTTGCAGAATGCCCGATAACCTGATGAAGGAAACTGCAAATACAGAAGCACCTACCCATTTATTGATTGTACAGAAAAACAACAGCAAAAATAATCTCTCAGAAGAGGAGCAATTACTCTGTAACACAATTGAACAACAAAATCAGTTCGGAAAATACTCAACCAATCAGTATCTCAGCCTTCATCCTGAATTACTGATCGGCAATCTGCAACGTGCAGGAAAAAATCAATACGGCCAGGCGCATGAAGAACTACTACAAACAGGTGAAGTAAGTGCGATTACAGAAAAAATTGCAGCAATTCTTTCAACTGATTTCGAAAAACGGTTCCGGAAAGATCTGTATGAACAAAAAAATGAACAAAGCGCAGAGGTAAAGCCGAAACTTACGCTGCTACCTCCTCCCGAAAATAAATCAGATACGGGATCGTTTCAGCTGGGTTTATTTGATGCGCCCGGCAAAACAATTGGCAACAATGCCTCTGCCTATATTAACAATTTGGATAAAACCGTTGTGGACAGTAAGACGGCGTCCATCATCAATATCATTCGTACTGAAGAAGAGCCTTCGCATGATACCATTGTACTGCTGACAGCAAGGTCTCATTCGTTCAAACAATATGTCTACAAACTGTATTCCAATACAAAAGAATTACAGTTTCCTGCAAACTGGATGAGTGCGGCAGCAATGCAACACGAATTAAAAAATCTGCCGGATACACTTGCAGCATACGACCATGCCTATCGTAATCATGGAGAGCAGGCGTTTCATGTTTCCTTTGCAAACGAAGATGCGCTAATTCCATTAACGGATATAAATCCATGGTATAAAGAAGGAACGCTGTTAGTCCACAACGGTATGGTGGGCTACGCCAGCTTTGCTGCCTCCGATAATCAACGGGCAGTCTTTATTCCGGCAGTGAACAGTACAATAGAACTTGCCTTCTTTCAACAATACACAACGTTGCGTGACAGCTATCTCAGCCTGATGCATCATGATGCAACATCACTTACAGAAAAAGAACAACTGCGTATCGGATTAAGTGAGCAATACGACCGGCTTATACGCAGTTGGGGCTTATTGAATTCTTCTGCTAATCGTCAGCGCATTTTAAGAGATGATGCATTTGGACTGACAATACTTTCATCACTTGAGCGCAAAGAGGGTGACCGCTTTGTAAAATCAGATGTGCTGACGCTATCACTCATCGTTACGCAGGAAGTATATCGTACAGAGAATCCGAATGAAGCGCTTGCCAAATGTTTAAGCGAACAGGGGCGGGTTGATCTTGAATTTATTGCGGCTGCTACCGACAGCACAGAGGAAGAAAGCATTACAGCACTTGCGCAGAAAATTTATTTCAACCCAATAGTACAACAGTGGGAAACGGCAGATGCTTTTCTCAGTGGTAATGTGGTTGACAAACTGAAACAATTAAAGACAATTGCTGAGCAGCATCCTGATAATACTTATATCAGTGCAAGTTTAACAGCGCTGCAAAAAGTACAACCTGAGCGTATTCCATTTGCATTACTTGATTTTAATTTAGGTGAACGCTGGATAGATACAGCATTATACGAACGCTATGCTTCCTCGATGGTAGAACTGCCTGTAAGCGTACATTATTTTCCTTCTACTGATACCTTTAAAGTCAGCATTACAGGTGGCAATGCCAAAACGAACCAGGAGTATGCAGTCACCACCAGAAGTGGCAAAACAACGTATGCTTCTACGTTGATGGAACATGCACTGGAAAACACGACACCGTTTTATACCTATCCTGTTGAACTGGGAGACAGAACGATCCGTGTACCTGACAATGAAGCCATTCAACTGGCACATCAGAAAATCGAATCGATCCGTAATGGTTTTACAGGCTGGTTACAAAATCTATCAGCAGAAGAAAAACAGGCATTGGAAGAACGGTATAATCATCTCTTTAATTGTTATCAATTACGGGAGTATGATGGCGGTCATCTGCAATTCCCTTTACTCAACAAAGCAAAGCTTGGGATTGATGACCTCTACTCTTCTCAAAAGAATTCTGTTTGGCGGATCATACAAAACCGTGGTGCACTCATTGATCATGAAGTAGGACTTGGTAAAACTTTGACCATGGTGGTTGCTTCGCATGAATTAAAGCGTTTACAGATTGCCAATAAACCAATGATCCTGGCACTCAAAGCCAACGTGCGGCAGATTTCTGAAATCTATAAAAAAGCATATCCCAAGGCAAGGATACTTGCACCGGGTGAACAGGACTTCACTCCTTCCAGACGGCTCCGCCTCTTTCATGAAATCAAAAACAATCAATGGGACTGCATCATTCTTACCCATGATCAGTTTGCAAAAATTCCACAAAGCCCGGAGATCATGCGACAGATCTTTCAATCAGAACTGGACAATATTCAAAAAGACCTGGCAACCTTAAAAGACATGGGTGGAGAAATTTCCAGAAGTATGTTGAAAGGCTTGGAAATACGCAAAACCAATCTCACAGTAAAACTAAAGGCCGTTGTGCAGGCCATCGAAGAAAAAAAAGATACAGGCATCAGCTTTGCAGAGCTAGGTGTTGATCATTTGTTCGTAGATGAATCCCATAAATTCAAGAACCTTACGTTTACCTCCCGACATGACCGTGTTGCAGGATTAGGAAATAAAGAAGGCAGTCAGAAAGCACTCAATATGCTCTTTGCAGTACGTACGCTGCAGGAAAAGCAACAGCGTGATCTCTGTGTCACATTTTTATCGGGAACGCCTATCTCCAACAGCCTGACAGAAATGTACCTGCTGTTTAAATACCTGCGGCCAAATGAAATGAAGCGGCAGCATATTGAAAACTTTGATGCATGGGCAGCTGTGTTTGCACGCAAAACTGTTGACTTTGAATTTTCTGTTACAAACGAAATCATCGCCAAAGAACGCTTCCGTCATTTTATAAAAGTACCTGAACTGGCGTTATTCTATAATGAAATTACTGATTACAAAACGGCCAAACATATTCAGCTTGATAAACCGGAACTGGATGAGCAACTGGTGAATATCGCTCCTACTCCTGAGCAACGGGTCTTTATTCAACAATTAATGCAGTTTGCCAAAACCGGTGATGGCTCATTGATTGGAAGACCAAAACTGACAGACGAAGAAGACAAAGGACGTATGTTACTTGCCACCAACTATGCAAAGAAAATGGCGGTGGACATGCGACTTATCAACGAGAACCGTTACAGCGATCATCCTGATAACAAAGTCAATGTCTGTGCACGGAAGCTGGCAGCGATTTATCATGAAACGACTTCCATTAAAGCAACGCAGATTGTCTTCAGTGATATCGGCACACCCAAACCGGATGCCTTCAATGTGTACGATGCCTTAAAAGAAAAACTGGTTCGTGATCATCAGGTAGCCAGCGATCATATCAGCTTTATTCATGACTGGAGCGATAGCCGAAGACCGGAACTGTTTCGCAAAATGAACAATGGTGATATCCGTATTCTGATTGGTAGTACCGAGAAAGCTGGTACCGGATTAAACGTACAGCAACGTGTGGTGGCGATGCATCACCTGGACATACCCTGGAAGCCATCTGAACTGGAACAACGCAACGGTAGAGGTGCCAGACAAGGCAACCAAATAGCCAAAGCGTATAATGGAAACAAAGTACAGAGCTATATCTATGCGGTGGAACAGTCGCTTGATAATTACAAGTTCAACCTGCTGAAAAACAAGCAGACGTTTATCAGCCAGATGAAAAATGCTGAGTTGAATGTGCGTACGATTGACGAAGGAGCAATGGATGAAAAAAGCGGAATGAACTTCTCAGAATACATCGCTATACTTTCAGGCGATACCACGCTACTCGAAAAATCAAAACTCGAAAAGAAAATTGCAGTATTGGAAAGCCTCCGGCATGCACACCATAAAGAACAACTGCATGCTGGATTTAAACTGGATCAGTTAAAAGAAGAAAAAAAGAAAGTGCTGCATATTGCTGAACATCTGGCAAGTGATGCTGCGCATTATCATAAGGTTTTACAATTTGAAAAGGATGGCAGCAAATCCAATCCCCTGCTACTTGAAGGAAAAAGCAGCAGTGTTCCGGAAGTGACGGGTCGTCAGCTTATCCAACTCTACACTGCATGGAAACCAACTGACCCGTCAACTGATGAACAGCATATTGGCTCGCTTTATGAATTTGATCTGTATATCCGCAGACAAAAAGAGGCATTTGAAGATAACGGATTGTTTCAATACAGTTATTCCAATGTCTTTTATGCCATGCGTCATGAAACAGGTATTAAATACAACTGGAACCAGGGACATCTGAATATTGACAATCCTAAACTGGCAGCCCGTTATTTTCTCAACGCCATTGACCGGGTAGATGCGTTAGCTGAGAAGTACAACAAGCAATTAAAAGAATTAGATAACAACATCCCACAGTTCGAGCGTCTCCAATCAAAGCCCTTTGAACAGGAGCAGGAACTTGCAAACCTGAAGCTCGATGTACAACGACTTGAACGGGAGATCACCATTAAGATTCAAAAAAACATGACAGCAGCCGGTCAGGAATTACCAACGGATAAAAAGCAGGAAGAAGCAAAAATCATTAACATCAAAGAAAAACAGGAAACCAAATTACCGCTGCTGAAAAAAGAAAGTGACAAAAAGAAATCAAGAAAAATCAATCTTTAAAAATTGAATGATGATAAACAGTGTTTACAGCATTAATAAAAATATCAATAAGTCCATTGAGTTTAAGGGACTGAAGGCACAGTACATCTGGTATCTCGGCGGCGGACTGGTTTGTCTGTTAATCTTATTTGCCATTCTTTATCTCTGTGGCTTTGGCTTACTGGTTTGCCTACCGGTTACTGTTATACTCGGTTCTGTACTGTTCATGCATATTTATAAACTCAGCAGAACTTATGGAGAATATGGAATGATGAAAAAAATTGCCAAACGATCCATCCCTCCTGTGATTAAAAACAATTCATTGGTTCAACTCAAACAGCAATTACTCCATGCGCAAACTATCTGACATATTACCGGTATATGCAATCGAGCACGATGCCATCCTTTCCAAGTATGGTGATGTTACCATCGCTTATCAAATCTCATTGCCAGAACTGTTCACGTTGAGCAATGATGAATACGAGGCTTTTCATCATGCATGGATCAAGGCTATTAAGATATTACCGGTGAACAGTATTCTTTGCAAACAGGATTGGTTTACCGAAGCAGGTTTTCAGGCGGATTATAAAACCGATCAGGAAAGTTTTCTATCCCGCAGCAGCAACCGCTTTTTCGATGAACGACCTTATCTCGATCACAAGGCATTTATCCTACTGACACGAAAAGCCAGTAAACGAAAGCCTGCCTCTTCCCTGTTTTCTACTCTACTGCGGAAACACATTGTACCCGAAGAAACACTGGACACAAAATTCCTGCATGAATTCCTCAACCTCACCGGCCAGTTCCAAAAAATATTGACTGACAGTGGATTTGTACAATTAGAACGTTTACGTAATGGAGCGCTTGCTGATCTCGTATTGCAGTATGTAAACCTCGGACAAAACGATGGTGTTATCCGTGATATTGAATTTAAACCGGAATGGAAGATTGGTGAATTTCATTGCCAGCTGTTTACCATGGCAGATGCAGAATTTGTACCGGCCATGTGTGGCTCCCGCATCAACTATGATAAATACTCAACCGACAAAACAAAATTCAGTGTGGGTTTTGCTTCACCAGTTGGCCAGTTGCTCTCCTGTAATCATCTCTACAGCCAATATGTATTTATCAACGATACCCAAAAACTTTTTCAGCAACTGGAAAGTAAAAAACTGCGTTTACAATCACTTGCTGCCTATAGTCGTGAGAATACCATTGCCAAAGAAGCGACCGATGCATTCCTTAATGAAGCCATCAGTGAACAACGCTTACCGGTAAAAGCGCATTTTAATTTACTCAGCTGGACAACAGAAGCTTCGTTGATCAAACACTTGCGGAATTTATGTTCATCAGCTCTTACACAAATGGATGCCAAACCAAAACTGGAAACTGAAGGTGCGGCGCAGATCTTTTGGGCCGGTATACCGGGCAATGCAGCTGATTTCCCGATGAATGAAACCTTTGATACATTCTCACCACAGGCCTGTTGCTTTTTAAACTTGGAAACCAATTACCGCTCTTCGCTAAGTCCCATTGGCATCCGTTTAGGCGACCGATTAACAGGTAAACCAATACATGTTGATCTTTCGGATGAACCAATGAATAAAGGCATCTGTACCAACCGGAATAAATTTATTCTCGGCCCATCGGGAAGTGGCAAATCATTTTTCACCAATCATATGCTGCGCTCTTATTACGAGCAGGGTACACATATTGTGCTTGTTGATGTAGGTCATTCGTATAAAGGATTATGCGACCTGGTAAAGGGCTACTACTTCACTTACTCCGAAAAGGAGCCGATCCGCTTCAATCCGTTTTATATTACTGATGAAGATGTACTGGATACCGAGAAGAAAGAAAGTATTAAAACGCTGTTGCTGGCACTATGGAAAAAAGACACCGAAAGCTTCAAGCGGAGTGAATACGTAGCCCTTTCCAACGCATTGCAGTTGTACTTTGACCGGTTAAAAGCAGACACTACCATCTTTCCCTGCTTCAATAGTTTTTATGAGTTCTTAAAAGATGAATTTGTTGCTGTTTTAAAAAGCGATAATGTACAGGATAAAGATTTTGATGTGTCCAATTTCCTTTATGTACTTCGCCCCTATTATGCCGGTGGAGAATTTGATTACCTGTTGAATGCCACAGAAAATCTGGATTTACTGCAACAACGCTTTATTGTCTTTGAACTGGATAATATCAAAGACCACCCGATCCTTTTTCCCGTTGTAACGATTATCATCATGGAAGTATTTATTTCCAAAATGCGCAAGCTCAAAGGTATCCGTAAAATCATTTTGATTGAAGAAGCATGGAAAGCCATTGCCAAGGAAGGCATGGCCGAATACATCAAGTACCTGTTTAAAACAGTGCGGAAGTTTTATGGCGAAGCCATAGTTGTAACACAGGAAGTGGAAGACATTATTTCTTCTCCTGTCGTTAAACAGGCAATCATCAATAACAGCGATTGCAAAATATTACTTGATCAGAGTAAGTACCAGAACAAGTTCGACCAGATACAGGAATTATTGGGCCTGACAGAAAAAGAAAAGGCATTGATACTTTCGATCAACAAAGCGAATGATCCCAACAGAAAATACAAAGAGGTTTTTATCTCTCTTGGTGGCGTAGTGAGCAAGGTCTATCGAACAGAAGTTTCTCCTGAAGAATACCTCGCTTATACTACTGAAGAAAAAGAAAAAATCAAGGTGCAGGCCTATGCTCGCAAACATGGGGGTAATCTCGAACGGGCCATCCAGGAACTGTCCGATGAATTGAATCCAATCTAAACATCAATATCATGAAAAAGGCATTCACAATATCATTGATTATCCCAGTGTTGTTAAGCTGTTCCAATCTGAAAACAGACAGCACCCTTGCATTTATTCCAGGCACCTATGTACGCAGTGAGTTAAGAGAGTTTGGACGAATTGAAGATACGATCATCATCAAACTTCAAAATCCTACTGCCAATAGTTTTTTGATCGAACAACGGTGGCGATATGAGCGGGTGCTGGATGGTATTGCACAGGAACCTGAATACAAGAACATCGCCGATCAGGGAATCTATGACACAGAAAAAAAGCTATTGCAGAACCAACGAAACCTGCGTGTCTATTCCTTTGACGAAGTAAAACAAGTCTTGTATAATGGAACCATGATCTTTCAAAAAATTAAATAGACTTAACATGAAATATCCATAAAAATTATCAAGCTAATTTATAACAGCAGCGATGATCATTTTTATGGATATACTATTTGGCCAAAATGCAATAAAAAACAAACAAATGAAAAACATCTTTCTTACACTCTCACTCATTTTAGTCTGTCTTTTTGTACCTGTGCAACAAACAAAGGCTGCTGATCCAATTTTGCAGATCATTAAAGAAGCTGTGATCAAAGTAATTAAAGAAATCGACCTCCAGATACAGCGCTTACAAAACAAAACCATCTGGTTACAAAATGCACAGAAAACCGTCGAAAATAAAATGTCGGAGCTCAAATTAAATGAGATCAAAGACTGGGTGGAAAAACAGCGTAAACAATACGAAGACTATTTTGAAGAATTGTGGAAAGTAAAAACGGCGATTACCTATCTCAAAACGGTGAAAGAAATCATTGAACGGCAGTCCTCACTGGTAAAGGAGTACAAACAGGCCTGGGCCGTATTTCAAAAGGATAAACATTTTTCTAAAGAAGAGCTGCAATATATGTATGCGGTATATGAAGGGATTCTTGAACAGAGTATTAAAAATATCGACCAGTTAACCCTTGTTATTACTTCGTTTGAAACACAGATGAGTGATGGTAAACGCCTGGAGATCATCCAGACTATTGCCGGGACACTGGATGAACAATACACAGATCTGAAAAACTTCAATGAACAAAATAAACTTATCGCTATACAACGTGGAATTGAAAAAGGCGAGATCGATCATGTACGCAAGCTTTATGCTTTACCATTGAATTAGCTTTCGATTCATCTTCAAAATATACAACCATGAAACAACTCCTGATAATGCTATTTGCATTTACGCTATTATTTCAACACGTAACAGCGCAGACGAGCAAGCCACCTAAAGAAATGATTCAACAGATCGCTGCTCTGAAAATATTTCTTAAATACGCCCGGCAAGGCTATTCCATTGTCAGCGGTGGGTTACGCACTGTCAACAGCATTAAAAACGGCGATTTCAATTTGCACGATCTGCAGTTTGATCATTTGCGACAGGTATCTCCTGCTGTCACCAGATATACTGCATTATCAGGACTTGTTCTGTCACACATCAACTTGTTACTTACCTGCAACAAATTACTACGTGAGATCGGCCAACAACATATCCTCACGAAAGAAGAAAGGAATTTCAGCAGAGGCGCTATTACAATGATGATGAATGAATGCAAACAGTATGTTGATGAATTGACACTTTTGCTTACAGCCAATGAACTCGAATTGAAAGACGATGAACGGATCAACCGTATTGGTTTCTTAAAGCAGAAAACAATCCGACTGGAGGCTTCTGTTCGCTCGCTGAGTGAAGAGCTGCAACTGCTGACACAGAACCGAACCAACGAACAACGTTCTGTACAACATTCCAAACAATTAAATAACCTGAAATGAAAAGGATTATCCTGTTCATTGTTTTGTGCAGCCTGAGTTTTCAAGGCAAAGCACAGGCAGAAGAAATTCAGCAACTGTTACTGAACCTTGAAAAACTGGCACAGTTTAAAAAGATACTGCAAAACATGTATGATGGTTTTAAACTGATCAGCAACGGGTATAATGCAGTAAAAGATATTTCCGAAGGGAATTTCAAATTACATAAAGTATTTCTTGATGGACTTTCAGACGTAAGCCCTGCAGTAAAAAAATACAAACGGATCTCTGACATCATCGATTACCAACTGCGTATCGTCAACGATAGTAAAAAAGTCCTTCAGCAGTTTAAATCCGATAAACAGTTCAGTACGGTTGAGCTCAATTACATGGGAACAGTTTACGATAACCTCATCCGTCAAACACTCAAGCATGTAGAAGAACTGTTGCTTGTTGTAACAGCAGGTAAACTTCGCATGAGTGATGATGAACGCTTAGCAGCTATTGACCGCATTTTTGTTTCCGTTGAATCACAATACAGCTTTGTCCGTGAATTCAGTAACAGTACGAGGCTTCTTTCGTTGCAGCGAAGATCAGAACAGGATCAGATTGATCGCATGCGGTTACTTCATCGTTAACAACGATATCGACTACTTCATTTCTAAAAATTGTGTGTATGCATTTGTGTGTAAGGATTCTGATATTGACGCTGTCAATTACGCTTCCAATGACAAGTATGGCACAAAACTCTATGGCAGGGAGTATCCGTAGCCTGCAATCGGTACTTGAACAGTTGTACGAAGAGATGATCCCACTTTGCAGCCAACTGATTGGTGTCGGACGAGGCATCGCAGGCTTTGCGGCTACCTGGTATATTGCTTCAAGAGTATGGGGACATATTGCCAGAGCTGAACCGGTGGACTTCTATCCCCTATTCCGGCCGTTTGTACTTGGTTTTGCCATCCTAATTTTTCCTTCTGTGATTGCAATGATCAACGGGGTAATGAAACCTACTGTTACTGCATCCGCTGCGATGGTAAAAAACTCCGATCGGGCGATTGCACAATTGCTGATCATGAAGGAACAAGCCATCAAACAAACGGCCTACTGGCAGATGTATGTAGGCCCCTCCGGTCTTGGTGACCGTGAACGCTGGTATAAATATTACTATAAAGACCAATCAGAAGATTGGTTTGAATCCATCGGTAACGATGTAAAATTTGCTGCTGCAAAATTCTCTTATCAATTCCGCAACTCTGTGAAGCAATGGATGGCGGAAGTATTGCAGATCCTTTTTGAAGCAGCCGCACTTTGCATCAATACCATCCGCACCTTCTACCTGATTGTACTTGCCATACTCGGACCATTGGTATTCGGCATTGCAGTATTTGATGGCTTTCAACACACACTAACGGTGTGGATTGCCCGCTATCTGAATATTTTTCTGTGGTTACCTGTAGCGAATGTATTTGGCGGCATCATCGGTAAGATCCAGGAGAATATGCTGAAAGTGGATCTGCAACAGATTAGTAATTCCGGTGATACTTTTTTCAGTTCTACGGACACAGCTTACCTGATCTTTCTCATTATCGGTATCGTTGGTTATTTCACCGTTCCTTCTGTTGCGAATTATATCATCAATGCTGGCGGCGGCAATACACTGATGCAGAAAGTTACTTCGATGATGAGCAGTTCCACCATGGCAGTTGCAAGCGGTGGCGCTTCGATGGCAAAAGATGCGATCAGTGGCGGTTATAATAAACTAACCAGCTCAATGGCTGATGCAGGACTTTCCGGCGGTTATTTTAAAGATACTGCAGGTGGAGGTGGCAACGGGTACCAGCATGACAATTTAAGCGGCAAGACATAGGAAGCTTGGTTCGAACCGTTGAGATGTAGTGAAACAATTTGTGTGAATGAAAACGAGTGTAAGATGTTTCAGAAAATGAAAAATATTGATACAGCATTCCGTTATATACGGCTTGTATCTGTCGTGTTTATTACAGGCACCCTCCTGCTTTGTGTTTTTGTGGTTGCCAAAAGCTACCAGGCAAGTCAGCAATCACAGCAACGGGTATTTATTCTTGCCAACGGCAAAGCCATTGAAGCATTTGCTGCAGAACGCAAAGAAAATATTCCTGTGGAAGCAAAGGATCATGTAAAAATGTTTCATCATTATTTTTTCTCGCTTGATCCGGATGACAAAGTAATCCAGGAGCATATTTCCAAAGCACTTTACCTGGCCGACCGTTCAGCAAAAGAACAATATGACAACCTGAAAGAAAACGGCTATTTCGCCAGCGTTATCTCCGGCAACATCAGCCAGGAAATCGAAGCAGACAGTATTGCTGTTAATATCGATCAATACCCCTTTTATTTTCGTTACACCGGCAAGCAACGGATCATCCGGCCGGCCAGTATTGTGACAAGGCTATTGATCACGGAAGGCTACCTGCGCAGTGTTGCACGCTCTGATCATAACCCCCATGGATTTCTGATCGAGAAATGGCGAACAGTTTCTAACCAGGATTTACAATCGCAAAACCGCTAACCATGTTTCGAATAAAACGATCAAATAAATTAAAACAAATCGAGACTACTCCTACTGATCGTATGGCTTCGGTGATTGCAGGTACCATCAAACGAATGCAGGAGCAATTCGTGAAACTATTGACTGCACTGTTTCAAAAGCTCGGAACACGCATGTCAAAGATTGTATTTGTTGTTGTATTGACAGCAACTGGTTTATACAGTTTGTATCTCACCGGAATTGCGTTCCTGCAACCCACTAAAAGTATTCAATTATTCAGGCCGGCTTCCATTCAACAACCGGAAAATATTCAACAAGATTATTCAAAAACAGTCATGGCGTTGATAGCACTTGATACAATCACAACAGAAAAGCTTCGGTCATTTCTCACCTACTTCGACAGTATCAAAACAAATCAACCAACACAATACGACAGCATCCTGCAATCCCGGCCGGGTTTGATAGACAGTGTCCGGATGCTTACTCAACTATATTATTCACAACAAAAACATGAAGCGTATGAAAAGTGATGAAACAACAGCAGTACCGCAAGCGCCTGCTGAAAAAAACAAACCGATACAGCATTCCGTGGCGTTTAAGCGCAAACGAAAGATGCTGCTGATGCTGCCACTTATTTGCCTGCCCTTTATCAGCCTTGCGTTCTGGGCATTGGGTGGAGGACAGGGAATTCCCAGTGAAACAGAACCGACAACAGCCGGTCTGCTGCTGAATCTTCCGGATTCAAAACTGAAAGAAGCAGACCCGACCGACAAGCTGCGCTTTTATGAGCAGGCAGATAAGGATTCTCTTGCATTAGAAGATTGGATGCGGACCGATCCTTATTACCGCCAACGACTTGATAGTAATCACAGTTCAACCAATGAGCTGCAACTGCTGACGCAACAAACGGCATCCAAGTACAACTACGGACTGAACAGTTCGCCATATAGTAACAAAGGAACCAGTAGCGAAGATGAACTAATGCGCAAACTTGCCTTATTGCAGGAACAATTAGGAAATTCTCCTGCACTGGAAAAGAATACATCTTCTATTGCCAACAATGAAAAGGAGTCCTCATTCAATGCTGAAGTTGACCGTTTAAATCTCATCATGCAACAAATGCAAAACAGTGGCCAGGATAATCCTGAACTGAAAGCAATACAGGGAACACTGGAAAAAATTATTGACATCCAGCACCCCGAACGGGTAAAAGAAAAGCTCAAAGAGCAATCCGCAAAACAGCGCAATGTTGTATTTCCGATTACAGCGAATAAAAAAACAACAGTTACAAGTTTACTGGATAGCAATACAAATAACCAGCAATTCCAGGTAGGTTTCTTTGGCATTGATGAAACGTATAAAGCAGAAGAAGAATCAACCGCCATCGAAGCTGTTGTACATGCGACGCAAACTTTGGTGAACGGTTCGATTATCCAGATACGGATTGCGACTGATATTTTTATCAATGGCACCCTGATACCAAAAGGAACAAAACTAAACGGCAAAGTCACCCTCAACGACGAGCGACTTGAGATCAGCATCAGCAGCCTTCGTTATGGCAAACACATTTTTCCTGTAGAGTTGGAGGTCTTCGATATGGATGGGATGGCCGGCATCTACATTCCGGGAGCGATCAGCCGTGATGTGGCAAAGGAATCCGGGCAGAGCAGTCTGCAACAAATGGATATTCTGACACTTGATCCTTCCTTTCGTGCACAGGCCGCTACAGCTGGTGTAAATACCCTGAAGCAATTGCTTGGCAGAAAAGTAAAACAGGTAAAAGTAGTGGTGAAAGAAGGGCACCGGCTTTTACTCCGGGATAAAAAAAGAGAACAACAATTATCATCTAATAACAATTGAAATGAAACAGCTCATCTTCTTTTTCATTCTGTGCATTGCCTATTTTCAGGTAGCAGCACAAACGACGATTTGTATTACAACTGATAAAACCAGCAGTCTTGTTTTTCCAAGTCCCATCCTGCATGTGGATCGTGGAGCAAAAGCCATAGTGGTGCAAGGAATCAAAGATGCCCCGCATGTACTTCTTGTCAAAGCAGCAGCAAAAAACTTTTCAGAGACCAACCTGAGTGTGGTGACCGTTGACGGAACTGTATATTCCTTTGCTGTTCGCTATTTATCGCAACCTGAAGAACAGGTGTATCATGTAGCGGCAAAAAAAAGTTCACCGCTGCAAAACTACGCAACCGGTATACTGGATAATCCACGAACGATCAAAGGTATTCGTGACAACAAATGGGATATGGTTGTAGAAGTAACCGGTATCTACATACAAAGTGATGTTCTTTATTTTCAGTTACACTTAACCAATAACAGCCCGATTGATTTTGAACCGGAACTGATGCGACTGTTTATACGTGACAGAAAAAAAGCGAAACGCACAGCTGTTCAGGAACAGGAACTCGCTCCTCTGCTGGTCACAGCAAATCCCGAAGTCATCAAAGCAATGACATCACATACACTGGTAATTGCTGTTCAGAAATTTACTATCCCAGACGCTAAACAAATGCTGATTCAGTTGATGGAAAAAAACGGCGGTCGTCATCTGCAATTAAAGATCACCAATAAAAAGCTGATGCAATCGATTCTGTTACCGAAATATGCTGCTAAAGGAACCAGTATTCCATAAACTGTTTGAATTAAAACAATCGATCTCCTGCATTTGCGGATCTACAGAAGAAAATGATTTAACATGCAGAACGAACATCCACTTTCCGACGAAGTACTGTCACTGGCTGAACTTGCGCTTCGGGCAGGTAAACAATACATGGTGTACAACAACAGTATCTATTATCTGGACCAAACAGATGTGTACTTTTTTGAAACCCGTATTGAAGCCAACAGTTTTGCTGCCGATAACATCAGCGATCATGATCGTTTTCATGTACTTCCGTTCAAATCCATTGCTGATCTGCTTGCAAAGATTCCCTATGGTGAACAATTCAATCAATCATCCATCAATGATCCGGATCAAAACGGGCTATACAACAGGGATGGCAACGCATTTACTGATGCCTTAATCGAGCATTTTGAATCAACACAAATTTCAAAACATCAAAACTTAAACAACATGAATCAGGAAAATCTTCAGTACCTGAGCGATAATCTCAAGTACATGGGCTTTGGCGATGCACTCAAAGCCGATCTCGAAAAAAATCTACAGGAAGGTAAGCCAGAATTTAAGCTGGAATTCTTCAATGAAATCGGCAACAAAGGATTTGAAGCCTCACTGAATTTCCGCAAGTCTGACTCCACCGACATGTATTTCTTCAACAATTACCAGGCTACGCTTCATCGTAGTAATGGAGACGAGGTCAATCAAACCTTTTATTTAACCAAAGGCAAAGGAGTTACTGCCAAAGAGGCCTTTAATCTGCTGGATGGAAGAGCGGTACACAAAGAACTCTTAAACAAAGAAGGACAACCATACAAAGCATGGTTGCAGCTTGACTTCGAAAACAAAGACAAAAACAACAATTTCGAGGTAAAGCAATACCATGAAAATTATGGTTACAACTTAAAGGATGCAGTGGCTAAATACGCTGTTTCAGAATTGAACGACCCCGATAAGTCAAAGTCGCTTCTCCAGTCGCTGGAAAAAGGTAATGTGCAAGCCATTACAATCGAAAAGGATGGCAACAGCCAGCGTATGTTTATAGAAGCTGATCCGCAGTTTAAAAAAGTAACGCTCTACGATGGTAATATGAAAATGATGACCAAAGAAACACTTGAACAATACAAATCCTTACCGGCAGGAAAAGCAGCAGAAAAAGCTGTTGCTGATGACGATAAAAAAAAAGAGTTGAAGACGGAGCAGACGGTGAAGCCTGAGAAAGAAAAGAAAACAGAAAAAACATTACTTCCAAAAAAAAGAGAAAGTAAAGGCAAAGGATTGGGGGTCGCTTAAGCCCCCCACCTTTCTAAATATGATTAAAAAAACTAATCTATGAATATTGAAAACATTCGTGCACTGGCAGAACAATTGAGAGAAATTGGTTTTGAGCAGATGGAAGTTCTAATTCTCAGGCACACCTGCTTTAAAATTTCATTTTTCCAACTGTTACGATCTGTGGAGAAGGGCTCTGATCAACTTTGTTTTTGGTTTAATTTTGAAAAGGACAAAAACTCAGATCAATATTCGCTTTTGTATTACGATGTGAGTTTACAGAAACGGGATATTGTAGATACAGGGGTTGTAGACAGGAATGATAGTTTTTCAATTGATGATGAAATGGCTTCTATTGATTGGAAAACTTTTCTGCAGGAAGCAGAGAAAGGTACAATCCCACTCAAACAGACTTGGGAAATTGAACGTAAGGTGGAACAGATTACAGAGAAACTCGTTGCTATGTCTGCCAATGAAAATGGAAGAAGTATTACAGAAAGACTACTACTAAAATACTGGGTTGGTACTTTACCTGTTGAAATTGTGAACAGTATTGTAACTGTTAAAGTTAGACCGGATATTACCCAACGGTTTTATCCCAGTGGAGACAGTCTTATCACGATTGATGAAGCATACCGATATCTGCAGAATAGATGGATCGAAAGACAGTTTCAACAAAAGCAAAAAAACTCTAAAATTTCTGATTCTACAATTAATTCTACAGAAAAAAATAGCGGAGTCTTAAAAGTAAAAGTTTCCAAAAGGAAAATCGGTAAATAATGCAGTTGGCTGATAACATATCCAATCAACTTCAGTCTGCGGTTTGCAGTTTTTTTGACGACATTCAGGAAGATGCCAGAATCAGTACAGTTCATATCAGTCTTTTCATGGCGTTGCTGCATATCAGTTTGACCGATGGTGGGACAAACCCGGTAAAAAGCAACCGCCAACGCTTAATGAAAACTGCCAAGATCAGCGCCAGGCAAACATTTAATCAACGTATCAATGAACTTCACAAGTATGGCTACATCATTTATCATCCAGGCCCCAATCAGTTTCGTCCAAGTCTTATCTATTTAAAATATCTGGAAGACGCATCTAATTTACCGTTTGGCAATACCCGCCTACCTCTACAGTAAAAATATTAATTAATGCCGGTAGATATTGTTACACAAGAAGATCTTGAACGCTTTCGTTTCAGACTGATTAACGACTTTAAACAGTTGCTTCAGAGTGTTGTTCCGTTGCACAATGAATTGGATAAGGGCTATAAGACTGCAGATGCAAGGAGAATACTGGGCTGCTGTGCGAACAAGCTCACTTCATTACGTATTTCCAGAAAGCTTCGCACAAAAAAGATCGGTGGTACTATCTATTATAACAAGGATGATATCAGACGACTGCTTGAAGAAGGATTTTAAAAAAAGCCGCTTAATTAGCGGCTTTTCATTTAAGCATTTTGGAAGTTAATGGGATTGTTTTGGAGTTGTAATCTTTTGCGATTCAATTTTTCTTCAAGTCCACTCATATCATCTTTGATTTTTTCTTCATCCACATCAGCATAAATCTGTGTTGTGGTAATTTTTGAATGTCCCATCATCATCTGCACAGTTTCCAGTGGTATGCCGTTTTTCAATGCTACTGTTTTTGCGAATGTATGCCGTGCCACGTGAAATGTTAGCGGTGTATTTATGCCGCATACTTCCTGAATTATTTTTAATGACCGGTTCACCTGCTGGTTGGTGATTTTGGAAAAAATCGTTCTTCTGCTCTCTTGTTTGGCCTGTAGTCGATAGTGTTGTAATATTTTGGCTGCAGACTCCAGTAAGAGTACCGAACATAATTCGTCAGATTTAGTTCTGTATCGGTTGCACCAAACAGTACCGTTTTCTTCCCATTCAAAATCAGTTTCTGCAAGCTCCATGCTGTCTATGAATGCCAATCCGGTATAACAGCTATTCAAAAATAATTGTTGCACATAATGAAGATCAGGATCAAGAAAAACCCTCGATTCAAGCAACACCAATTCACGCATGTCGAGTTTTTTTCGCTTGCTTTTTTTCAGCGGGCATTTATAACTACTGCAAGGATCTTCTTTTAACCATTTCAGGTCATTGGTTGCCCAGGTAATGATACGTTTGAAGCGTTGAATATGTTTGCCTAATCCATTTCCTTTACAAGGGTCATGTACTTTTGCCGGATTCATCCTTATATAGTATTCGAGATCAGTGACAAATTTAGTGTCGACCTGAGAAAGATAGATGTCCTTTGACGGAAAGCTTTCTTCAATAAAACGTTCTATATAATCAAGGGTGGTTTTATAGTTTTTATAGCCCCCTGGTTTTAATTTAGGTTGCCAGATCTTTCTGTAATAAGCTAACAGTTCTTTTAAACGGTGACCTTTCTTTATAGACGATGCGCCTAAATAGGCTTCTTTTATTGATTGAGCTGTAACCAATTCTTCCCTGTCTGTAAGCTTTCGGTATTTATCCTTTATTGAAATGCGGATACTATCCAGGTGTTCATTAATTGATTTTGCTTCAATGCTATTTCCTTTTACAATACTTTTTTGGACATTCCACTGATTGATATTGATTTGCTCTTTGCAGGAAAATTCTGCTTCTTCTCCGTCTACAGTGATACGTACATAAATATCTGCCCGCTGTTTATCTGCCTTGCATTTTCGCAAAAGAAAGCAGATGCCGAATGTTTGTCTTCCCATAACTCTGTCGTTTTAAAATTTGAAATGATTTGAAAATTCACTCTTCACAAAACATCAGTCCGCAGTTTCGAATCCATTTCGAATCCTCTTATTTATCTCCTGTAAAATTGAGACGACAGTTTGGATCACAATGAATTGAGTGGCGTAAGGTGAGTACAATTCATATGCCCGAACATGCTCACCGAATTACACCTGTTTTTTTTGAGCTTTTTTGAGTTGATTTAAGAGGGATAAAATAAAAAATCCCTGTAAATCAGAAGATTTTACAGGGATTGATTCAATTTGAATCATCGATTGTCGGGACGACTAGATTCGAACTAGCGACCCCTTGCACCCCATGCAAGTGCGCTACCGGGCTGCGCTACGTCCCGAACAAAAAACAGAAATCCACCCCTGGATTTCAACGGGCAGCAAATGTAAGATTTATATCTATTTGGCACAAAATCAATCAAAAAAAACGATCTTAGCGCCGCAATAATCTGAACTTCTTTACATGACCATTCTCATCAGGCAGGCGCACATTATCGATCCACAGTCTCCTTTCCATCAAACTGTACAAGATGTATTTATTGATAACGGACAAATTAAACTGATTGGCTTGCTGCCAAAGCAACAGGCTGACAAGGTGATCGAGGAAAAAAATCTTCATCTTTCGCCAGGCTGGGTTGATCTGTTTGCGCACTTCTGCGATCCGGGTTTTGAATTCAAAGAAACATTGGAAACAGGTATTGAAGCTGCAGCTGCGGGTGGTTACACCGATGTAATGGTGTTGCCAAATACCAACCCCGTTGTAAGCGGTAAATCGCAGGTGGAATATATTGTGCAGAAAGCAAAACAATCGCCTGTAAATATTCATCCGCTGGGTGCTGTTACCAAACAAACCGAAGGTAAAGAACTGGCAGAGATGTATGATATGCGTGCTGCCGGTGCTGCTGCATTTACTGATGGATTGCATCCAGTACAATCAGCCGGCTTATTATTGAAAGCCTTGCAATATGTGAAAGCATTCAATGGCACCATCATTCAGATACCCGATGATAAAACGATCGGCACCTATGGTTTAATGAATGAAGGCATCATCAGCACACGTCTTGGCTTGCCGGGAAAACCTGTACTTGCTGAAGAAATTCAGGTGGCGAGAGATATTAAACTCACCCGCTATGCAGAATCGAAACTGCATTTCACAGGTGTTACTTCGCCAAAGAGTATTGAATATATTAACCGCTCAAAAGAAAGTGGTGCAGCCATCAGCTGTTCTGTAACACCTGCTCATCTTTATTTTACAGATGAAGACATGCAGAGTTACGACACCAACCTCAAACTATATCCCCCACTCCGCACAGCTGTTGAGCGTGATGCTTTACGGCAAGCGGTGCTGAATGGTTCGGTCGATTGTATTGCCACGCATCATGAACCACACGAATACGATAGTAAGATATGTGAGTTTGAATATGCCAAACCCGGTATGATCGGTCTTGAAAGTTGTTATGGTGTAATGGGTGCCATCTTTGGAAATACGTTAAGTGCCGAACGTTGGGTGGAACTTGTGAGTATCAATCCACGCAAGGTTTTGGATATTGAAATGCCTTCAATAAAAGAAGGTGCCATGGCCAATGTAACATTATTTAACCCCGAGGCGACATATGTGTTTGAAACCGGTGCCATCCGCTCCAAATCAAAGAACTCTGCCTTTATTGGGAAAGAGCTGAGAGGAAAAGTGATTGGCATCATCAATAACAATCAACTTAAACTAAACTAAATTTTTGTTTATGGAAAAGAAAGTAACCTCTCACTTTGTTAAAGGTCTCATCATTGGTATTGCTGTTGTTCTCATTGGCATACTGTTCCAGGTGTTCGATATTTATGAGCGTTGGGTGCAGTGGGTTACAATAGTTTGTTATTTGGCAGCTATAGTTTGGGCCTGTTATTCTTTTTCGGTTGATATGGATGGCGAAGTAACATTTGGTTCTGTATTTGGTCATGGATTTAAAACCGCAGCAATTGTTACTCTCATAGCAATAGCTGGGTTCATTCTATCTACATTTTTAATGCCCGAAGTAAAAGAAAAGGCTATGGAGATGGCACGTAAAGGAATGGAAGAGAATCCGCAGATGAATGAAGAAACAATTGACAAAGCAATTGAATTTACCAGTAAATATTTTTTCCTTTTTGGTGTTGTGGGTTCTTTATTCAGCTATGCTTTCATTGGTGGTATTGCATCGCTGATTGGAGCAGGTATTGCAAAAAAGAATCCTAACTCGAATATGCCGAAATCTATTTAATATCGCCTATGAGCCTGAGTATTGTTATTCCATTAAAAGATGAAGCTGAATCGTTGCCCGAACTCTGTGCATGGATCGAACGGGTGGTAAACGAACAGAAATTATCGTACGAAATTATTTTGGTGGATGATGGCAGCACCGATGGTTCATGGGATGTGATCAAACAATTGCGTGCGGCTAACAGTAATATCAAGGGCATTTCTTTTCAACGTAACTATGGTAAGTCAGCTGCGTTGAATGAGGGTTTTAAAGCAACACAAGGCGAAGTCGTGATTACCATGGATGCAGATCTTCAGGACAGTCCGGATGAAATTCCGGAGCTGTATAGGATGATCACTGCTGATGGATTTGATATTGTGAGTGGTTGGAAAAAGAAACGTTACGATAATACATTAACAAAAAATATTCCATCGAAACTTTTTAATGCAGCCACCCGCAAGATGAGTGGCATTTACCTGCACGATTTTAACTGCGGGTTAAAAGCTTACAATGGGAAGGTGGTGAAAAGTATTGAAGTGTATGGTGAAATGCATCGCTATATTCCGGTGCTGGCTAAATGGGCAGGCTTCCGCAAAATTGGTGAGAAAGTAGTTGAACATCGAAAACGCAAATATGGTGTTACCAAGTTTGGCTGGGACAGGTTTGTAAATGGTTTTCTTGATCTTGCCACCATTTCTTTTGTTGGCAAGTTTGGTAAACGTCCCATGCATTTCTTTGGGCTTTGGGGCACCTTGTTTTTTATGATTGGTTTTATCATCAGCGGCTACTTGGTTATTTCAAAGCTGGTTGATTTTAATTTTTCGATCACCAATCGTCCAACCTTTTTTATAGCACTTGTTTCTATGGTCATTGGTTCGCAATTATTTCTTGCAGGTTTTATTGGTGAATTGATTGCACGCAATGCACCTGAGAGGAATGTTTATTTGATTGGGGATAAAGCAGGGTTATAGAGTCATTGATGACACGGATTGAGGCGGATAAGAACAGATTTTTCTGCTCATTTATTATCTTGTCAGGACTTAAACCTGTTGCTATGCTGATACATGAAGAACTTACCAGTAAAATCATCCGCTGTTTCTATACTGTTTACAATAAATTAGGATATGGCTTTCTGGAAAAAGTGTATGAAAATACACTGATGTTTGAATTGCAGAATAATGGATTGAACTCTGTCCAACAAGCTCCCATTAAAGTGTTTTATAATGACAGGCAGGTCGGCAGTTATTTTGCTGACATACTGGTTGAAAACATTTGTGTACTCGAATTAAAGGCTGGCGAAGGTGGAATTATTCTTGAACACGAATTACAACTAACCAATTATTTAAAAGCAACTGAATATGAGATTGGGTTACTTTTGTTTTTTGGAGAAAAGCCTTCATTTAAGCGAAAGGTTTTTACCAACGAGCATAAACAAATCCGTTAACATCAGCTTATATCAGTGTCATCCGTGAATCTATCTAAAATAATCATCCTCGGCCCAGCCCATCCCCTGCGTGGTGGAATCGCCATTTTTAATGAGCGGTTGGCGAGGCAGTTTCAAAACGAAGGACATGATGTAACGATCTATTCATTCAGCTTACAGTACCCCGATTTTCTATTTCCCGGCACCACTCAATATTCATCTGAACCTGCACCAGCAGATCTCAACATCAACATAAAAGTCAACTCCATTAATCCAATCAACTGGTTAGCGGTTGGCAATGAAATAAAGAATCTGAAACCTGATCTCGTTGTTGTTCGTTATTGGTTACCGTTGATGGGGCCGGCATTAGGAACTATTCTGCGCCGCATCAAATCAAATAAGCATACAAAAATTGTTTGCATTGCCGATAACGTGGTGCCGCATGAAAAGCGTTTCGGCGATCATGCATTCACGAAGTATTTTATAAAACCGGTTGATGCATTCATCACCATGAGTGATAAAGTACTCAGCGATCTGCGTACGTTCACCCAAACAAAACCAGCAATATTGCAACCACATCCGTTGTATGATGTGTTTGGCAACGCAGTTTCAAAACAGGAAGCACGCACTCATCTTGGTATAAGTCAGGATTCATTTGTATTTCTTTTCTTCGGCTTTATACGCAAATACAAAGGACTTGATATGTTACTGGAGGCTTTCAAGAAATCCAAAATCCAAAATCCAAATTCCAAATTACTGATAGCTGGTGAGTTTTACGAAGACCGTAAACACTACGATGATCTCATCGAACAACTTCAACTAAAAGATGATCTGATTCTCAAAACAGAATTCATTGCCGATAGTGAAGTAAAATATTATCTCTGTGCGGCTGATGCTGTGGTGCAGCCTTACCGCAATGCCACGCAAAGCGGAGTTACTCCCCTTGCTTATCATTTTGAAATCCCCATGATTGTTACCAATGTTGGCGGATTACCTGCTTTTGTGCCGCATGGTAAAGTCGGTTTGGTTTGTGAACCTACCGTTGATTCAATTGCAGCAGCCATGCAGGAATATATGCAGACAGGCGCTGAAAAATTTCTCCCCCATCTTCGTGAAGAAAAAAAGAAATATGGCTGGGATAAAATGACGGCTACAGTTTTGCAATTGGCCGCATCGGTATAGCTTTTCGATAACCCACGCAGAGTTGCTGAGTTCGCAGAGATTTGTATTGGCTGGCGGCTAATAGCTAAGAACTTGCAGCTTTTCTTTTTCATTTACATTTGCAGCATGAGCGAACAGATCAAACAGGTTATTCTTGATTCCATTGCTGTAAAACAGCAACTCCTCAATGATGAAACAGTCATTGCAAAATTGGATGCCATCAGCGATCTGATAGTTGATGCATTTCGAAAAGGCAAGAAAGTTCTTTTCTGTGGTAATGGTGGCAGCGCTGCTGATGCACAACATCTGGCAGCAGAATTCAGCGGTCGTTTTTATCTCGATCGTGAAGCATTACCTGCCGAAGCGTTGCATGTTAACACTTCTTATCTCACAGCCATTGCCAATGATTATAGTTTTGAAGTGGCCTATGCACGTTTGGTGAAAGGTATTGGTCATGCAGGCGATGTACTGGTTGGTTTATCTACTTCAGGTAATTCACCCAACATCATTGAAGCATTTAAAGCTGCAAAAGAAAAAGGAATGATCACAATAGGTTTTACCGGTGAAACAGGTGGCAAACTAAAACCATTGAGCGATCATTTGTTTAATGTGCCATCGAAGATAACACCTCGCATACAGGAAAGCCATATCATGCTGGGGCATATCATTTGTCAATTAGTTGAAGAGCGTTATTTCACTGCAAAAAGCTGATCATGATCCATACAACACTCCCAACAAATCATCCTGCAAACACAGCTTACTTTATGCCATTGCCACATAAGGAATTACCATTGGTTGATAAAGACTGGACTTTGTTTCTCGATCGTGATGGTGTTATTAACCAGGATGTGGTTGGCGATTATATCAAAAACTGGAATGAGTTTCATTTCATGCCCGGAGTGCTGGAAGCCATCAAGCAATTGGCTGATCTGTTTCCACGAATCTTTGTGGTGACGAACCAGGCGGGTGTTGGCAAGAAATTAATGTCGCTGGATGATCTGCAGGAAATTCATACGAACATGTTGCGGGAAATCACGGCGAATGATGGTCGTGTCGATAAAATTTATTTCTGTCCTGAAACAGATAATAAACACATCAACCGCAAACCTAATCCGGGCATGGCGTACCAGGCCAAAGAAGATTTTCCGGCTGTTGATTTCAGTAAGTCGATCATGGTGGGGAATATGCCCAACGATATGTGGTTTGGACGAAAGATCGGTGCCTTTACTGTTTACCTTCCAACACGGCCCGAAGAGAATCCTGACCCGTCAACAGTGGATGCACAGTATAAAGATTTGTTAGCATTTGCCACAGCGCTCGTGAGTAAGGCTTAAAACACAATAACTTTGCCCGGAATCAGTTAATAGTCTGCATGCAAAAACTCTTTACCCTTTTCTGCGTTTCGTTTGTGTTGGTTGCTTCAGCACAGCAACTCACTCCTGCTGAATTAAAGCAATTCAAACTCCGTGAAGATTCTCTCAAACGTTTTGGTTACGAGATCGTACGTGGGACAGATGCAGCGGTTCGTTTTCGCAGCGACAGTAATTTCACCCGCATACTCGTGCGGGCACTCATCCAGGATAAATCATACCAGTTTCCGTTTGATTCGTTAAAAACAATTTCAAAAGTTTACAGTCCGGATAGTTCCTTCCGCATTTTCACCTGGCAGGTCGTAAGAGATGATGATTATTGCAGACAGAAAGGATTTATTCAACTCCGCAATCCAAAGGGAAGAGAAAAGTTTATTCCACTTCGTGATGCCGATCAGTTTATCGCAAATGATGTTGACACAGTTGCCAACAATATGTGGTGGATTGGTGCTGTGTATTACCGTATTCTTGAAAAAGAGCATAATGGTCGAAAATTCTATACACTTTTTGGTTACGATGAAAATGATGCACGCACCACAAAGAAGTGGCTGGATGTAATGTGGTTTGATGATAATGGTACGCCTATGTTCGGAATACCTGCTGCATTCTCTTATGCAAAAGATTCTGTACCTAAACCTGCATTGAACCGTTTCTTATTAGAATATAAAAAAGATGGACGTGCAAGAGTGCAGTACGATGAAGAAATGGATATGATCATCTTCGATCACCTGATATCTGAAACAAATGAACCCGGCAAAAAATACACGTTAATTCCTGATGGTGATTATGAAGGTTTTAAATGGACGAATGGCCAATGGCTGCACATTGATAAAGTATTCGACTTTAAATTGAAGGATGGAGAAGCGCCGATACCGGAAGCAATTGATTTTAATAACCGGTTAAAAATGGGTGAAGGAATGGATGTGGCGCCAGCTACTACAAAACCGGCTCCGAAAAAACCGGCTACAACAAAGCCTGCAGCAAAACCTCCTGTTAAGAAAAAAACAGGCGGCTAATTCTTTCTTTTCTTTTTGGGAGTTTTAGGTCGGTCGTTGATCTGTTGAAGCAATGAATCATTCAAAGGTGCGTTCAATTGTTCATCTTTCTTTTTGATCCAGATGGTGATTGATTTGCGAACTGAAACATCTTTTTTCAGCGATACTTCCACAACAACAGAATCGTCAGTAAATTCCCAATCGATCCAAACGCTGTTGCCCTGCAGTTTGCCGTTGCTTACTTTAAAATTTAATTGCTCGCTGGTTAATGGCATATAACTGCCGTTGCTGAGTTTCGCATCAACATTAATATAATTCCAGGAACCTTTCTTTAAACTATCGGTGTAAAGATTAAAGAACAGGCTATCGATCTTTTGCGCACGCACAAGACCAACTGAGAATATAAACAGTATGAGGAAGTAAACTTGTTTCAACTTGTTGATTTAACTGCAAAGATTGTAATTCTTTACCAGAGGTTGGCTGCATATTAAATTTAACATTCTCAATGGCCTTTTGTAATTTGTAAGTATAAAGAGAAACAGCATGCAAATAATTGTATTTGGCGCCACAGGTCAGGTCGGTACTCAACTCGTTAAGCAGGCTTTATGGCGTGGTCATTCGGTAAAAGCTTACGGCCGGAATGTGTATGAAATGGATATTGAGAACGACAAGCTGGAGAAAATAAAAGCTGGTTTATTTGATGCAGCAGACATATTGCACGCTATTAAAGGTTGTGATGCAGTTTTGAGTGCAATTGGCGGAGCCTTTGACGGATCTGACAAAGCACGTTCGCTTGGTATGAAGACGATTGTTACCCAAATGCAGAAAGCAGCTGTCAAACGAATTGTGGCATTGGGCGGTTTAGGTATTTTAAACTTTGATGAGCACTCGCTCATTATCGATCAGAAAGATTATCCCGAGGAATACCTTCCGGTTGGAAATGAACATCGCAAAGCATATGAATCTTTAAAAGACTCCCCTCTTGACTGGACTTTTGTTTGCAGTCCTGATATCATCAACGATGGCCCCACCGGTAATTATATCACCGCCAAAGACTATCCTCCGCAGCCAAATTTAAACAGTATTAATGCTGGTGACCTTGCACAGTTTATGTTGAATGAACTAGAGCGGAATGAATTTGTGAAAAGCAGGGTTGGTATTTCCGCCATTTGATAGAAACATGGATTGAACTGATCAAGCGGATATACACTGATTGAATCTATCCGTGCAAATCCTTCAAATCAGTGTCATCAGCGACTCTATCATCCCCGCTTCAACTCCCATAAAAAAATGCTGGTGGCAATTGCCGCATTCAGCGATTCTGCTTCGCCAAAACGTGGGATCATGAGTTTATCGCTCAGTAAAGGAATCACGTCTTCACGAATTCCGTTCGATTCATTTCCTATAACCAGGATACCTGCTTTTGGAAATTCAAAGGAAGAAAGTTCTTTGCCTCCAAGCACTGCGCCAACAACAGGCAAGTCCTGATCAGCAAGAAAAACAGCCAGTTCTTTTTCAACGGCAGTTACCCGCATGATGCTGCCCATTGTTGCCTGCACTACTTTTGGATTATAGATGTCTGCACAATCTGGAGAACAAATAATGGTGCGGATGCCAAACCAATCTGCCAGTCGAATAATGGTGCCCATGTTGCCGGGGTCACGGATGCCATCCAATGCCAACGTCCACTCAGTTGACGAGAGTTCAACTGCTGCTTCAGCAAAATAATGTACAAGCGCAAGTGCCTGGTTAGGTGTTTGTAATTGGGAAATACGGGCCAGTTCATCTTCCGAAACGACTTGATGCAGTTGAATTTGCCTGGCTGCGGAATTTTGTTCAAAGAAAGTTTCGGTGGCGTATAACCGCACAATCTGTGAGGGATAATGCGCTAAAAGCTCGGCTACCATCTTGTTTCCTTCCATTAAAAAGAGCCGTTCTTCATCCCTTCTTTTTTTATGGCCTAAACTTTGGATATATTTGATTTCATTTTTACTGAGCATCGATCATCTTTTTATGAGCTTCACCCGGTTAACCATTACCATATTTACCTGTTTGGCAGTACTGTCGGTGCTTAGTTCCTGCAATTCAAAATTATTTCTCAAAGTAAAGAAATTTCCAAAAGACAAGCCTTTTGTTTATTCTAACCAGATAAATGTAGTTAATAACAAGCTTAGCAAAGATTCACTCACTTTACTTAAAGGAGGTTTGGAAACTCAACTCGATGACAGTATGCGTGTGATCGTACGACAACGCTGGCTTATATTCAAACGCATTGAAAATCCTCCTGTGTTTGACACAACCTATGCTAATCAAAGCGCCCGCAACATGCAGATCTATCTGCAAACGCTGGGCTATTATAATGGAAAAGTGACGATTGATACTGTTTATATCGACTCCGTGCACAAAGAAGATCCGGAGCGATTACAAATACGGGCTTCCACCAAATTCAGAGTAAATACAGGTCCTGTTTTTCGCATTGATTCTATTGCAATTATTCCCAACGACTCAAACCGGGCACAGATTGCGCCAATTGCAGAGCTCACGCAACAAAACAGTTCGCAAACATTACTACGCAAAGGGATGCCTTTTAGTGAAGAGTTGATATCGAGAGAAATGAACAGGCTTATTGAACTTTATCGCAACAACGGTTATTACAACATGAACCGTGACGCGATCTATGCAGATGTTGATACAACTTTCCTTGCATTGCTTGATCCAAGCCTTGCACTTGATCCTATTCGCCAGTTTGAAGTGTTCCAGGAGGCGCAGGAACGCAGAAAGAACCCATTGATCAACGTTTATATACGCACCAAACCAAGACTGAAAGATTCCATCTTCCGGCAATTCTACAACCGCAACATTGTTGTTTATCCTGAATTTAAAGGAGGCGATAATGTTGATTCAGTTCAATACATTGATAGTGTAAGAAATAATATCACTGTTCGTTTCCAGGAAGGGAAATATAAACCTGCATTTATTCGTCGTAATCTTCGTTTACGAACCGATAGTTTATTCAGTTCATTAAAATTGAATCAAACAGCAGATGAATTAAATAAGTTGAATGTGTGGCAGGTGATCAGGATACAACCAAAACTTGTTCCCGAGGATTCAAATGCTATCGACTATGATGTGTTCATGATCCCTTATAAGCGTTTTACATTTAGTGCAAACGTTGAAAGTGTGTTTAACCAGGTTCAGTCCGGACTAACAACTGCGGGTAATCTTATTGGTTTTGGTGTTACAGTTGGTTTGCAGGACAGGAATATTGCCAAGCAAGGTATTCAAATGAATAACACGTTGCGTGGTGGTATTGAATTAGGTCTGCCTCCTATCAATTCAGGTTTGCAGGCAACAGAGTTGTCATTCAGCAATTCAATCAGTACACCACGTATTCCATCATGGTTGTTTACACGTAAAAGCAGAAGATGGTTGAACCGTAAAACATTCCTCACCTCTTCTATTTCGTTTATTGACAGGAATATTAATCAGAATGGTTTGTTTGCGCTCACCACAGCAAGTTCAACTTTCGGTTGGCAGTTTCAAACTCCAAGGAATGAAATTTGGCGTATCAGTCCTGTGAATGTTGAGTATGTAAAACTTTATGATCTGTCTCAATCGTTCAAAGATCAGTTAGCAAATAACGTATTCCTTCGCAACTCTTTCAATCAAGGGTTCGTATTAGGTTTAGGCGCTGCAAGCATTAACTATACCAAACGTTTTCAGAATAAGAAAAGACAAAATCATCTTTCAGCATTGCGCCTCAATTTCGAAGAATCAGGTGCATTGGCAGGCCGTTTAAAAAATGCTATTAATTTGTTTGATGAAGAATTGTTTGAGTATGTAAAAGGCGATGCTGAATTTAAATACCAGATCATAAGTCCCGCAACAAAACAGGAACGCTGGGTGTTTCGTGCGGCAGCGGGTGCCGGCTTTTTGTATGACAACGATACATCGAGCATGCCTTTCTTTAAGCAGTATGCAGGTGGTGGTCCCAACAGTATGCGTGCATGGCCACTACGTAGTATTGGTCCCGGTGCAAGCATTGCTGATGTAAGAACAGGAAGAAACCAGTTCTTCAGCAGATCAGGCGATATGATCCTTGAGGCAAATGTTGAATACCGTTATAATATTTTAAGCATCTGGCCCAACACATTAATTCTTCGTGGTGCGTTGTTTACTGACATTGGTAACGTGTGGAACTTCCGCAACCAAAGTAATATCGGTAACGATACAGTGGTATTTAAATTAAAAAATCTTTACCGTGATTTAAGTGTGAGTGTGGGCACAGGTTTCCGTTTGGATTTTGTGGGTTTATTCCTGATACGTGTTGATATTGGGTATCGCTTAAAGAATCCTGCTTATCCATTTGCGGCAACAAATGCGGGATGGAGTATTCCAAGTTTTAATGATGTTGGAAATCTGTTTGGCCGTTCTGCTGAAGCCCGCACCTGGCGCTATGAAAATATTAATATCTCACTTGGTATTGGCTATCCGTTCCAGTGGTAGCGTTCTATTCAGTTGGAGGCATTGCAGCTTTTACTTCTTTTATCCATTCCAATGTTTCGGGTAATGTTCTTGCTTCTTCTGTTGTGAATTCGCCAATCCGTGTACGTCGTAAACTGCTGAGGTGAGCGCCGCAACCTAATGCCTTCCCATAATCATGTGCAAGACTGCGGATATATGTTCCGGTTGAACATACGACACGGAAATGCAAAACCGGCAGTTCAATTTTTGTGATCTCAAATTCTTTAATGTGCAATGGTCTTGGTTCCAGCACTACATCCACTCCTTTTCTTGCTAATAAATACACAGGCTTGCCATCACGCTTAATAGCCGAATGCGTAGGCGGCACCTGCATAATATCGCCAATGAATTGTTTTGTTGTTTCGTGAATGAGTTCAGGAGTTACAAATGAATAATCATTGAATTGCTCAGGTTCACTTTCGAGATCATAGGTTGGAGTAACAGCACCAATGGTAAATGTGCCGGTATATTCTTTTTCACGTGCCTGGTATTCGTTGATGCGTTTGGTAAACTTGCCGGTGCAAAGAATGAGTAATCCTGTTGCTAACGGATCAAGCGTACCTGCATGACCAACTTTTTTTATTTTGATTGCATTACGCACTTTTGCCACCACATCGTGTGATGTCCATTCCAATGGCTTATCTACCAATATTACCTGTCCTTCTGTAAAAATGGTTTGTACTTCCTGTTTCATGTAGTGGGCAAAGGTAATGGACTTAGTTGAAGTGATGATATTGCTGTTTCAGCTACTATTATTGTGTTTTAAAACTGTCAAATCATATTTTTACAAATCAACCAAAATCATACTTGCTTTATGGCTTTTACAATTGCAATATCAAACAGCAGAACACCACTGAGAAAAAATTACTGGTTATGGCTTTTTGTTTCTGTTTTTACCGCTGTGTGGGTTAATACCTATCTCGGAACAACAGACATGAGTAACTGGTTATTGGAAAATACATTGACTTTTCTTTTCCTTATTTTTTTTGTGCTGACATTTAAGCGTTTTCAATTCAGCGATCTCACTTACCTGTTGATCTGTATTTATATGTGCCTGCATGTGTATGGATCTAAATACACGTATGCCGAAAATCCGCTCGGCTATTATTTGCAGGATGTGTTTGATGCGAAGCGCAATAACTATGATCGTATCGTTCACTTCAGCTTTGGTTTTTTGCTTGCTTATCCTATGCGTGAAATGTTTTTGAAATGGTTGAAATATCCAAAGCTTGTTTCCTGGATATTGCCGATTGAGATCACATTATCTATCAGTGCTTTTTATGAATTGATCGAATGGGCGGTTGCTGATATTTTCTTTAAAGCACAAGGCGATGCATATTTAGGAACACAAGGTGATATATGGGATGCACAGAAAGATATTTTTCTTGCTTTTTCAGGAGCCATTCTTGCCACAACAATTGTATCCGCTGTGAAACGGATCTTTAATATTTATGAAAAGGAGTAAGCGGTTGTGCGTCTGACGGTCTGCGACCGTGCCGACGAGTTTGCGTATTACGCACATCTTACTTTACTATATCGCTTGTCTTGTCTTTATTTCAATGTATTTGTTGATGGTGTTCACCGTTACATGTTCAGGTGCGGAGAGAATGCTGAGAATACCTGCATTCTGCAATTCTTTTACGATGAGTTGTTTTTCGTGCATGTATTTACCGGCAATGGTTTTTACATACAGGTCTTCAATATCTTCCACGTCCTGGCCTGCCACTTGTTTCAACTCTGTATTCTCAAAGAAAACGATCAGCAGCAAATGATATTTGGCAATGCGTTTCAGGTATTGCATTTGCCTTTGCATACCTGCCAGTGATTCAAAATTGGTGAAGAGAATAATTAAGCTGCGTTGCTTTATTGTTGCACGCACACGAGTATATAATAATTCAAAATCCGATTCGAGGAAGGCTGTCTGTTGGTTATAAAGCAGCTGCAATACTTTTTCCAATTGTACAGGTTTACGATCTGCAGCTAATACCGATCCCATTTTGTTGCTGAAGGTCATCAGTCCAAATTTATCCTGCCGGTGTAATGCTACATTACACATTACCAAGCTTGCATTCACAGCATGATCCAGCAATGTGAGATCATTGAATGGCATTTTCATCAACCTTCCTTTATCAATCACACAATACACCTGTTGACTTTTTTCATCGGTGTATGAATTCACCATCAGTGAACCTTTACGTGCCGTTGCTTTCCAGTTGAGGGTACGTACATCATCTCCCTGCACATACTCTTTTACCTGTTCAAATTCCATACTATGGCCGATCTTTCGCAAACGCCGGTTACCACTTTCTTTTGTTTGTGCCGCTTCTGCATGCAACTGGTATTGCCGCATACGTATGAATGATGGATACACAGGCACCATCACATCTTCTGCACCAATAAATCTCCGTTCAACAAAACCAAGTAAGGAGCTTACGAACAGCTGCACTTTTCCAAAATGATATTCTCCCCTTTCAGTTGGTCTGAGATGATAGATCAGTTCACGACTTTCACCAGCTTTTAATTTCAGCTTCATGGAGAAATCCCGTTGCTGAAACTGCATGGGTAATTCATCGATCACTTCTGCCTTTACAGGAAATGGATAAAGATTCTGCAACTGAATATGAACAGGATTACTATCGCCATTACTCAAACGTTCAGGCAAATCACGTTCAATAATTGGTTTGCGATTGATGGCAAACAGAAAAAATAGATCGGCTGCAAATGCGATCGACAGCAAAAGACAAAACAATTTTGCCGGCGTTTCCAGTTCAGGAAAAAAATAGGCAAGCAGGAACAACGCAATATTCACTGCCAGCAATTGAAAGAATCGTGTACTGAAATACAGCGACTTCAACACAAAGTGTGCAAGCAGATAAATAATTGCGCCTGAAAGTAAAAACAGCCAGAACATCTTAGCGTGGTACCTCCAATGATTTAATGATACGGTCAACTAATTCATCAGCCGTAATACCTTCCATTTCCTTTTCAGGTGTAAGGATAATACGATGACGGAGTACATGTGGTGTTACTTCAATGATATCTTCCGGTGTAATGAAATCACGCCCACGCATAGCCGCAAATGCTTTCGATGCTTTAACAATGGCTAAAGAGGCACGTGGTGATGCACCAAGAAATAACGAAGGATTGTTGCGTGTTTCATGCACAATGCGTGCAATAAACTCCAGCAGTTTTTGTTCCACTACAATACTGCGGATGGTTTCCCTGTATTGAGCAATGTCTGATGCTGATAATATTTTTGTGATCTCGTTCAACAGGAAACGGTTATCGGCCTGGTGCTGGTTTTGCAAAATGATCACTTCCTCTTCAAGCGAGGGATAACCCACTTCAATTTTAAACAGGAAACGATCGAGCTGTGCTTCAGGTAAACGATAAGTACCTTCCTGGTCAACCGGGTTTTGTGTAGCCAGTACCATAAACGGCACACTCATTTGGTAAGTGGTTCCATCAACTGTTACCTGTCGTTCTTCCATTACTTCAAACAAAGCCGATTGTGTTTTTGCAGGAGCACGGTTAATTTCATCGATCAACACAATATTGCTGAACAAAGGGCCAGCTTTGAATTGAAAGCTTGCTTCTTTCGGATTAAAAACAGAAGTACCTAATACATCACTCGGCATCAGATCGGGTGTAAACTGGATGCGTGAAAAATCAGCATCGATCAGTTTTGCCATCAGCTTTGCCGATAATGTTTTTGCTACACCGGGCACACCTTCGATGAGGATATGTCCATCTGCAAGTATACCGGCGATCATCAACTCCAGCATTTGCTCCTGCCCTACAATTACTTTTCCCACTGCTTCACGAATAGTAGTGATAGCATTGTTGAGTTGCGAAAGATCGGTGCGTTGTTCGAAAAATTGATTTTCCATGAATCCGTTTATTTGTTTTTATAACTGTTCAAACTGTTTTAAGTACGAGATACGAAGTTAGAAGTACGCCATCGTACCCCCGTACTTCGTATTTTATTTTTACTGTTTTAAGAATTGTTGCATTCGGTTATTGTATTCCAGCAATTGAGCATCCGTAACCTCGTGTGATTCCTGTAATTGCTGAATGAAATGAAAAAACTGTTTTACTTCTGTTTCGTCTACCCCACTCTTGCGTGAAAGCGATGAAAAGAATTCTGCATTAAGGTGCGCTGTGTTGAGATAATACTTGGTTCGTATGTGTTCAAGAAAGTACGTTGTCATCTTATGTGCAATATTCTGATTGTCTTTTTTCTGCAGGTAAAGACGGCCAATGGTTTCTACAAACGAAATACTTGCATTGCTGTTAACAGGTTTTATGGGTATTGCACGTTGCCTTCGTTTGCTTGCAAAGGCAATATACAGGAGCAACAGTAACAACGACATCAGCAAGGCCCATTTCAAAATGAGATTCTCAAGAAATACATCGAACAATGAAAAATTCTTATTGGGCGAGCGACCAATACGATAATAATCATCCCAATAAACTGTTTTCCGATCTGCAGGTAAATAGCTGAAGACTTCCTCTGCATATTTTTTATTCTGCCCGCTTAACAGGTAATAGTTACTGAATGCTTCCGGATTCAGATGAAAGAAAAAACGACCGTTACCATGCACAACAGAAATATAGTTTGGACTTCCTTCATCGTTTGTGCCAAGTACAAGCGCATTGCTTTCATCGGGGCGTATAAAATGCGCTTCAAACGGCAGGTAAAAGAAACCATAAGAAGGATTTTTTGATGAATCCTGTTGAAGAACTGTAACAGAGGTGTAACGCATGGGGCCTGCTGTGTCAACCTGTTGTTGAAAAATACTCTTCATTGTAATATACTGCACCTTAAGCCCCAACGTATCCAGTAATTGTTTATCAACATATTCCGCAGCTATAAATACCTGGTTGCCTTTGTTTACATACTCAAGAATTGTTTCACGTTCTACGTCGCCTAAAAAGATATTTCTGCTGAGAACAACATACAAACTTTGTTTATCACCCACCGGGTATTCAACATTTTCATGAAATGCCTTATCAAGTATTTCAACTGTTGAGAACCGGTATTTATTCCGCATCATACTATATGCAGTATAAGCTCCAAACGGATTCTTACTTTTCTTTGAATAGCTGTGCCGCATATCGGGCAGCTTTAGTTTGTCTTTTCCTCCGCATGCAACAAGCAAGCTGAAGAAACAGGCACACAAACAATATCGTAAGAGTTTATTCAACTTAGTTTAATGGTTTGATAGAACTGTTCGAATTCCTTCTTTATTGGTTCAAATACATGTTGCTCAATTAAAAAATCACCATACCAGGCATATTCATAATGTAAAGTGATACGTGCAAATGTATTTTTCAATTGCGGCTTTGCCAGTTCACGAACGTATTGGTAATTTGTTTTATCGGGAGAAAGCTGCAGCCACCCTCTGTCTGAAAGCTTATTGAGCGATTGCAGGTACAGAAAACGAATACCCAAACGATAGTTGCCGTCTATTATCGCCTGTTGCAATTGTTGATCGAGATAAACATCATCCGTAAACTTTTCTTCTTCAACCTGCAATTTTTTATTTCGAAGTGGTGATGCAAACAAACCACGATCTGAAAGAAAAACCCGATAAAGGACAAATAACAATGCGCCAATCAGAAGCGTCCATAACAATACTTCTATGAAAGGGAAAACATTAATCACCCGTTTGCCGCTTTGTTTCTTTTGCTCTTGCAGTAACAGTTCCTGGCGTTTCTTTAATAAACTATCAAGGTTCTTCATGTACTCAAACTCTTTCTGCGATCTGAATGAGCGTACACTGTCAGCAGAATAAATCCATGTTGAACGATGCAATGTTGTATCGAACACTTCAGTTTCTTCTTCCTCTTCGTATTCATCATCATAAACAGCTGTTGTATCATCAACCGGTTCTTCAATCACTTGAACACTGCTGTCCACTGTTACCTGTGCATACAGCGTTGCCGGGTTACTGAAAAAAGTAACCAGCACTACGAGCAACAGGAAATAAGGAAAGCGGTTTTTCATGCAAGGATTTTTTCTGCAAAGGCAGGATCAGTTTTTATTCTTTTTTCTAAACGCATGGGATAGATCACAAAGTACCAGAGAATAAACAAAAAGGATACAGCCAATATACTGATGCTGATGGGAACCGGTAATGATGTGTTCGTGGTTTTATCAAATGCATTTGAGCTGAGTCGGGTAATGTAACTTTCAAGAAAAGCAGCAAGTATGGTAATGGGAATGAGACTTACACAAATTTTCATTGCATCTTTCACACCACGTTTAAACGATACCCATCTTGTAAATGTGCCGGGAAATAAAATACTTCTTGCCAATACAAATCCTGCGCATGCTTCAATGATCATTCCGGCTATTTCAAGTGTGCCATGTATCCAGATCACCAATACACTTTGCCAGCCCAATCCTTTTGCAAAGAACATGTATTGAAAGCTGCCGATCATAATACTGTTTGTAAAGAAAACATACAAGGTGCCGATACCAAACAAGATACCTCCTGCCACCATCAGGAAGCCAACTTTGATGTTGTTGTATGCTATGAGCACCCACATCGCAAACCTGCTTTCGCTGCTGTACACACCAAACGGATCGCCTTTCTCAATGTTCTCTTCTGTCATGGCAACATAATCTTCTCCCAACACCCCTTTTACAAACTGATCATCTTTGATGGAAGAGAGAACACCCATTGCAAACAGCAGCACAAAAAACAGGAATGTATATAAAAACATCCGGTGATGTTTACGGAACATCAATGGCAATTCATATTGCCAGAATGTGATTAGACGTGAAAACCGTTGTTTCCTGTTTTGATAAATGGTTTGATAAATACTTACAGCGAGGCTGTTGATCCAACGGGTAACTTTACTATGAGGGTAAAATGTTTTAGCATAACTCAGGTCATCAAGCAGGGTTATGAAACGGTCTGCCATCTGATCAGGGTCTTCGGTTTGCAGATATTGGTATTCATTCCACTTCTGCGCATTCTTCTTGATAAAAAGTGCTTCTCTCATAGTGAGTCAGAAAATTGAAAATAACAAGTAATTTTTAATTACAGCCATCTGTGGAAGAAATTATTCCTTTATTTTACAACAAGAAATAACCGCATGTCAAACGTACAGATCAGCACGCCCTTTAATATTTCACTTGAATTTGAAATTGCTCCTTTCTTCAAGCGGTTACTGGCTTATTTTCTTGATCTGATGATCATGGTGGCTTATGCTATGTTTATGCGATTTGTGTTGTATGATGGTGTGCGGCTGGAAGGAAGTTTTGCAACCGGTGTTGATATTCTGGCCATATCTGTTCCGCTCCTGCTCTATCATCCCGTTTTCGAAATTCTTTTTCATGGACAGAGCCTTGGAAAAATGGCGATGGGTATTCGTGTAATGAGTTTGGATGGTGGCGATCCTGCCATCAGTCAATACCTGTTGCGCTGGTTCTTTCGTGTATGGGAATGGCCTCTTGTGTTTTCATTCGTCTATCCCGGTTTCTGGATCCTTTTGCAATTGATCTTTGTTGGAATGTTTGGTGTTATTGTCATCATCATTATTGCTGTTACTGCCAAGAACCAACGCCTGGGTGATATTGCAGCGAATACTGCCATCGTCAGTACCCGCATTCAAAGTTCGATTCATGACACGGTATTTATGGAAATTACTCAGAAAGATTATGTGGTAAAATTTCCGCAGGTATTGAAGTTAAGCGATCGTGATATCAATACGATCAAAACGGTGTTGAATGATACATACAAGCGGAACAATTTTGAAACAGCACATCGTATTGCAGGCCGTATTAAAACTGTGCTGCAGATAGAAACAGATATGGAAGTCGATATGTTTTTGCAACAACTTATCGCCGATTATAATTACCTCGCAACGAAAGAATAAAAAAAGCCGCTTCATTTGAAGCGGCTTTTTTTAGGAAATCAGTTTACTGATCATGATCCCAGTGAGCCAAGTGTACCAACAAGGAATGCAAGCACATAAATTGAAATAAAAACGATGGTCATGATACCCATAAACTTAAAACAGGATTTAAGATTCTGAAAAGATTCAATGAGCAGCTGCTGATTATTTTCCAGCAGAGCCTCCTTCATTTTTGTTGAGAAACGAAACATATACAGGCATGGGAAAAAATATAATACAGCAACTATAAGGTAAAGAACAGTTATCATGATCGACATGCCTCCAGCCAGCGCAGAAGTAGAACCCTCTCCAAAACCAGGCAGGGAAGCAAGCAATGCTCCTGCAAAAATTGCAGCAATTACAATAAGGCCAACCAGAATAAAACCTATGATAGAAAGGAACTTGCCCCATTTTGCAGTTTCGGAAAGGAACCTTGTTGATTGTTCTTCTACTTCAAGTTTGAACATGGTTGTTTCATTTTGATCCATACAGTTAGTTTTTTGATGAAGGCTAAATATAATACACAAAAATTATTATGCAAATATTTGTAATGAGAACTTGTGTGGCGATATGAGGAGTTACTTAAAGTTAAAGCGACTTGTTATTTTAAATGAACATTATTAGTTGGCTTTCTCGAAACACAATGCGAAAGGAATATGTTCAAATCAAAAAAAAAGCATGACCATTACAGCCATGCTTCCCGTTTTATAGTTGTGTGAAATCTTAATACGCCAATGCAAACAATACTCTTTCCTTTGATGGTTTGCCGGTGAGTATACACTTCCCTTCTTCCTGTTCGTTATTCAACGGAATACAACGGATAGTTGCTTTTGTTTTTGTTTTGATCTCCTCTTCGGTTTCTGCTGTGCCATCCCAATGTGCTGAAACAAATCCGCCTTTCTTTTCAAGTGTCGAAACAAACTCATCCCAGGTGTCAACTTTGGTGATATGGCTGTCACGAAATGCTTTTGCTTTGTTGAACATGTTCTGCTGTATCTCTTCAAGCAACGCATGCAGGTATTTGGCCAAACCATCCATGCTCACCGTTGATTTTGTTTTCTCATCCCTGCGGGCAACTTCAGCAGTATTGTTTTCAAGATCACGGCCGCCAATAGCAACACGCACCGGCACACCTTTCAGTTCATGCTCGGCAAATTTCCAGCCCGGTCTTGCATTGTCGCTGTTATCATATTTTACACGTACACCCAGTGCTTTTAATTCTGCAGTCAATACATTCACTTTTTCAGTAATTGCATTCAGTTGCTCTTCACCCTTATGAATAGGTACGATCACCACTTGCAAGGGTGCAATTTTTGGAGGAAGGATCAATCCCTGGTCATCGCTATGCGCCATCACCAATCCACCGATCAATCTGGTACTTACGCCCCAGCTGGTAGCCCATACATATTCCAGTTCGTTTTGCTTGTTGCTGAACTTTACATCAAAAGCCTTCGCAAAATTCTGACCAAGGAAATGCGAAGTGCCAGCCTGCAAAGCCTTACCATCCTGCATCAATGCTTCAATGCAATACGTGTCTTCAGCTCCGGCAAAACGTTCATTAGGCGTTTTCACACCCTTAATCACAGGCACTGCCATCCATTCTTCTGCAAATTCGGCATAGACGTCAAGCATCTTCTTTGTTTCAACAACTGCTTCTTCTGCCGTTGCATGAGCGGTATGCCCTTCCTGCCATAGAAACTCAGCAGTACGCAAAAACAAACGGGTACGCATTTCCCAACGAACCACATTGGCCCACTGGTTAATGAGCAAAGGCAGATCCCGGTAAGACTGGATCCAGTCTTTGTATGTATTCCAGATGATTGTTTCAGATGTTGGGCGAACGATCAGTTCTTCTTCCAGCTTTGCATCAGGGTCAACCACAATGCCACCGCCATTTGGATCATTCTTTAAACGATAGTGTGTTACCACCGCACATTCCTTGGCAAAGCCTTCCACGTGGGCAGCTTCTTTGCTCAAAAAACTCTTTGGGATGAACAACGGGAAGTACGCATTTACATGCCCGGTTTCTTTAAACATCTTGTCTAACTGGTCACGCATATTTTCCCAAAGTGCAAAGCCATATGGTTTGATCACCATACAACCACGAACGGCCGAATAATCGGCCAAACCGCCTTTCAGAATTAGATCGTTATACCATTGCGAATAGTCTTTCTCCCGGGTAGTAATTGCCTCAGCCATTGTTCTGTTCCTTTAAATATGTTTAGAGTTACTTTAACAGCCATTCTGCAACGAACATGTGCCTGTGGCTTGTCATTTGTTAAAATATAGTACGAGCTATACACGAAGTTGCAAAAGTAGTAACTTCACATTACAAACCTCAAATTCAAAACATCATGGTAACCAGAATTTTACTTATCGGTTTGATAGCTGCAGGCATGACCTCCTGCGCCACCTATCGCACAGGACAAACTCCTGATGACGTTTATTATTCACCCGGCCGTGTAAATGAAACCTATGTGCAGGTTGACCGTGATGATGATGACAGAGTTTCTTACAACGATCGTAATTTAGAAGACCGTCGTTTACGCCAACAGATCCGTGACCCACGTTTCCGTTTTGACGATGATATTTACTGGAACACGCCACGTTATAACAGCTGGGGATGGAATACATGGAACAATCCTTATAACACATGGGGTTGGAACACCTGGAGTAATCCTTACAACTCATGGGCATGGAATACCCACGGTTTTGGCGGTTATTACAACAGCTGGAACTCTCCGTTTATCTGCATACCCGGCAGCAATAACCTGATCGTTATTTCAGGCCCTGCCGCACCGAAGTACAGCACCGGTATCCGCTACTCGGCTCCTATTCAGCGTTTCCCGAATGCCGGCACTAATTTCAACTACGGAAAAACTTCAACGTCGAACAGTGGTAGTCGTTACTACGGTAATAATACCAACAGTACAAGACGTACAGGTTTCTTTGGTGGAAGCAACAACAACTCCTACAGCGGTGGCAGGGAATCAAGCAGCCGCTTGTTTGGCAACAGCAACAATTCAAGCTCTTCCGGCGGAAGCAGCAGAACGTTCAGCAGTGGCTCAAACAGCAGCAGCAACAGTTCGTCTTCAGGTTCCTCTTCTTCAAGTAAAAGTGGAAGCTCATCAGGCGGCCGTCGTAATTAATTCATGACCTTATTTCTCAGGAAATACATTGTAATATGAAAAGAATTTTCATAACAGGAATAGCTGTGTGTTTTATCCAATTCAGTTTTGCTCAGGATGTATTTGATGCCCTACGCTATTCTTATCAAACATCAGCAGGATCAGCCCGTTTGCAATCAATTGGCAGTACAAATATTTCGCTTGGTGGCGATATCAGTTCAGCGTTTATCAACCCGGCAGGATTGGGACAATTTAAAACAAATGAAATTGTATTTACACCAGGCTTTAATTTCAACACACTTAAAACAGATTATAACGACCTGACCACCAAAGGCACCAAAAGTAAATTCACAGGTGGAACAAGTGGTGTTATTTTCAGTTTTGGTAATCGCTTCCGCAGCAGCAATTTAAAAAATACAACCTTCTCTCTCGCTGTTAATCAATCAGCCAATTTCAATTCGAAATTTACATATGGCGGAAAGAACCTGAACAGTTCTTATTCTGAAAAATGGCTGGAAGAAATTGTAAGAAGTGGTTATACTTCGTTTGATGATATCCGCAGCCGTTTTCCCTTGGGTGCAAGCCAGGCATACGAATCTTACCTGATTGATGTGAACGGCAATTCCATTTTTACAAACGCCGATATCAGTAAAAATCTTGACCAGTCGTTTGCATATGAAACAAAGGGCGGCATGACTGAAGTTGCTGCCGCAATGGCATGGAACCTGAATGAAAAGTTTTTATATGGTATCACAATAGGGATTCCAATTATACAATACGATCGCAAAACAACTGTCATTGAAAAAGACGGTACCGGCAATACGGATAATGATTTTGAAAGTTTCACATTTACAGAAAACCTTGGAACAAGAGGTGGCGGCGTTAACGCAAAAGCAGGTATCATTATCAAACCGGTTGAATATTTCCGTATCGGTTTAACCTTTCACTCTCCTTCCATTATTACTCTGACTGATTATGCAAGTGCAGAGATTACAAGTAATATTGAAGGCTATTCAAGAAAAGTGAATAATGATCCAACAAAACCTTCAACTTATACTTACAACACTGGTGATGTAAACATCCTCACAGGAATTGAGGGTGATGAAAACAGGTACAGCTACCGCATAATCACACCATGGAAAGCCGGATTGGGTCTTTCCTACGTTTTTCGTGAGATCAGTGATGTAACAAAGCAAAAAGCGTTTATCACAGGTGATGTTGAGTTGGTTGATTACAAAATGATGACTTATAAAAGTAATTCAGGAACAGATAATAGTGATGCTTCCTATTTCAACTCGGTGAACGAGGTAATAGATGATATGTATAAAATGGCTATTAATGCAAGAATTGGTGGTGAACTGAAGTTTGAAACAATAATGGTGCGTGCAGGTTTCAACTTTATGGGTAGCCCTTATAACAAAGAATTTTTTGCAGATGCATTTGGTGAAGAATTAAAAGCCTGGCGTATGACACCAAGCTTGGGTGTTGGTTACCGTGACAAAGGTTTCTTTGTTGATCTGGCCTACCTGCACAGCTTTGGCCGTGGTTTCCATGTACCATACACATTAACCGATGCTTCTTATCCTTACGCAAGGAATAATATTTCAAACGGACAGATCATTGCAACAGTAGGTTTTAAGTTTTAAGCACGATATATTCTGACTCTCAGGAACGGGCATCATTCATTGATTGCCCGTTTTTTATTTGTTGAGAAACGTGTTCAATGATCTCCGGCAATTGAGATGGATGAAACCATTTCATCGCTTCATCTCTTTTAAACCAGGTAAGCTGCCGTTTGGCATAATGACGTGAGTTTTGTTTGATCTTATCTACTGCTTTTTCCAATGTACAGTTCCCGTTAAAATGATCAAAGAGTTCCCTGTAACCAACTGTTTGCAAAGCATTGAGATGGCGAAGTGGATAGACTTCTTTTGCTTCTTGCAGCAAGCCTTCCTGCATCATCACATCAACACGGTGGTTAATGCGGTTATACAATTTTTCTCTCGGCAGATCAAGTCCGATCTTAATGATATTGAACTTTCGTTGTTGCTTCTCTCCTTTTCTGAATGCAAGAATGGATTCACCCGTTGATCTTACAACCTCTAATGCACGAAGCATCCGCTGTGGGTTTTGCATTTCGCCCTTTGCTGCAAACAACGGATCATATTGTTGAAGTTGTTGTTGCAGCCATTCTATTCCGTATTGCAGATAGTTTTGTTGCAGTTCATTTCGCAGTGTTTCATCTACAGCCGGTATTTCATCCATGCCTTCGCAAAAAGCTTTGATGTATAAACCTGTGCCGCCAACCATTACAGCCAGATCATGCTGCTGAAATATTTCAGTAACTGCACCTAATGCATATTTTTCATACGAAGCTGCTGTAACCGTATCGTGAATGGTATGCGAGTTGATGAAGTAATGCTTAACTTCTTTCAATTCTTCAGCAGAGGGTTTTGCAACCCCAATGCTGATCTCTTTAAAACATTGCCTTGAATCGGCTGAGATAATTTCTGTGTGGAAATATTTGGCCAGTTGAATGGCAACTGCTGTTTTGCCAACGGCTGTTGGCCCTGCAATAAGAATAACAGTTTTATTCATGTTGTTGATGAGTTTGTAAAGAACTCAACAGTAATAGTGACTTGGCAATATGCAATAAACAAAAAGCGATGGAAAACCAAATCTGCAATCGCCATCCTAAATCATACATCCTGCATCAAACATTAGAATGCAGTGTCCTCTTCTTCAGTGCCGGTTTCTTCTTCTTCATCGGAGCCTTCGCTTTCTTCGCCTTCCTCACCAAAACCATCACCAACAGCTGCCAGATCATACTTCTCTTCCACTTCAGCTAATTTATCACCAACAAGGCCTTTTGTGCCGTATTGACTTGGAGCAATACCTTCAGTACGAACTGTGCATGGATAAGTGAGTTTAGGATTCTCTTCTTTGCTTACATTGATCAGCTCAACAAGGAAAGTCCAGTTCTTATTAAAATCGTAGATGTAAATAAACTTTTGATTTGGTTCATGTATCTCGCCGCCGATTTTTGTTTCCTCCATCAACAACGGATCAACCTTATATACCTTATCATATTTCTCCAACGTTATTTCACGACCCTTCTGCCACAGATCGTTGCTGCGGTGAAAAGTAGCTTTATGTTTATTGTCGAATTCATAGGCTTTCAGGATAACATCATTCAAGTCCTTAAAGTTCTGTGTATGCCTGATAGCAACATCACGGTAAACCGCATCATCTTCTTCCCAATAAACCCTGAAACGTAAAATGGCCATAGTGCAATTTGAAAATTTGAAAATGCACCAATTTGAAAATCCGTTAAGATGATTCAAACGAGTACTTAACAAAAGTAAAATTATTCAGTCACAGGAACAAGATTAACTTCTTTTGCTTTTTGCAGCATAAAAGCATAGGCTGCTTCGTAATTATTCTCTATATCACCATCTAAAATAGCGTCTTTTATAGCTGTTTTAAGATCACCAACCACACGTGACGGAGGAACATTAAAGGTTTTCATGATGATCTCGCCAGTAATGGGTGGTTGCCAGTTGCGGATATGATCTTTTTCCTCTACTTCTTTGCAACGTTGGCGCACCATTTCAAAGTTCTGCATATAACGTTGCACTTTCTGCTGGTTCTTTGAAGTGATATCAGCATTGCACAAGGTCATTAATGCATCAAAATCTTCACCGGCATCAAACAATAAACGTCGGATAGCGCTGTCCGTTATGTTTTCTTTGGTTAAGCTGATGGGACGCAGATGCAGCTCCACCATCTTCCTTACAAATTTCATTTTCTCATTTGCGGGAAGTTTGAGTTGTGCAAAGATCTTTGGTACCATTCGTCCGCCCACAACTTCGTGTCCGTGAAATGTCCAGCCATGTCCTGGTTCAAAACGTTTGGTGGCAGGTTTTGCAATATCGTGAAGAATAGCAGCCCAACGTAACCACAGATCATTTGTATTTTCCGAAATATTATCAAGTACTTGTAAGGTGTGATAGAAATTATCTTTGTGCCCCTTTCCATCAATATATTCTGCTCCTGCCAAATCCACCATTTGCGGAAAGAATAATTTCAGCAATCCACTTTTATACAACAGATCAAAACCAACAGAAGGTTTTTTGCTCAACACAATTTTGTTGAGTTCATCTGCAATACGCTCTTTGGAAATGATATGAATACGATGAGCATTTTCAATGATGCCCAGCCATGTTTCAGGCAAAATTGTAAAATCAAGTTGTGATGCAAATCGAATAGCACGCATCATACGCAACGGATCGTCACTGAAGGTAGTGCCCGGTTCTAATGGTGTGCGGATGATCTTTAGTTTCAGATCTTCAATACCATTGAACGGATCGACCAATGCACCAAAATCATCTTTATTTAAACTGATGGCAAGTGCATTGATGGTAAAGTCCCTGCGTTTCTGATCATCTTCCAATGTGCCTGGTTCTACTTCCGGTTTGCGTGAATGAACTGCATAACTTTCTTTTCGTGCACCAACGAATTCAATTTCGAAATCGCCGTGTTTAATATTAGCCGTACCAAATGTTTTGAAAACAGAAACCTGCGGTTGTGGTTTGAATTGTTTTGCTACTTCCTGCGCCAGCTCAATACCATCACCTACACAAACAAAATCAAGATCCTTACAGGTGCGTTGCAACAATTTATCACGCACAAAACCACCAACGAGGTAGCAAGGCACATTCAAACGTTGTGCACAATCACCTATGATCTTCAGCAATTCCAATTCTTTTGTGGTACAGTCAATCATCATACGGCGGCAAAAATACGGAAACGATTTTTGATGTTTGATTTAGGATGTATGATGTAGGAAAACCCACCCCTGTTTATTTGAACGATGTGTAACTCTCTGCGCCCCCTCCAGGGAGGGGATAAACATTTTGAAAGTTTAAGAGCTTGGCGGGTAGTATCACTTATCGAGTGAATCTTTTAAATCAATAAAATCTAACCAAATCATGGTTCAGACAACTTGCTCATACACTTCCATAACCTTAGCAGCAGTATTGTAATTGCTGAAACGTTGTGCATGTTGCCAGCCTTTTTCTACCTGTTGCTGCACAAATGATTCATCAGTAAGAATGCGTTTCATTTGCTCTGCAATTTCTTCAGGCTTTGTAGGATCAACATAAAACGCACCTTCCCCACCCGCTTCGGGTAAACAGGAAACGTTCGATGTAATAACAGGAATGCGGCTCCACAATGCTTCCAATACCGGAATGCCGAATCCTTCAAAAACAGATGGATAGATCATGGCAATTGCCAGCTGATAAATATCAGGAAAATCTTGTGCTGATTGAAACGTGGACGAAGATCTTGCAACCGGACTATCAGAAAGAAATATAATGCGGTCTTCTAATTTATGCTGACGAACATAGTCTTTTACTTTTTGTTTGTATTCACCGCCATTACCTATTACTACCAATGGAATGTTTATTTCATTACGCAACGAGTTTATTGCAACACAAATGTTCAAGAGATTCTTTCGCTCAATAATGGAACCTACGTACAAAAAATAGCGATCGGGTAAATTATATTTTGCTTTGATACTTTGTTTTGTTTCTTCCGTTACCCGTTCGCCAAAAGCAGGATTACAACTCTGGTAACAAACTTCAATTTTTTCTGCAGGTGTTTTATACAGATCAATAATATCCTGTTTAGTTTGATTGCTGATGGCAATGATCTTATTGGCATGCTCGCAGGCATAACGGAATTTTTTGCTGTATATCTTACGATCAATGAATTTGAATTGCTCAGGATAACGTTCAAAAATAAGATCGTGAATGGTGACGATGGATTTGATGCTTGTCTTTTGAATGTTCACCGGTATTTCATGGCTCAACCCATGATAGAGATCGATATTTAATTGCTTCAGATCTTTCTTTACCCAGTTGCCCCGCCAGGCTGCTGATAATTTCCTCGACAAAAACGATCCGGGCAACACTTCATGTACATTCTGTTCATTGAACTGAAACGAAGTTGATGCCTTCGGATTAAACAGGAAGTATTCATGTTGCGGAAAATAACCGGCCAATGAATGAATCAACGTGCGGCTGTAATGCCCCAGTCCTGTTTGGTTGTGAAAAGCCCTTTTTGCATCGAAACCAATGTTCATGGGGGCAAAGATAAGTCGTAAGTGGTGAGTGGCGAATAAGCAATGGTCAATTGGCAATAAGCAAAATAATTATGAACAACTGTATGTATTGATGCCATGAAACCTGAACGATGAAAGGATTGCGACGCAACCGGCTGTGCCATGAAAAACTGCAGCTGGTATTCTATTAAGAATTATTTTCGCAGCAAAATTGAATTACGATGAAAGATTTGATCCTCGAAGCATGGAGCAACCGTGAGCTGTTGAAAGATGATAAATACAGTGATGCGGTGCGTGCTGTTATTGAAGAAGTAGATAAAGGCCGTTTACGCACGGCTGAACCAATTGCCGATGGTTGGCAGGTAAACGAATGGGTGAAACAGGCGATTCTGATGTATTTTGGTATTCAGCAAATGCAGACATGGGATGTGGCGCCGTTTGAGTTTTACGATAAAATGTTATTGAAGAAAAATTATAAAGAGCTTGGTGTGCGTGCCGTGCCACATGCTGTTGCACGTTATGGCGCTTACCTCGCAAAAAATGTGGTATTGATGCCAAGTTATGTAAACATTGGTGCGTATGTTGATGAAGGCACGATGGTTGATACATGGGCAACCGTTGGCAGCTGTGCACAAATTGGCAAAGGGGTTCACCTGAGTGGTGGTGTTGGTATTGGTGGTGTGCTGGAACCATTGCAGGCGAGCCCGGTAATTATTGAAGATGGTTGTTTTATCGGCAGCCGTTGTATTGTGGTGGAGGGTGTGCGTGTGGAGAAAGAAGCAGTGCTTGGCGCAAATGTGGTGTTAACTCAATCAACAAAGATCATTGATGTGAGCGGTGCTGAACCTGTTGAAATGAAAGGGCGTGTTCCTGCACGTAGTGTGGTGATACCGGGTTCTTATACCAAGAAATTCCCTGCAGGTGAATTTGGTGTTGGTTGTGCATTAATCATTGGACAACGTAAATCAAGTACCGATCTTAAAACAAGTTTGAATGATGCTCTCCGGGATTTTAATGTGAGTGTTTAATTGTTTTTAAATTCTTATGTACTATAAGTCCTGTTGGTAATTCGACGGGACTTTTTTATTCATTTATGCCAAAGAAATATTCGATATCGTTTATTGGTTTTGCACTTACGTTTATTGGTTCGGTATTATTTTCTACCAAGGCCATTATTGTAAAGAAGGCATTTGCAGATATTGAAATTGATGCACTGTCGTTGCTTGCCTTGCGGATGTTGTTTGCATTGCCGTTTTATCTTGCGGTGTTGTTCTTGACACGACAAAACAATTCATCGCTCAGTGTACAGAAGTGGATACAGTTAATCGTTGTTGGTTTGCTGGGTTATTATGTAAGCAGTTATCTTGATTTTGAAGGGTTGCGTTATATCTCTGCGGGACTTGAACGGCTGATCCTTTTTCTGTACCCCAGTTTTGTGGTATTGATCAACGCATTTGTGTTTCGTCAGCATATACAAAGGAATCAAAAACTGGCGTTGCTATTAACCTATAGCGGTATTGGATTAGCTTATGCCGGTGAATTTAATTTGTATCACCTGGAGCCGGGTTTCTTTTGGGGCGGATTATTAGTATTTATCTGCTCTGTTACCTACGCCATTTATATTGTTGGCAGTGGACGTTTAATTCCACTTACAGGTGCAACGAAATTTACATCTTATGCGATGCTGTCTGCAACAGCAGGTATTTTTATTCATTTTCTTTTTAAACATGAAGCCTCTTCGATCATAAGTATCGCAGGTGAGCATTGGATTTATGGTTTGTTGCTGGGTATTATTGCTACCGTGCTGCCCTCCTATTTAATTGCCGGAGGAACAAAACGCATTGGCAGTAATAATGTGGCGATCATTTCGAGTATTGGCCCTGTTTCAACCATCTTACAAGCGTGGTGGTTTCTTGGCGAAACCATTCATTGGTCGCAGTTGGTGGGTACTGTTTTGGTGATAGCCGGTATCCTTATACTTGGGCTTAAAAAGCAGTCGCCGGAATAACAGACATCAGAAAAGCTTCTGTTTTATTTCTCTATTTCCTCTATATTTGCAGCCCTGAATCCCGATAATATCGGCGATCAATTGCCCAGGTGGCGAAATTGGTAGACGCACTGTGTTCAGGTCGCAGCGTTCGCAAGGATGTGCTGGTTCGAATCCAGTCCTGGGCACAAGAGTAGATTTTTGGCGATTCTTTGACGAATCGCCATTTTTATTTTCGCCTGAAACCCTTGCCTGTTCTGCAATTGCGTTGAATATCGTGTTTACTCTTTCGGTTCGAACTTCATGTTTTTGCTTACTATACACAGCTCCATCAGGGAAAATCAAATGTTGAAGTATTTGCTTGTCTTCGAAAGACGCTGAAACCCACAACTGGCTTAGGTTTTCAGCAATTGCCAAAGCTTTTTCAACTCCTGTTTTTAAGTTCGAACTATCAAGTACTGAATTTGATAATTGAGCTGAAATTTTGTCGATTTCAGTCTTGAATTTTTTGGCGTATTTCTCATAGAGTTCGCTCGTTAAACTTCCGGTTACATATCGTTCTTCTATGCTTTCCAGCTGCTGTTCTTTTTCTGTCAGCTGTTTTCGAAGCAGCTTATTTTCTTCAACTGCTGAGCTTGACAATTCTTTAAACCTTTGAAGCAACTGCTCTTTAATTTTTGATTTGAACTTGCGGTTATACTCGAAATGAGAAAGATTAGTGACAAATAACTCATTTAATTTATCCGCCCTGATGTTCATCGGAATTTCAGCCTCTTTTACTTTATAATACCAATGTCCTTTGGTTTTATAACCCGTCAACGGCTGATTACTTAGTTCATCCTTAATGAATGTTTTTAAAGGCAGCTCATCATGACGGTTTTTCTTAGGTATATTTTTACCGGGTGCTTTATCAAGCATTTCATTTGCTTTTGCAAACGTATGCAGGTCAATCAATGCGGGATGTTTGCCCTTAATTAACTGGCCCTCTAAAAGATTTCCTGTAACGTAACCCGCATAAAAAGGATTGGCAATAACCAATTGAAAATTCGATTTGGTCATTTTAACTCCTTTTGCTTTTAACCGTTCAATAATTTCTTTGTTTGTTAAACGTCCATCAGCTTTTAACTGAAAAGCTTTTTTTATTTCTTTGCCAACATCGGTAATTACATATTCATGAAAGCAGGCCCGTTGTTTCTTTTTTAAGTTTTCATATCCAAGCGGTGTGCTATATGGCCAATAACCTTTTAACATAACTTCCCTTGTATTGATTTTTGTGCGATCGCTCTTTAATCTGTTATCAAAGTTATTCAGCAAATGAAAAAAGTTTTCCGATAATCGGCCTATAGCTGTTGAAGTATCTATATCCTGTGTTACTGAACGGATAACGACACCCTTTGTACGCAGTTCTTCGCTTAAATGTGCAGCTGCTGAGCCGGTTCGGGAAAAGCGATCGAGGTTAAACACGACGATGAAGGATACCGCTTTATTTTTATTCACGAATTCGAGCATGCGCTGAAATTCCTTTCTTCCATCCGACTTTGCACTTTCGAATGTTCCTCCGAAATAGTCAATAACAGCTAATTGATTTTTCAAACAAAAATCCTCGCATAGCTTCTTTTGAACTTCCAGGCTTCCGTTGTTCTGAGCCTGTTCCGAAGAACTTACACGAGTATAGATGACAGCGCCACCTCCCCGTTTACTGGATATAGAACCGTATCGCTTGGCTGTTTTTTGAGCTAACAGTTTCTCAAGGTCTTTGCCCGATGTTATCTTTTTCATGTTCAAGTTTGAAATAAACGTTCACAAGAATTTTCACGAACAGATCAATCTGTTCATTCTCTTTCAGATTTCCTTCTGAATTTCCTTTCTTATTTGCTTCTTTTTGTTTTTCTACATTGGTTTTAATTTTTGAGTTCATTGTTCACCTGCATGCAGACCTAGTCGTTTTGAACGAAGTAGCTCTTACGGTGAAACCATTAAGCCGAGTTAATCGGAGTTGATATTTTTATTTGTTCTAACAAAACTCAGGGTCTTTTTATCCCTTGTACTCAATCGTATTTCTTCATAGTTACCGAGACCAAGAATTTGGCGTATTGCTTTCGCCTGTTCCCCGGTTACCTGACCTTTTTTTGAAGTATCGATTCTTAATTCTCCATCTTGCTGTTTCTTAATCACTAATTCAGAGATAGCCTTATTATTTAGAGCCTTTAACACTGTTTGTTCATTTTCATTTAACAAACGAGGCATAATAAAATTGGTTAGTTCTTCGTCTTTAACAAATTCCCTCAGAAAATACGTGATAGAAAGATGAATATGTGGTTCGTTTACGTCAACATATTCATTGTTATGGTTTCCATATCCTCCGGCATCAAATTCCATTATCCTTCCGTTTGTAAAAACCAACAGACCGGTATCTGCCCGATCATCAATACACTGTATTATCAAATTTGAAAGATAATTTATTTGAAGCTTGAGTGCATACAGTAACTTTTCATCCTCTATTCCACTTTGCAGAAAGTTCAGGGTGTTTAATTCGAACATTGAAATCGTTCCGGCCAGCTCCTTTTTTTTCAGTTGGTCGATGTTGTAGAGAAAGTTACTCTTGACCAGATCGTGATAGTAGGCGTCCTTAAAAAAATAGTCGCAAAGCTTTTGCATGTCAGCTACGGTATAATTAAACTGACGAAGCTTTTCTATAATACGAAGCCATATCAGTAGCACAAAATTGATTTTTAACTGCCATTTTCCCTTAGGAAAAAAAGGAAGTAACCCATGCTTGCGCAAATAAGGCAAAGTAATCAGCATTGGACGGCCGGTGTAATCCATAATATCGGCAAAATCGATAGTCGAATCAAATAGCTGGTTTCTGAAATCTGTCAGGAGAAGCTTATTTGCTTTGTTCATTGATTAAAGTTAGACAATTAGTCTAATTTTAAAAATTTATTATCTTTATAAAAATATTCTATGAACCAAAAATGTGCCTTTTGTGGCAATTTGTTTAAAAAAAGAAACGGCACTTCTCGTTACTGTCCTGGCAACTCCTGTTATAAGGAGGCAAAAAAGCAACGTCAGAAAGTAGTTGACGATTTGCTGAAATCATTTCGTAAGGGCATATATCAGAACCTTAAACTATTCGTTTCGCTTTTGCCAAAACCCGGGTCAGTCAGTCGACCTCTTTCCGAAATGCTAATAAAAGGTTTTGATGAAAATGCATTTTATGGAGTTGTAATAGATAAACAAAAGCGAACCTGGCAATATGTTGGAAATTACCTTTTTAATATTTCGATAGAAAACAACCTCAAACAAGTAAACATTTACAAACAATAAATGATGCAACTATACAACTTTGGGCCGATTGCCCAGGCACAATTCGAAGCTGACGCAAAACAAAGTACGAATGATTCAAGCCCGCTTTTGCCATTGGCATTAATGCTTATTGCAGGTGCTATGATCAGCTATGCATGTATGTTACGAGCTCTGGAAAATCAACGACAGGAATACAGACGGCTTTTGTCTACAGCAAATCAAAATCATTGAAATTATTTTTCCAATTGCTGAGTATTACGTGCTTCTGTTTTATATCGTTCCGGCTGTTTAAGCATTTGATCCAAATGCTGTTCAACAGTTAATTTATCCATGAATATACTGTTGGAATGACCATAGATCTTTCTGCAAGAATTAAGCATAATAAGCTCGTGGCAAACAAACTCGAGATTTCCTTAGGATTCATAGGCATAAAATAAGATGTTTTTACGACTTGGAAAGCACGTTCAGGCAGTTATTTATACAGATTACGCCGGCAGACAGCATCTATTCATTTGATGAAGATGAATTAAGATGCTTGATTTCTATTTTCTCTCTTATTTCTTTCAAAATTGTAAGCCCTTCTTTCTTTTCGAAAAGTGGCGACGTAGATTTATATGGAACTCTTGCCGATGGAACAAAACTCATCGCTGGTTTCAAATGTGCATCCTGATCATCAAAAAATATATGCGCTTTAAATGCCTTTAGAACTTTGTCTTTAGAAATGCCACCAAGAAAAAAAGCTTCATCTACATATACATTCCAGTCTCTTAAGGTCTTTATTACCCGCATGTGCGACGGGCTATTTCTTGCAGTTACAATCGCAATTCGCAAAGGAGATAATTCAACGCCAGTATTCATTTTCTCCTGAATAATCGCCAACATCTTTAAAAGTTTGGCATGTGGGCCTTCCTCTAAAGGTTTATTCTCGTTAGCCTGCTCGTTTGCATGAAAAGCTTCAAGTCCCTGACTTTTATAAATCTGTTCCGAAGCATCTGAGAATAACACAGCATCTGCATCAAAAGCAATGCGAACAGTAGAAGTTTCAGGCGAATAGCCAACTGGCGGAGGATAAATTAAAGCTGCAGAACAGGTGCCCGAATCAATGATCTTCTGCACTTCCGCTTCTTCTTTTGAAAGAAATAGATCTACATCAAAAGCCTCCATGTAATCATGTAGCGACTCGCCACCAGTGAAAGCTGAACGTGTTATATCCAGCTCATAATGCTTAATTGAATTTAACACCCGTACTCCTGTTTCCGGGCTGTTTTTCGACATAACGATTACTTCAACCAGCCGATCTTTTGATAAGGTGTTAAGATTTAATAAAGCTGTTACAACATGAAAACCTGTTCCTGGCTTTAAAATAACAGCTTCTCTCTCCCTCTGCTGTTTACGGTACTCAACAACACCTTGCGTTTGAAAAAGCTATTCTCTTCTTCCAAATCGAACAACGCTCTTGACGAAATTCCTACCACTAAGGTTTCGGAAAATGAAACAGGCATACAATGTATTTTACAGGTTAATATATTTGATACGCATTATTAGAAATTGCAAATCAAAAATCTTCTTCCCCTTTCTCTGCGGCCTCTTCTTCCTCTTTACAATTATCACAAATCCTGTCCCACTCCATTTTAAAGCCATAACATTTAGGGCAGGTTTCCTTTTTTTGTTGGCACTCGTCACATTCATCTTCGTATGAATACTTTTCTTCGCCACAAACCGGGCAAGTTACTGCTCTCACATCCCGTTCAATATCATCTTGCATACGAAACCCATCGCTTGAACCACAACCACCACCTTTCGTTGTAAGTGTTACGGTATACTCGTAACCTTTATCACTGGTAAAACTGCACTCCCCTTCACTGATGTCTTCTGCGGTAAAATGGCTTTCATCTAACCAACCACCATTCGGCCAATTGATTTGTGTTAATTCACCATTCTCGACTTCCACATCTAAACTATACGTATTGCGGGTTCCGGTATTGGGATTGTAATATTCCACATCGGCACACCAGGTGCCATCGCTGTATTCATCTTCCGGTTCGGATGTTGTTTCAGATTCATCTGAGCTGCTGTATGAAGAATTCGTACAACTTGCAAGCGTAAGCAGGAAAACAAATACGATCCATCTCATATTAAAAGTGATTGAGAGCTTATGTTGATCTGCGTTTTTCACCGAAATCCGTTTCACACAATTAACTATACTTCTTAAAATTCTCCGCCTGTTCAAATATCTCCTTAAAAACTTCATCCTTTGGTACAGGAGGATAGCCATGCTCAGCCAACACTAAAATCAAATCCACTTTCAACTCCGCTTTAATATCGTCACGTTGGGCCCAGTCGGTGTATTTGGCTTTGTCGTCTACAATTTTCTTTACCGCTTGCGATAATGCAATCAACCGGTCTTCGGCATAATCAAACTTGTACTTAACGGCAATGGCTTTTAAAATATCATAGAAGGCTTTCTCTTCAAAATCAATTCCAAGATCAATGAATGAGTTTCGTTCTTTCTGCAACTCTTTAAACAGGTTGGCAAACTGCTCCGCCACATCATCCAGCACATCGCTTTGCAACACCTGGAAATCTTTGCGCTCATTGTACAGTTCCACCAGCTTTTTCATCTTCTTGCTGAAATCAACACCTTTAATGCGGTTGGTGCGTTTAAACTCTTCAATGGCTTTTGCAAGCAATTGCTGTAGTAACTTAATTTTTGTATTGGGTAATTTGATCTTGTCAATCTTCGCCATGTATTCATCACTAAAGATGTCGACATTGTTCTTCGGATCATTCTTATCCAGCTTAAACACTTCCTCCACGCCATCGCTGATCAGCGCTTCTTCAATCATCTTCCGCACACGGTCATTCATTTGTGCCGTATCGGGAGCTTCACCTTTGGTGAGTTTATGAATGATGGCTTTAATGGCGAGATAGAAATGGATATGATCCCGTTCATCTTCATCAATCTCTTCGCTGGAACAACAGAGATCGTAAGCCGATTTTAATTTCTTCGCCATACTTACAAAGCGCTTTTCCATCTCTTCCGTTAACTGCACATACTCGGCTGCTCTGTTTAAACATTCCAGTTTTTGCAAAGGCGTTCCCTCGAAATATGGTTTGGCATCAAATGAATGAAAGAAAGCAGCCAGCAACGCCAGTTGATCTTTTACGAGCACCACAGCTTTTTCACTGTCTTCAAAATCATCGGTATGTACTTTGCTGTATTTTGCAAGTGCAAGATTCATGTTGCTCTTGATGCCGATATAGTCCACCACCAATCCCGTTTCTTTTCCTTCGTACACACGGTTTACACGGGAAATCGTTTGAATCAACGAATGTTGCTGCAACGGTTTATAAATGTAAATACTGTCCAGAAAAGGCACATCAAAACCGGTGAGCCACATATCTACAACTATGGCAATTTTGAAATTCGACTTTTCTTCTTTAAACTGTCTGTCAAGTTCCTTTCTCGCTTCCTTCGTACCCAGCATATTGTACAAAGTTGCCTCATCGTCCTTGTTGCGGGTCATTACCATTTTAATACGCTCAATGGGCTTGAGCTTTTTCTGTTCCTCTTCGGAAAGTTCAACTCCATCTTCACAAATTTTCAGTTCGCCCCATTCAGGTCGTAGTGAAATAATTTCTTTGTACAAGCTATACGCAATTGGCCGGGTAGCAGCAACAAACATAGCCTTTGCTTTTACCGTGGCGCCTTCTTCAATCCTTTTTTCATAATGCTCAACAAAATCTTTCGCCAGCTTCTGTATAATTTTCGGATCACCCAAAATCACTTCCATTTGCGTGACCGCCTTCTTACTTTCTTCAATCTGATATTCGTTAGCTCCTTCTTCTGCACATTTTTTGTAATAGCCTTCAATCTCTTTCAGCTTCTCTTCGTTCAACACTACTTTGGCAGCTCGACCTTCATACACAATTCGAACAGTTATTTCATCTTCCACCGATTCTTTCATCGTATACGCATCCACCACTTCACCAAACACCTCCAGCGTTGCGTCAATAGGTGTACCGGTAAAACCAACATAGGTAGCATTGGGCAAACTGTCGTGCAGGTATTTGGCGAAACCAAATTTGCGTTCGACGCCCTTATCGGTAATCTTTAGTTTTTGATCAAGATTCACTTGCGAACGGTGTGCTTCATCCGAAATACAAATTACATTGGTACGTTCTGTAAGCAACTCTGTACTTTCGGTAAACTTATGAATGGTGGTAAGAAATACGCCACCGCTGTTACGACCCTGCAAACGCTCTTTTAACTCGGCTCTTGTTTCTACACTGATCACATGCTCATCGCCCAAAAATGTTTTGGCATTGGTAAACTGTCCACTTAACTGATCATCGAGATCGGTACGGTCGGTAATTAATACAATGGTGGGACTGGCAAAGTAAGGACTCTTCATCAACAGCCTCGACAAATAAAGCATCGTGTAACTTTTACCACAACCTGTAGCACCGAAATACGTACCGCCTTTCCCATTTCCATGCGGACGCATGTTTTGCTTTACACTATGAAATAATTTATTGGCTGCATAGTATTGCGGATAACGACAAAGTATTTTCACATCGTTCTTCGACGTGTCGGGGAAATAAATAAAGTTGCAGATCACATTGAGCAAACGCTGTTTGTTGAACAAACCTCTCGTCATAGTGAAGAGCGATGAAATACCATCCACTGCTTCATCTTCATCCTCCACTTTGCGCCAGGCATAATAAAAATCGTAAGGCGAAAACAACGAACCTGTTTTGTTATTCACGCCATCGCTGATTACACAAAACGCATTGTACTTAAACAGTTCGGGAATATCCCGGCGGTAACGCACGGTTAACTGTGTAAACGCATCTTTAATGGTACAGTTTTCTTTCACCGCTGTTTTAAATTCAAAGACCACCACCGGCAAACCGTTGATGTATAAAATACCATCGGGTATCCGCTTTTCATAACCCTGTATTTCCAGTTGTGTAACGAAGCGGTAAATATTAGCATCATCATTACCATACATCACAGGCTCTTCTGCCGCCATGTTTAATTGAGGTAAAGAAGCTTCCTGGACAGCTTCGATGGAACGATAATCAATTAATTGAATAAAGAGATCTTTCTGGTTACGGTCTTCCCGTTTTTCGACAAACCCATCGGCAATGAGTTGTAAAATGGCTTTATTGCTTTCGTATAAAGCAGAAGCAGGAAATACCTCCAGCCTGCGGATGATGCTGTTGATTTCCTGCAACGTAATATGTTCTGCAGCGTATCGGTTTAACAGGTATTGTTTCAAATCATCTTTCAGCAATACCGCAGTCATTTCTTTGTGCAGCAACAAACCACTTACATGCGGTATCTGTTCGGCTTCTATGAGTTCGGTAACAGCCTGCTCTAAGGTTTCTTCGGTAAATTTCATCTTTGGATGTTTGACTTTTTTTGAACTATTCGGAATTTCCGAACAGTTGCCTCCGGCTCTAATTCACCCTCTTCAAATACATTTTTTATATGCTCACTGATAGTTGCTTTCGATTTTTGAAACAACTGACAAAGCTGCGCCTGTGTAAGCCACACCGTTTCCTCCTCCAGGCGCACATCAATTTTAATATCGCCTATTTTACTTTCGTAAATCAGTAATTCGCTGTTGCTCATAATATCATGATTAATGGCTACAAAATACCGCATTCATTTCTTTGTTCTGAAACAAACCACTTACATGTGGTATCTGTTCGGCTTCAATAAGCTCGGTAACGGCTTGCTCTAAGTTTCTCTAAGTCAATTTCATAAGAATACTTAAAAAGATGCTACTTTCTATAGACCAACAATTCCATTTAGCTTAATTGCTTAATTAAATTATTCAAATTCTTCTTATCAGATTCATCCATAGATTCAAAATAATTTTCTTTGAACGATTCCAAATGCATCTTTAGTAAATTCTTGTCAGAAGGCTTTGAATTTCTAATCTTAGATGCAATTGAAATTACCATTGAAATATCTTTATTCAAATCAATTTTTTGATTTAATATTTTAGTTAAAAAATTTATTTGAACTTGTGTTCCGCCTGTAGCAACAACTTCCAGAAATGAATAATTGTTACTAAATTCTAAATAACTTTTACTGTCAAATGAATTTAATGCCAACTTAAGTATAGATGATGGCAGACTGTTTATAAAATTCGTCGGCTTGCTTATTACACAGTTAAGGACAATTTCTTTATAAAAATCAATCTTTATTAGATCCTCAATTAGCTGATAAACTTCGTTTGACTTCTTTTCGTTCGCAAAAATCAATATTGAATCAAGCTTTTCTGTTGCTCTTTCTGTCGTAACTAAGAACTCATTTCCTTCCTTTATCTCAAAAACATGCTTTAATAAAACACGAGTAAGAAGATCGTCATACTTATCATCATCAAGGATAAACTCGTGAACTGAGCTTAAGATAATACCTTTTTCTGTTAACTCTTTCAAAATAGCGTTAACCTCGCTTCTTTTTTCTGTTAACTTGTTTATCGAATCAACAATATAAAGTTTGCCGTTTGTAACACGATAAATATTCTTAAGTAATTCGAGACACTTATTGAGATTTTCGTCTTGATTCAAACTTTCAAGAATTAAATCAACTTGAGTATCATGGTTTCTGCTATTAGGATAGTTAGCATGAGCGACTTTCCTAACCTTCAATTTTTCATATAATATTTCTAAATCTGAGAAATTATTTTCCAAGACTCCATCCTGCAAACTATTTAGAAAAGAGTTGACATAGTCAATAATTTCAAAAATCTGATCTCGAGTTTTATTAAATGAATCACCCGCTATTTGACTTATTTTCTCTAATAATTTATTAACCGAAGAATGAGACAAATTTTCCTTTTTCGCAAAAACATCAATCAATATTTTATAATTACTGGCAGAAGTTGACCAATTTTCAATTTCATTAATTCTACTTTCAACAAAATCATTATTAATTAAATACAAATACTGATTCTTAGAAAATAGCATTTCTGTATTTATAACTTTGTAATTAGTCGAAAAAGTACTCGCCATTTTAATTGAAGTCTCCTTATCCTGAAAATTTCTGACAGCTGAATTAAAAAGCTTTGGCCAAAAATCTTGCCCATTATTACTGTTAATAACTTTATCAATAATTCCTCTCTTTAACCTATGAAGCGATTGAGCTTCAAGCATTATAGCATACTTACATAAGCAATCAAAATTGCTGGTTCGCTCTATTATATACTCAGATTTCACTTCGAAAATATCAGTAAGCCGACTATTAATAGCACGATCAATATCAATTTGACTACTCAAATTTGCGACCATATCAAAGTAGCTCACTAAATCATTGCTAAGACTATTTTGAAGACAAAATCTCGACTTGTGAATTATGTAATCAAAAACTCGATTCGAATCATTCTTAATTGCAAGAAGAACATTTGTTAAATCAAACGACTCAATTGAATCACGAAGATCGGCGGGCAAATCGGTAAAAATACTATTGGAATTAGTTAGAATATGAGTTAACTGTGAAACTGAAACGTTTGACTTAATACTTCTTGTAATTCTATTATATCTTTCAATTCTTTCCCTTTTAGGATCATTCGTACTTAGCTCAATGTCTTCTAGGAATATTTTAGGTGAATTGACTACTTCTTTATAATATGATGAAAACTCCTCTCTTAATATTATAATTGCACAGATCAAGGTCTCATTTTTAGATGCAAAGTCTTCCGGATAGTTAGACAGCTCAGAGATCAGATTATTAAATAGCTGTATAACTCTTCGAGGATTTGTAGAATACTCTTTGGCTGCTAAGTTTAATGTATCCATCTTAAAACCCAATTTGTATTTCTCATTAACATTTTTTGCAAATGAAAACATATCGGTTTCCAAATATGGTTTTATACGAATGATAACATTAAAGAACTTTCGCAGAAACTCTTCTTTTTCCTTTACTGAAATATCCTCGTCGTTGTGATTATTCAACCGAAACAAATGCTTCCTTAATGCCTCATCATCAACGGGTATAACGAATACAATACTGTAATTGTCTGATGCAAGAAATGTTTTTATATCGGTTAACAATTGATATGCTACATCATTATTACATCTATCAATATTATCAATAACAATAACCAACTTTTCTAAGTTTCTAACAGCTTTATCTCCAGCAATAGTAAACACTACTTTTTCATGCCACTTATACTTCTTTAACGAAGTTGATACCATTTCTTTAAAACAGCTCTCAAATTGTTCTGGAGCAAAAAACAAAGGTTTGGTAATGGATATTTTTAATTGGTGAAATGCACCAGATAAGATTGTAATAAAAAGTCCAATGAGAGTTAGCATTGAATATATGGGCATCTTCAAATCAAATTCAAAGGGGAAAACCCATATTAAAGCTATAGCTAATAAAACCCCACCAAGAATCCACAACAGTCTTGTTGTACTTAATTGATACTTATTGCCAATATCGGTCGACTCATTTTCATAGAATTTTTTCATCAGTTCTGTTTCATCTAGCCCAAGTTCCTTTCGAACTCTTCTTAGAAACATTCTTCGAAAAGAATCATTAGCATATTGCCAGGCATCGTAATTAATAAACTTTACTTTTTTTTGATCAAATTCCTTTGAAGCCGTTTCAATAATTGATGATTTGCCTGACCCCCATGAGCCAAACAAACCTATTGTGAAAACCTTATTATCTTCAGTATTTTCAATCACTCTTTTGAGATTATCAGAATAAGTTTTAGTCTGCAGAAAATCAGACTCCTTCAGGTTCACTTCTTTGTCGATTATAAATTTTCTTTTCATAGATTTTAATTTTCAATGGTCGCAAGTTTTGAAAGAAATAGCTTATTTAATTTTTGAAGAGAATTTATTTCATCCTTCATGCTAAAAATCAGGTTATAAACATTGATTAATGGTACAATTATTTTTTGCTGGTTTTCATATGATGGAAATGAAATTTTAAATGAAAGCAAATCGCCGATTTGAATATTTGGCTGCGTTGAAGTTCCGAATGCAATAGTATTTATGTGTTCTGTAAAATATTCTGTTTTGAAAAAAGCTTGAAGAATAATTGGATGGACCCTTGATCTTTTAGCTCTAATTCTAATCAACCCATTATTAAAAACTGCATTCAAGTCTTTTGCTATGAACATATTGCCGCCAACTGTTGCCCCAGTTCTTGCAACGATAATATCATCTTTTTTTAGTTGAAATCTATTGAAATTACTTTTTTCAACTTTTGTAAAGCCCCAATTTTCATAATTTGATTCTTTTGAAATGTCCTGAATTCTTAAACACTTTACGCCTGTATCCTCTATAACAATTGGCGCTCTTGTAATTGCATCCAATCCTGTATTTGCACTTTCAACATAATCTGAAAGTGTTTCGAGGTCATTGGAGGGAACTGACAGCACATGCTCTTTATAAACAGCCTGCGCTGTTTCTTCCAGTTTTTGGATAAGCTGGTTATTGAGGGTGATGCGGTTTATAATGGCGTTGTATTCTTTTACAATTTCTTTTTGTTTATCAGGATGCGGAACAGGTAATGTTACTTTACACATTTCATCCCATTCAAAAATTTCCCTTGCACTTCCATGCGACATAAACCTGGCATAGCGGTCGAACTCAGGCCGTCGAAACCACATCATTAAATATTCGGGCAGTAAGGCTTTGGTATCAGAAATTTCAAACGGAGTATATGCCTGTGATACAATTACCTCATCGTATTGATCCTGTAATGCAATCGATATTTTGTCGCCATTTCTTGAAGTAACAGGACCATATGCAAATTGGTTTCGCTTTACAATCTTATAAGTAGACATATCGGTACCGATTGTATTTGCAATGGAAGGCATAAATACTTTCTCAATGCTTACACCAAGTAAGGTATCTACAGCAAGCTTCGTGTTCCGTTCATCAACCTGTTTAATATAGTTGCCCAGCTGCTTATAATGCGATCTCATATCCCAATTCTTTAAACACAGTGAGCAAATCTTTTTTCGATTGTTCTTCGGCCTTCAGCAGTTCAGCAAATTCTTTTTGCAGGCTTTGCATCTTCTCATCAAAGTCAATATTCTCATCCCTGTTTACAAACTCAATGTATTTGCTGGGCACAAGAGAGAAGTCCTTTTTTACCACATCCTCAAACGAAGCACTGTAACAAAACTCAGGTTCGTTTTGGTAAGTTGTTGCAACTCCTGTTTGTTGCCAGTTATGATAAGTCTCGGTTATCTTTTTAATATCCTCTTCTGAAAACTGTGTGTATTTTTTTTCAAACGGTACACCCATTTGCCGCAAATCCATAAACAGGATTTCCTTTTCACGGTCACGGTATTTTTTAATTACACCGTTGTGCTCAATGGTTCTTGCCTTCTTGTTTTTATTGAGGATCCAAAGCGTTACACTGATATCGGTGGTATAAAATAAATTACGTGGCATTACAAGGATTGCTTCCACTAAATTATTTTCAATGAGCTTGCGGCGTATTTTGTATTCATCGCCACCGCCACTTAATGCACCGTTTGCAAGGATAAAACCGGCTACTCCGTTTTCACTCAGCTTACTCGCCATGTGTAAGATCCATGCATAGTTGGCATTGCCCGTGGGTGGCACCGTGTATCCTTTCCAGCGTGCATCGGTTGTAAGTTCATCATCGGCCCGCCATTGCTTTTGGTTAAAGGGCGGGTTGGCCATAATAAAATCGGCCTTGAGGTCTTTGTGCT
>NZ_DATGWT010000013.1:0-222368 GCF_035299325.1 Lacibacter sp. | reverse complement strand
ACAGAATTACTCAACATCGATTTACTGAATATGTCGGTAAGTTTTGCTTTTGCAAAATCATCCGCATAAAGAAATTTCTTTTTCAGGAAAGGAAGTTGCTTTTCGAGTTCTCCTTTATTAGCAAAAGGAATTTCTTTCCCGTTCAGGAAATATGTAAGCACCTGTTCCTTTTTGCCATTCTCATCAAAATCGTTGTAATACATCGTAACGGGCTCTGCTGATGTAACTTTCAGTCGGCTGTTTAAGCCAAGATTGCCAGCTACAATATCAAGATCGCCATCATTATCAATATCAACTGGCAATGCAAAATTCCACCAGCCTCTTTTTTCTGTCAATTTCTTTTTACTGAAACTTCCTTTGTTATTGATGAATGCCACGATTCCATCCCATTGTAACGATAAAAGCAGATCAGCATCGCCATCTTTATCCAAATCTGTCCATGAAGATCCAGTAACCATGCCAACAGTTTGCAGCTCTTTACTGTATTGAGCTGTTACATCTTTAAACTTTCCTGTTTTATCATTAGCAAGCAAATAAGAACGGGGTACTTCGCCATAAGCCCAGGGAACAGTTCGGCCGCCAATAAACAGGTCAACAAATCCATCACCGGTAAAATCAGCGACTGCTATACTTCCTGCTGTGATGTAAACATTGTTGACAGCATTTTCAAGCAATGAAAAATTTGCTTTCCCGTCGTTCAGGAATACCCTTGTTTGCTCATATTTGTTTTTGCCGTAGTATTCGTTACCTCCACTAGCAAGAATGAGATCATTGCTTCCATCGTTGTTTACATCCACAATTACAGCATCTGTTATCTCATACATGCTATCTGCTTCCAGTTGTGGTTGTGCTGTTTTTATAAAACGGCCCTCTGCAGTTTGAAGAAACAATGCTGGTTTAAACGTTTTGCTGCTGCCAATAAACACATCTTCCAAACCATCTTTATTTACATCACCTGTTGCTAATGCAGGTCCTTCGGTGGTAAGCATGTTTGGTAATAAATATTCACGGTTAAATTCATTAAACTCATTTTCATGGTGCAAAAACTCTAAACCCGTTGCTTGAGTAATGTCTGTAAACTGTGCCAGCTTCTGCCGTGCAGATACGCTGAATGATGAATAGTCAAATTGTGGGAGTCCTTTTCTATACTGTGTCTTTATGTTTTTACCCGAAACAACAAGCTTTTCATAAGTACGATCCGGCCAGATCAGGATAACAGAATCAACTTTTACATTTTGCAATCCAATGTGGAGTGGTATTTCCATACTGCTTTGAAAACCTCGCACTGGTTGTTTTTCAAAAGCATGAATGTTGCCGGTGCTGTCATATACAAGTACAGTTGCACCAATTGTATTTCGGTTCAGGCTATCGCCCTTTAATTCTAATGAAAGATATTGTTGTTGCTGCCAGTCATTCGATGTGTTTTTATACAACATCACCGCATCATCAATATTGTTGACCACAATATCCAGATCACCATCGTTATCAAGATCAGCATACACAGCACCATTGCTGAATGTTGGCTTATCATTTTTAATCAGTGGAGCTTCATCAGTAAACTGAACATCGCCTTTATTACGGTAAAACTTATTGGGTAATTTGATCTGGGGAAACTTATCAATCACCGTCATTTCCTGTTCACCCAATTTTCCCTCTCTTATTTTTTGTTGAATTTCAGCATCGCCTACATAGTTTACATAATCAATATCATTCAATCGTTTGGGAATACCGTTGCTTACAAAGAGATCTTTCAAACCATCATTATCAAAATCTAACCAAAGCGGAGCCCAACTCCAGTCGGTTGCATACACACCTGCATACAAACCAACCTCGCTAAACATTCCATTGCCCCTGTTGAGTTGTAATGCGTTTCTTGCATACTGGTAATTATAACCGTAACGCAGTTTCATATTAAAGGTTTCATACTCATCTTCACCAAGGCTACGTTTCAGAATGTAAGGATCCTGTGGCAGCATGTCCATTGAAATAATTTCCGGCAATGCATCATTGTTGATATCAGCAATATCCACACCCATACTAAACTGACTGGTATGCATCATCCGTTCAGTCAATTCTTCTTTGAATGTTCCGTTTTGCTGATTGATATATAGATAATCATTTTCATGAAAATCATTACCGATATAAAGATCAGGCCAGCCATCTTTATTGATGTCACTCACACAAATACCCAACCCATAACCAATGGCGGAACTGTTGATGCCGGTTTCCTTTGTTGCATCAATATATTTACCATTTTCATTTTTATAAATGCGATCGCCGCTTAATGGGTGGTAAGTGTTTAAAAAGTTTGTACGTGCAGCAAATGTTCCGTTATGATGAACGGAGTGATTCATCAGGTACATATCAAGATCACCATCCAGGTCATAATCAAAAAAAGCAGCCTGTGTACTGAAGCCGGAAAAATCAAGACCGTATGCAGTTGCCTGATCTTCATAAACCGGAACTCCGTTCCTGATTTCTTTACAGATCAATAATTGATTTTTCCCTTTTAATACTTCATATTGTCCAACCCGACAAACATAAATATCCAGCAATCCATCGTTATTAATATCAACCACACTTACACCTGTACTCCATCCACCATCATTGGGAATGGCAGCTTCCTTTGTTACATCAGTAAACTGTAATGAACCTTTATTAATGAACAATTTATTCTGCGCCTGATTGGCGGCAAAGAAGAGATCGATCAACCCATCGTTATTAAAATCACCTGCACCAACACCTGCGCCATTGTAGAAATACATGTAATTAAACATGTTGAATGCGGGTGTTGCTGTGAGACCATTGGTAAACTGTAAACCAGTTTGTCCGCTCTTCATCAATTCAAACAATGGTTGTTGTTTTGGTGATGAACAGGATACAAGCACTGCAACCAGACTATATAAAAGAATTTTTCTACTGACCACTTTTATTGGTTTAAACGATACAACACAGGCGCATCATTGTTTTGCAGAAACAGAACTGCTTTGCCACTACGAGTTGCTACCCATTGAATATCTCTTACAATTCCCCGTACAAAAATGCCCGATTGCTTTTGCATTAATGTTTGCCATTGCCGGCTCCCTTTATTTAACAACACAGTACCATAGCCGGCATCTAACCTGCCAAACTGTGGAATAAAATCAAACTCATTGCCTGCCATGATCAGATCGGGCTTTCCATCATTATTGATATCCTTTGCTGATATGGCATTGATGCTGCTTAGCTGTGCTAACAAAGGAAGAGGTTGCACAGAAAACTTTCCTTTGCCATCGTTCCATGCAATACAACTGCTGCTGTAATTCACTTGTTTCAACACACACTTTTCCAACACATCAGCTGCAAAAAGTTCCTGGATTGTTTTTGATGCGAAATCAGCATGTTTCAGGTTTTGCTTTTTTAAAGAAGGAATTTGTTCCTGTAATTCACGTTTCAGAAAAACAGGTTTATCTTTTTGATCAATAGATTTTGTAATGATCTTTTCAGGTATTCCGTTTCCATCGAAATCGCTGATGAACATTTTTACCGGGTTGCTGCTGTCGGCATGCAGATAAAAATTATCGCCGTAGTTGCCCAAGATAAGATCATCATCACCATCAGCATCCAGATCAGCAGCTGTTATTGTTTGCCACCAGCCTGATAATTGATTTAATGTTGACGAAATTTCCTCATATCTTTTATTTCTATAAATGAAAATGTGTGGTGCCATCCATTCGCCAATGATGATAAGCTCCTTTTGTTTATCGCCCGTTACATCTGCAAAGACTGCACCTGTAACCATCCCAATAGTTTTAATTGTCGTATTGAGCTGTTGCGTTGCGTCTGTAAATATTCCTTTGCCATCGTTTATCAGAACTGAACTCTGTGGTGATACACCATAATTGTATGATTTACTTCTGCCGCCAACAAACAAATCAAGATCACCATCGCCGTCAATATCATTGGCAACAATTACACCTGTGTTATCAGCATTCGGAGGCAATGCATCTTTATCATAAGTAAAATTTCCTTTGCCATCATTTCGATACAAACGGTTCCTGATCTCTGCCTTTTGCGACGGTTGTGTATGTCCGCCACTGCCGACAATCAGATCAAGATCTTTGTCAGCATCTACATCTATCATCAAGGCTGTTACATCTTCATATAATTTCATTTCTTCAAACAGTGGTTGTTCCTTCTTTTTAAACCCGTTGTTTGTTTGCAGGTATAACTGGCCGGCTTGCCCCATTGCTCCACAGATATAGACATCATCTAATCTATCGTTGTTAACATCTCCCACAGCAGCACGTGGACCTTGTGCGCTAAGCTTAACAGGAATATTCCGCTCATAGTAAAAATCAACAAACTCATTTTCCGTGTGCGTTTCAAATATGCTGTCGGTCTTTACAAAAAGAGCTTGAGTTTCCTTGTATGATTCACTCAGCTTTAATTCGTTTCCGGTTTGTTGAAAAAAATGAATTTGATTGATGCCTGGTTGTTTGATGACTGTTTGTGTAAGGTTGGGCCAAATGATCAGCAGGCTGTCAATTTTTTTATTTCCAATACCAATGGTTTGCCTGTAGTCGCAACTGCTTTGAAAACCACGACTTGGAATTACTTCACGGTTGATGATCTCATCGCCTGCATAGAGTTTTATTTTACTGCCAATGGCAAATGTGTTTTGTTCTTTTCCTTTTAGCTGAACTGTGATATAATTATTCTTCAGTTGTTCGTTTGAATGATTACGATAAACAAATGCCTTTTCGTTTACATTATTTACAACGAGATCGAGATCGCCATCATTATCCAGATCAGCATAAGCGGCACCGTTGCTGAAACTTTTTTGGGTAAACCCATTTGCTTCACCTGCATCAACAAATTCCAGCTCGCCTTTATTATGATAAAATTTATTCAGAATAGGAGTAGATGGCATTTTATTGATCACTTCACTTACTTCTTTCTTTTCACCCGTCATCACCATTCGCTGAATAATTTCATCAGCAAAAAAATCAATAAAATCCTGGTCAGTTACATCATGATAAATGCCGTTGCATACATACAGGTCACTCAAGCCATCATTATCAGCATCAAAAATTAATCCTCCCCAGCTCCAATCACTACCAGCCACGCCGCTGATATGTGCTGTTTCCATAAATGCACCGCTTTGATTATTTACCTGCAATGTGTTTTGCATGTATTGATGATAGAAGCCCTCTTTCACTTTTCTTGTATGCACTTCTACATTATCATAGCTTGCTGTTGTTTTTAACCGGTAATCATCAGCGGGATACATGTCGGTTACAAAAATATCCTGATGGTCATCGTTGTTAATGTCAGCCATATCAGCACCCATTGATGATAAGCTGATATGCTGCATCCGTTGTTCAAGTTCTTCCCTGAACGTTCCGTCTTTCTGATTGATGTAGAGATAATCACGCTCAAAAAAATCATTCGAGATATACATGTCAGGATAATGATCGCCATTGGTATCGCCTACTGTCACCCCAAGCCCAAATCCAATTAAACTTCCGTAAATACCAGCTGCTTCACTTACATCGGCAAACTGTCCGTTATCATTCCTTAACAACTTATCGCCGCCACCCTTAATAAATTCTTCAACCGGCCAATCCTTTGCACGCAGGTTACGTTTGTTACTATAGTTAAGTGTATTTACAGGAATGAAACTGTTGTTGAGTAAATAACAATCAAGATCGCCATCAAGATCATAATCAAAAAAAGCAGCGTGGGTTGTAAACGAAGCATCATCTAATCCGTAGTCTTTTGCTTTTTCTGTAAACGTTCCATTCTTATTGTTGATGTATAGTTCATTCTCCTGCCCAACTCCTTTCTGGTAGCCTGCATTACATACATAGATATCCAGCCAACCATCTGCATTTATATCAACCATTACTACACCAGTGCTCCATTTTTGCTTCTCTACAAAGCCAGCTTTTATACTGATGTCATCAAACTTAAAACCACCTTTGTTCAAATACAGTTTGTTGGGCCCCATGTTCGCTGTAAAAAAAACATCGGGCAAGCTGTCGTTATTAATATCACCAATAGCCACACCTCCGCCATTATAGAAATTGCGATAACTGAAAATATTGAAATCCTTGCTGTCGTCTACCTTGTTGGCAAAATCAATTCCACTGTTTTCAACCAATTCAAAAAGGGTTTTACTTTTTTTATCGTTACAGGAAACAACAGTAAAAAAACAGAGAATGGTAACTACAATTTTTATCCTCAGGTTCATAGCTCAATGTAAGAATGAAAGAAATTCAATTTAGTTGAAAATGTTGAGTTCTATTATCGGTTCATTAATAAATAATATCAAAAAAAGAGGCCACTTAAAGAAGTGACCCCTTTCCCTATTGATTATGATAAAAACTAATAACCGGGATTTTGTGTAAGGTTTGGATTTGCTGCAATTTGCTGTGCAGGAACAGGGAACAATAACCTCGTTGCAGGTGATGTTGTTTTCCTGATTTCACCAGCCTGGAGGAATTTACCAAAGCGGATCAAATCCATTCTTCTCCATCCTTCCCAATACAATTCACGACCACGCTCATCAAGCAATTGATCCAGATTTATTGAAGGGAGTAATGAAGCACCTCTTGATGAATGTGTGCGGATATAATTCACAATACTCAATGCAGTTGCACCATAAGGAGCAACATTGGTAGCAGTACCGCCACGGAGAATTGCTTCAGCCTTCATCAACAATACATCAGCCAAACGGAAGATCACAAAATCATTGTTTACGTTATCGCCATTGTTATAATCAGGCGGATATTTTACAACCCTGATACCTGTAACTTCCAATGTGTTTGGATCAGTTTCTACCGCTTTTACTGCTTTAGTAAATGACAGATTACCGCCTTTACGATCTTTCAATGCAACTCCATTCTGGTTAAACTGTTGACCAAATAGCAAACCAACACGTAAACCAGATACATCAGTCACACCAGGATAGGCATCACCCCTTCTCTTATCGGCTGCTTCAAATTTGTCATAAAAATCTCCCAATGTCGTAAAACCATTCCAACCACTAGGGCTTTGATTGTAGTGTAACGAGCAAAAATATCTTGAACGAACATTTCCACTACTTGATCCACCATAGTTGATACCTGTAAAAAGGTTTTCAGTTGATATTGCATCATTATTTGGCGCAAAGTTGTGATAGAAATTAGTAGAAAGCGTTTTACCTGAAGCAATTACTTCATCGGCCAATGCAATTACTTTGTTCATATCAGCTGCCTGATGAACAGGAGCAGTTCTGTTTGCTACTACTGCTTTAGTAAGATAGGCCTTCATCAATAATGCACGACATGCATTCTTATTTGCTGTATTTACCGGACCATCAGGTAATGCAGCTTTAATGGCTTCTAATTCGGTAATAACGTAATCAAGAGCTGCTGTTCCTACACGTACTTGTGGAATTGCCAATGGGTCGCCGCCCGGTTCACGGTACGGTGCCTGGTTCCAACCCTCAACCATATAAAAATTTGCAAACGCTCGGAGGAATCTTGCCTCAGCACTTTGCTGTGCATTTGGGCTTTTACTTAAAACTTCGGTAGCATTAAACACCACACGACCCAGATTTTCGAATGCTCCACGTACATAGTTATGGTTGGCGTCCCATGTATGTTGGTGTAATACACGCCAGATACCGTTATCGTCCCAGTCGCCACCTCTTGTTGGGCCAACACATTCATCAGTTGTATGTTCCTGGATAGCCCAAAGGTTATCCTGGTTCATAAAGTTGCGTAAATCACCTTCATAAATACTTTTTAAAATATCGCCTGCCGTAACACTTGCAGTATTTGCTCCCGCCAAGGCATCATTATGCTTTTCGTCAATCTTTTCACAACCGATAATGGCAGCAAAAAAGAGAAGAAAAGACATTTGTTTGATATGTTTCATAATCAAATAGATTTTGTTTTTAGAATGATACATTAACACCAAATAAGAATGTTCTTGCTGATGGGTAACCGATATAATCAATACCTACAGAAGGAATACCATTTACTTGCTTATCAGTATTTACTTCAGGATCAAAACCAGTGTACTTGGTTAAAAGGAAAAGGTTTTGAGCAGTTACATAAACTGAAATACCACTGATTTCTTTTCCAACGCTTCCAAACTTGTACGACAAAGTAGTATTGGCAGCTTTCAGATAATTGCCCTTTTCTAAGTAACGTGATGAAGAAGTAATTGGATTTGTAGTTGATTCTCCATTCTTATATAATGCCTTAGCAATATTTCTTGTACCAAGGTTACCAATGGGTAACACAGAATTTGCTGTATTGTTGTAAATCACATGACCAAACGCACCATTGAGGTTTGCAGAAAGTGATAAATTTTTGTAGCTAATTGTAGTGGAAATACCAAGTATGGTCGTTGGGTTAGGATTGCCCATTAAATAAAACACATTGCCATCATCTACATAAATTGACTGCCCTGTCGCCTTATCAATTCCCCTAAAATCCCTTGTATAAAAAGTATTAATTGGTTGTCCGTTTGTGATTAGCTGAGATAAAGTACCAGACATACCTTGACCATTCAACTCACCGGTTTGAATTGGAGCTGGTAAACCGGATACTTCATTCTTAACAAATGTGGCATTCACTCCAAGATCCCAGTTGAAATCCTGTTTTGAAACAATAGCAGCGTTAAGTGTAATTTCTATCCCTTTATTTTCAATCTGGCCATTTAAATTTTCCCATTTTACAGTACCTGGTGAAGGTTGTGGAGCAATATTAGGGTATAAGAGTTGCTTTGTTGTTCTACTGAAAAGATCAATTGTACCCGATAACTTACGGTTTAGCATTGTAAAGTCAATACCAATATTAGATTGAACATCTTCTTGCCATTTCAAATTTTTATTAAACAATTGTACCTGAGGTGTTCCTTGACTGTTCTCATTAAGTACATTTCTTATCAAAGCCGCACCAGCAGGAAACTCTTGATTACCTGTAATACCCCAGCCTCCACGAAGTTTTAAGCTGTTAATGAAATCAACTTTAAAGAATTCTTCGTCTGAAAGATTCCAACCGGCAGAGAATGACGGGAAGAATCCGTAACGGTTATTTGAACCGAATTTACTTGAGCCATCCGCTCTGAAGGTAGCAGTAAGATAATATTTGCTTTTGTAATCAAAGTTCAACCTTGTAAAGAACGATCTGATTTCTTCAACAGGATTATTGAAGGAAAAAAATCTTTTATTTGTGTTAAGGCTGTATTCGAGGATATCAGTATAGTCTAATGGGTCACTGGCTGTACTGTTTGAGGCAAAGTTTCTACCAATCAAATTTACTCCTTTATTCTCCTTACGGAAATATTCATAGCCGAGTAGTCCATTAAAATTAAGTTGTCTGCCTATTTTCTTGTTATATGTAAGCGTCTGTGTAACCGTTTGTGTGAGCAATTGATTATTACCAATAGCGGCGGTACCTTGCCCATTAGGCCAATCATTATTGATTCCGTTATTTTCGAGGTTTACCCAACGGCGTATAGAAGTTCTACGTTCACCTGTACCATAGTTAAAACCATATAAAAGCTTATACTCCAAATTATCTGTGAATTTATATGATGGAGAGAAACTACCTACAATGTTTGTAGTAACTGCATTATCACGAAAACCTTCAATAAATTCAAGTGGGTTAAGTGTTGATCCATCAAAATAATTATTGATCGATCCATCAGGCTTTCTTAACGGACGTGTTGGATTCCATTGCAATGCAGTTGATAATACGTTACCGGTAAACCCTGCATTGTTACTGATTGCGCCAATACGCTCATTTTGCTGGGAGGCTAATAAATTAAAATCAAATCCTGCTCTCTTATTCTTGAGAAATTTAAAATTTGAATTAATACCGGCAGTAAGTTTTTTAAAGCCTGTATTTTTAATGATACCATCCTGATCGAGATAACCAACTGATATACGATAGCGTGCACTTTCTGAACCTCCACTTACCGCTAACGAACTATTGAGTGTATTAGCAGTTGTAAGAATAGCGTCATACGCATCCACATCTGCATTAAAATTTCCGCCGGTTAAGCTGTAATCCTGTAAAGACTGGCGATATTCAGTAGCATTTAATACTTCAATTCTACGAAGGATTGAACTAACACCATAACTGGCATTCAGTTCTACTTTTGGTGTGCCGCTTTGTCCCTTTTTAGTAGTAACAATTACCACACCATTTGCACCACGTGAACCATAGATGGCTGTGGCCGATGCATCTTTTAATACATCAATAGATGCAATGTCGTTAGGGTTAATAAAGTTAAGCGGGTTTGCATCCGGCGCATTTCCTAAACCTGTTACAGATAAACCTGGTCTTGCACTTGATCCATCTACAATTACCCCATCAATAACAAATAGGGGCTGGTTGCCTGATCGCAAAGATGAGTTACCACGAATTTTAAATGTAGTAGCGCCGCCCGGCTGGCCGCTGTTATTAATTACCTGAACACCGGCAACCTTACCTTGAATAAGCTGATCGGGTGCAATCTGCACACCTTGGTTAAAGTCCTTTGCTTTAACAGAAGCAACTGCTCCCGTTAAATCACGTTTACGTTGTGTTCCATAACCAATTACCACCACTTCATTCAATGCTTCATTGGCAACTTCCAATGTAGCGTTTACCACATCGCCGGAAATACTTACTTCGGTAGAAGTATAACCAACAGATGTAATAACTAAAGTGGTTGCGTTGGATGGAACTGCTAGCCGGAATGTTCCATCATTACCGGTGGAAGTAGAGGTCTTTGTTCCTTTAACAGTTACAGTTGCAGACGGAACAGCCTCACCTTTAGGGTCTGTTACTTTACCTGTAATCGTTTTGGTTTGAGCTGAGGCAACTGCCACCAGTACAAACACACCGAACATGGTGAGAATGCCTCTTGCAAGTTTCGTCAAGATCATAATCAGTAGTTTTTAAATTGTTGAGGGGTTATAGACCACAGCTGTCTATGCAGGAAATACCTGAAGGGAGGGTTCAGTTTCAAGGGACTGATCTTCCTGAACCATACTTGTATGGCAACCATGCAATCGATGAGCTGTTAATCTTCTGTGAATTTAAACGAAGTTTTCAGCAAATAGTTCCAACAAAACATGCTAAGTTTATGAAGGAGAACACGCAAACGATTGCGAAAATAATTGCGGTGGAAAAATTATCGACCCTAAACTTTCAATATGGCGAACGCAACACTTAAAAAGATAGCCCAGGTACTGGATATCAGTATTTCTACTGTATCACGGGCACTAAAAAATCATCCTGATATTTCACAAAGCACCAAACAAAAAGTAACGGAGCTGGCTGAAACGCTTGAATACGAACCGAATGCTGTTGCTGTTAACCTGCGTAGTAAAAACACAAAAGTGTTTGGTATCCTTATTCCTTCCATCACGAATAATTTCTATGATTCATTTATAGCAGCTGTGGAAGAAGAGGTGAAACAATCGGGTTACTCGCTTATGATATTACAAAGCGCAGATAATCCTGAAACAGAAATAGAAAACCTGAAGATCTATCGTCAAAACAGGGTGAGTGGCGTGTTTGTATGCCTGGCTAAAGAAACAACTAACCTTGATGCATTTCATAAAATGAAAGACGCTGGCATACCGGTTGTGTTTTTTGACAAGGTGCCTGACGATGATTCTTACAACCGGGTTTGTTTGGCTGATAAGGATGCTGCAGTAATGGCTGCTGAAGCGTTGCTGCAAAAAAATAAAAAAAATATTCTTGCAATTTTTGGTGAATCACAGATGTCAATTACCAAACGAAGGTTAAAAGCATTTCAGGAAACACTGTCCACAACTAAAAAGTTAGCTCTTTCGATTGAATATGCAGGTACTACCGAAGAAGCAGAACATATCAGCAACAGTTACTTTAAATTGAAAAAGCAACCAGACGCTGTTTTTTGCATGAGTGATGAAATATTAACAGGTGTAATGAAGAGTGTTCAGAAACTGAAAATCGGGGTGCCGAAACAGACGGGGATTATCAGTTTAAGCGATGGTTTCTTTCCTAAACTCTACTATCCTGAGATTACGTTTGTTGAAACAAGCGGTTACCGGTTAGGTAAGCTCGCCTGTGAGCGTATGATGCAATGTGTAAAAGGTAAAGAAGAACCTAAAGAAATATTTGTCAGCTCACGTTTTGTTGAAGGTGGTTCTTTATAACACAACAGCTTGTTTGTTTTGTACATTTACTTTCACCTGTAATCTTATCAACAACCCAAGTATAATAAAATAAAGACTGCCGATCTTATCTGTTTCAATCAGATCACTCAAAAGGTTCAAGGTTACGATCATACTTAATACAACAGCACAAAGCATAGCAAATGATCGTTCAAACGGATCACGTAATGTATGATATGCTTTTACTGCAACCGCAAACATGTAAATAAGCAGGCTTATTAATAATATCAAACCGGGTAAGCCTTGCTCAATAGCGATCAATAGAAAATAATTATGTACCGATGATTTTTCTTCGTTACTGCTTACCCATGTTTTAAAAGCGGTAACTGTGTATTCTTTATAATAAGTAGTAAAACTGTTTGGGCCAAAGCCATGCATCTTTTCTTCATTCAGCATTTTTATACCGGCGATCCAGCGGTAGAAACGCTCCATTGTTGACATATCCTTCAATGTATACGTCGCCTCAAGATGCTCATTGAAATCGGTATGTTGGGTTGTTGTATTAAAATCTGGTGCAAACTTTAAATAGTTATCATGTTGAATCAGCCAGAACAAAGCAGCTCCCGCTATGATCAATGCAGCAAGAATAAGCGATAACAAAAAACGTCGTTTTACAGCAATCCATGTAACTGCACCGGATAGAAGACAAAGCCATGCACCCCTTGAATAAGCAAAGAATAATGCAACAATGAAAACAACAATGCAGGCGATGATCCATTTACGCAATCTTCCTTCAGAAAAATGATACCACACGAACAGAATAGGTAACAGGCACACGATAACTGCTGAATAATTTACATGATTACGAAAAAACGGATCAAGCGTTGAGTTGATGGATTCAAATGAAAAGCCTTTGCCTGCATGACGCACCAAACTTATTACAATGGGTACCAGCATTGAAAAGATCAATGCTTTTGATGCAAGTATGAGATCATCTTTAGTACGAAGAAATAATAACCCGCCTGTAACAAACGCCAGCAGGAACCACGATTTTGCCAGGCAATATTTTATACTCAACCACAGTTCATGAGAGAACAAGACCGTCACCAACATCCAAACAAGTTGCAGCAGCACCAACAGCACCAAACTGCTTTTCATTAATTCTTTTGGCAGGAGCGAAGGTTTAAGAATCAGCAACAACAATAATGAACCTGCAAGCATCAGCATCATCGGTTCATCGGGCAAATCTGTTGAGAGAGTAGCAGTAACAGAAAATTCTGTTGATAAAGGAATGGCAAATAGGAGTGCAAAAAAAAGATAGCGTAGGTTTTTGGTAAAGACAAGTATTGCCAACACAACAAATGGCATCAGCAGCAAAATTGTTTCATCAAGTACAATACCCGCAACAAAACAAAAAACAGCAGCAATGGCTGGTAACCACCAGTTGAGGAATTCCTGTTTTGAAACGGCTTGTTGCATCAGCTCACTTTTTGTCTTGATCGCCACTCAACAAACAGCAACAGCAACACAGAAAAGATAAATGATACAATTGCTGCCATGATCATTCCCGCCAATACTTTCGGCTTATCCTTCTTTAATGCAGGAAGTGCTTCTTCAATTACAAACAAAGCGCTTACTTCATTCACACTGGTGTTAAATTGCTGGATCAGCTTCTCCGTTTCGTTCAAGCGACTGATCACATCTGTCTTGCGTGATGTAAGTAATGCATCTGCGTTTGATTGTAACTGCAGTTCGATTTGTTGAAGACTGTCTTTCTGCACATTAAAATCATGTTGCAGCTTACGTAAAATCTCCAGCTTCATGTTGTTCAATGAAGCAATGCTCTTTGCATTTGTTCTTGCTACAATAGCATTGGCAATAGCAGCTGCCAGTTTTTTATCGGTATCCCACACATTTATTTTTACATGGCCAAGCTCATTTTTATGAATGCGGATATTCTCTTTGTATTCATAATCGGCTAAATATTCTGCCTTTTCATTCCCTGCATTTATTTTATAGTGTTTGATCAAATCAAAACTATCAACCATAAACCGACACATCTCTTCAGAACGTGCAAGTGCCATCAAACGATCATTATCAAACTCACCACCATAATAAAAGTATTGCTCCCAAAATTCTGTACGGTAAATATTCGAACGGTCACCTAGATTAGGATTGGCAGCAGTGAACACAGCTGTACTCCGGAAATAAGGTTTTTGCAAATACAGGATTCCACCTGTGAGAACAGTTGCAAGAAACACCAGCAGCAAAGCCTGCATCCAGCGTTTACGGATCACATCAAATACGATATCTAAATTCATATGCAGTATTATTCAAAAGGATCATTTGAAAATCAGTTAATGTAGTTATCAGGCAAGATCCTGTACCACTTCCACTTTGCGGTTAAAACTTTCGTCAAGCGAAATAAAGGTTTCTGTACGTTCGATCCCCTTAATTTTCTGCAACGCATCGTGCAACACAAAACGAAGTTGATTGATATCCTTACACACTACTTCAATAAACATACTATAGTTACCTGTTGTGTAATTAAGGCGAACGATCTCCGGAATTTTGCGCAGGTCTTTTGCAACCGTATCGTACAACGAACTTTTCTCCAGGAATATGCCCACAAAGGCTGTGATATCATAACCCAGGGCTTTGAGATCAACATTAAGCTTGGTGCCCTTCACAATGCCATGTTCCTGTAGTTTTTTGATGCGCACATGAATGGTACCGCCTGAAACAAAGAGTTTCTTCCCCAAATCAGCATAGGAGATCTGTGCATCTTCCATCATTTCAGAAATGATCTGCAGGTCCAGTTTGTCAAGATTCAATTTAGCGCCCATATTGCCAGTGTGTTTTAAAATATTTTCAATATTAAGAATTGTATTTTGAATATCATCGAAAGTTTTAAAATTTTTGTTGAAAATTGTTCAAAGAATTGCAGATATGCTTTAATATTGCACTGTAATCGTTCTTTGAACAACATACTGTGGAGTGATGAAATTTTCGGCAGACATGCCCTCTCGTCTCGGGGGTGGAGATAACAGGATAAAGTCCGGCAACGGAACTAACTGCTCCGTGGAGGTTCGATCCCTCCCTCTACAGCTCAAACAAAACCCAAGATACAAAACCCAAAAAACAAACGCCGACTAAGTGTCTTGAATATTGGATTTTGCACATTGGATTTTCAACTAGTTCTTTTTACACTGTGGGGTGATGAAATTTTTGGCAGACATGCCCTCTTGTCTCGGGGGTGGAGATAACAGGATAAATATAGCATAGAGCCGTTTGGTTAGCAATAACCATTCGACCAGGGTCGACCACTGAACTTTGTGCTACAACTAACTGCTCCGTGGAGGTTCGATCCCTCCCCCTACAGCTTATTTCGGTTGCTTTCCATACCGATCAACTCTGTTCCGTACAGATTTTTCTCATGCTTTTTTTACGATTGCCTTTTGTTTTTACAAAGGGCTCTTTCGTTTTATAGACTTCCTCTTTTTTGTTCTACATTCATTTTACACACAACCCTACCTTTGCCCGCTATGGGACAAAAAAAGCTCATCCGTTTTGCTGAAATAGAAACCTTCCCCAATGTGTTGCAGTATCCGCAGGATATGAAAGGGAAGTGGAATGATTTTTTTAAGAACGATCACCCTATCACCTTAGAACTGGCTTGTGGTAAAGGCGAGTATGCTGTCGGGCTGGGCCGTTTATATCCTCAACGGAATTTTATTGGGATTGATCTCAAAGGCAACCGCATTTGGGTGGGTGCTAAAACAGCGCTGAAAGAAAACTTAACCAATGTTGCGTTTGTGCGTTCACAAATTGACCAGGTGACGAACTATTTTGCTGAAGGCGAAGTAAGTGAGATATGGATCACTTTTCCTGATCCGCAGCTTCGTGCATCGAAACACAAAAAGCGTTTAACACATCCTAAATTTTTACGTTCGTATCAACAACTGCTGAAACAAGGCGGGCTTATTCATTTAAAAACTGATTCACCTGTGTTGTATCGTTTCACCAAGGAAGTGATCAGTTTGTATGATCTGCCATTGCATGCTTCAACCGATGATCTGTATAAAGAAGAAACCATCAGCGATGAATTGAAGATCAAAACACATTACGAAGGATTAGATATTGCACAAAGCAACCGCATCCATTACCTGCAATTCAGTTTACCTGCAACGCCATTACCTGTTGAGCCGGATGCTTTGTTAAAACAATGGGTGTTTGATACGGAGAAAGACTGAACGGACTGATTCTCTGCAAAAAATAGTTGCAACAAAATGGGTTGTGGTTGGTTAAACAATTATTACGCCCACGGGAGACACATGAATAACTTAAAGGAAGGACTGGATTTTTATTATGATGAGCATGATAATATTGTGCTTACTGCCAAGTATCATCTTGACAAAGGATACTGTTGCGGCCATGGCTGCAGGCATTGCCCTTACGATTATGAAGCTGTTCCGGAGCCTCGTCGTACCTTGGTATTAAAAGAGCGTAAAGATGCCCTCCAAAAAACAACCTCAACTTCCCAAAACGGGTAAAGTAAAAGAATATTCTTTTTTCCAGGATGTATATGATGTGGTACGACAGATACCGAAAGGTCGTGTAACATCATATGGTGCTATTGCAGCTTATCTCGGCACCAAACTTTCTGCACGTATGGTTGGCTGGGCAATGAATGGTGCACATAAGGTGAAACCGAAAGTACATGCACAACGTGTAGTAAACCGTAATGGCATGCTTAGCGGCAAAGCACATTTTGAAACACCTACGCAAATGGAAGAACTGCTGAAGAAAGATGGTGTTGCTGTAAAGAATGATACCGTAGTTGACTTTGAAAAAAGGTTTTGGGACCCGGCGGTGGAGTTGGGGTAATGAAAATTAATAACGGACATCGAAACGGCCTTCGGTAACATTTACTTTTTCTCCGTTATTATTTGTTGCAGAAAAAGAAAAACGACCGGATAAAATTCTCAGGGTTTAGTTATGCTTCGTTATAACTAATTCCCCTATATTTTCTGCTGATATTTGGTATAAGAAAAGATTAAAGCCATATTGACCCTTTGCAAAACCTTTCTCCTTTTTTAATTGATAAGTCCTCCCCTCAACTAACAATAAACTATCTGTAGTAATTGATACTCTTGGCAAGAATTCAGAACTTCTATCTACTGCTGCAATATTTAAGAACCAACCTCCGCCTTGTCCATTGCCTAAAAATGGATACTCAGTAATTATTCCAGAGAATCCATCTCCTGATTTTGGAACAAACACTTTCCCATTCACCTTACAACCAAAGGTCATTGCACCAGTAGTTGTTTCAGGTGGCAGTTCCGGTTCTGTGTTTTGCTTTTTGCAACTTGAGCTGAACAACAGCAAACTGAAAAATAAAAAAAATGATAACTGAAGTGCTTTCATAAATCGTGTTGATATCTGCTTCTGCAACAAGTTAATAAACTTATGGCAAGTATAGATTACTTCATTCACGATACTATACCATCAATCCCAATAACCACTAAACAAGAATTCCTTCAAAATCTCAACCTCTTATACTAACTTTCTGCAAAACTAAAAAGTATGAGAAAGACTGCATTCGTGCTGGCCCTTATCGGCTTGTCGGGCCCGCTTGCTGCACAACAACCTGCTAAAGACAGTACAAAAAAAGACACCATGCCTTACACGGCATTTGCAAAACTTCCCCTTAAACCAGAACGTACCATAAAATTCACGGCCAAAGAAGGTACATGGATGAGTGTGGATGTTAGTCCTGATGGACAAACCATCGCTTTCGATCTCATGGGTGATATTTATACCATGCCTGCTGCAGGTGGTAAAGCAACTGCCGTTACAAAAGGTATTGCTTACGAAACACATCCTCGTTTCAGTCCCGATGGAAAGAAAATTCTTTTCACTAGTGATCGCAGCGGAAGCGACAATATCTGGTACATTGATATGGAGAAGAAAGATACCGTGCAGTTAACCAAAGATGCAACGGAAGATTTTCCTGCAGCCGTTTGGACGCCTGATGGTAATTATATCATCGCCAGTAAAGGCCGACGTATTCCCAAGCTCTGGATGTATCATAAAGATGGTGGTGGTGGCACTCAACTCTATGACGGAACATTAAAAACAATTGATCCTTTTGTAAGTGCTGATGGTAAATATGTTTATTACAGTCAGCGTAACGGTTCATGGAATTACAATGCCTTGTTGCCGCAATACCAGATTGGTAATTACGACCGTGATAAAGGAATTACCAATACCATTACTACTCGTTATGGTTCTGCATTTACACCCACGCTCAGTAAAGACGGTCAATGGATGGTGTATGGCAGCCGCTACCAGGATAAAACAGGGTTGGTTTTACGTAATATGAAAAATGGTGATGAGCGTTGGCTTGCCTATCCTGTACAGCGTGATGAACAGGAAAGTATTGCACCACAAGGTGTATTACCCGGTATGTCATTTACACCAGACAGTAAGTTTCTTGTTGCAAGCTATGGTGGTAAAATCTGGCGCATTCCAGTTGATGGAAGTAAAGCAACAGAAATTGCATTTGAAGCAGATCTAAATTTAGAAATGGGCCCACGTTTGTATTTCAACTATGCGATTAAAGATACCAGTGCTGCTCTTGCAACACAAATTCGTGATGGCGTTCCAAGCCCCGACGGTAAGAAATTTGCATTCACTGTGCTCAACCGTTTGTACGTAATGGATTATCCAAACGGAACACCCAAGCGTGTAACCAGTAACAACTTTACAGAAGCCATGCCTGCATGGAGTCCTGATGGTACACAGTTGGTGTTTGTAACATGGAATGAAACTGAGGGAGGGCATTTAATGAAAGCAACGTTTGGCAATAAACCAACTGTAACAAAATTAACAACAGAGCCAGGTTTTTATATGCAGCCGGCCTGGAGTTATAATAACCGCATCGCATTTTTTAAAGCACCGCTTCGCTTATTTAAAGATGCTGAAGATCCGTTCTACAGTGGTGCCGAAGCTGATATTGTATGGATGAATGCAACAGGTGGACCAATAACAAAAGTTGATCTTACTGTGAATGCAGGTAATATTCATTTCACAAAAAATACTGATCGCATTTATTTGAACGGACAAGGTGGTACACTCATATCCTGCCGTTGGGATGGTACCGATCTTAAAACACATGTACGCATCACGGGTATTACAACGTATGGTGCAGTGGCAGATGCAGATGATCATTCAGGTCATGAACATATAACCGGAACAGCAAATGATGTTACATACGTCATGGGTAAACCGATCATGAAAACCAGTTCAGTTAATTATTGTATGTTACCAGAAGGAGCAAGCAATCGTGAACCACAGAATATGCCATCATCAGCAGCTATTATTCTGATGGCACCTGAAGGCAACCAGGCACTGGCACAGGTAAACAACAACGTGTATGTGGTTACTATTCCGCAAACAGGCAAAATGCCAACGATCAATGTAGCAGATCCATCATTCAGCAGTTTTCCATCAAGACAACTTACAGAAATTGGTGGTGAGTTCCCTGCATGGGAAGCCGATGGAAAGAAAATACATTGGAGTTTAGGTAATGGGCATTGGGTATATGATATTGAGCGTGCCCAGTTTGTTGAAGACTCTGTGAAAGCTGCAAAGAAAACAGAAACGCAACGATTGGCTGATAGTGTAAAGGCATTACTTGCACTTGGACCTGATGCAAAAAAACTGGCTGATTCATTAGCGAAGAAAAGTGCTGATTCACTTGCAGCCATTTTAAAAGTTGATACTGCACGTGCAAAACGTGAAGCATTGGCAAAAGAAGAATTAAAAAAGAAAGAAAAATATTCGCCTGCAGAAACACAGGTGAAAGTGTATTATCAGAAAGATCTGCCAACAGGAACAATGTTGCTGAAAAATGCACGCATTGTTACCATGAAAGGTGAAGAGGTCATTGAAAACGGTGATGTGCTTATTGTCAACAACCGCATTAAAGCAGTTGGCAAAACTGGAACACTTACTGTACCTGCAGGAACAAAAGAAATTGATTGCACCGGTAAAACAATTACTCCCGGTTTTGTAGATACACATTCGCACATGTGGACATATTGGGGTTTGCATAAAAACACTTCATGGATCTATGCAGCCAATCTTGCTTATGGTGTAACCACCACAAGAGATCCTCAGACAGCTGTAACCGATGTGTTAACATGGAGTGATATGGTGGAAGCAGGACAAATGCCCGGCCCACGTGTTTACAGCACAGGTCCCGGTGTTGGTTTCTGGATGTATAATTTAAAAAGCCTTGAACAAACACGCAATGTGTTGAAACAATACAGTAAGTATTACAACACACAATACATTAAAATGTATTTAGTAGGTAACAGGCAGCATCGCCAATGGGTGATCATGGCAGCAAAAGAACAAAAGCTGATGCCTACAACCGAAGGTGGTTTGGATTATAAATTGAACATGACACAATTGTTTGATGGTTATCCGGGTCATGAACATGCCATTCCCGTTTTCCCATTGTATAATGATGTAACAAAAACAATTGCCGAAAGTAAAATGGCCTACACGCCAACGTTACTTGTGGCATATGGCGGACCATGGGCTGAAAACTTTTACTACACAACTGAAAGCCCGGTGCATGATAAGAAGCTTAACTTCTTTACACCATACGAAGAGTTGAGTGCAAAATCACGCCGTCGTGCAGGTGGTTTGGGTGGATGGTTTACACCGGAAGATCATGTGTTTAAAAAACATGCACAATCAGTAAATGGTGTTGTGCAACAAGGTGGCTTAGCCGGCGTTGGAAGTCATGGGCAATTGCAGGGTTTAGGTTATCATTGGGAACTTTGGAGTGTGGCAAGTGGTGGTATGAACAATCTGAATGCACTACGCACAGCAACTATTCTTGGCGCAACTGCATTGGGATTAGATAAAGAACTCGGCAGTATTGAGGAAGGTAAGCTTGCTGATATTAATATCATGGATGCAAATCCATTGCAAAACATCCGCAACACCAATACCATTCGCTATGTAGTAAAGAATGGACGATTATACGATGGAAATACATTGGATGAAATATATCCAACCCCACGCAAAATGGATGCAGGTAGCTGGACGAAAACAGCACCAACGGTGACAACTGAAGTGAAGCAGTAAAGAGTTTGAAAACAATATGAATCGCCGCTCACTCAACTGAGCGGCGATTTTCTTTCTGAACGATTAATAATACTTTTGTTCTCCTTCTATGCTTTCCAAAACATTCAACTCTTATAAGCAGGCATTTACAGGTTTATCAAAAGAAACCTGGTTACTATCATGGATCATGCTTGTAAACAGAAGTGGAACGATGGTGGTGCCTTTTCTGAGTTTGTATCTCACAAGTCCTGCAATGGGTTACTCACTCAGTCAGGCAGGTTTTGTATTTGGTTTGTTTGGGGCAGGCGCATTTACAGGAGCCTATATCGGTGGAAGACTTACTGATAAAATTGGTTTTTATAAAATTCAGCTGATCACATTGCTGGGTGGCGGGTTGTTATTTATGGTGTTGGGACAAATGAAAAGTTATCCGCTCATTTGCATCTTTACATTTGTATTGAGCTTTGTGAACGAAGCTTTCCGTCCTGCCAACTCAACAGCTATTGCGTTTTACAGCAAGGAAGAAAACAGAACAAGATCTTATTCACTCAACAGGTTGGCCATTAATTTTGGCTGGGCCGTTGGTAGTGGCTTAGGTGGATTGATCGCACATTTCGATTATGAATTATTGTTTTGGATCGATGGTATCACAAATATCTCAGCAGCATTACTCTTGTATCGATTACTGAAACCACCGGTACAGGAACTAAAAAAAGAATCTGTGGCTGCTTCAACTGTAAAAGCTCTTTCTGCTTACAAAGACAAAGTGTATTTATGGTTTATCCTCTGTTCCTTTTTATTTGCTGCCAGTTTCTTTCAGCTATTCACCAACCTTTCTGTTTACTTTAAAAAAGAACGTGGTTTTTCTGAACCGTTTATCGGCTTTCTCATGGCGGCAAACGGAATCTTTATTGTGTTGACAGAAATGGCATTGATCTATCGCCTGGAAAAAAGGAAGACGCCTTTATTGTTTGTTGTATTGGGTGTACTGCTTACAGCCATTGCTTTCCTCCTGTTGAATTTTTTTAACATCGATCATGTCATGGCAATGATCATTATCCTGTTTATTACAGTTGGTGAAATGCTGTCGATGCCGTTTATGAATAGTTTCTGGATCAGCCGAAGCGATCACAGCAACCGTGGACAATACGCTGCGCTGTATACAATGGCATGGTCGGCTGCACAAACCTTTGGGCCCATGTTCGGTGCAAGGATTGCAGATCAATCGGGCTTCACTGTTTTATGGTGGGTTGTTGGGGCAGTATGTATGCTGTCTGTAATTGGTTTCAACCTTTTACGTAAACAACAAACAGGAGCAGATTCAGTAACATTAAACCAGCAAGAAAAAATTATGAAAGATGAAGTTGCGGCCGCACAGGATATGGCGGGGTGAAAACCCGTTTCTTATTGATCAGAAGCAACGGTCTGCAGCTTGGTTCATCCTCTGGAATTAGTCTTTCACAACTCCTTTCCACTCATCCAATTGTTACTAAATTTTTTCATTATGTGCTTTTAAAAAGAATTTTTTCCGTCTATCTTGTTATATCTCTAAGTCATCATTTCTCTTAAAACCAAAACTAAGCGCATGAGAAAGTTCAAACTGCTCAAACTACTATTGAGCCTACTGCTCATTCCATTGTGTATGCAGGCACAAACCAGGAAAGTAACCGGCAAAATTTCTGATGAAAAAGGCGAGCCTGTTTCATTTGCAACAGTTACCGTCAAGGGAACACAAAAAGCCGTTGTATCAGATGTAAATGGCATCTTTTCAATTGAGCTAACCGGCAATCAAAAAACGCTGGTCATCAGTTCAGCCGGTTTTGAAGATGTAACGGTTGATGTATCATCAACAAGTGAAGTAAACGTTACACTAAAAGCTGGTACTGCTTTAGGCGAAGTTGTTGTTACAGCATTCGGTGTTCGTCAACAAAAAAAATCATTGGGTTTTGCAGCAACAGAGATCAACAACAAACAGTTGATGGAAAGCAAACAACCCAATCTGGTGAATGCAATACAAGGTCGTGTGGCCGGTGTGCAGATCAATTCAACCGGTGGCGGCCCGGGTCAAGGCGCTAACATTGTTATCCGTGGACCAAAAAGTGCATTGGGTAATAACCAGCCATTATTTGTAATTGATGGTGTTATTGTCGATAATTCAACTGTAACAGAAGGGGGCAATGCAAATCTTCGTGGTATGAGTAACCGCATTGCTGATATTAATCCTGATGATATTGAAAGCATGAGTATCCTGCGAGGTGGTGCTGCTACTGCTTTGTACGGTTTCCGTGGAAGTAACGGTGTCATTGTTATTACAACCAAGAGTGCGAAGGCCGGTAAAATGCGTGTAAGCTATAATGCAACTTACGGTGTTGAAGAAGTAAATAAGTTTCCTGATGTACAGACAACGTATACACAAGGTTACCGCAGTAATAACCAGATCTACTACAGCTCTACAGATTTCTTTCCAAGTTGGGGACCCACAGTTGCTGCCGCAAAGGCATTGGACCCAACACATCCAGATAAGATCTATCATCACTATGCAAGAGCATACCAACAGGGTAACCAATTCCGTAACACACTCAACGTAAGTGGTGGTAACGAAAAAGCATTGGTGAATACATCGTTCAGTTACTTTACCCATAACGGTGTTTTACCCAACACGAATTACAGTAACTGGAATGCACGTGTAAATGCTGTTCTGAAATTGAGTGATAAACTGCAGTTTAATCCATCTTTCAACTATATCAACAGCGGTGGTCTTCGTTATAATGCAGATCGTTTTAATGAAAGTCTCAGCTACTGGAGTCCACGTTGGGATGTGAAAGATTATAAAACAGCTGATGGTGCGCATAAAACCTACGGCAACAACAACCCCATCTTTGGTGCATATTATAACACGTTCAAAGATAATGTTGACCGTATGCTTTCTAATCTTGCGCTTACATACTCACCTGCAAACTGGTTAGATATTTCTTACCGTCTTGGTTTGGATTTCACTTCCGATAACCGACGTGCAACTGCACCCGGACAAATAGCAAGACCGGGTGTTGTTAATTTCGGCGATAACCCACTGGGCTTTGTTGGTGAGTACAGAATATTGAACAAAGTACTTAACAGCAACCTGCTTGTTACCGGTAAGTTTAATTTCGGTGAGAAACTTACACTCAATGCAAGAGCAGGTCATGATGTTGTTGACATCAATTATAACTTTCAACAAACACAGGGATCTGAGCTTGACATTATCGGGCTTACTACATTAAATAATGCAAGAGTAATTACACAAAACAGCAGACGTACCCAGTTACGTACCATGGGTATTTTTGCTGATGCTACGCTTGGTTACGATAACTTCCTGTACTTAACACTTACAGGTCGTAATGATTATGCAAGCTCAGTAGCAAGTGGCAACAGCAGTTTCTTTTATCCAAGCGTAAGTCTTGCTTATGTCTTCAGTCAACATTTTAAAATGCCCGACTGGATCTCTTATGGTAAGTTGAGAGGCTCATTTGCACGTATTGGTATTGCACCTGTTGAACCATATTTAACCAACACCTATTATAACAGCGCATTCGGTCAACCTGTAAACGGCGTTAATGGCTGGACAAGAGATGATGTGAAAGGATCAGAAAACCTGAAACCTGAGTTTACCGATAACCGTGAAGTAGGTTTGGAAATGCAGTTCCTTAATAACAGAGTTGGTTTTGATGTAAGTTTTTACCAGATTAACAGTAAAGATGTGATCAACCGTGTACTTGTTCCAACTTCAACCGGCTTTACATCGTATGTACTTAACTCGGGTGAAATTGAAAACAAGGGTATTGAACTGGCAGTGAACGGAACTCCCATACGCAACAACAATTTTACATGGGAAGTAAATGCCAACTTCACAGCAAACCGTAATAAGGTTGTTCGTCTTGCAGAAGGTTTAAATGAAATTGTAATTGCATCACAGTTTGGTTATTTGTCAAGTGGTGCTACACAAAAATGGGTGGTGGGTCAACCCGCAGGTGGCTTATATGGTGTTGCCTACACTCGTTATTACGGATCACAAACCGATGATCGTGTAACTTTGCGTCGTGATCTTCCATTACTGATAGCAAGCACCGGTAACCTTGCAGGATTCCCGATACGTGATGCTACCAATCAACGTTTGCTTGGTAATTCACTGCCAAGATTTATGTATGGAGTAAGTAATTCATTTACCTACAAGCAATTCAATTTGTCATTTTTGTTTGATATGCGTGCAGGTGTACAACGCTTTAACCAGTTAGGCAACTTCATGAGTGCATTTGGTATTGCCAAGTATACAGAAGACCGTAACGATTTCAGAGTGTTCAATGGCGTAATTGCAGGAGGTGCAGCTAATACGCAACGTGTGTGGCTCGGCATGGAGGTTGGACCTGATGGCCGTGATTATGATGATGGTTTTTACCGTAACATACATCGTGGCGTTACAGAAAATTTTGTGGAAGATGCAGGCTGGGTGCGTTTACGCAACCTCAGTTTATCTTATACACTTCCCGCAAAAGTATTGGCTAAAACAAAATATATCAAAGGTGCATCTTTCACAGTCACTGGTAACAACCTTTGGCTCAGCACACCATTTACCGGCTTTGATCCTGAAAACAGTTCAAATCCTTCCGGCAGCAATGCAGATGGTTTTGCCGGCTTCAGCTATCCGGGTGTACGCAGCTATTTTGTAGGCATTAACGTAAACTTTTAATGCAGTACAATTTTATCATGCTTAAATCACAGATTATGAAAAAGAATTTCAAACTATATAAAAGCATCGCAGCGATACTACTGATGCTCATTGGTTTTACGGGATGTAAAAAATATCTCGATATCAACAACGATCCAAACAGGCCAACAGAACCAACCATCAATGGTATTCTTGCTGCAACTACACAAAATACCGGGTTGAATGTTTTTCGTGCAGCCAATGTGAGCAACTATTATGTTCAATATTTTGCATCGCCCAATGCCAACTCGCCAACAGACATATATGACCGTGTTGACTTCAGCACCACCTGGCGTTTGCTTTACGATAATATGGCCGACATTTATGATCTTGAGCAGCTGGCAATTAAAACGGGAAGTACTGCACATCTTGGCATGGCAAAAGTAATGATGGCCATCAACCTCAGTCTTACAACCAACATGTGGGGTAATGTTCCTTTTAGCGAAGCATTGTCAGGAAAAAACCTGAGCCCGAAATATGATAATGCACAGGAACTGCATACACGTTGTTTAACATTGCTTGATGAAGGCATTGTTGAGTTACGTAAGAACCCAACCATAACAGTTACTGCGAATGCTGATTTTCTTCATGCCGGTAACCGCACTTACTGGATACGGACTGCCTTCAGTATGAAAGCAAGATTGTTGAATCAATTGAGTAAAACACCCGGTTACAGCGCTACTAATGTTTTAGCTGCTGTTGACAGTGCTTATACAGCTGCTGCACAGGAGGCGAAAGTATCAGTGTTTACATTACGTAACCCGTGGGCAACTCTTGCACGCAACAATGCTGCACTTGTGTTAGATGCATGGCTCAGTACAAATATTATTCAATCAATGAACGGCGTTCGTTATGGTTATGTTGATCCACGCATCAGCCGGTTTACCGACACAACAAGATATGGCGATTACCGTGGTACACGTAATGGCGCAGGACGTGTGGGAACAGGTACCAGTCGAGACGAATGTTATCTCACAACAAATGGTTATTACAGTGCCGATGCCGCTCCATTGTTTGTCATTACACTGGAAGAAGTTAAGTTCATTGAAGCTGAAGCTGCATTACGTGCAAATAATGCATCAAGAGCATACACTGCATATATCGCCGGCATTACTGCTCATATGAATAAACTCGGCATCTCTTCAGGAAACAGAGACACTTATTTGGCCCTGCCGGCAATTGGAGTTGGCCAGGGTAATCTTACACTACCCATCATCTTCCGTGAAAAATATATCGTGATGTTCCTTAGCCCGGAAGCATGGGTGGATGCACGACGTTTCAATTATTCATACACAGGTTTTCAATTACCATTGAGCGCATTACTTGCTCAACCGATCCGACGGTTAGATTATCCATCAACTGAGCAATCATTGAATTCAGGTAATGTACAGCAAGTAGCTGCATTAACAGATCGTTTATGGTGGGACCTCTAATTTCAGTTAATATAACAGAAAAAGCCGCATCAGTTGATGCGGCTTTTTTCTTTGTGCAAACGGTTGTTTTCTGCTTTCAGCATTGATTAACTTATTTTCAGGGCTAAAAGAAACTGCATGCAGCAACAAACAATACAGATGATTATCCCAAAAAAGGAAACCAACCTTATCCCGATGATTATGATCTGCGCCCTGTTTTTCATTTTCGGGTTTGTAACATGGGCAAACGGCACATTAATTCCTTTTTTCAAACTCTCATTCGGCTTAACTGATTTCCAGGCTTTCTTTGTTACGTTCTCGTCGTACATGGCCTATTTCTTTTTGGCTTTGCCTTCGTCGTGGATACTAAAAAAAACAGGATTTAAGAACGGGCTCGTTCTTGGTTTGCTCATACTAGGTGTTGGCTCGTTATTATTTATACCTGCTGCAAAATCAAATTCATTTGCATTGTTTCTAACAGGAATATTTATACAAGGTTCAGCACTTGCGTTATTACAAACTGCTGCAAATCCATATCTCACTATTATTGGTCCAATTGAAAGTGCTGCAAAACGTATCAGCTTTGCAGGCATCTGTAATAAAACAGCAGGCATACTTGTTCCTATTATCATGGGTACATTGTTTCTTAAAAATGCAGCAGCTATTGAAAAACAAATTGAAACAGCCACAGGCATTGAAAAACAACATCTATTGCAGGAAGTATTGGGCCGTGTGAACATGCCGTACATTGTTTTAGCCATTGTTTTTTGTTTATTCTCCTTGCTCATAAAATTCACGCATCTACCGGAAGTACAGGTTGAAGAAGATGTAGTGGATGAAGGAAGTGGTGAAGTAGTGCATCATAAAAGTATTTTCCAGTTCCCGCATTTATTCCTTGGTGCATTTTGCATTTTCGTTTACGTTGCTGCCGAGGTTATGGCCGGTGATATTATTGGTGTGTATGGAAAAGAACTCGGTATCAGTGCTGATATTTCCAAATTCTTTACTTCGCTCACCTTGGGTGGAATGTTGATTGGTTATATCGCAGGTATCATTGCCATCCCGAAATATATTTCACAACAGAAAGCATTGCGCATCTGTGCCATGCTCGGTATCATATTCAGTATTGCCGCATATTTTACCGGTGGCTATGCATCGGTAACTTTTATTGCATTGTTAGGATTAGCCAATTCATTAATGTGGCCTGCTATTTTCCCGCTTGGCATCAGTCACCTTGGTAAGTTTACCAAAACAGGTTCGGCTATTATGATCATGGGTATTGCGGGTGGTGCTATCTGGCCAATGATTTATGCATATTTAAAAGATAACCTAAAACTTGATTTTCAACTGGCATTTTTTATTGCGGTGTTACCATGCTATTTATACATACTCTACTTTGCCGTGAGCGGACATAAAGCAGGTTTGAAAAAAAGATACACAGCATAATCATACTTCGCATCCTTAACTGAATTAAACAATTTCTGAATAAACGGTAAGTTGACAGAAGTGAGCAACAGGAAATTTAGGTGATGATGTTTCAGTAACTAATATGATTGTTTGTTTATTCAATACGTTCAGCATGCTGAACGTATTTTTATTTTCAGCTGAAACAGTAACCGTCTTCAGATTCACATCAGCCTTCAATCCAACACAAACAACATACTACCTGAGTTTAGCTAAGCCATACGAATACATATTTAAAATACTTGTAATTCTTACACATGTTTCATAATTTTAAAAGAGCTTACTTAATGTTTGTGCAAAACCAAATCCACAGTTTATTCATCCGTTTTGTCAAAATAAGTAATGAAATCTATGAAACTATCTATCCGGAGTTCAATACTTTCAGCATTGTTGCTTTTTACAATTCTCATTGTATCCATTGTATATATTACCATTCGTCGAACAGCAACATTGAAAGATACCAACGAGGAATTAATGTATTCAGAAGAAATACGCTACGAATTACAGCAGCTACTGCTTGCTGTGCTCGATAATGAAACAGGCGCCCGTGGTTATGTTATTACCAGTAATGAAAGCTTCCTTGAACCTCTTTATGCGTCTGAGCGAACATTAAAATCGTATACCAGTCAGCTTGAACATCGTATTCAGAATCCTGCCATCAAGTTGATCTTTACAGACTCATTGAAACCCCTTATCAGTAAGCGGATCGTATTTTCAAGATTAATGATTAAAACAAAAATGCTGCACAATCCTGATGAAGTGCTGGCATTGGTTGCAAGTGGTGTAGGGAAAAGATATACCGACAGTATCAGACACTATGGTGTAAAAATAAATGCTTTACAAAATTCTCATCTGCAGCAAAAGCGCAGTAATAATGAGCGTGCGCTTCGGCAAATGAATATTTTCTTATTTGCCATGCTATTCAGCATCTTCTTTCTATCAGTCCTTAATTTCAGATGGATCGTTCTGTATTTCAGAAAACAAAAACAAACAGAAGAAGAACTTGAAGAAAAAGTGCAGAAGAAAACAAAAGAAGTACTTGAAGGTGAAGTAAGGTTCAGGAAAATGATCGAACAGATTTCAGATGGTTTTTTCTCGTTGGATGTTAACTGGCGTTTTACTTATATAAATGCAAATGCTGCACAACTGTTCAAGCAAAGTAATCAATCGGTTACTGGCAAAAACATTTGGGAGTGTTTCCCGGAAACAGTGGGCGGCGAAATTCATACCGCCTTTCAACAGGCCATGAGCTCACAAAAGGAAGTATTCTATGAAGGTTACTCTACTTATTTTAAACGCTGGACCGAGATCAGTATTTATCCTGCAACAGACGGATTGGTGATTTATTTCAGAGACATCACAGAAAAGCGTTTGGCCGAAATGGAAGCACAGCGGAGCCAGGAACAGTACAAAACATTAATTGAACGCATCAGCGATGCATTCATTGCTGTTGATCATGAATTCCGCTATACATTTCTAAACAAACAGGCTGAAGAACTGATCCATAAGAAAGCAGACGATCTCATAGGCAAAACAGTCTGGGAAGTATTCCCTGATGCAGTTGGCTCAGATACGTTTCGTGCATTTGAAAAAGCAATGAAAGAACAGGTTTATGTAACCAATACAGATCATTATCCGGCACTTGATCTTTGGCAGGAGAACCATATCTATCCGTCGAGTGATGGTCTGTCTGTTTTTATCCGCAACATTACTAAACTGAAAAAAAATGAGATTGCAGCAAGGAACAGCGAAGAGATCAGGCGCATCATTATGAACTCTTCACTTGATGCTATTATTTGTGTTGATAACAGCAACAATATCATTTTCTGGAATAACCAGGCTGAGAGTCTTTTTGGTTGGACGTTTGATGAAATAAAAGCAAAGGCTTTCCATGAAACAATTATTCCGATGGCCTATCGCCGGTTCGCAGAAAAAGGCATCCTGCATTACCTGCATTCAAGAAATACTGAAAGCTTAGATCGTATAATCGAGACAACAGTTGTAAATCGGGAGGGCAAAGAATTTCCAGTTGAGTTCTTCGCTTTAAAAGTACTTACCGATAACAACAGTTTTACCTGCGCCTATATTCGTGATATAAGTAATCGTAAAGAGCTTCAACAACAACTGATCAGGCAGCAGAAAAAAACGGCAAGGGAAATTACTGCCACTGCTATCGATGCACAGGAAAAGGAGCGTAATGCAATCGGTCAGGAATTGCACGACAACATCAATCAACTGCTTGCCGGAACAAAACTGTTATTACAGATGATTCAAAGCAATCCTCAAAAACATACGCAATATCTTGCCATGTGTGTTGATGCCATAAACCAGGTAATGAATGAAAACAGGCGTATTGCGCACGAAATGGTGACACCTTTTTTAAACCAGGAAACACTTGTTGACCTGATCTACAAAATTGCAAACAGCATGCTTGCCTTTGTGGGTATTGATGTGGAAGTTGAGCTTAACAACTTTAACGAAGACAGCCTGAACGAAAAACAAAAACTCACACTTTACCGGATTGCGCAGGAGCAGTGTACGAATATTATTAAATATGCCAATGCTTCTAAGGTAATCTTTGCACTTGAATCAAATGAAATGTCAGTTCGATTAACCATCAGTGACGATGGCGATGGTATGCCAACAAAAGCAGCAAAAGATGGTATTGGTTTAAAAAATATTGCAAGCCGGTTAAGTGTGTACAATGGCACAATGGATATTATAACAAGTCCGGGTAATGGATTTATGTTATCGGTTGAATTGCAGACGGAAGATTTGTACCAGGGGGTTTGAGTTTATACTGGCTGAATTAACCCTGATTACTTTTTCATTTTCTTCACTAACTCAATCAATTGCCTTTTTAAGCTCTCGCCATCAGTTGGTTTTGCGGCATTACCATCCACGAGCTTTCCATCCTGATCGATTATAACATAAGTAGGATATCCCAACACTTTGTAGTAAGCTGCCAACAAACTTTGTTTATCCAGCAACTGCGTACCTTTGTAGTTATACTTCTTAATCGCATTTCTCCAGTGTTCTTCATTTATATCAACCGAAACAGGAAGAATTGCAATGGGTAAATCCTTTACTTCATCCATTAAGCGGTTAATAGCAGGAATGCTTTTGACACATGGACCGCACCAGCTGGCCCAAAAATCAATGAGTATAATTTTTCCCTTGTATGATGAAAGTGAAACTGTATCAGCTTTTAATGCAGGAAGAGAAACATCATATAGAGAACGCATATTCTTAACTCTCTTAAAGGTGGCGCTATCGAGGTAATGGGAGAAAAGCTGCCAGTTATCGCTACGGGCAAAAGCATCATTCAAGATATACTTACCAAAAGCACTTTGCTGAACACGTGGACTGAACGATTCAAAATAGTTCATGATTGTGTCTACGGGATATAACCGAACATACCGTTTGAAAATTGCTCCGGAAAAATAGGAATCGGGATGTGCTTTAATATAGTCCAACGCTATAGCGGATCGTAATTCTTTCAATAAGCTGAGTCTGTTTTGAAAATCCTGCATTCGTTTTTCCCGGGCAGCTGTATCAGCAGGATCTTTACTCCTTAAAAATTTGCTGTATGCTCTTGCGTACTTTTCATCAGACCGTAGAAGAATACTGTTTTGCATTTCCCACTTCCGTTTTTCCGTTTGCGCAAGTGATCCGGTAACTCTGTCTTGCACTATATTGGAATCTATCATTGTTAACTCTACATCAATATTTCCTTCTTCAACAATTAAGGTGTAATAACTTGAATCCTCAAACAATGCGTTAGGTTTACAAATAAAGATAATTTCAGCCGACCGGTTCACAGTTCCAGATAAATGAAATTTTCCATTTCGCAAGACAACACGCTCACGAAAACCTTGATTCTTATTACAATCAAAATACAGGTAATAGATGGTATCTGAATAGGGGTTGTTGATCGTTAGGTCTACATTAAACTGCACGCAAGAATCAACAAACTTGAACTGGGCGAAAGATTGAGTTACCGCCAATAATAAAAAAAAGAGAAGCAAGGGCTGTTTTTTCATTTGTAAGCATATGTTCTTTAAAAATAATAATCCTTTCTAAAAAAGCCCTTAAAAAATACAAAAAGCCGCATCTCTCAATGCGGCTTAAATTTATCCTATCAATCTTATTCTTCTTCCTTCGGCGGATAAGAAATATTGATCAACCCTCTTCTGTTCTTCGCACGGCCATCGGCATTATCACGACCATTGATCACTTCCATTTCCAGTGGGCAACATTCACCAAACGATTCAAAGTTGATACGTGCTGTATCCAATCCTTTTGCAATAAGGTAATCTGCACACGCTTTTGCACGCTTATCTGAAAGTACTTTGTTGTATTCAACTGTACCTAAACCATCGGTGTAACCGCTGATCTGTACAATGGCTCCCGGGTTTTTCACGAGGATATCATACAATGAATCGAGTTTGAATGCTGCATCATCTTTAATGTTATGCTTATCAAAATCAAAGTAAACAGTTACAACCGTTTCAGGCGTAAGAATGATTTTGCGTTCAAGCACAACGTCTTTATTTGTAAACTTATCAGTGCTCCAGTCTTTTTCGTCAGTATTTACAATTGTAATATCGCTTTGTTTTTCGCTGTAGCGATGCTTACTTACCGTTACATTTCCTGTAACATCGGTATCCACTTCAACTGTATAACGGCCAGTTGCATCAGTCGTTGACTTCAGTTGTTTACCGCCTGCATTGATCAATACTGTTGCGCCGCTTATTGGCTGATTATCTTTTTTATCGATCACCAGTCCGGTAATGATCTTCTTCTTCGGTGCTTTACTTACAGTATATGTTTCCAGGCAACATTCTGATCCACGATCAGAACTGAATACTGCATTGCGCAATACTGATGATTTATCATTTGTATGATAGTACACATCATCTCTTATTGAGTTAACCGGATGTCCCATATTTTCTACTTGCTTCCAGGCAGTTTCCCAACCTTTTGCTGTAAAGAGATCATACCCACCCATTCCCTGTTTTCCGTTCGAAGAAAAAACAAGCGTACTGCTGTAGCTGTGATAGAAAGGAGCTTGCTCATCAGCTGCTGTATTAATAACAGCACCTGTGTTTACGGCTTCACCTGTTGTACCGTCGGCTTGTAAAGGAGCATACCAGATATCAAAACCACCTGCGCCACCGGGGCGATCAGATGAGAAGAATAAATATTTTCCATCAGTAGAAACATAAGGTTGTTTGCTGCTGTGGCCTTCTGCGTTCACTGATGTTAGCGCAACAGGTGTGCTCCATCCTTCACCTTGTTTTGTTACAAGATAGATGGCAGAACTCTTACGACTATTGCTGTTTTTCCATTGCGTGAAATAAATACGATTGCCATCGGCGCTTACACTCGCAGCTCCCTGGTTAATGGCTGCTTCACTTGTTGGAAGAGAAACACTCTCGCCAACTTTAAATTCATTGTTCTCCAATGTTGCAGCAAATACACGACTGTGATATGGATTTACACCTGCTGTTGCTGCAGTATCTGTTTCAGTGCTTGTGATCAAAAATTGATTACCTCCTAAATGCGTGGCAGCAAATACACCCTTACCTGTACCGTTTGAAAGAGATGTTTTATTAAGCGTGTACATAACCGTATCAGGACGCACCAATTGTGTTTTGATAAACTTCAATGTTTGCAATTCATTTTCTGCAGCTGCTTTCAACGGATCGTTGGCAGTTACATTGCTGAGAAAGCGATTCACACTTTCCGCTGCATCATCATATTTACCAAGACTGCGCTGACATACTCCGTACCAGTACCATGCATCATTATACTTTGATGGCTCCTGTTCTGCAACAGTTTTGTAACGCTCTGCCGCTTGCGGAAAATAATTTGCCAGGCGAAAACTTTCAGCCTGTTTATAAATGATGTCATTTTTTGTTACGCCTTTGCCCATGCCACTTCCCTGGCTGTTGCGTTTTGCATTGAGCGGAAAATCAGCTTTTGATTTTTCTTTGGCACCGGGTTTCAGAAATTGCTCATACAACTGTGCGGCTGTATAATAATCACCAGATGCATAATAGGCATTGGCCTGAACAATACGTTTGTCCTGTGCTTGTGTTTGTACAAAGAGAGTGCAGGCCATTGCCGAAAGAACAATTTTTCCTGCGGTTTTATATACAATGTTCATTGTAGAAGCTTTTTGTTGAAGAGAGATATTGGGTTTCATTTTTTCTTTAGGTTTAACATTCACTTCAATAAGATTATAAACGTGGGCAACGGATCCAGTCAAAGATGCTTCTGGTTCCGCTGCGTTTGATATATGAAAGACTTAATTCAAAACTGTTTACATTTCTTGTCATTGATCCCAGCTTCGAAGCATTCACATCATAACTCAATCCCACAATAAAATTTTTCCAGTCAACTCCAACAAAAGGAGCAATGGCATCTTTCAAACGATAGTAGCCGCCAAACATAAAATCAGTTTCTTCATTTACATTCAGCTGTACGTATGTTCCAATCATTGCTTCCATAGCTGTGCCCTGTTGCATATACAATACATGCGGCACAATGCTGGTACGTTCAGATAAATTAAAACTTAAACCACCGTGCAGCACATAACGCAATGGAATGGTATTAAGACTTACACTTTGTGCTGAAATGATCGGATCTTTCGGTCGATTGATATGAAAAACTGAAAGCCCAGCAAATGCATTTGTTTTCTTATCAGGCGTTGCATCATAATACAAAACACCTGCACCTGCATCAAACGTAGTGGAATTTGTATTTGCAAATGATTCGCTTGTTGCATTAGAAGCATTATACCCTGTAATAGGATTCCATTGGTCACCCCATTTGAATTTTGATTGATCTACTTTACGGTTAATTAAACCGGCTTGTATCGCCAACACTAAACGGTGATTATTATCTGCTCCAAACTTTACACCGGTGTATGCAACAGAACCATAAGCGTTGAAATAGTTAAAGCCACCATCACCCGCTTTTTGATTCATTAAGTTGATACCTACTGCAATGTTTTTATTTGTTCGTGTATCGAACGATAAGCCGGTAGTGCTGTATGGATTAGTTACACTTCCCCACTGATTGCGGTACACTGCAGATATTCTGTAATCTCCATCACTGCCGCCCGTCATTGCCGGGTTGGTATACATGGGATAGGTGTAGTTCTGTGTAAAATGCGGATCTGTCTGGGCAACCGATTGAAGCATGCCGAGCATCAACAGACATGCTGTAAGCAAACCGTGTTGTGTGATGAATTTATTTTTCATTGTATTGAACAGATATAAGATTTTAAATATGGTTATCAGGTTAATAGTATTTTATCGAACTAGTGTAATTGAGCCTTTGAGATCAACAGTGCGGCCATCGGTCATCACTGCACGTAATGCATACACATACACACCCACCGGTTGCGGTTTGCCTTTATGTGTTCCATCCCAACCTTGTGTTTGACTGTTGAGGAAGGCAACCTGCTGGCCCCACTGGTTAAAGATGCGCATCTCCACTTTGTTGATATAATTACCATAGATCATCACCCTGTCGTTCTTGCCATCATTGTTTGGTGAGAACACATTCGGCACAAATACTCCTTTATCCAATGCTTTTACGGTAATGGTATAAGTTCTCGGCGTACCGATACAACCGTTGTTACGTGGTGTAACAGTTATTGTTGCCGTGATATCTGTATTGCCAGAATTGGTTGCAGTAAACTGTGGCACATTACCAGTACCAGATGCTGCTAAACCAATTGCAGGGTTTGAGTTGGTCCATGTTACAGATGCGCCTGCAGGTGTAATTGTAAAGTTTGTTGCTGGCACAAGTGTACCATCGTTCACCGTAATATTTGCCGGAACAGTTACTGTTGGTACTGTACTTACTTCAACAGTATAAGTTTGTGCAACTGCACATTGTCCTGCTGTTGGTGTAAAGGTATAAATAGTTGTTCCTGCTGTTGCGCTGCTTACTGTTGCAGGAGTCCATGTACCTGTTATATTATTTACAGATGTTGTTGGCAGCGCCTGAACAGCTGCACCCACACAAATAGAAGCAGTTGTTCCAAAGCTGAATGTTGGTGTAACAATTGGATTCACTGTAACAGTGAATGTTTGTGTAGTTGCACAAACACCTGCTGTTGGTGTAAAGGTATAAGTACCGTTTGCAGTGTTGCTTACTGTTGAAGGACTCCATGTTCCGCTTACCCCATTATCAGAAGTATTTGGCAGGGCAGGAACTGTTCCGCCAGAACAAATAGTAAGTGTTGTTCCAAAACTAAATGTTGGAACTGTGTTTGCAACAACAGTAACGTTCAATGTTGCGCTTGTTCCGCACTGTCCTGCGTTTGGTGTAAAGGTATAAGTGCCGCTTGTTGTGTTACTGATTGTTGCAGGGCTCCAGGTACCGGCGATACCATTTGTTGATGTGTTTGGTAATGCAGGAGCAGCTGAACCGTTACAGATACTTAACGTTGCACCAAAGCTAAATGTTGGTGCAAGTATCGGGTTAACCGTTACATTAACTGTAACCGGCAGTGCGCATAGGCCCGCCGTTGGTGTAAACGTATAAGAACCACTTGTGGTATTACTTACTGTTGATGGGCTCCATGTACCAGTGACCCCGTTGTTTGATGTTAACGGAAGTGCTGGTGCTGTTGCGCCTTCGCAAATGCTTGTTGCAAAACTAAACGTTGGTGTAACATTTGGTGAAACCGTTACATTAATTGTAACAGGAAGCGCACACAACCCGGCTGTTGGTGTAAATGTATAAGAACCACTTGCTGTATTGCTTACTGTTGATGGACTCCACGTACCAGTAACGCCATTATCTGATGTTGTTGGTAACAAAGGAGCTGTTGCGCCACTACATATTGTTGTAGCAAAACTGAATGTTGGCGTAACGTTCGGTGTAACTGTTACATTAACTGTAACAGGTAACGCACACAGCCCTGCTGTTGGTGTAAACGTATAGGAACCACTGGCTGTATTACTTACTGTTGATGGACTCCATGTACCGGTAACGCCATTATCTGATGTTGTTGGTAACAAAGGAGCTGTTGCGCCACTACATATTGTTGTAGCAAAACTGAATGTTGGTGTAACGTTTGGTGTAACTGTTACATTAACTGTTACGGGTAACGCACACAGCCCTGCTGTTGGCGTAAATGTATACGAGCCGCTGGCGGTATTGCTTACTGTTGATGGACTCCATGTACCGGTAACGCCATTATCTGATGTTGTTGGTAGCAAAGGAGCTGTTGCGCCTTCGCAAATGCTTGTTGTAAAGCTAAACGTTGGTGTAACATTCGGAGTTACTGTTACATTAACAGTAACAGGAAGCGCACACAACCCGGCTGTTGGTGTAAACGTATATGAACCACTGGCGGTATTGCTTACTGTTGATGGACTCCATGTACCGGTAACGCCATTATCTGATGTTGTTGGAAGTATGGGAGCAGTTGCAGCATTACAAATTGTTGTTGCAAAGCTGAAAGTGGGTGTAACATTTGGTGTAACCGTTACATTAATTGTAACAGGAAGTGCGCACAACCCGGCAGTTGGTGTAAACGTATAAGAACCACTTGTGCTATTACTTACTGTTGCAGGACTCCATGTACCAGTAACTCCATTGTCTGATGTTGAAGGAAGTCCAGGAGCTGTTGCGCCTTCGCAAATGTTTGTTGCAAAACTAAACGTTGGTGTTACATTTGGTGTTACAGTTACATTGATCGTTACAGGATTTGCACACTGTCCTGCTGTTGGCGTAAATGTATAAGAACCACTTGCTGTATTGCTTACTGTTGATGGACTCCACGTTCCATTCACACCGTTATTTGATGTTGGTGGAAGCACCGGAGCAGTTACGCCTTCGCAAATGCTTGTTGCAAAACTAAACGATGGTGTAACATTTGGTGTTACAGTTACATTGATCGTTACAGGATTTGCACAAACACCCGGATCGGGGGTGAATGTATAAGAACCGCTGGCTGTATTGCTAACTAATGACGGGCTCCAGGCACCATTCACACCGTTGTTTGATGTTGATGGTAAAACAGGAGCTGTTGCACCTTCACAAATACTTGTTGTAAAACTGAATGTTGGTGTGGTGCGTGGTGTTACCGTAATATTGATCGTTACAGGCAAACCACATTGTCCAGGGGCTGGTGTAAATGTGTAAGAACCACTTGCAGTATTACTTACTGTTGCCGGGCTCCATGTACCAGTAAGACCATTGTTTGATGTTGTTGGTAATATTGGTGCTGTTGTGCCTGAACAGAAAGGCGGTATTGCTGTGAACGAAGGAACAATGATTGGGTTTGATAAGATCACCCCGGAAAACAAGTTGGTTGTATTTCCGTTTTCTGTGATTGTAAATCCTGCATACACACCTGCGTTCAGACCGGTAATGGTTGCCTGGCCTGCACCATTTGCAACAATAGCAACTGGACCAACAGCATTGCCATCATCGGTGTAATTAATATCGTAACTGGTACCGGGTATTAATCCATTGATCGTTACCGATCCGTCTGTTCCGTTACAGGTAGTAGGATTGGAACTTGAAATGGTAGGTGCAAAAAAAGCATGATTGTTTGCAGTAGTAATTTGGTCATCAGTAAGATTCCAATTACTCAACAAAGGGAAATCACCAAGTGTAAATGCAATAGTGCTGGCATTATCAAATACGTTCGGGGAAAAACCCGCTACAGTATAATCGGATTGATTACTGTTGGCACTTCTTGCAGATGCAAATGTTCCAAATGATTGGGCTTGTGAAAAGAATGAAAGTAACAGAAACAATATTGTTCCTGTAAAGGAAATTGGATTTTTTGGGTTCATTTTTTAGCTGTTAGTTCAGGTTAATACGGAGAATTAACGCATAAACATAACACAATCATTATACTTTTTAAAGCGATACAGTATTTTTCCTTAAAAAATGTGTGTTTCTACTTACGGTGTCGGGAACACGAAAATGAGTACTCTTCATGATCAAAAAACGTATTAAGCTTTGCAGCAATTACTTTTTTACAATGCTGATTTCACAGTTAACTAACCTATGTACACACTGATAACTACGAACTGCGCAGATAATTCAAAATTGACAAAAGGGAATAGTTCAAAAAACCTTTAGCTGTAATAAGGGCTTATCATTAAAAACACAATTACACCGGTAACAGCAACATAAAGCCACAATGGCCATGTAATACGTGCAAGTTTCTTGTGTTTATGAAACTCAGCGGTAAGTCCACGGTAAGCAGTAAATAAAATAAAAGGAAGGATCAATCCGGCAAGAATAATATGTGTGATGAGAATAAAGTAATAGACAATTTTAACAAGACCCGATCCTCCATAACTTGTTTCACCTGTAAATAAATGATGACAGATATACGACACCAGAAACATCACTGAAAAACCAATTGCCCAAAGCATTAGTTTCTTATGCGTACGGTAACGTTTGTCTTTAACTGCAAACAACGCACCCAGTAACAGTAAAGCAACAAACGTATTGATCAATGCATTAAACCTTGCAAAAATGTGTTTATCAAAACCAAGATTAATATTCAGCTCTATACGACTAAGGAAAGCTACTGCTACAAATACAATAATGCTCACCGCAAAAATCAGGATGTATGCCAGTTTATCATTCTTTTCAATCGCCGGTGGTAATTTTCCACGTTTGTGTTCTCTACTGTACGACATAGTTGTTTATTCTTATAGCGTTATTTACGGAACAGGTTTCGCTTTTTCTTTTTGTCTTTTTCCAAAAACAACAATCCAATATCTCTTGCCATCTTTGCCATTGCAATGGAATCGGTTCCATCGTACCAGCCACGTATTACACGATCTTTATCTAGCAGATAAAATTTATTCGTGTGAAGAAAAGCTGTATCAACTTCTCCTCCATCAATGGTTGCCGCTTTAAATTCATCATAGGCAAGCTTGTAAATGGTTTGTTTATCGCCAGTTAAAAACCACCAGTTGTTATGCCTCACTTTATATTTATCCGCATAACGTTTCAGTGCTTCCACAGTATCTCTTGCCGGATCAACCGTTAACGAAATAAAATGCACCAGTGAATCTGTCTTCAGAAATGCATCCTGCATCTTCTTCATATTACGAGTAAGCGTGGGACATGGATTGGGGCAACGTGTAAAAAAATAATCCACTACCAATATTTTCCCTTTCAACGAATCAACACTTACTGTTTTCCCTAATTGATTCGTAAACGTGAAGTTGTCAACTTTATGCCATACAGTATCTTTCACCAGCTTTCCCTTCACTGTTTTTTCTGTTACCGAGTCAAAAAAATAGTGACGGGGCATATCCACAACACCTTCGCTCTGGTACTTCACGATAAGATAAGCTGTAACGGGGATACCAACAGCCAGTAATAAACCAAAAATTCCTTTTTTACTCATACACTTTTCATTCGCTGCTAAAAAAATCGTCCCGATACTCCACGAAGGAAAACCGGGACGAATATGAATCAGATAAAATAATTATTTCAACCCACCTTCATGAGCTCCGCCGTGTGCCGGTTCAACTTTCTGTTCGTACTTAACCGGATCTTTCGGACGATATTCATTACGGAGATTTTTCCATGAATCACCATCCCACAAAAATGCAATGATGAACCAGATGAACAAAGCCAACGGTACAACAATGGTCATGATCAAATTACGGATCTCATCACCAAGGTGCATGAAAATAGAAACGATATAAAATGCTTTCGCCAAAGAAAGGATAACAATGATCCCTTTAATCGCAATATCTAATCCTGCGCTGAAATCAGTTCCGTATAATAAATAACCGAGTGCAAGTTCAACGATGGTAATGCCTGAAAGAATCCAGGTTGTTCGCCAGATCCTTTTTTTCGAATCATCGCCCGGTGCATCGTGGGGCATTGTTACTTCACCGCCAAATGTTTGATGTTCCATATATAAATTATTTCTGAATGATAGTTATTGAATAGAGTTAAACAAGATAGAAGAATAAGAATACAAACACCCACACGAGATCTACAAAGTGCCAGTATAAACCGATCTTCTCGATCATGAGGTAATGACCTCTTCTTTCAAACACACCACGCCATGCCATGATGGTTACAATTATGTTGATCACCACACCGGAAAATACGTGGAAACCGTGGAAACCTGTAATAGTAAAAAAGAAGTTAGCAAAATTGCTTGAAGCAACAGTACCATCTGCATTCGGGAAAGGATTGCGACCCCACCATGCACCTTCATGGTGTAAGTGATTCCATTCCCATGCCTGGCAACTTAAGAACGCCAATCCACCAACGATAGTCCAGATCATCCATTTAACCACACCTTTCTTATTTCCATGATGACCTTCATGTACTGCAAGTACCATTGTAACAGAACTTACAATGAGGATAAATGTCATTAAACTCACAAACACCAATGGCAATCCATTACCTAAAAACGGGAAGGACTGAAACACAAAGTTTGGATCGGGCCATGAAATACTGGATACACGTACTGTACCGTACGCAATCAAAAATGCGCCGAATGTAAACGCATCACTCATTAAGAAATACCACATCATCAACTTGCCATACTCCACATTGAAGGGGCTTTTACCGCCACTCCACCATTTTGTGTTTGCTGCTACTGTTTGTGCCATTTATCTGTTTTTAATTGTTCTCAAAAAATTTACGCTCAGGATACCAGTAAGAAAAATGCAAACAGGTAGATCCATAAGAGATCAACAAAATGCCAATACAAACCGGCTGTTTCAACAGGCGCCGTACTGTAGAATTTTGTTTTGGTATTATATGCACGCAAAAATAAAACCACCAGTGCAATGATACCGCCAACTACATGCAAAGCATGCACACCGGTTATGATATAAAAGAACGATCCCGCCACACTATCCTTAAATGTTATTTTGCTTGCCCACAGTTCAGAAAAACCAATGAACTGTGTTGCTACAAATGCTAACCCTAATACTGCAGTTACCGAGATGAGCAAACGGTATCTCGCCATTTCTCTTGCAGCCATCGCTTTTTGAGCAAGAAAAATAGTGATACTGCTTGCAACGATTAATGCAGTTGATAAATAAAAGATCTTCGGCACTTGCACAGCTTCCCAACCTGCCTGGTTACTCTTTACAATGTATGCGCTGGTGAAACCGGCAAACATCATTGTGATACTTCCAATGGCAATCCATAAGGTAAACTTATGCGGATGCATTTTTTGTGTTCGTTCGCTACTCATAACCTTCTCCATCTTTCAAACGCTTTTTATCATTACTGCCGAAGCAGTTTCTTTTCAATTATTACAGTGCAAGCTTATCGGCCAGTAATGCAAGCAATACAATTGGTAAATAAATGTAGCTGCTGAACATTACTCTTCTTGCACTCTTTACATCCATGTTGAAATATAACCTGACACATTGTATAACCATAAACAGGTTAGCGCCAACGAGTACCCACATGCTTACAACACCACTCATGTTAAAGAAAAACGGTAACATGCCCACAGGTATCATCAACAAAGAATAAATCACTGTTTGAATGGCTGTAAATTTAGTTGGTCCTTGTTGCGAAGGCAGCAATTTGAATCCTGCTTTGCTGTAATCTGTGTGTGCCACCCATGCTATTGCCCAGAAATGAGGAAACTGCCAGAGGAACTGGATGGCAAATAAAATCCATCCACCCGTCCATGAAAAGTTTTCTCCATCATAAGCTGCTGCCCAGCCAATGAGGCATGGCAGTGCGCCGGGTATTGCACCTACCAGTACAGCAATAGAATTTACTTTCTTCAAAGGCGTATAAACAAACCCATAAATAAATAAACTCAGTAATGCTAAACCCGCAGCATACCAACTGAAATACAACCATAAAATCAAAGAACCAATTATTGCAGCAATAAAAGCAAATGCTGTTGCTTCCTGCACACTCATTCTTCCACTTGCTACAGGCCTGTTACCTGTTCGCTTCATCACTGCGTCTGTATCTTTTTCTGTTATCTGGTTGATGGCATTGGCACTACCTGTTACCAACATACCACCTAACAATAACAACAGAATACTTCCAAAATCATATTCTACTACATTGGGCGCAAGCATGTATGCGATCACACTGCTGAACACCACTGTAAAACTGAGCGTAAACTTGATGAGCTGCTTGTAATCATCGATCTTGCCCATCACTCCCGACTTCACCTGTTTCTTATCTTCCGGTTGATTGCTCAATTTGTATTATCATAATGACACTTTTGTGTCTGTCAATTAATGCTTGCTTTCATCAGCGCTAACCGGTGTGGTTTGCGGAATGAACTCTTTTCCATCTTTTGCATAATCATATGCCCAACGGTGCACTTCAGGAATTTCACCAACCCAGTTACCATGGCCAGGATTGATTGGTGTAGTCCATTCCAAAGTGTTTGCACCCCAAGGATTTTGTGTTGTTACTTTTCTACCTTTCCAGATGCTGTAGAAGAAGTTAAAGATGAACAGTATTTGCACCAGGAATACAATGATGGCTACTATACTGATGAATTTATTCAATCCATCATAATGCTTGAATGATTCCCAGATATCGAACTTGTAGTAACGGCGTGGCACACCTGCCAACCCTTGATAGTGCATTGGCCAGAAGATAAGGTAAGCACCGATCATCGTTACCCAGAAGTGAATATAGCCGAGTGTGTTGTTGAGATAACGGCCATACATTTTAGGATACCAATGATAGATACCTGCAAACATTCCGAACATACTTGCCACACCCATTACAATATGGAAGTGAGCAATTACGAAATACGTATCATGCAGGTGAATATCCAATGCTGAGTTACCAAGGAAGATACCTGTTAAACCACCTGAAATAAATAAGCTCACAAAACCCAATGCAAAAAGCATAGCTGGCGTGAAGCGGATATTACCTCTCCAGATAGTCGTTAACCAGTTAAACACTTTGATGGCACTTGGTACCGCAATCAACAACGTTAACAACACGAAGAACGCACCGAGGAACGGATTCAAACCCGTTACAAACATATGGTGAGCCCAAACAAGGAACGCTAGGATTGTGATGGCGAACAAAGAACCAATCATCGCCATGTAACCAAAGATTGGTTTACGGCTGTTTACTGATAAAATTTCTGATGCCATACCCATCGCCGGTAAAAGGATGATGTATACTTCAGGGTGACCTAAGAACCAGAACAAGTGTTGATAGAGAATTGCACTACCACCTTCGTTCGGTAAGGCTTGTCCGTTTATATAGATATCACTTAAGTAGAAACTTGTTCCAAAGTGACGGTCAAAGATCAACAAGATAAAGCCTGAGAACAATACAGGGAATGATAATACACCCAATACTGCTGTAAAGAAGAATGCCCATATAGTGAGTGGCAACCTTGTCATGCTCATACCTTTTGTACGCATGTTCAATACAGTTGCGATATAGTTCAAACCACCTAGTAAAGATGATACCACGAACAAGGCCATCGACACAAGCCATAGATCCATCCCCACTTTAGAACCGGGTGATGCTTCACCCAATGCACTCAATGGAGGATAAGCTGTCCAACCGCCACTGAAAGGTCCGGTTTGTACAAACAAAGAAGACAACATGATGATACTGGCAGTAAAGAAGAACCAGTATGAAAGCATATTTAAGAATGGTGATGCCATGTCTCTTGCACCAACCTGTAAAGGAATAAGGAAGTTAGAGAACGTACCACTTAAACCGGCAGTTAATACAAAGAACACCAACACCGTTCCGTGCATGGTTACTAATGCATAATAAGCTTCAGCTTGTAACTGTCCGCCTTTTGCCCATTCGCCGAGGAGTGTTTCCATCCAGGGGAATTTTGCATCCGGGTAGCCGAGTTGTAAACGGAAAATAACCGAGAACAAACCACCTAATAAAGCCCAGAACATACCGGTGATCAAAAACTGTTTTGCTATTGTTTTATGATCCTGGCTGAATACATACTTCGTCAAAAACGTTTCATGGTGATGACCATGATGCACTTCATCATGCGTTTCATGCGGAACGCTTACTACTGAAGTGTGTACGTGTGATGTCTCGTTACTCATAATCTCTTTTTTATTCAGTTCTATTGACTATACAATTATTTATTCATGGCTACAGTTGTCTTAACTGCAGCAGGTACTGCTACTGTAGAATCAGCAGCAGGTTTAACAGCCGATGGATCCTTGTCAGGAAAAGCCGCATAATAGTTTGGCTTTTGCTTCGCCATCCAGATATCAAACTCTTCCTGCGTAACTACTTCAATAATACCTTTCATTGAATAGTGACCGTTACCACACATCTGATCGCAGGAAATTTCAAACGCAAAATTCGGATTACCGGTACGCTCTTTCATTTCTTTGGTTGTGTACTTAGGTGTAAACCAGAGTGTGGTTGGAATACCCGGTACCGCATCCATCTTTAAACGGAAATGGTTCAAACCAACATCATGAATTACATCACGACTGCCAATGATCAGTTTCACCGGGCGGTCTTTTACAATGTACATGGTTTGTGTGGTTACCACATCATCAAAATTTGTAGCATCTGCTTTCAGTTTCAGATCAGCATTGTCTTCCCAGATCTGTCCGAAAGGATTGCTGTTTTCATCACTGATCACTTTAAAATATGTTTTACCGAATTGCTTGTCTTTACCCGGGTAACGCATCATCCAGCCAAATTGCTTTCCAACAATCTCCACTTCAAGTGCGCCTTTCGGAGCATCAGATGTAATACGGAACCAGAAACGCAAACCAAACACAACTAATACAGTTAAGAAGATAGCCGGTACAACTGTCCAGATCAATTCCAACTTATTGTTATGTGGAAAGAAGAATGCTTTACGGCCTTCTTTCTCCTGGTATTTCCATGCGAAGTAGAACAACAGGAACTGTGTGATCACGAATACCAATCCTGTAACTGCAGTTGTGATCATGAACATCTCATCGATCTTTTCACCTTCAACAGATGCAGATCCTTGTGGGAACAATGTTGTTTTGTACAACAACTTATTGCAGTAGTACACACCAATGAAACCTACAATCATAAAACCAAGCAGCATAAAGCCGTTGATACGGTTGTTTTGTTTGCGTGATGTTTCTTCACCTTTTAATACACTCACATACTCGCTGGCCTTCGCAATCTGGAAGATAACAATGAACACCAGGAGGGCGGCTGCAATGATCAGATATGTTGTAGTAGTCATAGCTTGCGCAAATTATTTATAGTTCGTCAATTCTTTTTTCTTTGTTCAATCATCAGGTATGGTGAATAATACTTTCTTTCACCAACGGATGATTTTTCGGTAATAACGGTGCTTTTGTTAAGTGTTTTGCCGTGAGATAAATCACTAAACCAAGGAAACCGGCACTCACACCCAAACTGTACACGAAATGACTGATCGGGTTTGAATCTTTACCTAATTCTTTCAATGGACCAGGTGTAACCATTTGGTAGAAATCTAACCAGTGACCGAAGATGATGATCACAGACATTAATGTTACTACTGTATAGTTACGTTTTGAACCACGACGCATCAGAATAAGCAATGGTGCAAGGAAGTTAATGATCAAATTAAGCAAGAACATTGCTCTGAATGGACCATCGCCTTTGCCACCAAAACCTAAACGGTCAATAAAGTATTCTGTTTCTTCCGGTTGGTTACTGTACCAGATCAACATGAACTGAGAGAACCAGAGATAAGTCCAGAAAATAGAGAATGCAAACATGAACTTACCAATATCGTGGATATGCTCTTCGTTCACAAATTCGAGGTAACCATGATTTTTCAGGTACACCACAAACAACATCATCAATGATAAACCTGCAACCCATGAGCTTGCAAATGTGTACCAGCTATACATAGTGCTGTACCAATGTGCATCGATACTCATCAACCACATCCATGGCAACGTACTCAACACAGTTAAACCATACGTAACGAGGAAGGCAGCAGCAATTTTTAACGACTTCCAGTAGAAAGAACGATCGCCTTGGCCGGCAAGATCTTCAGCCAATGAATTTTTACGGAACCAGTTACGGAACCAGATCCATAAACCAACTGCAGTGATTGATAATACTGTATAGAAAACAGGATTTAAGAATCCGCTTTTCGCTTTTAATTTTTCATCGAGATGTGCTGCATCTTTCCAATGATAGATATGATGATCATCAGAGATCCAAACGTAAGCTAACAGGATAACAACTGTAATCGGACCCAACACATTCAAACCACCGGAGATAGCTTCAGGCACACGACGGAACACCAACGGAAACCCTGCCTGTGCAAGTGTGGTAGCAGCTACAAAAAAGAAGCTCGCTGCAACTACCAATAACCAATAGATACTGTTTTGCATTAATGCCATCCAGAATTTGGTTGCACCATATGCTTCAGCTCCATGTTCTTCACCATGACCACCGGAGAATGGATGCAGAAATATAATGCCCAGTATGAGTGTTAACACACCCACACCCATCAATGCATAGCTCCATTTTTTTAATCCGCCCGGTATTTCAAATTGTTCTTTCAGTGCCATTGAACTTCGTTTATAGTTGAATGTTAGTTTGGTAATTCTTATTTCGACGCCTTGGTTGTATCTGCAACAGGAGCAGCAGTTGTTGTATCTGCAGCAGGAGCTGAGATAGTTGCACCGCCCGGTTGCAATTGTTTAATGTAGCGAATGATCATCCAACGCTGCTTTGTACTAAGCTGAGATGCATAACTACCCATCAGGTTTTTACCATAGGTAACAGAATACATCATCTGTCCTTCAGACATGTTCTCATACTTCGCATCACCTACCAGGGTAGCAGGTTTTGCAGGGTATGGACCATCACCACCTTTATACAAAGGCCCATTGCCATCTAATTTCTCACCATGACAAATACCACAGTTGATCTTATACAACCTTGCTGCTTCAATAATTTCTTTATCGCTCAGCTTTGGCAAAGGATTCTGTATTTGCTTTGATGCAACATAATTCGCTGTATCACCTGCTTTGTCAATTGCCAACGGGAAATAAGCAACATCGCCACGTTTTACTGTTCCTGCAACAGGTGTTGCATCGTAGTAAATATTAGCATCTTTTAAATGGCTGTGATCAGCATAAGTTTCTACTGCACGGCTGTAAGCCATATCGGGCATATAGATTCTGCCTGTATCACGGCGTGGGCCGTTGTTGCAGGCTGCTGCTGCCAATACTACTGTAACCAATCCAATTGTAACAATCTGTGTTGAACGCATTTCAATATGTTTATGCTGTAACGATTTCTTCTTTTTCAAATGCTTTTCTTGTTTTGTCGTAACGACCAAGCCACCAGCCTGTTTCTGCATCTTTCTCAAATATTTCTACTGCACCTGCACTTTTAAAGAAAGCTTTGACTTCCTCGATGTTTGTTTTTTCTGTAACCTCAATCGGCATTACAAACAGATCATCTGTTGCACGCAGGTGGAAGTGATCTTTGCGCACAAACGGTGCCAGCTGACACAGGTAGCAGAACGTTAACACCATGCCTACTGCAGCGCATAATACCGTTAATTCAAACACAATCGGAATAAACGCTGGCAACGGCAAATTAGGCTTACCACCAATATTCAAGGGCCAGTCTTTGGTAAACACCCAGCTCATAAATGTTAGAGCGGTGGTTGTACCCGTCATACCATAAATGAAGCCGGCAGTGTGTAGGCTGGTATCACGCAAACCCATTGCATGATCTAAACCATGAATTGGAAAAGGCGTGTACACATCATGAATCTTGTAACCTGCCTTGCGTGTATTTTTTACCGCAGGGAACAGCGTTTTTTCATCATCAAAGCAGCCAACTACGAATTTTTTTACAGACATATTTTTTAGCTTTTAGCTTTCCGTTTTATTCAATTAATGTGCATGCACCTGTTCGTGTGCAAATTCTTCCACTGATTGTGCTTCAATCGGATCCATTTGTTCCTTGTAGCTTTCACCATTTTTCTTGAGAATATGTTTGATCTCAGCAATGGCAATTACAGGGAAGTATTTGGAGAAAAGGAAGTAACAGGTAAAGAACAAACCAAATGATCCGAGGTAGAAACCAACTTCCCAAATGGTAGGACGATAGTACACCGACCATGAAGAAGGAAGGTAATCACGGTAGAGCGATGACACGATGATCACAAAACGCTCGAACCACATACCAATGTTCACCACAATACTCATTAAGAAAGTAAAGGCGATGTTGCGGCGGAGTTTCTTCACCCAGAACAACTGCGGAGTAATTACGTTACAGGTCATCATCAACCAGTAGCTCCATCCATAAGGACCGGCAATCCGGTATTTGAAGAAGATATCCTGTTCGTACTTCACAGCACTGTACCATGCCATGAACAACTCAGTTAAGTAAGCACAGCCCACAATTGAACCGGTTAATACAATAACCTTGTTCATGTTTTCGATGTGGCTGATGGTAATATAATCTTCCAGGTTCATGATCTTACGTGTAACCAACATCAGGGTTTGCACCATGGCGAAACCGGAGAAGATGGCACCCGCAACGAAATAAGGAGGGAAGATGGTAGTATGCCAACCGGGAATAACCGACGTGGCAAAGTCAAAAGATACGATCGTGTGTACTGATAATACAAGTGGCGTACTCAAACCGGCTAACACCAGTGATAAACTTTCATGACGTTGCCAGTGCTTGGTTGAACCTGTCCATCCGAAAGAAGCAACACCATAAAATGCTTTTGCCCATTTCTTTTTAGCACGGTCACGCAAAGTGGCCATATCAGGAATCAAACCACTATACCAGAATAAAAGAGATACCGTAAAGTAAGTAGAGATCGCAAATACGTCCCACAACAAGGGTGAGTTGAAGTTTACCCATAAAGGACCACGTGAGTTAGGATAAGGCATTACAAAGAAAGCCATCCATACACGACCCATGTGCCAGATCGGGAACTGGCCCGCACAAATAACCGCAAAGATGGTCATGGCTTCTGCCGCACGGTTTACACCTGTTCTCCATCCCTGACGGAAGAGCAACAAGATCGCAGAGATCAACGTACCGGCGTGACCAATACCTACCCACCATACGAAGTTGGTGATATCCCAACCCCATCCGATGGTTTTATTCAGGTTCCACATACCTGTACCGTACACCACCTCTTTGTAAAGGCTCACTACACCAAACAACAGGAGGGCCACCGAAATAATGAAACCGATCCACCACAAACGTGTGGGAGCAGCTTCCACCGGCTTACAAATATCCTCTGTAACATCGTGGTAGGTTTTGTGACCATCAACCAATGGTTCCCTAACCTGTGATTCGTACCTTAATAATGACATACTTGTTTTCGCTTTTAGCTTTCAGCTTTCGCAGTAAGCTTTGGTTTTATGTTTTGTACTTAGCTCCAGATTCTTTGTTCGTCTTCTGTTGCGTCGCACTCTTCAACTTTTTTAACTCTGTTCAACAGCTCCCTCCTTCGTCGGGATGACAGCAGATATTAATGTGCTGCTTCAGTTGTTGCTGCTTCTTTTGCTTCTGAATGCGCTTCACCATGTCCGCCTTCTTCTTCGTTACCAACTGTACGGTCGGTATTACGCAGTTTCGCCATGTAACTTACGTTTGGCAATACGTGCAGTTGCTCCAGTACATAATAAGTACGGTTAGCAGCTTCAGTTGTACGCACTTTACGAATCGCACTTTCTTTGTCATTCACGTTACCAAACACGATAGCGTTTGTAGGACAAGCTTGCTGACATGCAGTTTTGATATCACTGTCAACCAGTGGACGGCTTTCTTTCTTAGCATTGAGTTTTGATTCCTGTAAGCGTTGTACGCAGAAAGAACATTTTTCAATTACACCACGGCTACGAACAGTAACATCAGGATTCAACACCATACGGGTGAGATCATCATTCATATCCAGTGTTACTTCATTGATTCTTCCGCTTTCTACCAATGGATTCTGATTGTCTTTAAAGCTATCGGCACCATTCCAATCGTGCCAGTTAAAGCGACGGACTTTATAAGGACAGTTGTTGGCACAATATCTTGTACCGATACAACGGTTATACGTCATCTGGTTCAAACCTTCACTGCTGTGGTTGGTTGCTGCTACCGGACAAACGTTCTCACAAGGAGCGTTATCGCAGTGTTGGCAAAGCATTGGCTGGAACACAACATCCGGGTTTTCCATATCACCGCTGAAATAACGGTCGATACGTAACCAATGCATATCGTGATATTTCGCAACCTGAGTCTTGCCAACAACAGAAACGTTGTTTTCTGCACTACAAGCAACTACACAGGCGCCACAACCATTACACAAGTTCAGATCTAAACTCATTCCCCATTTAATACCTGGCTTATCAAACACCGGATACATGGTTCCTTGTTCTTCCAATCCTTCTGTACCACCGTAATCTTTCAACTCGGCCATACGTTCGTTGATGAAGTGCTTCGGATCTTTTTTGAATACCGCAAGACTTGTTTCCTTCACTACTTCAATACGATTGCCATAAGTGCTATGAGTTTGCATCTGCGCAATGTCATACATCTTATCTGTCTTTTCAACTGTTACATCGAAAGCAGCGTAATCATATGTTTGCCCGTTAAAGCTTGCAAACGGATAAATGTTTTTGCCCACTCCTTTTGCCGCACGTCCCACTTTTTCACTTCGTCCATAACCGGTTGCTATAGCAATCGTGTTGGCGTTTGTACCGGGTACAATAAGCAATGGAAGTTCAATTGGCTCTCTTCCTGCAACAGTAATTTTCAATACAGGCTTAGGAGGCTCTACCTCATACGTATCAAGATTCATGTCGGGGAATAATTCCTTCTGCAATGCAGGAGAAATAATTGCATAGTTATCCCAGCATGCACGTGTAATTGGATCAGGCATTTCCTGCAACCATGGGTTGTTGGCCATTTTACCATCACCAATACTTACTTTCTGATAGATCACCAGTTCATGCTTGCCTGTTTTCTTTGCAGCACTGAGTTTAGCAACGGCATCTGTTAATGCAGCTGCGTTAAATGAGGCACCTGCAACAACAGGAGCAGCCGGTTCAATTACACCATCCTGCAATGCTTTGTCGAAAGCAAGTTGCCCGCCGAGTTTTGTGATCCAGTAATTCTTGAAATATGTTTCGTAATCCGCAACAGTGCTGCCACTCCATTTCAACAATGAAGTTGCAAAAGCTCTTGTTTTAAATAACGGATGAATTGTAGGTTGAATGAAAGAGAGGTAACCAGCTTTTGCTTCAACATCGCCCCAGCTTTCTAAATAATGATGATCAGGAAGAACATATTTACACTCAGCAGTTGTTTCATCTTCACGTTCGTTGAATGAAACGGTGAGTGCAACTTTCTTCCATGCTGCTACAAATTTCTTTGTGTCGTTGTAAGTATAAACAGGGTTTGCACCGAGTACCAATACAGCACCAACATTGCCGGCATTCATATCAGCAATCAGTTGTTCCATATCAGCATCAACACCCTTGCGGTAGTTAACCGGTGTACCGAAGTTGACTGTTTTGCCTAATGCACCAATTTGTGCATTGATAGCGTTTACAAGTATCTGTGCATTTACATTATTGCTGCGGCTTACTACTAAGGCGTTCCCACCGGCAGCTACTAATTCTTTCGCAGCAGCATCAATACCTGCAGCCAAACGTTTATCAGTAATAGCAGGAGCTGTAACAGCACCGCCAACTTTTGCATATAAATTCAATAACACCGCACCAAGTTCACTTGGTTTGTGTGTGTAACGCTCATCGGCACTAGCACCCGTCATGCTGTACATCGCTTCAAACTGGAAGTGACGGCTCATGGTTGGGTTCTTCTCATCGATCCTGCGACCTGTAGCATATTGCTTTGCAAATTCAACCGGGCTCAACCATGTACCAAGAAAATCGGCGCCAAAGCTTACGATCACTTTTGCCTGGTCGAAATGATAAGAAGGAATTGCACGTTGTCCAAATGATGCTTCGTTTGCCTGCAACATACCGCTGTATGAAACAGCATCGTAAGTTACATGCTTGAACGTTGGATATTTTGCTTTGAATTCTTCAATTACAGCAGCAACAGAAGGAGAATTCAATGTAGAACTTAATAAAACAATTTGTTTGCTTCCAACAGTTGCCAAAGCAGCGGCAATTTTTTTATCTACTGCTTCGTATGTTGGAGCTTCTTTAAAACCATCGCCTGCTTTCTCCATCGGGTAACGAACACGGGCAGTGTCGTACAAACTAAGTACAGAAGCCTGCACTCGTTGTGAAGTACCACCTTTGGTGAAACCCATTTCGTTTCCTTCCAGTTTAATAGGACGACCGTCTCTTACTTTCGCTAATACCGGCACCACATCACCATCTTGTATAAATGTAGTGGCATAATAATTCGCAACACCGGGAACAATATCAGCAGGTTTGTTAAGAAAAGGAATGGCCTTTTTTACGGGAATTTCACAACTGGCAGCCAATGTAGCGGCAGCCGTGCTGAAACCGAGATACTTTAAGAAATCACGGCGTGGCGTTTTGGCTCCGTTATCATCCATCTCAAACGGGAGATCTTCTTTAAACTCGTTCTCCGCATCGTTGATGTATGCCTTTGTATTGTTCAGCTCTCCGAAACTTTGCCAATATTTTTTCTTGCTCATATGCTTGGTAGATAGCTAATTTGAAAATTTGTCCTTCGACTTCGCTCAGGATTAAAAATCAGACTCCGATTATTAATAGTGACATTTTTGACATTCAGTACCACCGATCTTTTCAACGGTTACACTATCCATTTTGCCGTTTTTGATATCGTTGTGGAATTTCTCGTACATGCTGTAAAAGCCGTTTTCCTGAAACTTCACATTTGTTTCACGGTGACAGTTGATACACCAGCCCATGCTCAAATTGCTGAACTGATAAACTTCACCCATGTTCTGAATTTCACCATGACAGGTTTGACATTGTACACCACCTGCTTTTGTGTGCTGTGAGTGATTGAAGTATACATGGTCGGGCAGGTTGTGAATTTTGATCCACTCGATTGGTTTGCCTTCACCAGTGTATTTATTTGCTGCCGGATCCCAGCCAGCGTATTTGTATAATTTCTGAATTTCTGCAGTACCGTTTACTTCTGAACCATCTTCACGCACGAGTTTCTCACCCTTGTACTCATTGATAGCCATGTGACAGTTCATACACACATTCACACTTGGAATGTTTGCATGTTTGCCTTCCATAGCACCTCCATGACAATACAAACAGTTTACCTGGTTGATGCCTGCGTGTACTTTATGCGAATAGTAAATTGGTTGTTCGGGTTGATAATTTGTCTGGCGACCCAAACCAATTGCACCCTGTGCAAAGAAGTAACCAGCAACAATAAAGAAGAGGATGGTTAAGGTTGACATGTAAGCCTTGTTTCTCCAGAAAGGAATTGGCTCACCACGTACAACACCTTCTTTCTCATCGGTTAACTTCTTCAGGTTGCTGTTGATCTGTAATAAAATCAGGGTAACAATAGCTAATACCAAAGCAAGGATTCCGAAGAGGAGTGAATTATCTTCAGCTGGTGCATCAGCTGCTACTGCACCCGGAGTTGCACCAGGAGCTGGTTTAGATGCTTCTGCATTGATATAAGTAATGATCGCATCGATCTCGGCATCAGCTAAACCAGGAAAACCAGTCATCAATATGCCATTATACTCTTTGATCAGGTTAGCCGCATAAGTATCTGTTTTTGCGAAGCCAGCCGGATTGTGAATCCATGCATATAATTTTTTACGATCACTCCATGGCCCACGTCCCTCAACACCTGCAAGTGCAGGGCCGGTCAGTTTCTTACCAACTGCATGGCAACTTGCACAATTGGCCTGGAACAAAGCTTTCCCATCCTGTGCAAACAACTTTTCAGTAATCAATAATGAAACTAAGACCAGACAGAGCGTGACCGACTTTCGGAGTAGTAATTTTGGTTGATTCATAACGTTCTGGAACCGATTGTGATTAGGAAGAATATCCTGTTATACAGGCTGCAAAAATAGGGGAGGATACTGACATAATATCCACAGTTTCAAAAAAAATTTTACTTAGTTGTGACTTGAGAATGAACAAATTGCTGCGCTTCGGACCTTTCAATTCATCCTGAAAAAACTGAATGGCTTTGTTGCACTGTGTTTTTTATAATGTGTGTTGTGGTTAAACAAAGTTTTCCCCGATTTTTGTGTGATGTTTGAAAAGCTGCGTAATAAATGGAAGGTGGGTCCGCTTCAACTGGCCCTCATCTTATGCACTTTTGCCATTGGCGGCAGCCTCACCGGTTTTTTGGGAAAACGTATCATGCCCCTGTTTGGCATTGAAGCTCCCTGGCTCTATATTCCCGTCTATATTGTGTTGATCACGCTCATTTGGCCGTTGATGGTATTAGTAGTCAGCATCCCGTTCGGCCAGTTCCGGTTCTTTGCCGGTTATTTAAAAAAAATGGGGCAGCGGATTGGATTGGTGAAAAAAGCACCTTAAATCCTGCTGAATGGGACTTGCGTGGTTACTAAGGAACAAACGGTTTCAAGCAAAACTCAGAACGAAAAATGGGGTCGCTTTAATTCTCCTAGCATCGCTTCAGCAGCCATGTAACCAAAGCTTGCCCATTGCGGTCCTTCAGTTACTCTTCGAAGAAGATCTACTCCTTCAGCAGCATGACCAATACTCAGGTAATAATTTCCAAGTCCAAAACCGATCGTTGCATTTGAAAGCGGACTGGTATCATCCAAAAACTTGGTTCTGATCTCAGCCGGGTTTTGTTCTCCTTTATATATTAACAGGATGGTTTGGTAATCCGTATTCTCGATCAGCTTTGTTTTCTTATGGATCTTTTTGAGCAAAGCATTCGCCTTGGCCACCTTATCCAGCTTCCACAACGTTATATAATACCAATTGGCTGTGGCCACGTACATGTCGGGGTTATTGGAAACCTTCAGGCATTTTTTATAGGCTTCTTCCGCTTTCGCATAATCCTTCTTTAAATAATAAGCCAACCCGAGATGGTACCAGATGTTCGATTGGAGACTGCTGGTGGGCGTGTTCTTTGCATTGGGTATGCCGTCTGGTTCCATCTCATCCTTCTTTCCTTTGATCAGTTCACCCGCTTTTTCAAAATCGGCAATGGCCTTATCGTAACAACGGGTGGTGAGATAACGGTGGCCACGGTGGCGGTACATTCTTGCATCGGTTGGGTGAAGGGTTATTCCTTTGCTGAAGATGGTAATGGCTTCATCGTATCGGGCGAGATAAGCTAATCGTCGTCCATACCATATTATATGATCAGCTTTACTGCTGTCGGTCTCATAATTTTTCTTTGCAGTCTGCAGATTGGCGTTCAGTTTCAGAAGAGCCGAATCAGAAAAAACAGGAGCAGCATAGCTTTTCCCGTTACAGGTACTGTATTGTGCATGCAGTACATGAAAAGAAATCAGCAGGGTACAAAAAAGAAACAGCTTTTGCATTAGAGAAAGTTACAATTTTGCACGAAATGAAACCGGGCATCTTCATTCTCAAAAAAGAAAGAGACAGTTGTACGGTTACATCTGGTCGATAAACAATAATAAATAACAGATGACAAGTATCGCCATTTTCGCTTCCGGTGCCGGGAGCAATGCCCGAAAGATCATTGAACACTTTTCCCAGCACCCAAAAGTACGGGTTGAACTGATAGTTTGCAATAAACCTCATGCAGGGGTATTAAATATTGCTGATGAGCATGGCATTCCTACCTTATTATTAGATAAGGAACAGTTTTTTCGTGGCAATGCCTATGTTGATGAATTTAAGGTTGATGATATTGAGTTTATTGTATTGGCGGGATTCTTATGGAAGATACCCGATGCACTTATTCATGCCTATCCCGGAAAGATCGTTAACATTCACCCGGCTTTATTACCGAAGTATGGAGGTAAAGGCATGTATGGAAATCATGTACACGAAGCAGTGATCGCCAACAAAGAAACCGAAAGCGGTATTACAATTCATCTTGTTGATGAAGTGTATGATCATGGAAAGATCATTTTCCAGGCAAAGTGTGAGGTGAAGGAAGATGACACGCCCGATACATTGGCAGCACGTATTCATGAACTGGAGCACAAGCATTATGCAAAAGTGATTGAGCAGTTGGTTTCGTAAAAGCTTCCTAAAATAATTACAAGACCCACTTTTTTCAGTTTTAGCGATTATCATTGCAACAGTTTTGAAGAAACTTACCCTTTATATCATTGTTTTCCTGTTTGCCAAAACCGGTGCCGCCCAAATACAATTATCGGGCACCGTGTACGATAGCACCAAGCGTAATGTGGTGATGAGTGTGCAGGTGATCTGTACCTGTGGCACCATGAGTTTTACTGATAGTGCCGGAAACTATTCCATTTATGTGGGTGCAAAAGATTCTGTTTTCTTTTTCTTCAGCAACCGGCCCACGCAGAAATTTTCTGTTGCCTCCATTAAAGATTATTCAGCGTTTGATATTTCAATACAGATGCATGTGCCGGGACGTTACAAACAGCTGAAAGAAATTATTGTGTACGGTAAGAACCGCAAACAGGATTCCATTGATAACCGTGTACAGTACGATAAAGTATTCAACTTCGATAAAGGCGGCGTTCGTTTCTCCGGCTCTAATCCCGAAGCAGGCATGAGTGCAGGTATTGATCTTGATGCGTTGATCAATGTATTCCGTTTCCGGCGCAACAGAAGTATGGCCCGTTTTCAGGAACGATTGATCCGTGAAGAACAGAACCGTTATATCGACTATCGGTTTAATAAAACCATTGTACTGCGTTTGACTACGTTGAAAGACGGACCGGCTCTTGATGAATTTCTGCAACGTTACCGCCCCGAGTATGATATTCTTACACAGGTATTGGATATTGAACTCTATCAATATATTCAAACTGCAGCAAAAGCTTTTCAGCGGGAGAAAGGGTTGTAGAAAGCACCTGCTCACGGCAACGCCGCAAAATAATAATTCAGCTTTTGGTAGTACTGTTCTTCAAATGACGTTTTGCTGAGTGCCTGTTCCTCTTTTAAATAATTCTTCAACAGTGAAATGGTATAACCAAGATCAGCAAAGAAGGTAAACAGTTCGGCAGGCGTTGTATCATACACATCAGAACCACCAAGCCCACATTCAAATACGATCACCGGTCTGTCACGTTTGATCAATTGTGCTGCGCCTTTCAATACTCCCAGCTCGGCTCCTTCCACGTCGATCTTCATAAAATCGATCTTCTTGTTTTGTTGCAACAACACGTCATCAAGTCTTGCTGTTTTTACCTCAATGGTTTCATCGGTTTCGTTGGTACGATCGTAATTGCGTTTTTTAATACCACTGTAAGATGGGTTACTGGTAACATGGTTGAAACTGCTGTTACCATTTGCATTACTCAAGGCAAGATCGAATAACACAATATTTTTCTGTTGCCGGTATTTTACACGAAGCGATTCAAAGTGACCCGGCAGTGGTTCAAACCCAAAATGAGTGCCTTTGGGCGATTGCTGCAGCAACACATCCAGTATATCACCGTTATGCGTACCCACATCAACCGTGTTGCTGTGTGCAGTACATACTTTACGGATGATCTGTTTGGTCTGGCTGTCGTACTGTTGATTTCTTGTAAACACAACAGGCAGCTTTTTTACCAAACGTTTCAAGCGAAGTAAGATGCCGGTATTGCCAGATAAATTCAATTGTTTGATCGTTTAAAATTGAGCATAACCAAATCCCGTTCTGTTGGAACGATTTTATCCAGGGCCGAAGTAACAGGTAACACAAGTTTCTGCAACCAAACAGAAACTTCCGTAGGTTTTTCTCCTTCCTTCCTGCTCTTGGGATTAAACACTTTCCGTATAAAACCACAGGCATAATAACTTACAGGGGTTGCAACGGGCCTGGTTGCCTGCAATGCAAAACCAAACTCCCCGAAAACGGATTGATAGTAAGAAACCGGACGACCTTGATTTGATTCATGGCCTTTGATATTATTTTCAATACGTTCAAAGATGTAGATCTCTTTAGTTGTGATGCGACATAACTCAGCAATCAGTTTCTTTAGCGATGCGGTGTTTGTATTATGTTGCAACACTGTAATTGTAAACGAAAGATCAAAATACTTATCGGGAAATTCCAACTCTGTGCCATTGGTTTTCTTTAACTGAACAGGTTTCCCTGCCAACTGTTTTTCGGCAAGCTTCAACATTTCCGCCGACACATCACAGCCCCATAACTCTGCCGGATTCATCAACGATACCTCGTACAAATTCCCACCCGGCCCACTACCAAGTTCAAGTACCTTTTGATTTTTAAATGGAATTGTTTTCAGCAGCTTTAATAAAACACTTCGTTTATACCTGTAGTAAGGTTCGTCATCACCGGCAATGATGTTTCCATCTTCACGGTTTCCGATCTCTGTTGCTACAGCATTCCAGTATTTTTCAGGCGAGTACATTCTATATTTTATAGCAAGATAAACCGTTTTACAGATAAAGATTTACTTTGCCGTAAACTCAATTGTTACATTTCGTTGGTCGGGTGACGCAACCACTGCTGGTTTCAGATTTCAATCATCATACAACAAACATCACTCACACTATTTCCCGTTTCAGTTGTACTTTGCTCTTTCAAAAGTTTCGAACATGGAACAAACAAATCTCGGCATAGGCACACGCCTGCAACATACACAACACGGTCCAGGTGTGATCGTTGGCATCCGTTACGCCACGTATTTAATTTCATTCATCCACAGCGGTGTAAAAGAAATTGATAAAACGGATGCGGCACTTGATGAGATCATCCCCGAAAATGTAACCGAAGAAATTGAAACGCACAGCGAAGTAGAAAGATCGCTGTTGAAAATTTTACGTTTATGGAACGGCGTGAGCGAAGTTGTTCCGCTCGGCGAAAAATGGGAAGGCGGCACCATGCTCCTGCAACCCAAAGACAAATCACTAAAGCCCAAAGAAATTCCTGTGGAAGATTTCTTTCACAAAATTGTGATGCTGCGTGATCGTTTGCGTGTGCTGGAGCAAAACATCAACAGTAACAAAACCCTCAGCGACGAAGAGAAAGTAAACATCCAGCAATACATTACCCGTTGCTACGGTTCGCTCACTACGTTCAATGTGCTGTTCAAAAACAAAGAACAGTGGTTTGTGGGCGAAAAAAGCAGCAAAGAAGATTAAGCAGAAAGGCCGCAATACTGCGGCCTTTGTTTTTTCTCATGTTGATGTACGTTAACCGTTGTTTAAAATACTCCCGCCCTTTATTTACAAGTTTGCCTGTGCAATCACTTCCTGTTCCAGCGTTTTTGCTTTCGGAAAAAGAATATTATTCTCAAGGTGAATATGCGTGTGCAGATCATCTTCAAACTCTTTCAATTTAGCATACAACACACGATAGGTGTTACAAGCTTCCGGTGGTGCCGTGTACTGATCGCTGAGCGTAGCAATTTCGTGAAAATGATCGCCTGCATATTCATGCTCGGCTTCCATCATCGTGATCGGATTTTTCACGGTACCGAAATGTGGTGCCTGAATTTTTACGTTGTTACGTTTAGCTGCTGCCAGTTGGCTTACATAAGGAAATAAAATGATCTCTTCTTTTTCGAGATGATGCGCCAGTTCATCGGCTACTTCATTGTACAAGCGTGCAATGGCTTTTGTTTCCGGACGATGCCCACCATGCACCAATGCTACCTTGTTTGCATACTGACGGATGAGTTCAAGATTATTCGTTACATAGCCATGATGTTTTTCTACAATATAGTTTGCCAGTTTATCTAACGGCCACTCTTTGAAATTTGTATCTGTTGTTGGAGTTGACTGACCAATGCGGTTCAGTTCTTCGGTCAACTGTTCGTACGAGATATTCTTTTTTACACAGATCTCCTCCACTGTTACTTTTCCACCACAGCAAAAGTCGATACCGAATTTTTTAAATACATCAGCCGTACGGTAATCTTCGGTTACCAGTTCGGCCACTGTTCTTTCGTTTGTTGCATTCATGATTGATAGAATTTGTTGCAACGAAACTACTGCCGTTCAAAAACAAGCATTATGAGGCAAATCATAAATAAAAACTGTGACGGTAAGATTACAATACAGCCCACATCAGCCGTTCGGGCCTCACAGATCAACATACTTCACCATGATCTTAATATCCCTGTTGCGGCCTTTATCATCGGTGCAGGAAATTTTAATGTTGCCTTCGGTTGGTAAAAAGAATTGTTTGCTGCCTGCATCGGTTGTTTTGTAGAATTGATTATTGATGTACCAATAAACACGACTCACATCGTTACCGGTTTCGCAAACGAGTTGTAACGGTTCCGGATTTTTTTTGCTGATGAGATATTCAGTTCCGTTCACCGGTGATTTGATCTGCGGTGCGCCCGAAGCAAATATTTTTTCGCATTGCGGATTATGTGGTGGAATTACTTCAACTGCTAAACCATTTCCCTGCATCCAGTTCTGCACTTCGGCAGCAATGAGTTTGTAGCCTTTTCGTTTGAACCCTGTTTCGGGTTCGCAACTTTTGCAATAGCTGATCTTTTCATCGGCACTCACAGCAATTTCTTCAAAGTTGTTACAGGTTTGCGTTGATGAAATACCAGGAACAAAATAATCCAACACCAAATTGGTACAATGTGCTGATGGCGGCAATCCTGTTTCGCTGCAGATCTTCCGTTGCTCAAGTTCTTTCGGCGGCGTAAACCATGCACGGTCGGCATCGTAATCGAGTGTATTAAAAATGCGGAAGAGCAAAGGCGTGGCGGTATGTGCACCGCTTAACTCTGCATTGCCGTCTCCCGAAAAATTCCCGACCCACACGCCTACTGTATATTTTTTATTGTAGCCGATGCTCCATGCATCTCTTCGTCCGTACGAAGTGCCCGTTTTCCAGGCGATCTTCGGTAAATGTGCCGTTGCATCCCAATGCAAGGGAAAGTCAGGTCGGTTGATGCGGCTGAGAATATCGGTGACCATATAACTTGCATCCGCCGAAAGAATGCGTTGCGGTTTTGATCCGCCATCGTGTTGCACAAACAACGGTCGGTAATACATTCCTTCTGTTGCAAAACAACTGTACATACCCGTTAGTTGTTCAAGTGTGGCACCACATCCACCAAGGATCAAACTCAACCCCAATGCTTTTTGTTTGGCCTGTATTTGTTTGAAGCCGATGCTGCTGAGTTGCTGAATCATTTTATCCTTGCCCAGCATGTTCAATGCTTTTACCGATGGTATATTGAGCGAATGCTCCAACGCATACTCCACTGTAACCGGACCGTTGAAATTTTTATCATAGTTCTCGGGTGCATAGCCTGCGTAATTCACCGGCACATCGTTCATCATTTTTTTGGGTGTAAGCAAGCCTTCATCAAAACACAAACCATACAACAAAGGCTTTAATGTACTGCCCGGCTGACGAACCGCTGCTGCACCGTTTACCTGTCCACCATCAGTTGTATCAGTAAAGTCGCCGCTGCCAACATACGTAATCACCTTGTGCGTTTCGTTATCGATGATGATAACTGCTGCATTGCGTATCTTACTCAACCGAAGCGTTCGCACATAATCCTGCACCAGCTTTTCAGTTTTGTATTGTGTGTTGAGTTGCAGGTTGGTTTTAATGATCGGCCCGCCGCTTTGTTTTAGTTTGTAGGCAAGATGCGGTGCAAGCTTAGGCACCACGCCACGTTTTGCTGTTAACGGTTCGGCCAACGCATCTTCAATTTCTTTTTTGGTAAACACTTGCTCTTTTGCAAAACGGTTGAGCCATTTGTTGCGTTGTTTTACAATTTCATCGTTATGCTTTCCAATTACCAATGATGATGGCCGGTTGGGGATGATGGATAAAGCAGTTATCTCAGCCAACGAAAGATGATCAGGATTTTTACCGAAGTATAAAATAGAAGCCGACTTTACGCCTTCGATATTACCACCGTATGGTACAAGGTTGAGGTAGAGTTGCAGGATTTCATCTTTGCTGTATTTCAGTTCGAGTTGCAAAGCCCTGAACATTTCAATGAGTTTGTTGCCGATGTTACGCTTTTTCGGCTCCAATGCTTTGGCCACCTGCATGGTAATGGTACTGGCGCCGGATGTTCGTCTGCCGGTAAATACATTCATCACAAACGCACGACCAACTGCAATTGGATTGATACCGAAATGACGATAGAAATACTTGTCTTCTTTCTGAACAATGGTTTTACGGAGCAACGGTGAAATTTCTTCCAGCTCGGTTTTCATGCGCCACTGTTCATCACTGGTAAGAAAAGCGTGGATCACTTCGCCTTTATCGTCGGTAATAATAGTGGAGTATTCTATTTTATCGGGCAGCGGAAAAATAAAATGCAGGATAAAAAATAAAACAATGAAGCCAAGTACAGCGATGCCTGTTCTTCGAAAGATTTTTTTCCACGACGGTTTTGGTAGCTTCATATTTGCGATGGCATTACCTGTTATAAATGTAGGATGTAAATAAACAGTTACAACGCAGTTGCTTTGCAGTAAGCTAATATTTTACATCATTTATATATTCTTTAATAAATAACACTTGGAAATATGATGAATGTTGTATTAAATTCAACTTCAAATTATCTCCACTTCAAACGTCTTTCAACTTTAACCTTTATGCGCAACCGCCTGCACCTGCTGTTTGTAACAGTAGCAGTTTCTCTTTTTGTTTCCTGTAACCGTAATGCCGTAAAACTAACCGACAGCAATGCCAAAGGCGAAATTCAGCAATTACAAAATCTCGTGTTCCGGTTTAATAAAAACCTGGTGCCCGATTCTTTGCTCAACCGTTGGGATTCGATTCCTTATGTGGAGTTTGAACCCAAGATCAGCGGACGATTCCGTTGGGAGCATGGCGACGAACTGATCTTTTCTCCATCTGCGCCGCTTTCACCCGCTACTTCATACAAAGCAAGTATTAATAAGGAAGTGTTGGCTTTCACCAAATACAATAAAGTATCTGTTGATGAACCGCTGGAGTTTTATACCCCCGAACTGAAGTTGGAAAACTCAAACATCACCTGGGTATTGGATGATGCAACCAACAAAGCAATACCGCAGGTTGATCTTTATTTCAACTATGTGGTTACGCCTGCAGCCTTAAAAGAAAAGCTGAAAGTAAAACTGGATGAACAGGAGAAGGATTACAGTGTGCAAACCATCAACAACGATCGCAAGGTATCGATCCGGCTGTTAAATGTAAAAACGGAAGACCGTGATTACAATACAACCGTAACACTCGATAAAGGTTTGGTGCCCGATGGCGGAAAGAATGCAACCAAAGAAGCCATCGAAGAAAAGTTCACGATTCCGTCGCCTTACACGCTTACTGTTACCAATATGGAAGCCAGGCATGATGGATTATCGGCAACGGTGAAAGTATTCACTTCGCAACAGGTGGTGGCCGATGTGTTGAATCAATACATCAAACTCAACCCCGGCGTAAAGTATGACGTGGAAGTAGAAGATGATGGTTTCATTATTACCGGTGATGCGTTTGATGTGAGTAAAACCTATGAACTGTTATTAACGAAAGGTCTGCGTGGTAAACTTGGCGGTACGTTGAAAGAAGATTATAAAGAAACGGTTGCCTTTGGCGAACTGGAACCGGATATTGCATTCGGTAACAGCAAAGCCGTTTATCTTTCTTCACAGGGAAATAAAAATATTGAGATCAGGATCAGCAATGTGCCCAAGGTAAAAGTGATCATTTCTAAAGTTTATGAGAACAACTTACTCGCTGCACATAAATATGGTTACTATCCCAAAAACAGTGAAGATGATTATTACTACGATGAAGAAGGTGGCGATGCAACGTTGGGTGATGTGATCTACGAAAAAGAAATTGATACCCGCAGCTTACCAAAACTCGGCGGCAGTCGTTTGTTCAATTTCAACATTGCCGACCGTGTGAAAGATTTCAATGGCATTTATCATTTGCAAATTCAATCAACTGAAGATTATTGGATCAGGGACCGACGCTTTATTTCACTCAGCGATATTGGCTTGATAGCTAAAGAAGGCAAAGAAAAAATGCTGGTGTTTGCCAACTCCATTAAATCAGCGGCATCACTAAGCGGAGTGAACGTTTCTGTATATGGCAGCAACAATCAACTGCTCGGCACAGGAACAACCAACAATGATGGTGTGGCAGAAGTTGCCTATGCACGAAAAGAATACAGCGGTTTTAAACCGGCAATGGTGATTGCAAAAACGGCTGATGATTTCAACTACTTACCATTTTTTAATACGAAAGTAAATACAAGTCGTTTTGATGTTGGTGGTAAAGCATGGAGCACAACCGGCATGGATGCATTCATTTATGCAGAGCGTGATATTTATCGTCCCGGTGAAAGAGTGAACGCAAACATTGTATTGCGTACCAACGATTGGAAAACTCCCGGCGAATTACCGGTGAAGCTCAAGTTCATTATGCCGAACGGGAAGGAAATGAAAAGCTTCCGTAAAATGCTGAACGAACAAGGTTCTGCTGAAGTAAGTATTGATCTGCCAGTTGCTGCCATCACCGGCAGTTATCAACTCGAATTATATTCCGGCAACGATGTATTGCTCAGCAGCAAATCATTCAGCATTGAAGAGTTTGTACCTGATCGTATTAAAGTGGCGGCATTACTCAGCAAAGAATTTTTAACTGTTGGTGATTCGGCTTCATTACGCATCAATGCAACCAACTTTTTCGGACCACCTGCTGCCAATCGCAAATACGAAACAGAAATTCAATTCAAGCAGGCTTACTTCTCTCCTGATAAGTATGATCGTTATACATTTTCGTTAAGTAATCAATCTTCGTTCTTCGATAAAGTGGTAAAAGAAGGAACAACCGATGCAAACGGAAATGCAACCGAAGGCGTGAGCGTTCCTTCACTTTATAACAATCTCGGTTTGTTGCAGGTTGATATTTATACAACCGTGTTTGATGAAACAGGCCGGCCTGTAAGTAAACTCACCAAGGCCGATGTGTTTACTCAAAAAGTGTTTTATGGTTTGGGTTATGACGGTTACTGTTATTATCCGTTGAATCAGAGCATCAAGTTTCCGTTGATCGCTTTAAACAAAGATGAAAAAGTAGTAAACGCAATGTCTCGTGTGCAGGTGATCAAACATGAATACAGAACCGTGTTAAGCAAGAGCGGCGATTACTTCCGTTACGAATCGCAGAAAGAAGATAAAGTGATGAAGGAAGATGTAGTAACCATCATGGGTGAGAATACCAACTACGCGTTTGTTCCCCGTCAACCCGGTAATTATGAAATACGCATTTATGCACCGAACGCCGATACCTATGTGAGCCGCAGTTTTTACAGCTACGGCAGTTGGGGTGGCAACAACAGTTCGTTTGAAGTTAATACTGAAGGACAAATTGATATTGAAACCGACAAGAAAGAATATGCCACCGGTGAAAAAGCAAAGCTCTTATTCAAAACACCTTTCAGCGGTCGTATGCTGGTAACATTTGAAACAGATCATGTGGTATCTTATCAATACATCAATGTTGAAAACCGTTCAGCTTCGCTTGATCTTAATATTGCTGCAGAGCATTTACCAAATGTGTTTGTAACTGCAACGCTCATCAAACCACATACAACAGGCGATATCCCGTTGACTGTGGCACATGGTTTTCAATCGTTGAAAGTAGATGAGAAGAGTCGAAAGATCGATGTGCAGATCACAGCGAACAAATCAACACGCAGCCGCACACATCAAAAGGTAAAAGTAAAAGCAGCGCCGGGCAGTTATGTTACACTCGCTGCAGTTGATAATGGTGTATTGCAGGTGAGCAATATGAAAACACCTGATCCGTATTCTTACTTCTATCAAAAGAAAGAACTGGGTGTAAATGCATTTGATCTTTATCCGTTATTGTTTCCTGAATTGCGTGCACGGCTCAGCAGCACCGGTGGTGATGGAAGTGATATGGAAAAACGCAACAATCCCATGCCAAACAAACGCATCAAAATTTTGAGTTATTGGAGCGGTGTGCAAAAAGCAAATGGTAGTGGTGATGCAGAATTTGAATTTGATGTACCACAGTTCAGCGGTGAAATACGTTTGATGGCTGTTGCTTATAAGAACGAACAGTTTGGTTCGGCCGAAGAAAATATGAAAGTTGCTGATCCAATTGTGATCAGTGCAGGGTTACCACGTTTCTTAAGCCCGGGTGATACCGTACTTGTTCCTGTTACATTGAGCAACACAACAAAAAATGCAAGCAGTGCCAGTGTAAAAATAAATGTAAGCGGGCCGTTGCAGGTTGTTGGCGTAAGTACTCAACAGGCTCCATTGCCAGCTAATGCAGAAAGCAGGGCCGTGTTCCAGGTTGTTGCTCAACAACGCATCGACTCAGGTCGCATCCGTATTGAAGTAAAAGCAATGGGCGAAACATTCTTTGATGAAACACAGATCACTGTTCGTCCGCCATCCACCTTGCAAAAAGAAAGTGGCAGCGGCAGCATCAATGGCGGTTCATCACAAGCCATCAATATACCTGTCAACAGGTTTATGCAGGGCAGTGCCGATTATCAACTCATCATCAGTAAATCGCCTACGTTGGAATTAAGTGATCAATTAAAATATCTCGTGCAGTATCCTTATGGTTGTACAGAACAAACAGTATCGGCTGCATTTCCGCAACTATATTTTGCTGACCTGGCCGATCAACTCAAACCAAACAAAGGAGCTTCTGCTACTTCTGTTGCCAATATCAACGAAGCTATCCGCAAAATAAAAATGCGGCAGTTGTACAATGGCGCTGTTACGTTATGGGATGACGAAGGCACTGTTCATTGGTGGAGTACCATTTATGCTGCACACTTTTTATTGGAAGCACGCAAAGCCGGTTATGATGTTGATAATAGTTTGGTTGAAACCATGATGGGCTATCTCATGACCCGTTTAAAAACAAAAGAAACCATCGATTATTATTATAACCGCACTCAGAAAAAGAAAATTGCGCCAAAGGAAGTTGCGTATAGTTTATATGTGTTGGCATTGGGCAACCGTGCACAGATCAGTGTCATGAATTATTACAAAGCCAATCAAAACATGTTGGCTCTTGACAGTCGTTATCTTTTATCTGCGGCGTATGCATTAAGTGGTGATAAGAAAAGTTATGCGGCGATGTTACCATCTTCCTTCAGTGGAGAAATAAGTTTACCGCAGACGGGTGGAAGTTTTTACAGTGACGTACGTGATGAAGCCATTGCACTCAACACCTTGATGGATGTTGATCCGGGCAATGCACAAATACCACTCATGGCAAGACATGTATCACAATTCTTAAAAGAACGTCGCTGGTTAAGTACACAGGAACGTGCATTTGGATTTTTAGCATTGGGCAAACTTGCACGTACAGCAGCAAAAAGTAATGTAACAGCTGATGTTGCTACCAATGGTAAAACAGTAGGTAAACTCAACGGCACAGATCTGAAACTGAATGCAAAACAATTGGGTTCTTCCAACATACAGGTTGCAACAAAAGGTAGCGGACTTTTATATTATTATTGGGTGGCAGAAGGAGTAAGTGCAACCGGTGATTATAAAGAAGAAGACAGTTACCTGAAAGTGCGTCGCCAGTTTTATAACCGTTATGGTCAACCGATTACAGGTAATACGTTTAAACAAAACGATCTCATCGTTGTGAAAGTAACCATTGAAAAAAGTTTCTCCACTTTAGTTGAGAACGTGGTGATCACCGATCTGTTACCTGCCGGTTTTGAAATTGAAAATCCACGCACCAAAGAATTGCCGGGTATGGATTGGATCAAAGATGCATCAAACCCAACTGCATTGGATGTGCGTGATGACCGTATTCATTTCTTTGTTGATCTGAATAGTGGAAGACAGAGTTATTATTATGCAGTGCGTGCAGTATCGCCTGGTAATTATCGCATGGGACCTGTTAGTGCCGATGCGATGTACAATGGCGAATATCATTCGTACCATGGTGCAGGTGTTGTGAAAGTGATACAGTAAGTATTGCTTAGGAATGCCATATCTATAACAGGTTGATGATATCAATCAGATTGCAGTAGATATGACATACCTAAAACAAGAAGTCCGCATTTCATCAAATGATAAAATGCGGACTTTTCTTTATTGATCAAATTCAAATCAAATCTTTCTCCATATAAACCACTTCATCCAACGGATTTTCATAATAAGCGGTGGTTTCCACAAAACCATATTGCCTGTACAAACCAATGGCAGGTTGTAATTTCTCTAAGGTGTCGAGTTTCATTTTTGTATAACCCAGCATCTGCGCATCTTTAATCAGTTGCTCCACCAACACTTTCCCGATCTTATGTTTACGATAAAACGGTTTTACATAAAGCCGCTTCATTTCGCAACTACCTTTTTCACGCAAGGGTTTCAGGGCAACGCAACCGGCCACCTCGTTATTCCACTTGGCCAGGTACAAAACACCTTTCGGGGGCCCGTAAAATTTCAACGGATCTTTCAACTCATCTTCAAAACTCTGGAAACAAAGATTTTCATCCAGCTCCGTTTCATATTCCCGAAACAGCTTCCTCACCTCATCCATCAACCAGCCTTCCTGCTGTATATAAATTAACTCCGTCATTTTTGTATACCTTAACTGCAAACTTACAATCTTAGCTGCTCATGTTACTACGAATTTTGCTTTTATTATCAGCACCGTCTTTCGTTTTTGCCCAGAATTATAAAAAGATCCATAAAGCCAGTGTGTTAGTGGATACACATAATGATATTCCTTCATCTGCTATTGAAAAGAAAGTAGCGTTTGATGCAGATCTGAGAGGGCAAACACATTCCGATCTCAACCGCATGTTTACAGGTGGTGTGGATGCTCAGATGTTCTCGATCTTTTGTGGCGGCGAACAAAAAGAACCTTATGCATTTGCCAACCAGGAAATGGATAGTGTGTATGCATGGGTCAACCGAAATCCTTCAAAAATGATGTTGGTGTACTCGCCTGCTGATTTTAAAAAAGCCATGAAAGAAAAAAAGCTGGCGACCATGTTTGGTGTCGAGGGCGGACATATGATCGAGAATGATTTATCAAAACTCGACGCATTGCATAAAAGAGGCATGCGTTATATGACCATTACCTGGAATAATTCCACACCATGGGCAACCAGTGCGGCAGATGAAACAACCTCTAGTGGTGCATTGAACAGCGAGGGAAAAAAAGGATTAACAGAATTTGGCAAGCAGGTTATCAAACGCATGAATGAATTGGGTGTGATGGTTGACATCAGTCATGTGGGCGAACAAACATTCTGGGATATTACAAAGATCACAACCAAACCAATCATTGCTTCACATAGTTGTGTCTGGAATTTATGTCCGCACAGAAGGAACTTAAAAGATGAGCAGATCAAAGCCATTGCAACAAGTGGTGGTGTGATCTTTCTGAATTTTTATGCAGGGTTTATTGACAGTACCTATGAAGCCAAGCGTAATGTGTTACTGCAGCAATACCAACCGGAGATCGATTCGCTCATCAAACAAAATATGCAACCCGATTATGCACGGATCATCACCGCAGAAAAATACAAAGATCAACTGTTGAGTATTCGTCCTTCATTATCTGTTTTGCTCGATCATCTCGATTACATTGTAAAACTTGTTGGTGTTGATCATGTAGGTATGGGTAGTGATTTTGATGGTATTGAAGCACCGCCATTAGAGTTGAATGGTGTGGAAGATTATCCGCTCATCACTAAAGCATTATTGGAAAGAGGTTACAGTAAGAAAGATATCAGGAAAATATTGGGTGGTAATTTTGTGAGGGTGTTTGAGGCGAACATGAAGCACACCGTACAATAGTTTTAAAAGAATTTTTCAGCTTTCTATTTATTGATAGTGACCCGCCAATCCTGCGGTGTTACACCGTATTCCTGTTTGAATACTCTTGCAAAATAACCGGGATCGTTATACCCGCAATCCAACGCAATGGTTGCAATGCTTAATGAAGGATTGGCTAATAATTCTTTGGCTTTATTCAAGCGTATGATGCGGATAAACTTATTAGGTGAGCAACCGGTAAGCGCTTCCAGTTTGCGATGCAGTTGCGAGTGACTCATAAAGATCAATTTGCACAATTGCTCCACACTGAATTCATAGTTGGTGAAATTAGCTTCCACCAGTTCTCTGACTTTTTTCACAAACTCATGTTCAGTTTTTTCTTCTGCAACAATTTCTGTTCCTTCTGTTGATGTAGTTTCAGCATTATCTGCAATACCCATTTGTTTGCTGTAATACTCCTGCAAATTTTTCCGCAGCTCCAATAGTTTTTTAATACGCAGCAGCAACTCTTCTTTATGAAACGGTTTTTCTAAATACACATCGGCACCTTTTTCCAATCCTTCCAGTTTGCTTTGCATATCAGCTTTTGCAGTAAGCATAATGATGGGAATATGACTGGTGCGTTCATCTTGCCTCAATTTCCTGCACATTTCAAACCCATCAATAAATGGCATCATTACGTCGGTAATGATCAGATCAGGAATCATTTCAATTGCAATTTCAAATCCTTCTTTTCCATCTTTACCAACCGCCAGTTTGTATTGGGGCAGGCAGCTTGCTGTATAGGCTACAACATCTACATTGTCTTCTACCAGTAAGATCAACGGTGTGGTTGCTGTTGTATGTTCATTGTTAATGATAATAGGTTCCTTTCGTGCAGAAACAGGTTCAATAGCAGGTTCTTTTGTAAATGCAGGAACGGTTACTGCAACTTCTTCCGCATTTGCTTTTTGTAGAGGTAATGTGATAGTAAACTCAGTTCCTTTCGTTGCACCTACCGGCGGACTTTTTACAGCAATGGTTCCGTTCATGAGTTTTACCAGTTCTTTGGTAAGCGCAAGACCAATTCCTGTACCTTCTGCTTTGCGTGTATGACTGTTATCCAGTTGATAAAAACGATCGAAGATGTGCTCCAATTGGTTTTCAGGAATACCAATGCCTGTGTCTTTTACTTTCAAAACCATAACAGTAGTACCGGGTTCTTCCGCTGCTTCCTGCGAAATACTTACATACACATTGCCCTTTGCCTGAGTAAACTTCAACGCATTGGATAAAAGATTGGTAATGATCTGTCGTAACTTTTCTGCATCATACGCTACCACCAACTCATCTGCATCCGCTAAAAAGTGAAATTGTTTTTGCTGACTTGCTGCCAATGATTGAAATGATTCTACCACATAACGTAAAAAATTGATGACATCGCCTTTTACCAAATGCAGCGTCATCTTTCCATCTTCCAGCTTCGACAGATCAAGCATTTCATTTACAAGGTTGAGCAAATGCTTTCCGTTGCGAACGATCATATCCATTCCTCCATCAAGATGCTCTTCAGGCTTTTCTTTTACCTGCTGTGCCATTCCCAAAATAACGGTAAGTGGTGTGCGGAATTCATGGGTGATGTTCGCATACAGTTGTGTTTTCAGTGTATCTAATTCCTTTACACGTTTTGCTTCCTGCTGCTCGTAATGTAATTGCGATTGCAGTTTCGCTTTATTGATCCTGAATAAAAAATAGGCTCTTGCTGCAAAGCCGATCAACAGCGCATAAAAAAGATAAGCCTTCCATGTTCGCCACCAAGGTGGCAGCACTCTTATCTGCAGTTCTTTTATTTTATCACTCCATACACCCTGACTGTTGCTGGCTTGTACTTTAAAAATATAATTGCCGGCCGGCAGATGTAAGTATGTAGCATTACGTCTTGTACCACTTTCTACCCAGTCTTTATCAATACCAACCAACTGGTAGCGGTATTTATTCTGATCGGGTGCCGTAAAATCAAGCGATGAAAATTCAAGCGTTAAAATATCCTGTGCGTGATTTAAGGTAATGGACGGAGCATATTCGATCGTCTGTTTCAGTAGTCCGGTTTTATCATTTGGCAATACCACTTCATTACCTACTAAAACACTTGTGATAAACACATTTGGTGAAATACCATTTTGCAAAACGGCTGCCGGATTAAAAACGTTTAGCCCATTAACACCACCAAATGCCAGATCACCGTTGGGAAGTTTTGCATAAGCGCCTGTATTAAACTCATCGTCCTGCAAGCCCGACGCTTTTGTGAAATGCCTGAACAACCATTGGTCTTGTTTTTCTTTCTTGCTATTCAGCAAACAAAAAATACCGTTATTGGTACTGCCCCAAATATTACCTGCACCATCAGTCAACAATCCATACACCACATTATTGCAAAGACCTTCTTTGGTTGTGATATGTGTAAATTGATCGGTTGTTTTATTCAGGCGATTGAGACCGCCGCCTTTTGTCGCTATCCACAAAATGTTGTTATCGAACGCATCATTGATGATGCATGACACATGGCTGTAATTCAACGCTGTTTTATCAGCAGCGTTTGTTTTGTACCATGTAATTTTTGGCGGCGCGGCAGCATTGAATTGAAAATTAATTTTTGCGAGGCCGTTTTCGGTTCCCGCCCAAAACACACCGGTTGCATCTTCATGCAAAGCATTTATCTGTGCACCTTTCAGCATCGGGTTGGCAGCATCGGTGTTGATTGTAAATTTTTTATACGCTCCTGTAAAAGGATTTAATACAATCAGCATTCCGCCAAGACCTGTAACCCATATATTGCCTTTGCTGTCTTCAAGTTTTGGTTCCCACAATTCTTCTTCCCTGTTAACATTGATCTTGTAAGTAGTTGAAACTTTTGTGACGATGTTTAATTTTTCAATTACTTCATCATAATTATTGGCACTGTAACCGCTTTTACGGCGCAAGCCCCAAATGGTAAAGTCTTTGCCCATAAAAAAATCACTGCCATCAAACAACAGCTTTTCTTCTTTACCGGATAAATTTTTTCCATCAATATCAAACCTTTTTAATTCGCCCCAGCCTCTTATAAAAACCTCGTTGTTTGGCAACCCCATTATTTTACGCACACTAAAACCACGATCAATATGATGAAATTTTTCCGTTTCGTTGCTGTACTTGCGCAAGCCGTAACCATTCGTGCCCACCCAAACAAGCCCCGAACGGTCTTTGTAAATTCTTGTTGGTGTTACTTCTGAAAAACTATACAGTCTTGTTTGTTCCGGGTCAACCGGGCTGCCCCGCTTCCAGTTTTTAATATCATAAATTTCCAGCCTGCCCGAATCGGTGATGCCCAGCCAAAATCTTTTTTTATCCATTTCGTGAAAAAAAACTCTGCCATGACCTCTGACGATATCTTTTGAAAACAGTGGATAAGCGTTGGTATCCTGCACTTGGCTAAAGAAAAAATCATCAGCCCACACACTGCCATCTGCAGCGGGTGCAGTTTGACCAAATACAAAACTATTCTTTCGCCATACAAGCGACAGATCGTTGGGCAGCAATTCATAAACCTTATCAGAAATGATCCAGACTTTCTTACGGCCGTCCATATACATGCACGAAACATTTTGCGCCCCCGGTACCGTTAAATGTGTAATTACAGGTTGGGAATTATTTTCCAGAAATTCATTGGGCAACGAAATAACATTTAAACTCTTCTCCTGCGGAAATACAAGAAACTTTCCATCAGGCAGTTCAATGACAGGTAAAAAAACTTTATTGCCGGATAGGCTGTTGGCATTTTTGGGATTGTGTGAAATGCGCCGAAAACGATTACGGGTTTTATCGTAAATATTAATGCCATCATCCGTACTTACCCAAAGCCTGCCTTTACTGTCTTCAAAAAGGCAGTAAATATTGTTATTGCTGATGGAGTACGGATCGTAGCTGTCGTGGGTATACACTTTAAAGCTATACCCATCGTAGCGGTTAAGCCCGTCTTTGGTGCCAAACCACATGAAGCCGTCTTTATCCTGCAGTATATCATACACATAACCTTGCGATAAACCATGAGAGGTGGTCAACTGCTTATACTTCAACTGACCCGAGACAGGCACAGCCAGCCAAACCCCAAAAAGGATCAGCAGCAGTTTAGACGTAATGTGGCTTGGGTGCATTTGCTTATAAAGATAAACGAAGCCTTATTTTTTACTGCACTTGTCTTTTGCTAAAGCACTTGTTTCCGCACAGAATGATGAATTTATCCTGCTGCTGCACAATTTGTCCTGTTGATTGAAGAGAAACTGAAGTTGAATGGTTGATTTGTACTCACCAAAATTTTGGTTTGGTATGAGCTTTACAAAGCATTTTAACCACATTGTTCCTAAACCAAAACAAACAAGTATGAAACAGAAAATTGCTGTCAAGCTCAGCGCATTCCTTCTTTTAATGCTGACAATTTCTTTTGCCGGTATCGGCCAAACCAAAAACGTAATATCTACACACCGGGTATTTCCTAAAATTGACAAGATCGCAGAATTTGAAAAGGCCGTTGCCAACCATGCCCAAAAATATCATTCCGGCGATAACCACTGGCGTGTGTTTGCCATTCAATCGGGACCGGATCTTGGCGGCTATCATATCACCGAAGGACCAAAAAGTTGGGAAAGTGAAGATGCAAGAGGCGATATCAGCCCCGAACACCAAAACGACTGGAATAAAAATGTAGCTGTCTATTTAACTGACAAGCAGAGCGGCGGCTACTCCGTTTACCAGGAATCGTTAAGCACCATTGCCTTGGGCGATTTTACTGATAAAATCCAGATCACGCATGTATATCCTAAACCCGGGCAAGGTGATAATGTGGTAGCCATTCTTAAGAAAATAAAAAAAGCATGGGAAGCTTCAGGTGTAACTGTTGCTGTGTATGTAAGCAGTTCTTCGGGCCCAACACAATATACCTTAACAACAAGGTATAAGCAGGGATTGAAAGAACGGGCTGTTGGTTTCCGCAAACCGTTTAAAGAAGTGTATGAAACTGCAAACGGTGAAGGTTCTTATGCACAGTACTTAAAAGATATAGCAGAGTACACTCAGGAAAGCTGGAGCGAATTATTGTTTATGCGTAAAGACTTAAGTTCGAAATAACCCTTTTTCCATGTTGATAGTTAAACAACCTCATCATACTTAAAAGTGGTGGGGTTTGTTTTGTTATCATTTAAATGGAGTTAGCCATCTTATTCAGCCGCCTTGGTTCCTGTCTTCACGAAACACGGGCATGATAACTAATTGGATGGTGAAGACACGAACCAAGGCTTTGAGGTAATAGCCATTTGAAACAAAAAAGAAAATGAAAAAAATCTTATTCCCTCACATCGAAAAATGGTTCCTCTTATTTATACCCTTGGTTGTTGCGGGTTTTTATCCAAGCTATTGGAGTAAGTTAACCGTTAACAAAACAACGGTACAACATATTCATGCCTTCTTTATGTATTTATGGGTAATCATGAGTATTGTGCAGCCCTGGTTGATCATGAAGAAGAAGACCAGCATTCATAAAATTGTTGGCAAAGTAAGTTATGTGTTGATTCCTTTAATCGTAGTATCAGGTTACATACTTATTCAGGCCCGCTACGAACGAATACTTCTCCGCATCCAAAATGAAGTAGCAACGGGTAAATTGAACATTACAACTGAAGAGGTACTCAACAGAGTAGCCAGTTCACAACGGCTTGGAATTATTTTCCTTCTTATGCTCATTGTCTTTTACATACTGGCCATTGTCAATCGCAAAAGATTTCTCCATCATGCAACGTATATGATCGGTGCCATATTTACTTCCATTGACCCAGCTTTAGATCGAATGATTGGACATTGGGCAAAAGCCAATAAAATAGAGCCTAACTTTTTCATTGAATATGGTTCACAACTTTTTGCACTCATTCTATTGCTTGCCCTTGCTGTTTACCAACGTTCGAAAAAACAATCGCTGCAACCTGTAATGATCGTGATTGGTATTTATGTAATTAGTTTTTTGATCATTGATTTTGCTGGCAAAACTGCTGCCTGGCGATGGTTTGCGGAAAGCTTTTTATTTCGATAAACAATAAAATCAGCTCTGCGAAGTCTTAAAACTTTGAAGAGCGGATTGTGAAGTCTCGGTATTAAGAATTAGATTTAAATACCCGCTTCCCTCCTTCAACCCAAATCCATCTCCCCTTGAGAAAAGTGTGTATGCTTTCCTTGTAACTCCCTATGTGTTTGCCATCGACTTTACATCAACAATGCATTTCTTAATAAGTAAACTATTAACATGAGAAAAATAATTCTGGCCATCCTCTGTTTTCAATTTGCATGTATTTTCTCAACTGCACAAAAAACAAAACCTGCCAAAGGTATTGCCGGTATATGGCAATTGGTTGAGTTTGCTGATTATGATTCTGTGTCCAATACATGGATAAACCGCTACGGAAAAAATCCAAGAGGTTATTTTATCTACTCGCCCGGTGGTATTTTAAGTATTAATGTTTCCAGCGATACTCCCCTTAAAATGACAGAAGAAGGATCAAAAAATTACACGATTAATTTTCATGAATTTTTCAGCAGTCATTCATTCGGATACTTCGGTACCTATACTTACGAACCTGCAAAAGGGCAAGTGATTCATCATGTAAAAGGAGGTACACTTCCTTTTTATACCGATACAGAACAGCCCCGGCAAATTCAACTGAAAGGCGATACAGCAATAATTGGTGATAATATAAGAACAAGAAGGGTACTTGTGCGTGTGGAATAACAAATCAAATCCTAACTACTAATACAATCATTATGCAACGCAGAACATTTATCAAAAACTCATCACTCACAGTGATCAGCATTAGCGCATTCGGAGGGTTGAACTGGAATGGAAACAAGTATGAAGGCGATACTCCTACTACAACTGATATTCTTGGCCCTTTTTACCGACCCGGTGCACCTTTACGCACTAATTTAAGATTACCCGGTTCCAACGGAGCTCCGATCGTTTTGAAAGGAATCATTTTTAAAGAAGATGGAAAAACACCCGTCAACAATGCATTTGTTGAGATCTGGCATTGCGATGAACATGAAGTGTATGATAATGCATCGGACGATTACAATTACCGTGGCGCACAAAAAACAAAAGCCGATGGGAAGTATGCATTCAAATCAATTTTGCCAGTTCCCTATAAAGCCGACCCGAACAATGAAGCATCTTGGCGGCCGGCTCATATACACCTGCGTGTGTCTGTTCCCGGTCAACAGGACCTGATCACGCAACTTTATTTCAAAGGTGGTAAATATGTTGAAACCGATACCTGGGCTTCCGCTCCACAGGCTATAAACAGAATACTTGATGTATCAAAGAATGCATCAGGAGAAAGTGAAGTTATTTTTAATGTAACAATGCATAAGGAAATTCCACTTGATAAAAAAGTGTACGATAAGATTACAGGCTTGTACAGTATGGACGACGACAGTAAAATTGAGTTTATACAGAACGACGATCTCTTATTTATGAAACGCAATGGTCAATTAATGGCAGGATTAACGTACAAAGGAAACAACAGCTTTGAGGGAGGAATTGGATTTCCAAAAGTTCGTTTTGAAATATTAACAAATGGTGGATCGAAAGCAGTTATTACAACTCAAACCAAGACTTATACAGGTGAAAAGTATTTAAAGTATAATGAGTGAGAAATGACAGCAACAGATTACTTGTTGCATTTGCATACCTCAAAACTTCTGTCTACCTTATGCTCTCCGTTCGAATCGACGAAATTCACCCCTTCTACCAACCAAAACCACTTCCATGCAACAAGCATTTATACCTGTGCAATTAAACGAGCGGATAAGTATCATGGACTCGCTTCGGGGAATTGCGATCCTCGGAATTTTTATAGCGAACCTGGGTTCCGGTTTTTCCTTTTACGATGCTACGTTGAACAACAGCGGCCCATTCTTCCATCCGCTCGATAAAACATTCCAGTTTTGGCAACACGTTTTTATTGAAGGAAAATTCTATTCCATTTTCAGTTTGCTGTTTGGCTGGGGCATGGCCATCCAGTTAAAACGAAGCGAAGTAAAGGGATTAACGCCGGTGAAGTTTATGCGCAGGCGTTTAACGTTTATGTTCTTGCTTGGTCTTGCTCATTTGCTGTTATTATGGACGGGAGATATCGTTGCGTTTTATGCATTGGTGGGGTTTGTGTTTTTATGGATCAGAAAATGGAGCGAACGGAAATTATTCATCACCGCTATTGTTATGCTATGCTTACCTGTGCTCATTTATTTCCTGCGCATGAAATGGAATGTATTGCTGGCGCCTGCAGGTTTGCTTTATGGCACAGGTACAACAGTTGATTCGTATTTAACAGGTTCGAAATCTTTTGACGAGTTCTTGATCAACCTGAAAACAGAAAATTATTTTTTCCAGTTAAAAAGCCTGGTGGCAGGTGTGTTTTATCGTTTTGGTGATTTAATTTTTCAAAGCCGGCCTTTAAAGGTATTGGGTATGTTTATTCTTGGTTATCTGCTGGGTCGAAACGATCGATACACTCAACTCATCGCCAATAAAAAATTATTATGGACGATTGCAGGTGCCGGTTTGGTCATTGGCTTGCCTGCCAATTATCAATTATCGAAGTTGATGGAAACAGGTTTGTATTATCAATTAAAGATCGAAGGCTTTTATCAATCTATTGCATATGCCTTCGGAGTTGCGCCATTGGCACTTGCTTATGTAGCGCTATTTTTTCTGTTTGCACAAACAGGAGTTGGTAAAAAAGTGACGGCTGTGTTACAACCTGTTGGTAAAATGGCATTCACCAATTACATCACACACTCCATTATTGGTACGCTTGTATTTTATGGTGCAGGTTTGGGTCTTGCCCGTGAAGTAGGCCCTGTTTACTATACGATGCTTGCATTCCTTGTGTTTATCGGGCAAATCATCGTGAGTACTGTATGGTTAAAGTATTTCAATTACGGACCCATTGAATGGTTATGGCGAAGTGCAACGTATAAAAAATGGCAGCCGTTTAAAAAGAAGCCGTCAACAAATAACGTATAGTCATGGAATCAACATTAACAACAAAACGGATTACGTCCATCGATCTGCTTCGGGGATTGGTGATGATCATTATGGCATTGGATCATGTTCGTGATTATTTTCATGCAGATGCGTTTCAATTCGATCCGCTTGATCTCGAAAAAACAACGCCTGCTTTATTTTTTACACGATGGATCACTCATTTCTGTGCTCCCGTTTTTATCTTTTTGGCAGGTACTTCTGCGTTCATCAGCGGACAACGAAAATCGAAAAAAGAACTATCACTCTTTCTTGTAAAACGTGGTGCATGGTTGATATTACTGGAGCTTACAGTAATTAATTTTTTCTGGAATTTCGATTTGGCTTTTCATAATATCTATTTCATTGTCATTTGGACATTGGGCATCAGTATGATTTTTCTTGCCGCATTCATTCATTTACCCTTTAAATTAATTCTGTTGATCGGTATTGTTTTGGTGGGGGCTCACAATCTTCTTGATCCAATTCATGTACCCGGAAATTCACTCAACGCATTTGGATGGGCCTTACTCCACGATCAGATGTTTTTTTCATGGCAGGGTAAAAATGTTCTTGTTGGCTATCCCGTTCTCCCATGGATTGGTGTAATGGCGCTTGGTTACTGTTTTGGCACTTTGTTTACAGCTGTATACAACCAGCAAAAAAGAAAACAGATGTTGTTGCGCATCGGAGGCTCGGCGGTTGTGTTATTTATACTCCTTCGTTTGATCAATGTATATGGCGACCCTGTTCCTTGGAGTGAGCAATCTACTCCCCTCTATACGTTCCTTTCATTTTTGAAAGCCAATAAGTATCCGCCTTCGTTACTGTATATCTTAATGACACTTGGTCCTTCGATCTTATTTCTGGCAGTTACAGAAAACATCCGTAACAGTGTTTCGAAAATTATTTCAATTTATGGCAGAGTACCCATGTTTTATTATCTGTTACATATTTTTCTGGTGCATGTTTTAGCAATGTTAGCCGCAGGCTTATTTACCGACTATAGCTGGAGCATATGGATTTTAAAACAGCCGCTTTGGTTTACGGAAGAATTAAAAGGCTATGGCTTTTCACTTGGCGTCGTTTATCTTGTTTGGGTAATCGTTGTTGTTGGTTTATATCCATTATGTAAGTGGTACGACAGGTATAAAACCAATCATAAAGAAAAATGGTGGCTCAGTTATTTATAAATACAACCTGATGGTTGCGCACGCAATATTCAAATTACCCAAAACCACAGCAATGGAACTCATTAACAAACTGCTTGCAATCAATTCCAATTACATCTTAATTGGCTTGATGATTCTCTTCTATTCACTCGAACAATTGCTCGGCAATCAATTCAAGTTCGACAAAAGACCGCAACACCTGTTTCAAAACAGCTTGTTCTATGTTGTCTTTTTCCTCTTGGGCATTCTCTGGTCTTTTGTTTCTGTATTTAGTATTGAGTGGTTGAACAATCATCAGATCGGGCTTTTCTATTTGGTACAACTACCTCTCTGGTTAAAATTATTAGTTGGCGTTGCATTGTTCGATCTGGTGAGTTACTGGTTTCACCGCCTGTCGCATGTGGTGCCGTTTCTCTGGCGTTTCCATCGTGTGCATCACAGCGATACCACGATGGATGCATCCACTAATTTCCGCGGACACCCATTGGAAAGTTTTCTTTGGTTTGGAAGTAGTAATATTCTTTCGGCTGCTGTTTTTGGTCTTGACCTTCTTACACTCGGATTGTATTTATTTATTACGATGATTTTCTTTGTACTGCAACATTCCAATCTTCGTTTTCCGAAATGGCTCGATAAAAGTTTAGGGTTAGTGATCACCACACCTAACATCCACAAAGTGCATCATGAGCAGGACCAACACTATACCGATTCAAACTTCTCCGATATTTTTATTGTATGGGATCGTCTGTTCGGCACCTATAAAAGTAAACCGGTTGAGCAGATCAAATTAGGATTGAAAGAATTTGAAGAGGAGAAAAAACAAACGTTTTGGTATTTGATGAAGAGTCCATTTTTAGAAATAACAAGAGTTGAGTCAGGAGAACTAAATAAAAATACTAATGCTATCACACAATTGAATAAATAAATATAATGAATAAACTATCTCTTGTTTTTGTTCTGCTGGTTGCAAGCTCTGCTTTTTCGCAAACGGGAATGAAAGTACCTGTTGCTGGTCTGGCTGCTATCAAACAATCGGATTTAAAAAACGATTTGTATCAACATGCTGATGCCCGGTTTAAAGGCCGTGGTGCAGGTACCATCAACGAACTGAATGCTGCCGTTTGGGTTGCAGAAAAATACAGAAGTCTCGGTCTAAAACCAGCCGGTGAAAACAATTCTTACTATCAGTATTTTAATATGTGGCGCAACAGGATCGCTTCCGTCAGCAGTGTATCCATCAATGGCCGCTCCTTATCATTGTGGAGCGAAGTTGCGATTGCACAAATGGCAGCAGTTGCTTTAGATCAACCGATTGTTTACCTCGGAAGTATTTCATCTGTTGATTTGAATAACATTGATGTAAAAGGAAAGGTCGTAGCCTTTGATGCAGTACCGGGCATACTAAATTACAACATGTCATTACCCGGCTGGCGCTATCAACGGTTTATGATGACAAAATATGGAAATGCTCTCGTTGCCAAAGGAGCTGCTGCACTTATACTCCTTGCCGATCAAGAAACCGAAACAGCATGGCCCGATGCAATAGAAAATTTTAAGGAAGGCAGTTTTGATTTAGAAGGAGGACCCAATGAAAAAGTAACAGCAACCGTACCGGTACTTTGGCTACACAAGTCCGCACAAAAAGAAATTGCAACCAATACCGCCCGACTGAAAGCAAACATTGTTATTGAGCGCTACAGTTATCCTTCTGTAAATCTCGTGGGCCTTATTGAAGGAACAGACCCTGTACTTTCAAAAGAATATGTTCTGTACAGCGGCCATACCGATGCACATGGCATTCGCAACAACATTGATGGAGACAGTATTTATTACGGAGCAGATGATAATGCCAGTGTTAATGTAGCCATGTTTGCTGTAGCCAGGGCATTTAAAAAAAATCCCGGTAAACGTTCGGTACTGTTTGTGATCCATGGTGCTGAAGAGCGTGGGCTTTTAGGCTCAAGGTGGTATTCATCGCATCCAACGGTACCCATTCAAAATATTGTAGCGGTTTTAAATGGAGATATGATTGGCAGAAACCATCCGGATAGTGCTACCGTTTTAGGCATACAACCTCCACATCGTACATCAAACGAACTCACGAAAATGGTATTGGATGCAAATAACGAAGGACCAAAATTTAAATTAGATACACTTTGGGATAAAGTGGAACATCCTGAATACTGGTTTTTCAGAAGCGATCATCTACCCTATGCAAGGTTGGGTATTCCATCCCTCATGTACACCACGCTGCTGCATCCCGATTATCATACGCCAAAAGATAATGCAGCGAATATTGATTATGATAAACTCAAAAAAATAACGGACTGGATGTATCGTACCGGATGGAAAGCAGCGAATGCAACACAACGACCGGACAGAGTACCCAATTTCAAATTGGAGCGGTAATACTTTGAAGAGCAGAATAAGAAACAATAGCAACATTGGAATCGTAACATACGTTGTGCCCTTCGTGAAAATCTTTGTGTGATTTGTGCAACTAAAATCATTCTAATTAAGAGTAACACAAAGAATACGAAGAAGGCACAAAGTCCGCAAGCAGAAATAGAGCGAGGTTATTGTTAACAACCATAAGTTTGAACTAAAGAAATGAAAATGGAAATTATGAGAAAAATAATATTGCTTCTTTTGATAGGTCTGAATACGTCCAAGATTCATGCACAACAAACTTATTTTCCCGATGCAGACTGGCAAACAAAAAAGCCCGAAGAGTTAAAGATGAATAAAGTTTGGCTCGACAGTGCAGTAAGCTTCGCATTGAAAAGTGAAAACAAAGTTGAACGTGACTTGCGTATTGCCAATATGAAATCGTATTCACGTGAACCGGGTTATAAAATGATCGGGCCAATGAAAGAAAGAGGCGGCCCTGCGGGGTTGGTGATCAGGAACGGATACATCGTTGCACAATGGGGCGATGTAAACAGAGTTGATATGACGTTTAGTGTAACGAAAAGTTATCTCTCCACTGTTGCAGGCTTAGCTGTTGACCAAGGCCTCATCAAAAATGTACATGATAAAGTAGGTCAATATGTGTGGGGCGAATTATTTGAAGGGCCACACAATTCAAAGGTTACCTGGGATCATTTACTTACACAATCAAGTGATTGGAATGGCAGACTATTTGGTTTAGATGACTGGGCCGATCGTCCACCAAGAGACGGAACAATTGATGAATGGAAAAACCGCAAGCTGCTTGAACCCGGAACCAATTATGAATACAACGATGTACGTGTAAATCTCCTTGCCTATTCGTTGTTGCAGGTTTGGCGTAAACCATTACCTGTTGTGTTCAAAGAAAAGATCATGGATCCCATTGGTGCATCTACTACATGGCGTTGGTTTGGTTATGAAAATTCATTTGTAACACTTGATGGCTTAACGATGCAATCAGTAAGTGGCGGCGGACATCATGGCGGCGGCATCTTTATTAATACATTGGATCACGCACGGTTTGGTTTGTTGTTTCTGCGAAACGGCAAATGGAAAAATCAACAACTGCTTTCTGAAAAATGGATCAACGCTGCAATACAGCCATCAACAGCAAATAAAAATTACGGTTACCTGTGGTGGCTCAACACAGAACAGAACTGGAAAGGCATTTCAACCAAAGTATATTATGCAAATGGTTTTGGCGGCAACTATATCATCATCGATAAAGAACATGACCTTGTAGTTGTTACCCGATGGATGGATGACAGTAAGGTGGCAGAAATGCTGAGCCTCGTTATTAAATCGATCGAAGCGAAATAATTTCCAAACAATAGCAACACTGAACCCAACCACATGAACCCGATTTCAAAAAAAGAAAATTTAAAACGAGAAATCGGCGTACGGTCACTCACATTAGCAATTCTGAATATTACAGCAGGTTCTGGCATCTTTATTATTCCAGCAATCATTGCGGAAGATCTTGGTGCTGCTGCTATTCTTGCTTACCTGGTTTGTGGTGCACTGATCTTTTTGATTGGTCTTTGCTTTGCCGAAGTAGGTTCTAAAACTTCTGTAAGCGGTGGCGTGTATAGTTATATTGAAAATGCATTTGGTCCTTATGCAGGATTTTTAGCGAACAATATCTATTGGCTGGGAGGATGCATTGTATCAGATGCAGCCATTGCGAATGCACTGGTTGATACATTAAAATATTTTTTTCCGTTCTTGAGTAACGAAATCTACCGGGCTGCATTACTCGTGTTTGTATTTGGCAGTATTGCATTGATCAATATCCGCAGTGTAAAAAACGGTGTGCGGTTGATCGAGTTTGCAACGCTCGGAAAATTAATTCCACTGATAGCAGTAGTAGTGGCAGGAGCAGCATTTCTGTCATCCGAAAATTTACGTTGGACGATTGAACCAACATTCACCAACCTCGGTGCAGCATCCTTGCTTTTATTTTTTGCATTCATTGGATTAGATGGTCCATTAAGCAATGGCGGCGAAATAAAAAATCCAAAACGCACTGTGCCACTTGGAATATTTTTAGGTATAACGGCAGTCTTAGTTTTATATATATCTATTCAGTTGGTAACGCAAGGTGTGCTGGGCACATCCGTTACTGCACATAAAGATGCGCCGTTGGCTGCAGTGGCAAACATTGCGTTTGGAAAGTGGGGAGCCGTCATCATTATTGCAGCGAGTGCACTTTCGATGCTCGGTGCATTGAGTGGCGAAATACTTTCTATTCCACGGATCTTATTTGCCGGCGCAAGAGATGGCTTACTGCCAAAGCCATTGGCAAAAGTTCACGACCGTTACTTTACGCCACATGTTGCCATTGCATTTTATGCGTCGTTGGGTTTAATACTGGCAATATCCGGTGGCTTTAAACAATTAGCTACCATTGCCAGCGCAGCGGTATTGATCATTTATCTGGGCGTTGTATTGTCTTCGGTAAAACTCAGGAGAAAAGATACCGCAACAACCGAAAAAACATTTCGTGTGCCTGGTGGCATCATTGTTCCATTGTTGGCTGCTGCCGGTATTGTTTGGCTGTTGTCCAATTTAAGCAGACAGGAATTTGCGGGCATTGGCCTGTTTATGATCGTGTTCTCTATTGCCTATTTCACTATGAAACAGGTAAAAAAGAAAAAGCAGGAACAAGAGAACAGTGGTTTGAAAGACTAACAACTTCATTATAAAAAAGTACAGACAAAACAATTCCGCATCATGCAAAAAATAAACCTCCTGCTTGTTTTATTACTGCTCTCATCAATTACATTGGCTCAAACTACAAGCAGTGAACAGGTAATTGTTCAGCAAACGATTGTAAAACTATTTGATGCTTTATCTAATCGTGACTCTGTGAGCCTGAAAGCATGGAGTACCGCAGATATTACATTGTACGAATATGGCGAGCTGTGGAATATTGATACGCTGATACATAAAGCAATTAAGCTGAACACAGCAAAGGAGTTTGTACGTACAAACACATTCGAGTTTATTCATACAACTGTAGACAACAAGATGGCATTGGTTAATTATCTTCTGCAATCAGTAATAATGAGAGATGGGAAACAGGCAACAGTACAATGGCTAGAAACAGTAGTGCTGATAAAAGAACGGAATCAATGGAAAGTAAAGCATCTTCATTCAACTCTCATTAAACGAAGTTAAAAACACTACTTATATGAAAAAGAATATTATAGTTGCTGGATTCATGCTATGTCATCTGCTTGTCGCTGCACAAAAACAACGTGCAAGAGATATCGGAATCCCGTTTGATGGAACGCCCGGAAAATTCAATGCCATTACTGACGTAAAAGGTGTGGAGGTTGGTTACAGCACCATCATTTCGGGAACTGGTAAAAACATAAGAGGTAAAGGTCCCGTAAGAACCGGCGTAACAGCCATCTTACCAAGAGGTATGAATAATAATCCTGTTTATGCAAACTGGTATTCACTCAACGGTAATGGAGAAATGACAGGTACCACATGGGTAACAGAATCGGGATTTTTAGAAGGCCCTGTTATGATTACGAATACAAACAGTGTGGGCACGGTTAGAGATGCTGTATTAAAATGGTATGTAAAGAAAGGTTGGTACAAAGAAGATTTTTGGTACACCTATCCGGTTGTTGCAGAAACCTATGATGGCTTCTTAAATGATATTTATGGCTTTCATGTAAAAGAAAGCAATGCATATGAAGCATTAGACAATGCAAAGAGTGGTTTTATTAAAGAAGGAAATATAGGTGGCGGAACGGGGATGAGGTGTTTGGGGTTTAAAGGCGGCAGCGGCACTTCATCAAGAGTTGTAAAAATAAAAGACTCCACTTATACTTTGGGTGTGTTTGTACAGGCAAACTTTGGAAGAAAAAGTAATCTTCTGATTGCTGGTGTGCCTGTTGGTAAAGAATTGATAGATACTTTAAATAATGAGCTAAAAGCGCCTCCATCATACCGGCAGGAAGGGGATGGTTCTATTATTGTGGTTGTTGCAACAGATGCACCAATACTTCCGCATCAGTTAAAAAGAGTTGTTCAACGAGTGTCGCTGGGTATTGGAGCAGTGGGTGGGCAAGGCACGAACGGTTCAGGTGACATTTTCATTGCTTTCTCAACCGCAAATCCAACCGCTTTTCAAAGAGCAGATTTTACAAAAGTTGATGTATTGCCGAATGATGAAATCAATCCATTGTTTGAAGCAACTATACAGGCAACAGAAGAAGCCATCATCAATGCAATGGTTGCTGCAGAAACCATGGAAGGTATTAATGGAAACAAATCGTATGCCCTGCCACATCAATTAGTGATTGATCTATTAAAAAAATATAAGCGGATCAAATAAAAAACATCAACATGAAACAATTACTCATTGCAATATTCTTCACACTTTCACTTACGGCTTTTGCTCAATCAAACATTATTTATGATGTAGTATTAAAAGGTGGCCGTGTGATTGATCCCGAAACAAAACTGGATGCCATCAGAAATGTGAGCATTCTCAACAACCGTATTGCACAGATCAGCAGCGAACCATTGCAGGGAAAACAAGTCATTGATGTAAGCGGATTAGTTGTAGCGCCGGGTTTTATTGATCTGCATATTCACGGCCGCAGCAATGTGGAGCAGGAATACCAATTGCACGATGGTGTTACAACAGCCCTTGAATTAGAATGGGGAGTTGAGCATTTGGGTAAGTGGTACGAATCAAGGAAAGGAAAAGCACTTATTAACTACGGTGCAAGTGTAAACTGGCCTTTTGAACGCTTTAAAGCAATTGGCAACTACCAAAAGGCTGTAGATAGTTTAATGCAAATGACACTGAAGGGAGAAGCAAACATTGGGGAAATGACCAACACTATCTTACGGGCTTCTGCTGAAACGATTACTCCCGCTGCATTGAATCAAACATTGGTAAACATCAAAACATCGTTGGCTGATGGTGGTATTGGCATTGGTGCACCCATTGGCTATTTGCCCAAAACAAATCCCCATGAAATGTTCCAGGTGTATAAACTGGCTGGTGAGTTGCAAGCCCTCGTGTTTTCGCATGTAAGGCAACCTGATATTATTTCTATACAGGAAGCAATAGCTGTTGCAGTACTTACAGGAGCACCGCTGCACATTGTTCATATCAACAGTATGTCGCTGGGAAATATCGGACTGTCGCTGGAAATGGTAAATGCAGCAAACAAAAAAGGTTTTGACATCAGTACCGAACTATACCCTTACACCGCCGCTTCCACTTCGCTGCAAAGTGCCATGTTTGATGAAGGCTGGCAGCAACGGCTTGGAATAAGCTACGGCGATTTACAATGGGTGGCAACAGGCGAACGGCTTACCAAAGAAACATTTGATGCTTATCGTAAAACAAGCGGTGTGGTGATCATTCATGTGATGAAACCCGAATGGATCAAAATGGGTATTGCAGCTCCTGCTGTTATGATTGGTTCCGATGGAATGACGTATGCAAAACTGGCACATCCACGCACTGCCGGAACTTTTTCGAGAGTATTAGGCAAATATGTACGGGAAGACAAGGTGATTGATCTAAACACTGCTATTGAAAAAATGACTTTGCTTCCTGCAAAACGTTTGGAAAACATTGCACCCATGATGCGTTTTAAAGGAAGAATACAGGTTGGTGCCGATGCAGACATCACCATCTTTAATCCCAACACCATTATTGATAACGCAACTTTTGAAAATGGGCTGGAGTTTTCTGCAGGTATTGAATATGTAATGGTGAATGGAAGTTTTGTATTGAAGAATGGAAAAACAGTAGCCAACGTTTTTGCGGGGCAGGCGGTATATGGAAAGTTTAAAAAGTAATGCCTGAGTATTCTGTAGTTTTTAATAAAAAAAACGAAATGACCAACGTTCGACTTTCTTTAATGATTCTTTTCTCGCTGTTTAACTTTAGTTTAAAGGCTCAGAATAAAGACTCAATAGCTGTTATGAAATCCGTCAACAATTTCGTTACAGCTTTTAATAATTTTAATTGGGCCGCTTTTCGGGAATCATTCACTGACGATGCAACTATTTTTTATCCTTATTGGACTCAAGCAAGACGGATACAAGGCAGACAAGAAATTGAAAAAGCCTGGTTGAATATTTTCCCGGAATTTGTAGACATCAATAATAGCAGAAAACTACAAATAAGCCCGAAGGACATCCAACTCCAACTCTACCAACAAAATGCAATTGTTACATTTCATTTGGGCGACGGATTAAATTCATTATCCAGAAGAACCTTACTAATGATAAAGGAAAAAGGAAGTTGGAAAATTGCTCATCTTCACGCCTCTTCTGTAACGAAAGACCCTGTTGTTTCAAAAGACACAAGCAAACTAAACATAGATATATTAAAAGCTTCGCCTGCAAATGTCAAATTATTGTTAGAAAACGAACATATAAGAGTGCTTGAATATACCCTGAAGCCCGGCGAAAAAGATACAGCGCATACGCACCCTGCCAAATCTTCTTATGTAGTAACCGGAGGTAAAATAAAAGTACATCTTGAAAATGGTGAAACCATTACAGTTGATGAAGTGGCTGGAACAGCTTCGTGGATGGGTTATGCAGGTAAGCACTATGTAGAAAATATAGGCAACACAACCATAAAAATTATAATAACGGAAGTTAAATCAGTGAAATAAATTTTTAACATGAAAAAAGTAAACCCAACTCTTTTGATCATTGCATTGCTGCATCTTTTTTCTTCTTCCCTTTTGGTACAAAAGAAAAATCAACCAATTCAACTGGAGTCAATGCTGGAACAATATTCAAAAGAATATTATGCACTAAATCCATTGCAGGCAACAGAAGCAGGCATCAACGAATACAATAGCCAGATTGAAATTACCATCAGCGAAGACTATATAAAAAAAGCAAAAGCACTTAATCAAAAATATCTCACCCAATTAGCTGTCATAAACAAAACAGGTTTAACAGCATCTCAGCTATTAAGTATTGATGTGCTTACCTACAAGCTAAAATCAGAAAACGAACGACTAAATAATTTGTTGGGCTTTTACCGCCCTGTTGATCAATTTGTATTCAGCTTTTCAACCAAGTTTGCAACATTGGGTTCCGGAGCAGGTTTTGTTCCTTTCAATACCGAAAAAGATTATCGGGATTTCATCAGCCGTATGAAAGGTTTTCAAATCTGGGTGGATCAGGCAATTGCTAATATGAAAAAGGGTGTTGCCCAAAATAACAGCAACCCAAAGGCTGCAATGGAAAAAGTGCCACCACAATTAAAGCCACTGTTTGAAACTACTTTACAACAAAATGTTTTCTATAAACCCTTATTAAAGCTGCCTACCAATATTGATAGTGCTGCTGCAATTCAGTTAAAGAAAGATTATTCTGATGCAATTGAAAATATGTTAAAACCGGCCTATAAAAAATTGCATGACTACATTACTACTGAGTATATTCCAAAAGCAAGAACAACATCAGGCTTATTAGATAATGAAAAGGGCAAGAAAGAATATGAATTGTGGCTAAAGTATTACACCACAACAAACATTACCGCCGAACAAATTTTCAATTTAGGACTTCGTGAGGTTGCCCGTATCCGCAAAGAAATGGATTCTGTAAAAACACAAGTGGGCCTTAAAGGCGATTTAAAATCCTTTTTTGAATATGTAAAAACCAATCCGAAATTCTTTCCATTTAAAACCGAAGAGGAAGTGTTGGACAGATACAGAAGTTTTCTCGATAGAATGTCGCCGCAACTAAACATCCTTTTCAATTTAAAACCAAAAGCAAAATTTGAAGTAAGGGCTACAGAAAAGTTTCGGGCTGCCGGTGCGAATGCTCAATATATGCCAGCATCAAGAGATGGAAAACGGCCTGGCATTTTTTATGAAGTTATTCTTGATCCGGCTCAGTACAATTATTTCTCCATGGAAGATCTGTTTCTACACGAAGCTATTCCCGGGCATCACTACCAGTCAGCTATTCAACAGGAAGCCGATATTCCGGAATTCAGAAAAGTATACTGGACAAGTGCTTTCGGGGAAGGATGGGCTTTGTATGCAGAAAGTTTAGGAACTGAATTAGGCATGTACACAGACCCTTATCAATATTTAGGCAGACTTAATGGTGAAATTGAACGGGCTGTTCGGTTAGTGGTTGATGCCGGCATCCATTACAAAGGATGGAGCCGTGAAAAAGCGATTGCTTATGTGTTGGAGAATCAACCCGTATCATCTGCTGAAGCAGTTCAACGGATAGAACGGTATATGGTTACAGCCGGACAGGCAGTAAGCTATAAAGTAGGTGAGTTAAAAATTATTGAACTGCGTGAAAGAGCAAAAAAGAAATTGGGGAACAGGTTTGACATTAAAGAATTCCATGATGAAGTATTGAAAGATGGTTGCCTGCCTCTGATTATTTTGGAGACAAAAATTAACCGGTGGATTCAAAGCAAGCACTGATGAAAAATTAAAAAACAATTATGCTAAAGAAATTTTCCATTGCTGTTTTCTGGTTCGCCTTCTTCGGTTTCTTTTTGTACAAACTGATTCCGAAGTACAAGTATCTTACAAATAGTTCTCTTGAACATTGGGGAGATAAGAGCACCTTTGATAACAGCATTTTTGCACTGCATATTGTTGCCGGCATCGTCGTTTATTGCACAGCCATCCTTCAATTCACACCTTCCATTCGTAACAACTACATTTCCTTTCATCGTGCTACAGGTAAGCTTTATATTATTTCATCCCTGCTTTGTATTACTACGCTGTACATCATGATACCTAAAACCTGGTGCATTGGATGCAGGCCATCACAACTTACAGTAACCAGTTTATGGCTGCTGTTTATAACACTTGCTTTCTATTTCATTAAGCAACGACAAATAGTATTGCATCAACGTATGATGATCAGCAGTTTTATTTGTGCAGCTTATTTTGTTACGGTAAGAGTAATTGACGCTTATACAATGGATATATTCTATGCGCTGTTTCCAAATAAAGACACGGCTTATCTGGCTTCAGATGTATTTGTGTGGCTGGTTCCATTGCTTTTATTCTGGATGTATTGGTTGATAAGAGACAGAAAAGAAAGAAGATACAGGATGGAAATTGTTTAGCGGATTTAATACCAGTGTTCCTATAAAATAAATTACAAATTATGCAACGCAGAAACTTTATTCAACAATCATCACTCACTGTAATTGGTTTGGGTGTATTTGGTTCCTTACTTTCAAATACTAAAAAAGCAGGAGCCACTTTAAGCGTAAACAGCAAACGTATTGAAAGCCGCATTTTTGAACTGGCAAAATTTGGTGTGGATGAAAAAGGAAGAGGTTACCGTGTTGCTTATACCAAAGGTGATATCGAAGGCCGTGCATGGTTTATGGAACTGATGAAAAAAGCAGGGCTTGATCCAACCATTGATGCTGCAGGTAATATTATCGGCAAACGCAAAGGAAAAAATGCATCACTCAAGCCCATTGCATTCGGTTCGCATATTGATATGGTGCCCGATGGTGGCAACTATGATGGTACACTTGGTTCCATCAGTGCATTGGAAGTAATTGAGATACTCAATGAAAACAATGTTGTTACGGAACATCCGTTGGAAGTGATCATTTTTGCCAATGAAGAAGGTGGTACCATTGGAAGTATGGCAATGGCTGGTCATTTAACCCCAGAAGGATTAAAACAAAAAAGCCAGAGCGGATTCGCACAGGCAGAAGGCATCAAAACTCTTGGCGGTAATCCTGCTAACATTCAATCAGCCAAACGTAATAAAGGCGATATCCATGCATGGTTAGAATTACACATTGAACAAGGCGGCATTTTAGAAAGAGAAAAGATACAGATCGGTGTGGTGGAAGGTATTGTTGGTATTGTGCATTGGGAAGTTACGGTTGAAGGTTTTGCCAATCATGCTGGTGCCACACCCATGAACCTGCGACAGGATGCGTTGCTGGCTGCTTCTCAATTTATTATTGCAGTTAACGAAGTGGTGAACAGTGTAAAAGGCACACAAGTAGGTACTGTTGGAAAAATTGCAGTACAACCCGGAGCATACAATGTTATTCCCGGTAAAGTTGTGTTAGGATTAGAGATCCGTGATCTGGATGCTGCAAAAATTGAAATGCTCTTTAAAGAAATGGAGAAGCGGGCAGCAATCATTGCCACATCAACCAAAACAAAGATCAGTTTTGAACGGCAGGCGAATGAATCAAAGCCTGCATTGACCGATAAAAAATTACAGCAGATCATTAATATATCAGCAAAAGCATTGGGCTTTACTACAAAGTTTATGCAAAGCGGTGCAGGTCATGATTCACAGGAAATAGCAGAGATCGCTCCTGCTGCTATGATCTTTATTCCGAGTGTTGGCGGCATCAGTCATTCACCCAAAGAATTTTCAAGAGCAACAGATATGGCCAATGGAGCAAATGTGTTGTTGCAAACCATTTTGAAAATTGATAAAGAATAATTCAATTATGCAGGAAGAAGAAAATAAAGAAAGTCCACCGTCAACAGACGACAGTCCACAGCACGAAGCACAGTTGAATATTTCTTTAAATGATGAAACCATTGTACCTGCTGTTAAAACATCAGACATCATAAATCCACCATCAGACATAAAAGATATGGAAGTACATCATCATGCCCACGACCATGCCGCACCGCATCATAAGAAAAACTGGAAATCTTATTTCTGGGAATTTTTAATGTTGTTCCTAGCAATTACACTTGGCTTTCTTGTAGAAAATCAACGTGAGCATTATATAGAACACCTCCGTGCAAAAGAATTTGCAAAATCTTTAATAAAAGATCTGGAAAGCGATAAATTATCATCAGACTTTCATCAGATAAAGTCGGAGCGTTACATTGTTTTCGTAGATAGCCTGCTTCAGGTTTCTAAAACAAAGCTGGAAGGTAGAAATGCCGCAGCATTTTCCTTTTACACCCGATTTTTATACTGGACCGAAGCATTTTCGTGGAACAGGGCCACGTTTGAACAAATTAAAAATTCAGGTAGCCTTCGTTATTTTAAGAACTATTCGTTGTTAGAAAAATTAATGAAGTATGAAGCCATGGTAAATCAAACGGAAGCAGAATTCAGTAATCACCAAACAAGAGGCAATACTTTATTGAACAGCATCAATGAAATTATCGACCCATCTTACCACCAGCTTTTATCTAAATACAGAATTGCATCTATTGATTCGTTGTCATCGGCATTAATCGAAAATTACCTTTCAATTAAAACCGAATCGCTCGAACCAAAAAGGGATAAAATAATGGTACTGTTGAATATGGCCATAGTACAGCAACGAAATCTGCGTTTTAATATTGATATCCGGTTAAAGCCGACGAAGTTGCTGGCTGATGAATTGATAAATGAACTTAAGAATGAATATCATCTCAAATAATTTATGGAAGAAAATAAATCCATCCACAACGAAGAGGAAGCAAAGCCACCAAGCAACGAACGACAGTTGAACAATTCTTCAACTGATGAACCTATTGCGGAATCTGACCAACCCGTAACTCATAACCCACAACCCGTAACTCAACCAGATATGGAAGTACATCATCATGCCCACGACCCTGCTGCCCCACATCATAAGAAAAACTGGAAAAGTTATTTCTGGGAGTTTTTAATGTTGTTCCTCGCTGTGTTCTGCGGATTTTTGGCTGAGTACCAGTTGGAGCATAAGATAGAAGCAGAGCGTGCTAAAAAATATATGTACGATATGGTAGAAAATTTGAAGTATGATACCATTCGTTATAACCGAAACCTGCGTAATAACGAAATTTTAGGCAAGCAACTGGATACTTTCAGGGCTGAAATAAGCCAGGCAGTAAAAGGTCAAATAGATGGCAATCGGCTATATGAATTATGGATTAAGACTGCAAATTTCAATTCAGTTGTGTACAACCGTACAGCTCTTACACAATTAAAAAACTCCGGTAGTTTTCGTTTAATAAAAAATGATAAGCTGTCTTCCTCCATCAGCGATTACTATGAACGTAAGATATCGGCATCTGAAGAGCAGGAAGAAAAGCTAAGAAGATTGAGCGAACGGCTCAGCGTTACCAGTGCACAATTTTTTTATTATGAAGCTTTAGAAGAAATGCTGTCAACGGAAACAATATTTAAAGAAATGACTCCGGACTCAATTGCCAAAAGACTGGACAAGGTTTTACATAGCGATTTACCACTAACGCTTTTAAACAGCAATCCTGCAGATCTAAAACTTTTATACAACGATGTGGCTATGAAAGAAGATGCAATGAAAAAGTATAATGCCTTTTTGCGTTGGTCAAAAGAAGCTGCGATTGCATTAATGATGGAAATTAAAGAGGAATACCAATTTGAAAAATAATGGAAGAGAACAACCCAATCCACAACGAAGAAGGAAAACGTCCTCCGTCAACAGACGATAGTCCACAGCAAGACGCACAGCTGAACACTCCTTCAACTGATGAACCTATTGCTGAAGTTGAACAACCCATAACGTATAACCCACAACCCGTAACTGAACAAGATATGGAAGTACATCACCATGCCCACGACCCGGCTGCCCCACATCACAAGAAAAACTGGAAAAGTTATTTCTGGGAATTTTTAATGTTGTTCCTCGCCGTGTTCTGCGGATTTTTGGCAGAGTATCAGCTAGAGCATGTAATCGAAAACAGCAGGGAAAAACAATTCATTAAATCTTATATAGAAGATCTGAAAACAGATACGGCTTCCATCAACCGAAATCTTGCTTACCAAAAATCAAGAAAAGAACAGTTGGATTCCATGATGAAATTTTTAGAAACACAAACGATCAAAGGCAATGAGAGTGAATTTTATTATTTGGGCAGAGTTCTTATACGAACCAGGCGTTTTCAACCGAGCGACAGAACCATTACCCAGTTAAAAAATTCAGGAGCATTACGGCTTATCCGGAATGAACAGGCAGCGGACAGCATTATCAGTTATCAGAAACTGGTTGAAACAATTCTTGGGAATATATCAGACGAGCGGGATGAGCGAAGAGATGTCGATCCGTTGATGTCACTCATATTTGATCCCTATGTTTTTGATAAAATGCTGGACGATAATAACATTATTCATAAACCTGCTGGTAGTCCACCGCTACGTTCGTATGATGCTTCGTTGCACAAGGACTTAGCTTATCGAATTCATCAATTAAAAGGAAGTAACAGGATTCTCGATACGAGGCTCACACAATTGCGTGAAAAAGCAGCAGGCATTATTAGCTTTTTACAAAAAGCATATCATCTTGAATAAAACATCACATATGAAACAAATCACAGCATTTTTTCTTGCAGCCTTCTTTGTTGTTAGCTGCAACTCCAATAAACAAGAACGTCCTGCCGAAATATTTTACATGCCTGCGGAGTGGGAACAACATGATGCTGTTTGGCTCGGTTGGGAAAAAGACAGTCTGCGTGGTTATTATCCTGCTGTTGTAAATATCATCAAAGCATTGGCAGGAAATGTTACGGTGAAAATCGCTTTTAACAATGATACATTACTGCAAAAAGCAAAAGCTTATCTCGCATCGCAAGGCGTTGACAGCAGTATGTACAAAACCTATATCATGCCTGGCGATCGTTACTGGATAAGAGATCATGGTGCAGCGTTCTTAGTGAATGGAAAAGGAGAATTAGGTGTTGCAGATTTTGCATGGAACAGTTATGGTTATCCGGGATTCCTGGAAGAAAAGTATAGCGGTAATAAAGACAGTGTTGATCATTACATGAATCTGCGTAAGGAATTTCGTTTGAAAACTGCAAAGGTTGACAGCCTGATGGCGGCTGCAGAAGGGGCAACAATTTTAAAAACAGATGTAAAACATGAAGGTGGTGCCATTGAAGTAAACGGAGCAGGTACATTGATCCTGTGTGAAGCAACTGTTCTTCAACGCAACCCTGATTTGAAAAAAGAATACATTGAAACAGAATTTAAACGTGTATTGGGTGTAAGCAATATCATCTGGGTGAAAAAAGGATTGGCTGATGATCCGCAGAATTTCTTCCGTCGTATAGCACCCGGTTATTATGGTGGTGGCACGGGTGGACATACTGATGAGTTCGTACGTTTTGCAAATGCAAATACTATTATGCTTGCATGGGTTGATGAAAAAGAAAAAGATCTCAATCCCATCAATCAAATGAATTATGAACGCATGAATGAGAATTATAACATTCTCAAAAATGCAAAAGATCAGGATGGAAAATCGTTCACCATTATAAAAGTTCCATTGCCAGACTTGATTACCAAGAAGATAAAGGCAAGGGAAAAAATTGATTCCCTCGAAGTAACATTTGATGTGGACATGAAGAGTTTTGTTGCCGCAGAAGCACCGGCTGTTGGTGACGGTATTTTACGTGTACCCGCAGGCAGTTATATGAATTACCTCGTAACAAATAAAACCGTGTTGTTACCCACTTACACAGCTCATGGTTCTTCAAGAGAGAAAGAAGAACAGGCGCGGAAAATTTTTGAAGAGCAATTTCCCGGAAGAAAGATTGTATTCATTGATGCCATTATGCAAAACTGGAGTGGTGGTGGCATTCATTGCAGCACACAACAACAACCGAAAAAGAAATAAAAGAAAACTGTTTAAAGAAAAGCTGTTTACTTTAGTAGAAACGCATTCGAAAATTAATGAATAACGAAACAACCACTTCTTCCAATAATCAAACCCCAACACTAAAGCGTGCATTGGGTGTTGGTACCGGTGTTTTATTAGTGGCCGGTATGATGATCGGCTCAGGTGTGTTCAAGAAGATCGTTCCCATGGCGCAAACAGGTTTGAGTGAAGGATGGATCGTTGCTGCATGGATCGGCGCCGGTATCATTACCATGTTTGGTGCGTTTACCATTGCCGGCCTTGCCAATTTAACCGAAGAGTCAGGAGGTGTGTATGAATACCTGCGGCTTTCATTCGGCAATTTCTTTTCCTTTCTTTTTGGGTGGACCGATTTTACAACTATTGGTTGTGCGTCCATTGCTGCTCTTGGTTTTATTTTCGCTCAAACGGTGAATGTATTTGTTCCATTAGGCAACCCGTTTCAATCGTTGGAACATCTTTCAATTGCAGGGTTTATTTTTCCTTTTGCGGATAGTGGTATCAAATTGCTGGCCATTGCTGTGATCGTATTACTTACGTGGGTGAACTATCGTGGTGTGCAAAATGGCGGTCTTATCAACAACATCATCACATCAGCTAAAATACTCGGCATTCTGTTACTCATTATCCTCGGATTATCTTACTCAGGTGCAGGTACAACACAACAGGTTATTACAAACGAACCAACACAGGAGCTGCATGGTATGGCTTTGTTCAGTGCAGTATTAGCTGCTATGCTCAGTGCGTTTTGGGCATACGATGGCTGGAGTAATATTTCGTTCATTGCCGGTGAAATAAAAAATCCGAAACGCAATATTCCCATAGCCATCATGAGTGGTGTTGCCATCGCTATGTTACTGTATGTGTTAGTGAATGTGGCATATATGCATGTACTCCCGTTGCAGGCGTTAAAAGCTATTGATCAAAGCCAGATCGGTGCTGCGGTTGTTGCAGAAACATTATTAGGAAAAGTTGGGCAAACACTTATTGTTTTGCTCATCATGATCTCGGTATTTGGTGCCATCAATGGAATTATTCTTGCACATGCACGCATCTATTACCGTATGGCGCAGGAAAAGTTCTTCTTCAAAAAAGCTGCGAACGTACATCCTGTGTATCGCACACCTTCGGTGGCTTTGCTTTACACAATGATCTGGAGTTGCATCCTTGTTATATCAGGCACGTTTGACATGCTCACCAACATGGTGATCTTTGCAGGCTTTCTGTTTTACAGTTTGGTGGCAATAGCCTTATTTAAAATGAAACGCAACGGAACCATCAAAGCAAAAGTGATCGGATATCCGGTAATCCCTGCTATCATCACGCTCTTTTCGATTGCACTGCTCATTAACACCGTGCTCACCCAACCGAAGCAATCCATAATTGGCGCAGCATTAGTAATAAGTGGCGTACTTTTTTATTTTTACTTCAAAGGAAAGGCGAAATGATATCAAACCTAAATCAGTATGTTCTGTGACTAAGTTCACTTAATCTGTTTGCTTCCTTAGTTAGTTTTGCAGTTGAAAATATTATTCCGTTGAAGCATTTCCTCTTCCTTGCATTATTTACCTGTCCGTTCAATTTCAGTTTTGCGCAACGCAGCCGTGAAGTACAAACACAAAATCATTTCTGGACAAGCGTTAATACACAGGCACGCATCAGTAATAAATGGTCTGTTATTGCTGATCTGCACATACGCCGCACAAACTATTTAAAGAATAATAATTTTTATTATACCAGGGTTGGAGCGGCCTATCATATCAATAAAAACCTGAGCGTTTCACTTTCAGGAGGACATATGTGGCTCGCCAATAAAACAGCTACCACTGAATTATTTGTAAATGAAAACAGGCTGGTACAACAAATTCAACTTAATCAGCCGGTAGATAAAATACAACTATCGCAACGTTTGCGGATCGAAGAGCGCTGGATCCAGAAAGTAGTGAACAGCGAACTGACAGATACCTACAGGTACAGCACACGTTTCCGTTACCTGCTGGCTCTTTCAATTCCACTGAGCAATAATAAATACATTCCTTCGCTTGCCTTTGCTGATGAGTTGATGATGCAAACGGGTAAGGATATTATCTATAACAACTTTGACCAGAACCGTTTCTTTGCCGGCATCAAACAACAGATCACTCCTTCATTAGCCGCCGATTTTGGTTATATGCATGTGTGGCAGCAACGGCTGAGTGGCTACCAGTATAATCGCAACCACACTATTCGCTTATTCTTTTACTGGCAGCCCGATTTCCGCAAAAAAAAATCGCCACCGCCAACAGCACAAAACAGCCTACCGTTACTGTAATGCTTTTTGCAGGCATGCAACGAATACTTAGCTTAGTGGAACAGACCAACTCTACTTACAGCTATGAAGTATTTTCTTGTTCTTCTTTTGCTTCCGTTACAAATTTTTGCTCAAACGTTCTCACAATCAGAGATCAAACGTTGGAAACAGCAGGCCCAACGTGTAACCATTATTCGTGATAACTGGGGTATTCCGCACATCTATGGAAAAACAGATGCCGATGCTGTGTTTGGTTTGTTGTACGCACAATGCGAAGATGATTTTAAACGGGTGGAGGCAAACTATATTGAAAAGCTGGGCCGCAAAGCAGAAGTTGCAGGCGAGGGTGAGTTATACAACGATCTGTATTTGCGTTTAGTGATTGACAGTGCTGAAGCAGTTGCTGATTACAACAAGGCTCCTCAATGGTTAAAAACATTATTACAGGCATATGCTGATGGTATTAATTATTATCTCTATACACATCCAAGTGTTAAGCCGGCATTGCTTACTCGTTTCAAACCATGGTATCAACTATTGTGGACCGATGGAAGTATTGGCGCCATCAGCACAGGTGATATAACAGCCGAAGATGTAAAAAATTTATATGGCAATACAAGTGCAACCATTGCTTATCGCCCAAAAGAATTTGTTGACAACAGCAGCGGTTCCAATGGATTTGCTATTGCTCCATCAAAAACAGAAAGCGGCAAAGCGATATTGTATATCAATCCGCATGTAACATTTTATTTCCGTCCGGAAGTGCATGTGGTAAGTGAGCAGGGATTGAATGCATACGGTGCCGTTACATGGGGACAGTTTTTCGTGTACCAGGGCTTTAATGAATATTGTGGATGGATGCACACCAGTGCCAATGTGGATGTAGCCGATATGTATGCAGAAAAGATGAACGGCAGTGGAACAAGCATGACGTATGAATACAACAATGAAAAACGTGCGGTAAAACAAAAGCAAATCAGCATTAAAGTGAGGCAAGGTGATCAGCTCATTACAAAAACATTTACAACTTATGCAACGCATCACGGTCCGGTTATGGCAAAACGTAACGGACAATACATCAGTGTACGTTCAAGCAACCGTATGATCAATGGTTTGTTGCAAAGCTGGCAACGTACCAAAGCAAAAGGTTTGGATGATTATAAAAAAGTAATGGCGCTTCGTGGCAACACAAGTAACAGCACTGTGTTTGCAGATTATAAAGGCAACATTGCTTACTGGCATGGCAACTATGTTCCAAAAAGAGATACAAAATTCAATTGGAGCAAAGTGGTTGATGGCACAACACCCGCAACTGAATGGAAGGGTTTGCATGATGCGGAAGAAGCCGTGCATGTATACAATCCATCGACAGGTTGGATTCAAAACTGCAACTCCACTCCGTATACAGTGAGCGGCGAAGCAAGTCCAAAGAAAAAAGATTATCCTGCTTACATGGCCCCCGATGGAGAAAATTTTCGTGGCATTAACGCAGCAAGAGTATTGAGCAAAGAAAATAAATTCACGATTGATAAAACCATTGCTGCAGGTTATGATACCTATTTGTCTGCGTTTGAAGTGCTGATCCCTGCGCTGGTGAAAGCCTATGAAACTGGCGTGCAACCGGGCGACAGTCTGCATCGTTCATTGGCGGCGCCCATTGCTGTTCTTTCAAACTGGGACTTCCATTCTTCAAATCATTCCATTGCCACAACATTGGCGGTTGAATGGGCACAACGTTTAAATGCATCCATCCGCAAAATTTATATAGAAGATGGTGAAGACGACCAGGTAACAGCCACCAAACGTTTTGCTGCAACAGCTATTCCACTGCAATTATTAGCTCCATTGAATGAAACGGTAAAGCAATTGAAACAGCAATTTGGTACATGGGAAATTCCGTGGGGAGATATTAACCGTTATCAACGGGTGAGTAATGATCTTGTTCAAAAGTATGATGATAGTAAGATCAGCTATCCCGTTCCGTTTGCTTCTGCGTTATGGGGCATGTTGCCTTCTTATAACAGTCGCACTTTCCAGGGAACAAAAAAACGCTACGGCTTCCATGGTAATAGCTTTGTCTGTGCGGTTGAGTTTGGAGATAAGATAAAAGCAAAATCGTTACTGGCCGGCGGTAACAGTGGCGATCCCAACAGTAAACATTTCACTGATCAATTAGAAATGTATACCAAGGGACAATTTAAAGATGTGTTGTTTTACAAAGAAGATGTGCTGAAACACGCAGAACGAACCTATCATCCTGGCGAATAGTAACAAAGGGTTGCCAACCTTTTGAAGGTTGGCAACCCTGATAGAATTAAGTCAACCCGATGAATAAGTTTTAACTTGTAATATCTCTTTGTGTTCTTCGTGAAATTCTTTGTGCACGTCGTGAAAAAATTTACCGCAGAGAACACGACAATCATAATTCAACAACATGAAATCAATTTTCAGCTTTCTGTTTTTGCTTCCGTTGTTTGCTCTTGCGCAGCAATATGATGTATTAATCACCAACGGAAAAATTCTCGATGGTACAGGCAATCATTGGTTCTATGCCGATCTTGCTGTGAAAGACGGAAAGATCGTTGCCATTGGCAAATTGAAACAGCAAGATGCGAAACGTGTAATTGATGCAAAGGGATTGATGGTGGCACCCGGCTTTATTGATGTACACACACATATTGAAGGTGAAGAAAAACGAACGCCCACAGCTGATAATTTTATTTACGATGGCGTTACAACGGTGGTAACGGGCAACTGTGGTTCATCACAGGTTGATATGAAAAAATACTTTGCATTCATTGATAGTTTGAAAACGTCGATCAACATTGCAGCACTCATCGGTCATAACGATGTTCGCAGAACAGTGCTTGGTCGTGCAATGAAAGATCCTACCGAAACAGAAATGCAACAGATGATTTCATTGGTGGAAGAAGCCATGAAAAACGGAGCAGTAGGTTTTTCAACCGGACTGATTTATATCCCCGGCACATATTCCAAAACTGATGAAGTGGTGAAACTTGCAGGTGCTGCCGCAAAGTATAACGGTGTGTATGCAAGTCATATCCGCAATGAAGGTGATAGTGTGGCAGTCGCTATTCGGGAAGCCATACAGATCGGTTATCTAAATAAAATGCCGGTTGAAATTTCACATTTCAAAGTGAGTGGTCAACAAAACTGGGGACGCAGCAAAGAAACCGTTGCCATGATCGAAACAGCAAGAAGAGATGGTGTGGATGTAACCATTGATCAATATCCTTACACTGCCAGCAGCACTTCGCTTGGCACATTGATACCCGATGAAATTTTAGCTGACGGACAAGATTCAATTGTTGCACGATTGAACCGACCGGATGTAAGGAAATATGTAATTGCATCGATGTTGAAAAGTTTAAAGAAACGCAAGCTAAAGCATTTCAGTTATCCTGTGGTTGCCAATTACCGTTTTGATACCACACTCAATGGAAAAAGTATTGAACAGGTAAATCTTATTAAAGGAAAAAAGCATAAAGCAAAAGCAGAGGCAGAAACAATTATTGAAATGGTGATCAACGGCGGCGCACAAATGGTGTTTCATGGTATGAGCGAAGCTGATGTAAAACGAATTATGCAATACCCATTCAATATGTTTGCAAGCGATGCAGGTATTCGTGCATTTGGTAGTGGTGTGCCGCATCCACGTGGCTATGGTACAAACGCAAGAGTATTGGCGAAATATGTGCGTGAAGAAAAAATACTCACGTTGGAAGAAGCCATACGCAGAATGACATCGCTCCCAGCACAAAAATTTCAACTAAAAGATCGTGGTTTGTTGAAAGAAGGTATGGCTGCTGATATTGTGATCTTTGATGCAGCAACTGTAAAAGACAATTCAACATTTGAACAACCGCATCAATATTCAACCGGCTTTACGTTTGTGTTGGTGAATGGCCAGGTTGTTGTTGAAGATGGAAAGCATAACGGCACAAGAAGCGGTCGCTCACTCAAAGGACCGGGCTTTCAATTGTAAATTTGTCAATCAACAGGAATGAAATTTCTTTCTTTCATCATTTGTACCTGCTTATTTATTTCTGCTTTTGCGCAGGAACGAAAACCGGCTGAAGCATATGGCATCAAAATAGGTGTGATGCAAAAAGGTGCTACCAATTCAATAGTGGATGTGGCAGGTGTAAAAGTTGGCCAGGTTACATTGATCGTTGCCGACAGTATTCGCACCGGTGTAACTGCTATTCTACCGCATAGCGACAATCTGTTTCAGCAAAAAGTACCTGCTGCAGTTTACACCGGAAATGGTTTTGGTAAACTCGCAGGCACCACACAAATAAAAGAACTCGGCAATATTGAATCGCCGATCATCTTAACCAATACATTAAGTGTTGCAGAAGGAATCAATGGCGTTATCAATTACACACTTGCACAAAAAGGAAATGAACAGGTGCAATCGGTGAATGCTATTGTTGGTGAAACAAATGATGGTGCGTTGAATGATATACGTGGCAAGCATGTAAAAGTTGATCATGTATTGCAAGCGATCAATACAGCATCCACTCAAAAACCTCAACAGGGAAATGTGGGTGCAGGTACCGGCACAGTTTGTTTTGGATTTAAAGGAGGTATTGGTACTGCTTCCCGAAAACTGCCTGCATCGTTAGGTGGTTATACCGTTGGTGTGTTGGTACAAACAAATTTTGGAGGTGTGTTGCAGATCGATGGTGTGCCTGTTGGCGAAAAGCTGGGGCGTTATTCATTCAGCGATCAATTACAAAATCCGGTTGATGGTTCCTGCATGATCGTTGTTGCTACCGATGCTCCGCTCGACAGTCGTAATCTCGAACGTTTAGCCAAACGTGCTTTCATGGGTTTAGCAAAAACAGGCGGCATTGCATCAAACGGCAGCGGCGATTATGTGATCGCTTTCTCCAACAACGCATCTGTGTTGATTGCGCACGACAGCAAAACTTCCACCATTACAACAACGGTATTACGTAACGATGAAATGAGTCCGCTGTTCATGGCAGCTATTGAAGCAACAGAGGAAGCCATCATCAATTCTTTATTTATGGCAACAGATATGAAAGGTAAAGGCGGACGAACCATTGAATCCTTACCGTTAGATAAAGTAATTCCGATCTTAAAACAATACAATCGCATCAACTGAGTATGTGGGCATTCATCAACAATCAATTTGTAACAGTAGATCAGGCAGTATTGCCGGTAAGTGACCTTTCGATCCAACGTGGTTATGGCGTATTTGATTTTTTTCGCACAGCAGAACATGTGCCACTGTTCATCGATCATCATTTAGATCGTTTGCGACATTCAGCTTCAGTTCTGCGCTTACAGCTTCCGTATAACAATGTTGAGTTGAAAAATATTGTTCGTGAACTCATCAGAAAAAATAGTCTTTCAAGTTCCGGCATCCGCATCACCGTAACCGGTGGCAATGCAATTGATACGTACACACCCACTACACCAAATCTCATCATCACACAAAGCACATTAACGATGGATGCAGCGTTTGATCCGTCAAAAGGGTTACATCTCATCACCGAAGAATATGTACGTGAATTGCCAACGGTAAAATCGATCAACTACCTGATGGGTGTATACCTGCAACAGAAAGTAAAAGATTCAGGTGCAAGTGATGTGTTGTATGTAAAGAATGGATTCATCAGTGAGTTGCCACGTTCCAATGTGTTTGTTGTAACAACAGATAATAAATTGCTTACAGCAAATGAACATGTATTGTACGGCATCACCCGAAATCATATTCTGCAAATCGCAACATCAGTCTTGGAAGTAAAAGAACAACCAGTTTCACTTACTGATGTACTCAATGCAAAAGAAGTGTTTGTAAGCAGCACTACAAAACGGTTACTTCCCGTTTTTTCTGTCAATGGAAATAAAGTTGGCAATGGCAATACCGGAACTGTTACCACTGATCTTTATCAACGCTTTCTTGAAATGGAGCATCAATTCATCAAGAAAGGTTGGTAACAAATTTATCCAGGCTTAACTTTTTCTGTTGCTGATATAAAAATCACGCAGCAGTTCAGCTCCTTTTAATTTACCCGGATCTTTCCACCAGCTTTGTTTCTGCCACTGCATATACTGCTTCCGTTCCTCTAATAAAAAAGATTGCAGAAAAGGAGCCGGTGTCATTTGTTGTTTTTCATTTACTGATGGAGGCAATGGATAATTAACTGCAACAGGTGCAAGCGACTTAGCCTTCCCAAACTGAGTCGTTAATGATTGACCATAATTTGTACTGAACTTATAAGTAACTGAAGATTGTGGCAATTGCTTTTGTTGCCAATTCTGTTGTTGTTTATTATGATAGCCCGCAAGTTGCTGAAGCGTCGGTTTTTTAGGAAGATTTTGTGCGGTTACAGTAAAAGCAGGAGCGAGTATGAGCACTGCTAACCAAATTGTTTTTCCCTTTTCCGGGAACACCAGTTGCGGGAGGTGATACTTACTAAACATACACTGATTTTTAATTGATGATCAATTACAGGGCATGATTAAACTGTAAAGAACTTGTTTCTGTAAGTTACAACACTAAACAAAGAAATCAAATAGCTGTTATAACAATCCCGGGGCTGAAGAATCATTTTGTAACTTGTACGCCTCCTTCACTGATATGAAAATACTCTGGCAATATTTAAAACCCTACCGTAAGCTGGTATTTGTGGCACTGCTGCTGGCTGGTATTGCACAAATACTTTCGTTATACGATCCAATTATTCTTGGCCGCATCATCGACGATTATACACTGAATCCTGATAGTAAGACGGAACCAGAGCAGATTCGAGGTGTGCTGGTATTATTAGGTATTGCACTGGGTATTGCGTTGGCTGCCAGGCTATTCTTATCCTTCAAAGATTATGTGATGAGGTTGGTGGTGCAGAAATTCGGGATGCAGATCTTTAATGACGGATTACGTCAGATGCTTCGTTTGCCTTACCAGGATTTTGAAGATCAGAGCAGTGGTGAAATTTTATCCATTCTGCAAAAAGTACGTAACGATACAGAACGCTTCATTACTGCTTTCATTAATATTCTATTCTCGTCTATTGTTGGCATTGGTTTTCTTATCTGGTATGCATTTACCAAACATTGGGCATTAATACCTGTTTTCTTAATTGGTGTGGTATTACTTGGCGGATTAACAAGTATACTCAGCCGTTCCATTAAAGTATTGCAACGTTCACTCATCCGGCAGAACAGGCAAATGAGCGGAACCATCACCGAAAGCTTACGCAATATTGAATTAGTGAAAAGTTTAGGTTTAACTTATCCTGAGATAAAACGATTGCGCACACACACGCAGGAAATTTTTGATCTTGAAATGCAGAAAGTGAAAAAGATCCGTTCGCTTTCTTTTTTCCAGGGAAGCATTCTTATTCTGCTGAAGCAATCGATCCTGTTTATTTTACTGTGGCTCATCTTCCGTAAAGTATTGTCGCCGGGTGAATTGATCTCGATGCAGTTTATTTCAACCGGCATCATCGGACCTTTACAGGATCTTGGCAGTATCATTCTTTCTTATCGTGAAGCAGAAGCATCGCTGCAATTGTTTAATGAATTGATGTTGAAAGAAACAGAATACCGTCCTGAAGAACCGGTTGATGTGGGAGAAATTGAACACCTGCGTTTTGATGAGGTTACCTTTCGTCATCGCACTGCAACAACCAATGCACTGGAACGTATTTCATTCGAAGCATCATTGGGCGATACCATTGCATTTGTCGGGCCATCGGGTTCAGGCAAATCAACACTGGTGAAATTATTGGTTGGATTATATACGCCGGTTGATGGTGATATTTTGTATGATGATGTTTCATCGAAAGATATCCGTTACAACCGCATGCGCAAACAGTTAGGGTTTGTGACGCAGGAAACACAATTATTCTCCGGCAGCATCCGTGATAATATGAAGTTTGTAAAAGCAGATGCAACAGATGAAGAAATTTATTCTGCTTTAGAAAAAGCATCAGCACTCGCCATCATCAACAATAAAGATCTGGGATTAGATACTCTGCTGGGCGAAGGCGGTAAAAAATTATCAGGTGGTGAAAAACAACGTTTGTCTATTGCACGTGCTTTGTTACGCAAGCCTCGGTTATTGATCTTTGATGAAGCTACTTCTGCATTGGATTCAATCACGGAAGAACAGATCACCCAAACGGTTCGGGAAATTTCCAGTTTAAAACAACAGATCACCATTCTCATCGCACATCGTCTTTCTACTATCATGCATGCAGATACTATTTTTGTATTGGAGAAAGGAAAGATCGTTGAGCAAGGCAGTCATGATGCATTAGTAAGCAACAAAGGTTTGTATTATGCGATGTGGAGGCAGCAAATTGGTGAACGGAAGACGATGGCGGCGGCGATTGAAGATAACGATGAGGAATTTGAAGAAGCTGAATAAGCAATCTTATTATATCCTGAGCTTCATTTTACAACTATTGCATAGACTCTTTTCCCTATCCAGCTTCATTTGTCCTTCTGCATCAACCATAATACAGGTTTCATCCGGGCAATGATACAGGCCAAAGTTGTGACCCATTTCATGCACCACCAATTTGAACAATCGTTGCTGAAAATGCTTTTGTGAGGTGGCTGTTTTTCGCAAGCGAAAAGTTGAAACAACACAGGAGTTACCAGGCTTATAGCCTAAGCCCATCACACCATAATCTTTATGTGCTCCCTTGTTGACAGAGACATCCTCGTTTGTAATTCCAACGATCGATCTGACTGAATCTGCTGTTATTTGTTTGAGCCATTTAATGGTAGAATCGGCACGGTAGCGACTACGGGGTTTATAGTAAAAGTTTGCAGGAAAGTTCTTTTTACCCGCAATTACAACTTTAACAGGATAGAATTTCTCAACGGTATCTTTCAGGTATGCAAGCATCTTTGCATCGTCAAATCGCAATGGTTGTAAAATAATAATTGGCTTTACCATTTTTTTCTTTTGTACAGATGCATGTTCTTTACAAGCTGCAATGGAAAAAAGAGAAAAGCCAATTAAATACAAAATGCTTTTACAAGGTGAAAGCATAATTACTTTTTGAAATAAGGAGTATGCCTGTCTGCAAAATCTTTATCTGCCTTATTGTAAGTATTAATGATATTCGATTGTGTATCGCCGATAAATTTTCCGGTGCTGTTAAATGTATTTACAGCAGCATTCATTTCGTTTACGGCTTTATTGTAAGCGTCAATATCTTGTTGTGTTCTGTCTCTTTGCGGTTTACTGTCAAATGATTTTTTTACTTTCTCAAAGTTTTCGTTCTTTAAAATAAAGTCGGTCATCTTTGGCACATCATTTTCGCTCATGCGTTTAAACTGATTGAGTGCATACTTGCAGGCATTGGCCAAGGAAGGATCACCTGAAAAGTTTTTCATTGTGTCCAGCACTGCAAGTCCATCTTTCGCATAAGTGATCACGGCATTACGTGCCTGCTCAATATCAGTTACTTTATTTGTTTTGATGGCTTTGTTCATTTCATTCCACTGCCAGTTACATTTAAAGAACAGGAGATAAACAACGTTTCTGTACTCAACCACATCAGATGCTTTATTCATTTTCTCTGCAAATTCATTTGTGCCTCCATCAACCAGCTGCACATTGTTTCTTGCAGCAAATTCTTTTGTTGCCACCCGGCGTTTTTCACTTGCTTCAGCCAGTTTTTCTGATGTTTTTTCCTGGAGCAAGAGGTATGCCTGCATTTCGTTGAACGATTGCTCAGCAATATCTTCCATGTTAACGATCTTTGCATAGTCTTCGCTGAAAACCAGGTATAATAATTTCAGGTAATCAATACTGCTCTGCCAAAGAGCTTTATCGCCTTTGAACAGAGGTAACCCAATTACTTTGTTGCGGCTGCTTACAATACCATCCAATACCTGCTGACGCATACGTTCAATTTTTTTAACCCTTCCGCTGTGTGCGGCCGTGCTTACGTAGGCAAGGTACTTTTGATTGGCTTCTTCTTCAGCCTTCTCGATCATATTCATATACTCAACAGGGTTGTCCTGTTGTGCAGTTACGTTTACAATACAAAAAAGTTGAACCAAAAAGAAGAGTGCCAGTTGTTTCGTTTTCATGTGCTGTTTTTATAATGAAGATTTATTTTGTTGCCATTTGCATAACCAGTTGATAACAGATCTGGATATATGGATCGGTAGAAATAAGTTCTTTTGTTTCTTCGTCTGATTCAGTGAGCCACTCACTTGCTTTCAATCGCTGCTTTCTTAATTGATGATTATCGACCGTAAAAACAGAAGCCGGCTGATACTCTTCAAAGAAAAGAATATACTCCTGCTGTTTCTTTTTCATCAGCAGCATGTCATCAAGCTTCAACGATATTTCTTTCAGCTGCTCCATCGACTTATACCACTTCACATATTCGTTTACTTTTTTAAAGTAGGTTGATGTGTCAGTTGCTGAAAGAGCAACCTGCGTTAATTTTTCTTTACCCGCTGTTGCAAGTGGCTTATAATATTTATTAGGTTCAATGGATGTGAGTTTGAAGGAAGTTGTTTTGTCCTTCTCTTTTTCACCAATCGATTGCAGCAGATCAGGCAATACAACATCGGGTTGCACACCTTGCTGTTGTGCAGTAGTTCCGGTAAGCCTGTATAAAGCGGAAGTTGTTATTTTAAGATAGTTGTCTGCTTTTACTTTGCTGAATGTTTCAATGGTTACAGTTGTATCAAGAGGAAAAATGACCTGCCCGGTTGATTTTCCGTATGTAGTTGTACCGGCAATCACTGCACGGTTATAATCCTGCATGGTTGCTGAAAACGTTTCTGAAGCTGACGCACTATATCCATTCACCATTACCAGCAAAGGGCCATCAAAAATGCGTCCGCTGTTTACATCTTTTAAAGTATAAGGTTTGGGTTCTTTTGTTTTTAGCTGTGCCACCGGCCCGCCATCAATAAAAATTCCTGAGAGATCAACCGCTTCCTGCAAAGAACCTCCACCATTAAAACGGATATCAATAATCAGACCTTCAATGTTTTCCTTTTTAAGTTTGATGATCTCTTTCGCTACATCATTGGCACAACCGTTAATACCGGTATTAGTATTCTCCCAATCAAAATAAAAATCAGGAATAGAAATATAGCCGATATTTTTTGTTCCTTTCAATACATATCCCTGCACAATATCTTCTTCGTCTTCTTCTGTTGAAAACCGTTCTTTATAAAGTGTAACTACTCTTGTTGTGCCGTCAGGTTTTTTAACTGTAACAAGAAGTTTATCTGCCTTCATTTCACTCATCACACTATCAACTACCAACATAGCTGAGGTGCCGGTTTGTACAACTTGTTTACCGGGCTCCTGTATGGCAACAATTTTATCTCCGGGGTTAATGGCCCCGCTTTTAAATGCCGAACTTCCCGGTTGCAACCGATCGATCACAACATCGCCATTTTCGTCTTCATCCAACTCAAAACCAAAACGCTTGGGTGTTTGGCCAACTCCTTCATCAAAGTTTTCTTTTTCTTCTTCAGGCAAGAATACAGTATGAGGATCGTAACAGTTAGCCAAAACCTTGCAGAAAAGATTACTGATAAATTCTTCGTTACGACCAGGCACTTGGGCTGCTGTCATCTTCTTTTTCGAAGACGTTTGTATCCGTTTACGGAAAACATTTTCCAAACTGTCGATCAGTTTTTTTTGTGTAGTCCGCTCAGGAAACTCAGCAAGAATATCGGTTATCAGATCCAGTGTTTGCCACTTAACCTGTTTATATAGTTTTTGTTGTTTTGCAGTAATTGATGCAGCGAACGCACTGTCGTCTTTCAAAACAATTTTATCGGGTGCAGAAAAGTTGAAAGGAGTTTTGCAAATAAGTTGAACAAGCGAGTCGTTTTCACGAACACGTTTCTTCATGATGGCAACAGCTGTTTGCAGGAAATTTGTTTTGCGTTGTAGGATCTCTTCATCAAGTGTATTTCTGAAGACGGAGAGTGTTGCAATATCATCGGCCTGGAAAATAAGTTGATCTTTATCTGCTGTGGCAATGAATTGCTGAAATAAATATTGACTGAAAGCATCATTCAATGGCTTTGGTTGAATATGAAATTTGTCAACCATGCGTGTGATCAAAAAAGCCTGTTGCATCGCTTTATTAAAATCCTGGGCATGACCCAAAAGCATTGTTGCAACAAAAAAAAGCATCACCGATACGCTCTTCATTCAGTTAGGTATTTTGGAGAGGAAAAATAATAGAAATCTCTGGTTTTTTGCTTCATTGTGGATTAATAGTCGACCAGTTTTTGCAACACTTCGTGCAGTCTTGCTTTTGCCATGAAGTTTTGTTCCAGTTCAATATTGAAAGGAATGGGTGTATCCAAACTTGCACAACGCATCACCGGCGCATCCAATAATTCAAAACAATGCTCAGCAATCCATGCTGCAATTTCACCACCAATACCGCCAATCAATGTGTCTTCGTGCAACAATAACACACGACCCGTGCGTTGAACTGCTGCACGAATGGCCGCATAATCCAACGGAGCAAGCGAACGTAAGTCGAGTATGTCAATTGAAATTTCCGGATGCTCGGCTGCATAATCTTCGGCCCAATGCACCGCAGCGCCATACGCAATGATCGCTACTTCATCACCACTTCTTACATGGCGGGCTTTGCCAATTTCAATTTCATAATATTCTTCCGGCACTTGTCCGCTTACTGCACGGTACAATGCTTTGTGTTCAAAATATAAAACAGGATTGGGATCGTTGATAGCAGCGATCAATAAACCTTTTGCATCCATAGGGGTTGATGGATATACTATTTTCAACCCCGGTGTTTTTGTAAACCACGCTTCATTGCTTTGGCTGTGAAACGGACCCGCACCAACCCCGCCGCCTGTAGGCATGCGTATCACCACATCTGCGTTTTGTCCCCAGCGGTAATGGATCTTCGCCAGATTGTTGACGATCTGATTAAATCCCACAGTTACAAAATCAGCAAACTGCATTTCCATCAATCCCTTGTAACCTTCGAGACTTAAACCAAGTGCAGCACCAACAATAGTACTTTCACAAATGGGCGTATTACGCACCCGTTCTTTACCAAACTCCTGCACAAAGCCTTCGGTGATTTTAAATGCACCACCATATTCAGCAATATCCTGTCCCATCAATACAAGATTGGGATGTTGGGTCATGCTTTGATGAAGGGCTTCTTTGATAGCATCAACGAAACGTTTGTCGTGAGTGGTGAGTGGTGAATGCTGAATAATGTCTGAATGATCAAGATGCTTCACTGTTGACTGTCGACTGTCGAATGTCGACTCCGCAAACAGATCATCCAACTCTTCTTCCGTATCAATTTCCATTGGCTTTGCCTGGTTCGCCAACAGCAGTTCACTGTCGATTAAGTTTTTTAATTCTGCACGAATAGATGTTACATCTTCTTCTGTTAACACCGCTTCGCTCAGCAAATACGTTTCAAAATTTTTGATGGGGTCTTTTTCTTCCCATATCTCAAACAAATGTTTGGGTACATATTTTGTTCCGCTGGCTTCTTCATGTCCACGCATGCGGAAGGTCATGCATTCGATCAAATAAGGTTTCTGATGTTCGATGCAATAATCACGCACGCCTTTAATGGTATCGATCACCGAAAGAATATTATTGCCATCGATCTTTACCCCATCCATGCCATAACCTCTTGCACGCTCAACTAAACTTTCGCAACGGTATTGTTCGTTGGTAGGTGTGCTCAACCCATAGCCATTGTTTTCAATAATGAAGATCACGGGCAAATCCCACACAGCAGCCACATTCAAGGCTTCATGAAAATCGCCTTCACTGGTACCACCTTCACCGGTAAAAGCAAGTGAAACCTTTTTATCCTTTCTTAATTTATGTGCGAGTGCCACACCATCAGCAATGGCCAGTTGCGGACCGAGATGCGAAATCATACCACAAACATGATGCGCTTTGCTGCCGAAATGAAAGCTGCGTTCCCGCCCTTTGCTGTAACCTTCTTTATTACCCTGCCATTGCATAAAGAGTTTGTGCAGGGGCATATTGCGGGTGGTGAACACGCCGAGATTGCGGTGCAGCGGCATGATCCATTCGTCAGGATCCAGCGCCAACGTGGCTCCAACAGCAATTGCTTCCTGGCCAATTCCACTAAACCATTTGCTAATTTTTCCCTGCCGGAGCAATAAAAGCATCTTTTCTTCGATTAATCTTGGGTACAGCAAGCTTTTATAAATACTCGTTAACTCAGTGTTGGTAAGGTTTTTGCGTTCGAAGAGCATTTTAAAATTCAATATCTGATGAGAAACAAAGTTCAGGTTTCGTTCCGTTTAAAAAAGGAATTTCTTTTACTAATGTTTGTAATTGCTTGCCAGGTTCCGGCAGCGATCCGGGCACAGGGTCAACCCGGTGATAGCAGCAAAGTCAAGACCGTTAATAAAGCAGCCGAGTTAAAGGTGAAACAGCTGGGTAATAACTGGCAATTTGCCTTCCCCCGCATTCAGTTCAGATCAGCGTTAAAAGTAACCAATAGTAATGGGGCTGTTGTAAAGGCAGTAATGGTTGATGAAGGTTTGGAAGCCATCAGCGTTTCAATCAGCAATTTGCCCAAAGGCATTTATCAATGTGTGTTGGAAAACCGCACCCAACGGTTTGCAGCCAGGGTAATGGTTCGGTAATTTATTTATTCTCTTTCCCTTCTTCTTTCAGCACCATCTTGTGTACAATGGAATTGATGATGGATAAACAGATGCTGAATAACAAGGCATACCAGAAGCCATCCACAATAAATCCTTTTACAAAATACGCATCGAGCAGGATGATACAGGCGTTGATCACAAAGAGGAACAAGCCCAGTGTAAAGATGGTGGCAGGTAACGTAAACAAAACGAGAATTGGCTTCACAACCGCATCGAGCAAGGCCAATACAAATGCCACCGCAATTGCAGTAAAGAAATGATTGATGCTGATGCCCGGTAACAGGTATGCTAAGACAAAAGCGTTAACAGCGGTAATAAGAACTTTTAAAACAAACTTCATACATCAATGATTTCTGATAAAGGAAAATAAAGATACTATTTACTACCAATGATTTTCTAAATTATATAAATGTAAAAACCGGCTTGCTTAATGGAAAGCAAGCCAGTTTTTATACATCTGTCAATTGATTTATTTGATGTTAAATGAAACCCGTGCAAATACAAACCTTCCGTTGAAACCCATTTGCTGTACACGACGGCTGTACATAAATCTTCCTAACGACATGTTGTTTGCATGTTTGTGCAGATCCTGGTATTCATCAAACAGATTATTTGCACCGGCAGTAATTATAAAGAACTTCCCTATTTCATAACTCACAGAAAGATCTGTAACTGTTTTTGGCGCAAACTCCTGGTCAAGTGTTTCACGTTGGTTATTATTGAATGCATTCATAGGGAATGCACCCGGGTTAGCAGGATTTATACTTGGATCGAGATAAGTTACTTTTCCAAAATAGGCCGTACGTAACATCACTCCTAATTTCCTGAACTTATAGTTCAACATAAAACTTGCTTTTGATTGCGGGTTTGCCACTTCAATACGGCTTTGGTCTTCACGGTTAAAATAATTACCGAGCTGGCCGCTGTTGATGAGTATCTGACTAGCTTTAATGATTGGTTTGCCATCTGCACCTTTACGCACTTCGTTCTGAATAAATGTTGCAGCAGCTGTAAAGCGGAATTTGTGTTCCCTTGCAATATTGAATGAATAATTCACTACAGCTTCTATTCCTTTGTTACGTGTATCAATGGCGTTGGTAAAGAAGTTTGCTGTTTGAGCGCCTGCTGCACTTAACAAAGCCTGCAACGCAGGATCGCTGCCTCCTGTAAAATTGTTGGTTAATACAATTCTGTTATCAATATTAATAATATAACCATCCACTGTTATTTCAAGACCCGTAAACGGCTTTGCTGTAATACCTGCACTATAGTTTCTGCTTGTTTCCTGTTTCAATTCCGGTATACCCAGAATTTTTGCAGGTGCACTACCATTTGGAAATGTTCCACTCTCGGTTGCAACTAATCCGCTAGGACCCGAAACAAACAAGGTGTTTGTTTTTGCATAAAAACGTTGCTGCATACTTGGTGCTCTAAAACCAGAACTGGCTGCTGCACGAATCGTAAACTTATCGGCAATCTTATAACGTGAAGCAAGTTTGTAATTCAACGTGCTGCCAAAGTCGCTGTAGTTTTCAAAACGCAAAGCGCCTTCCACCATCCATTCACGAGTGAAGTCCTGCTCCACATCTGCGTACAATGCAATGTTGTTTCTGCTGAATGTTCCTGCAAACGGAGGTGTAAAGCCTGCAAATACCTGTGCACCCGCTGCTGCACCAGAAGGTATATCGTAATTTCTGTACGATGATTCCTCACCTGCTTTCTGTCCGTATTGATCAACTCTCAGTTCCGAACCGAATGCCAGGTTCATTCCATGAAGTACATTAAAATTTCTGCTGAAATCGATATTGGAGGTAATCTGTTGAAACTTCAATTCACCTGCATTAAATTTTGTTTGTGCATTGGTTGGTGTTTGTACAGCAAACTGTGAATAGTTCACAGAATTATCTACAGTAAAACCGAATGTATTTACACCAAAGGTTTCGCTGAAGCTTGCATTCCATTGTCCCACTTTTCCTTCAAATGCTGCAGATATTGAATAATCCTGGATGTTTGTTTGAATGAGCGGAAGAAATCCTTCCGGATAAAGCTCTAATGCTTCACTCCTGTAGGTTGAACCTGCACCGCTGAATACAGAACTCGGGTATCGGTAGAAACCTGCAGCCTCTCCATTCTTTTTATTATATCCTCCAAACACATTTAAATTCCATCCACCGCCCAAAGGGAACTGGCTGTTGACCATCAAAGAACCACCTGCAATTTTAGAGTTTCCTATACGCATGTCAAACGTATTGCGGTTGGTGCCTCTTGCTGACATAATACTGTCGTCTTTATTTTGTCCACCAACTGACGGATAGATCTGTCCGGTGTATGTTCCGGTACGATTGCTGAAATCACGCAGGTTGTATTCACCACTAAAATTCATGTACCCTTGATTCTTGAATCCAATGCCATAATTCAACCCAGCCTGGAAGGCACCACCATCATTGACCTTTTGATCAGGAGCTTCACCTCTGTTTGTAATCTTGTACAAAGCATAATCTTTTGGATAAGCAGTAATGTTTTGACCATACGAAACACTACCGCCTAAAACTCCTGTATTTTTTTTCAGAACAATATTGATCACCCCTGCTATTGCATCACTACCATATTGTGCTGCTGCACCATCACGTAACACTTCTACACGTTCAATAGCGGTTACAGGAATTGCACTCAGATCTGTTCCAACCTGTCCACGGTTTACCGTACCATTTACGTTTACCAATGCACTTTGGTGACGTCGTTTTCCGTTGATCAAAACAAGTATCTGATCTGTTCCCAAACCTCTTAGTTGAGCAGGGTCCACATGATCAGTTCCATCAGCAATAGTTTGCCTGCTACTTTGAAAGGATGGCGCAACATAAGTAAGTATCTGGTTCAGATCTGTCTGCCCCACCTGGTTAGCAATTTGCGTGATGGGGATGATATCAACCGCAACCGGCGTTTCAGTTCTTGTTCTGCTAAGATTGCGGCTACCAACCACAACAATATCGGTTAACTGTTCTGTTGGTACCAGCGAAATTTCAAGTCCTGATGTTACAGAAGAAATAGCAATGTCTTTGCTTTCGTAACCAACATAACTGATGGTGATCGTTTTTGCCTGGTCAGAAACAGACAACGAAAACTCACCGGCTGAATTGGTACTTGTTCCTCCGGTTCCTCCTTTAACCACAACGGATGCACCTTGCAACGGTTGTTTTGTTTTGTTGTCTTTTACCGTACCTGTAATAACTTTTTGTGCCACAGAAAAGATGGGCAGAAATAATAACACGATGTAGAAAATTCTCTTGCTCATATGCATTTGCTTTAGTTGGTGAAATAAATGAGGGACGGAATAACAATGTGAATAGAGAGGGGCTCAGTTAAGGAGTTTCACACAGATAAGAAACAGTTAATTCCTTTATGAAATTTAAGCATTAATAACCAAAAAAAGATGGCTGGCTGTTATTTATTTTTCGATGGTAAAGAGCAGGTATCGGTGAACAGTATGCGTAAAAAACAAAAGCATCTTACATAGTAAGATGCTTTTGTTGATGATATTATAAAATAAGTTATACAACCACCAGCTCATAAAATTTCTCCGGATGTAAATATTTATTCGCCAGCTCCTGTAATTCCTTTGCTGAAATATTTTTGATGATGTTTACTGATTTATAAAAGTATTGTTCATCCAGTCCATTTAAGATTAAATTTTTCCAACGACCGATGATGTGAAAGGGACCATCAAGATCACCAAGAATTGTACCGATGAGATAATTCTTTACCAGTTGCAATTCTTCATCATCTACCAGTTCTTCACGCAGATCTTTCATTTCATTGTATATCTCAGTGATCGTTGCTTCGCTCACATCTCTTCCTGCTTCTGTGCTGATCATCCAAGCCGTAGTAGAAATATGATTGAGAATATAACTGTGAATACCATAGGTATAACCTTTGTCTTCACGGATATTACTCATCAACCTTGAACCAAAGAAACCCCCAAACAAGGTATTCAACACCTGCACGGGTTGAAAATCGGGATGATGACGATTCGGGAATGGTTGCGCCAAACGAATAGCGCCCTGCACACCATTAGGATCATTTGCTATTCTGTATTTCTTTTCTGCAGCAGGCATTACCGGGTGAATAATGGTTGGTATCTCTTTTTTATTCAATGGTAACTGGCCAATTGTTTTATTAAGCTCCTGTTCAAAATTTGCAGGCAATAAACCCGCTGCAAAAATGATACACTTGCCTTCGGTATAATATTTCTTATAATAATCCTGCAGTTGTTCCTGCTGCAATGCATCGTAATCTTCTTTGTTGCTGTACACGCCATACGGGTGATCTTTGCCAAACACATATTCATCGATCAAACGACCGGCAACAAAATCACACTTCTTCAAATTAACCGTTAAGCGTTGCTGCATGTTCTGTTTGTAAATATCCAGTTCGTGCTGCGGATAAATGGCATCAGTGATCATTTCAGCGATAACCGGCAAATGCGTTGCAAAATGACGATCGATACAATGCAACACAATGTTTGCAGTTTCATTATAACAACCACGGCTCAGGTGTGAACCATAGTAATCAAAATGCTCGTTTAACTGAAAAGCTGTTTTGCTTTTAGTTCCGTTCTTAATAAGATAATTCGTAGCTGCCGCTATATTGTTCTGCTGCTCAAACCAGTTTCCGGCGCTAAACACCAATTCAAGGCTCAACACTTCCTGTGTGCCTGCATTTACAGCATATACTTCCACGCCATTATCCAGTACATATTTATCGTAAGGTTTTAATTTAAGATCAAATTCGGTGGCGTCTTTTATAATTGGAGCTTGTAGTCTATTTAACATTCATTATAATTGTGGAGAGCGAAGGTAATTACTTTCTCAAAAGCCGTTTAAATTAGTTGAAATGCCCCGATTTAAAAGTCTGCTTTTCCTTAGCCTTGTTATTACTGTTGTAGTGGGTATTTCGTTAACGGCACTTTATCTTCTATTCGCCAATAACTATACAGAATTTCTCAGCTGGTTCTTAAACCGGATCCATAAACCCCATTTACTAAAATCAGCATCCTCTTTTCTGTCGCAACAACAGTTCCAGCTGTTGCGGATCGTTGCTGTTCTTTTTGCCGGCGCTGTTTTGCTTTTGTTGTTTATTATCTATAGAAAGCGAAACGTAATACTGGCAAGAATTACGTTGTTGATTGATGAGTCGGAATCGGTTCTCATGGGCTTTTCTAAAAACCTGGTGCCTGCTGACAAGTTTCACCGGGCTCTGTTCTTTTTTCTTGTTGGATTCTATCTTATCCGAACTACTGTTTCTATTATTTATTACCCGATAGATTTTGATGAAGCAGACACCTACATGCTTTTCAGCTCGCAAGGTCCATTGGTTGCTGCCACGTTTTATCCGTTGCCGAACAATCATATCCTGTTTTCAATTGTAACTTCTGTAACAAGCATGTTACCAATTGACCCGGTTTATGCCTTGCGTCTTCCGCTGCTGCCAATTGGCTTCCTGTTAATCATTTCAATGTTTGGCTTCTTAAAAAAACACTTTACTGATGCTGCCGCTTTACTTGGTCTGAGTTTTTTTATTGCTGCTTACCCTCTGTTCATTTACTCGTTTCTTGCAAGAGGTTATCTGCTCTTGCTTTTCTTTTACGTGATTGCGCTGTATGCTATTTTTGAACTGTGCTTTTCAAATGAGCATAAGAAAAGACACAGCTATTTGCTGATTCTTGCTGCAATAGGTGGGTTATACACTATCCCATCTTTTTTATATGCGTTGGCAGGTTTGTTCTTGTTTGCGTTTACAGCGATGGTATTGCAAAAAAAGAACGCTGCACTTGTTCGCTTTATCAAGAACGGATTTGTTATTGCACTGGTTGCAGCTATCTTATACCTGCCTGTACTAATATCAGTAAAATGGTCGCTGTTAAAACCATACATGACTCCGGTTTATGACAGAGCAAATACACTCAGCGTATTTACAACAACCTTTGGCTACCTGTCAAAAACATTTTTGTCACCCGTTAATCTGTTTGCAGTATTCTTCGGTTGCTCTTTTTTTATTGGTTCACTTTTTCTGTTTCGCAGCAAAAGACCGATCAACAAAGCGATTGTTATATTTGCGTTCATTCAACTTATCCTATGTGTGATTGTTTTTTTTCTTTTCCGGCAGCAGTTTCCGGCAAAACCATGGATGCATTTTACTGTGGTAGTTGCCTTTCTTGGTACAGCTATCGTCAACCATATGCTGGAAAAAACAAATATCCGTCCTGGTTTGCTTTTCCTTGCAATGATTTTATTGCTTGGCAGCGGAACGATGGCCGGTTATTTTTATAAAAAGGAAAATATTACTACAGGCTATAACATTGTGGCAAAACAATGTGAACAATTATTGATCGAAAAGAAAGTAAAAGAAGTTTATACAGGAATCCCTTATTATAAAACAATGATCGATTACTATGCACTTAAAAATAAGCTGCAGGTATCACTGTCAAACAGCCGAACAACGAGCAGGCTGTATGCTCCCTTCGATCCTCAAAAAAAATATGATCTTATTATCATCCCTCTTCAAGGATCGAAACTTCCGCCATTATTATATAACTATGATACAATCATACAGAAGCACAATACAGCAGTACTTTTGATAAAGAACTAACAGCTTCTTTAATTATTGCTCAGATAATACAACGTATTACTATTGCTCTCCTCAAATATTTTTTTACTTTCTTCCAGCAACTCCTGTGCAGTGATGCTCTGGTAACGCTGCAGTTCATCGTTCATCAGTTCTGCATCGCCTAATAATTCATAATATGCCAGGCTGTTTGCACGGCTCATCACACTCATATCTTCAAACAAAATAGTACTTTCTGTTTTGTTGATCACTTTCTGCAACTCTTTCTCATCCACCAACTCAGTCTTCATTTTTTCCACTTCTTCATTCACTGCCCGTTCAGCTTCCTGAATGTTTACCCCTTTCACCAGTTTGCCTTCAATGGTGAGTAAGCCATTATCAATACTTCCGAAGTGATAACATTCAATGCTGCTGAAGAATTTCTTTCCTTTCACCAGCGATTCATATAAACGGCTGCTGGCACCACCACCTAAAATATCCGTGATAAGATCGGTTACATAATAGCCACGCTCTAATCGTGATGGCATATGCCATGTTTTTACAAATGCATCAAGTGGTACGTCTGCTTTTACTTCCATGCGGCGTGCTTCCGTTTGTACAGGTTCCTTTGGTAACTGACGCACATATTTTTCTCCTGCAGGAATAGAGCCAAACCATTTTTCTGAAAGCTGCAACACTTTCTCCGTTTCCACATTACCAGCCACTACCAATATGGCGTTGGATGGTGTGTAATGCTTAAAGAAAAAATTCTTTACATCCTGCAATTGTGCTTCTTCAATATGCTTCAGCTCTTTACCAATCGTCATCCATTTATACGGATGTTGTTTGTAAGCCATCTCACGCATCTTGTGCCACATATCGCCATAAGGCTTGTTGAGATAATGTTCTTTAAATTCTTCACTCACCACTTTTCGCTGCACATCTAAACTTTTTTCACTGAACGCAAGACTCAACATACGATCACTCTCCAGCCAAAAAGCTGTTTCAAGATTTTCAGCGGGTAACTGGCAATAGTAATTGGTAAGATCGTTCGTTGTATAAGCATTGTTTTCGCCACCTGCCAATTGCAATGGCTCATCATAATCAGGAATATTGACAGAACCACCAAACATTAAGTGTTCAAACAAATGCGCAAAGCCGGTACGGTTCTCTTCTTCATCACGTGCACCCACATCATACAACACATTTACAACAGCCATGGGCGTGGCAAAATCTTTATGGATCAGCAGTCTTAAGCCGTTCGAAAGTATATAGCGTTCAAATTTGATCATAGTTCAATTGTAATACATAAATGAGTTGGTAAAATTCGGTAAAAAACAAATGGCGAAGCGGCTTACTTTAAAATACTTCCAATTTTTAACTCAAACATTTGTGGCAGTGCATTCCTGAAGATGAGGATGCGTACTTTTTGTCCGGGGTTTTGCAGCAATGCTTTGTATTGACTGATATTGTTGCTGAAATTGTTTTCAATACCAAAAATAATATCGCCGGGTATAAGCCCTGCGGCTTCAGCCGGCGAGCCCTGTTGAATTTCGGTGATCACTATTTTTCCATCAATAAAATAGTAATTCATGCCCGTATATGAATAATCAAATGCATCACGGATATGAGTATTAGGCGTAAGATGGATCAACCGCTCAGGATAGTTGAGCACAATATTGAACCTGCGCAACAGATCGCTGCCCAATAATCCTTTTATAGAAGGATATCCTAACACATTGATCGAATCGGAATACACATGCAATGGAATTTTTTTAAACTTGTATGGACCAATATTCATTCGCTTCAGTGTTGTGAGCCGCATATTGATCTTACCGATCAAACCTTCAACCTGTGTGTTTACCGATTTTCTTGTTTTGCTGATGAGAACACTGTCTTTTACAAACTGTTCTGCCAGCAGTAACGACAAGCCGGCCCCCGTATCAAAATAAAAATTCAACAGGTAAGAACGTTCATCCTGCACCAAATGCTGTGTAATGGGAATGGATGCAAAAGTTGGTTTTAAAAACGTACCACGTTTGGGATATTTATAAGAACCGGGCATGTACACACTCATCATGTGTTTATCGTAATCAAGTGCAACAATATACCTGCGCAGAAAAGAAAAACCAATAATACCATCTACCCGTAACCCATACACTTCGGTAAGTATCTGGTAATCGTTGATGTGAAAATCGAGATTCGCAACATCAAGACCGGGGAAATGCAGCGTACCGTTTTTATAATAGTTGATGTTTTTCGAACCGCCAATTCCCCTTACCGTTCGTTCACTTGTTTCAAGTGGAAGTTTGTAGTAAAGAGCAGTTGTTGTGTCGAGCGAAATACCTCCGCTGCCGGTATCTAAAATAAAATTGAGTGTATCGGGAAGGTCATTGAGTGTGGCATGCAGAATAATGATACCACCGGTAAGCTGCTCAAACTGGAAACTCGTGAGCAGGCGGGCAGGCGGGAAATCATCGTTTTGGGCCGACAATTTCAAGCAAAGCAACAGCAGGCATATCGTTTTTGCAATCTTCACCTCTCAATATTAATGGAAACTACTGGTACAGACAATCAAATTAGGATGAACGCTTCGTGGTTCGTAAAATATCCGGCCGTACCTTTGTGACCACAGATGAACGCAGTTAAACAAATGATGAACAGTTTTGTTCGCAAGTAACTGCAGCTCTCCACCGTGAATCATTTTTCAACTTGATGTACTATGAATCTGAACGATCTCTACCAGAAAGCCTCCAACTTTGAATTTTTAACCGTTGAAGAAGGAATGTTTCTTTTCCAACATGCACCACTCACCGAGCTGATGTTTGTGGCTGATGAATTACGCAAACAACAGGTGCCGCATGGTAAAGTAACCTGGCAGATCGATCGCAACGTGAACACTACCAATGTGTGTATTGCCAATTGTAAGTTCTGTAACTTTTTTCGCATACCAGGTCATGCAGAAGCATACATCACCGATATTGAAACCTATAAAAGGAAGATCGATGAAACCATCCGCTGGGGTGGCGATCAGTTGTTGTTACAAGGCGGACATCATCCCGAACTCGGATTGGATTTTTATGTGAACCTTTTCAAACAACTCAAAGAATTATACCCCAACATTAAGTTGCACACACTCGGGCCACCTGAAGTGGCGCATATCACCAAGCTGGAAAAAAGTACGCATCACGAAGTGTTGAAAGCATTGAAAGAAGCCGGTATGGATTCGTTACCCGGTGCTGGTGCAGAAATTTTAATTGATCGTGTACGTCGTTTGATCAGCAAAGGAAAATGTGGTGCACAGGAATGGCTGGATATTATGCACGAAGCACACAAGCTCAACATCACAACAAGCGGAACAATGATGTTTGGTCATGTAGAAACATTGCAGGAACGTTTTGAACATTTGGTGAAGATCCGTGAAGTGCAAAGCCGTAAACCCGAAGAGGCAAAAGGTTTTCTTGCATTTATCCCATGGACCTTCCAGGATGTAGATACATTGCTTGCAAAAATTCGTGGTGTACATAATTTAACTACAGCTGAAGAATATGTTCGCATGATCGCTATGAGCCGTATCATGTTACCGAACGTAAAGAATATACAGGCAAGTTGGTTAACAGTTGGAAAACAGACAGCACAACTTTGTTTACAGGCTGGTGCCAATGATTTCGGAAGCATCATGCTCGAAGAAAATGTTGTAAGTGCGGCCGGTGCACCGCATCGCTTTACGTATAAATCAATACAGGAAGCAATTCGTGAAGCAGGCTTTGAACCGCAACTCCGTAACCAACAATACGAGTGGAGAGAATTACCGAATGTGATTGAAGAACAGGTAGTGGAATATTGATAATATGGTTGATAGAAAAACCGATTACGTAGATTATTGCGGATTAAAAAGATAAGAACAGCCGATGCAATGCATCGGCTGTTCTGGTTAAAGGATGTTCATTTTTTAATCCTGATCAATCCCTTATTTTATCTTCAACGTATTATGAAAAGACCTGATTTTCCATTCATCACCATTACGTACAATAACCATTGAAACAGTTGAACCATTCTTCCCTGCTAACGGACCAACAGGCGCATCAAGTTCTGTGTTTGCATGAGCAATGATCGTGTTCTGATCAATCAATGTTGACTGCACTTGTTTGTAAACAACCTTACTGTCTTTGTAAATACTCATAAAAAGACCCTGATGTTCCTGCCCTAATTGCTGTGCTGTTGCGTTGGCATGCAATATTCCCCTGATATCTACAAACTCTGATGCTTCTGCAAAAGGAATAGAGAATTCTGCTCCGCTTGCATTGTTCCAACCACTTTCAAGGGTGTTGAGAATGTTATCTACAATCTGTTTTGTTTCCATTTTACTTATTGTTTTTCGTTTATGAATAGATTGTTTTCCGGTTATAATTGTTACAATGATTTATCTATTTTCACCACATCAGCCAATGCTCCTGTTCCTTTTACACCTGATGTAAATCCTGAATTCATACCATACTTCACTACGCCTTCAGTGCCACCAAGTGTACCTCCTTCACTTCCGTTTCCACCGGCTAAAACAAAAGGTGTATCACCAATTTTTACGGATGCTTTACCCATGACGCCTACATCACTAAACTCATTGTTGTTATCAAACGAAACATATACCATCGCTTTGATATCGGCACCACCGGTGTTTGCAAAAAACTTTGCTTTTGCACCCACACCTGCAGCAAGTGTGGTAGTTCCCGTTCTGAAATTGTGTTCGTAACTCGCCTGCCACAACTTTCCTACTTCAAGCGCATACTTACTGCAATCAGCTTTTATCTTGGCTACTTTCACATCTACTTCAATATTCAACCACGACGGACAACTGAGATCAAGGTTTCTCGAAGAAGCAATTAAACTATCGGCTTCAGCAGTGCTAAGACTTACACTACACTCCATTGGTGGATCTAAAAACTGTCCGCTTCCCCAGCATTGACCCAACACAACAAAATACTGTTGCAGGTTACGATACACCATAATCCTGTTTCCTGCACTTGGATCGAGTGAAACAATATTGATGAGATCGTTGAGATATTCTCTCCAAATGCCCAATGCACGTTTGCCTCTTTTTGTAACAAAGGCATTGTACTCTGCTACAAACGCATCCATGATAGGTTTTTTGATGTCGCAGCATTTTTTAATATACGCTTCGTATTCGCCATGTGTTGCACCAGCAGGCGCTTGCGGACATTCCACCGCCATCATTTTTGCATTGTAATCGTTCAACAATTGTTTAATGTGGTTGATATCAAGTTCGTTGAAGAATAATAGTTCTTCTGATGTATAGACTTCATGAAGATCTTTCAGCAATGCTTCCACATAGTCGGCATAAATGCCGGGCATCGCCTCACCATCTCTTTTTATTTCTTCAGGAGAAAGTTGCGCTTTGCTGTTCCAGTAAAGCATTTCTTCCATCACTGATTGACCAAATGCTTCGCCCTTTATTTTGGCTTCTGCTGTTTGATCTGTTGTTTCAGGTAATGATGGCACTTTAAAATTCTGGAAGGAGAGTTCGCCAAAATAATTACGACTGGGAATATTGCGTTTCTTACGAAGTTGATAAATATTAAATGCCTTGTCTTTACCACGCATCAATGCCATGGTACTTCTACGGTAAGCTACTTCCAATTCTTTTTCAAAATACTTCATCCCTTCTTCGTATTGTTCATAGAAGAATTTGATCATACCCATGCTTCGGTTGGCTTCCGGGTTTAACGGATCGTGTTGTAAACATTGTTTTAAAAAAAGTTCTGCCAAACCAATATCGCCGAGGCCGAGATAAGCTTGCCCCATATTGTTCAACAGCATGCTGTTGTTGGGATCGCTTTGTAATTGATTCATTAAAATAGGAATGGCTTTATGCTGAAAGCCCGTCATGTTCATGATGGCCGCAACATTGTTCCATCCTGTTTGATCGTTCACATCTTTTAATGCAGCTTCTATGGCAATAAGGAGTGATTGCTCAGGCTTATCCGCATAAAAAGTTCCTATAGCTGATTGTTGAAGTGTTTCTGCATTTTGTCCTGCTACAATTTTCTTCACCTCCTGCAACACTGTTGGTTTTACAACCGTTTCTATTTGTTGCTTTGTTGTACGCAACATATCGCTCAACTGAATTAATGTAGGCGGTTGTGTGGGTATAAGTGAAAGTCGCTTTACATCTTTTGGAGGCAGTTGTACTTTAAAATCAGGAAGCGTCATTTCATCTATCTTAAAATTCGCTTCCTGTGCAATCTGTTTTGCCTGCGCACTGTATTGTTTCTGCATTTGCTTTTTGTAAGCTTCCAGTTCTGCAGGGCTCATCTTCATCATCTTGTTCACGTCTGGCATTGTGGGCTTGGTTTGTGCAAATGCCGGTGAAATAGTGAGCAACAACAAGACGATCATTAAGGCTGTTTTCATCCGATTAGTTTTTGAGAACGTAAAAATAGAACCGGTGCTTGCGGTAAACAGCAGTATACTGCATCAATTGAATTTTCAAGCGGATGAATTGTAAGTGTATCAGATTAAGATTTGCAGCTGACTGGTCCCCGTTCACTTCGTTTCCATTATTTCCAACTAAACTTCTGTAAGAATAAATTACCTTAACGATAAATTAAAGAGCCATTAGTAAAGCAGGAGCTTTCCTGAACCATTCACATTCCTAACTAAACATTTGCATATGAGAAAAAATCAAACGCACTTTCGTGTACTGCTGTTTGTGTGCAGCACAATCATTTCAATTGCAGCCTCAGCGCAAGGAACTTTGCTGCTACGTCAGCCATCCGTGAGCAAACAACACATTGTATTTGTACATGGCGATGATCTGTGGGTGGTAGCCCGTGAAGGCGGTGATGCACGCAGATTAACAAGCGCCGTGGGTGCAGAAAATAATCCACGCATCAGTGCCGATGGAAAATGGGTAGCATTTACCGGGCAATACGATGGTAATACAGATGTGTATCTCGTATCGATTGACGGTGGTGCACCAAAACGTCTTACCTGGCATCCAACACCCGATCTTGTTCAAGGCTGGACAGCTGATGGCAGCAAGATCATTTTCACATCCGACAGGATGGGTTACCCAACAGCCAACACAAAATTTTATACGGTTGCAACAACTGGTGGTACACCTGAACCAATGATCCTGCCGTTTGGTTTTGTTGGCAGTATGAGTGATGATGGAACTATGATGGCGTATCAACCGCATCGTTTTTGGGATCCTGAATGGAGAAATTATCGTGGCGGACAGGCACAACCCATCTGGATCTTTAACATGAAAACACAGGAGACAACAAAAACCATTCAGGGTGACAAAGAGCGACACACAGCACCTGTTTGGGACAATGGCATTTTATATTTTCTTAGTGAACAGGATTATGCAAACAATGTATGGTCGTACAATCCAAAAACAAAAGCGCAGAAGCAACTCACCTTTCATAAAGATTATGATGTAAAAAATTTATCAGCAAGCAACGGCGTTTTGATTTATGAGCAAGGTGCACGTTTGCACAGTTATGATATTGCAACAGGTAAAACAAAACCATTAACCATCAATGCCAACGGCGATCTTAACTGGGGCCGTGCAAGATGGAATAATATTTCAGGTGCGCAACTTACCAATGCAAGTCTTTCACCAACGGGTAAAAGAGCCTTGTTCGAACATCGTGGTGAAATTTTTTCCGTACCAAAGGAAAATGGCGACTGGAGAAATATTTCCCGCACTACGTATGCTGCTGACCGTTATCCTGCATGGTCGGCTGATGGACAGAAGATCGCCTGGTTCTCTGATGCAAGTGGCGAATACCAATTAATGGTTGGCGCACAGGATGGATTGGGAACGCCAAAAGCATATCCCATCCCCAATAAAAAATTCTATTACTATCCGGCATGGAGCCCCGATGGAAAATACATTGCGTTTACTGATACCGATTATAATCTCTGGAACTTAGATCTTGCCAGTGGTAAAGCAACATTGGTAGCTACTGACAGGCTTGCACATCCTAACAGAACATTACATCCTGTATGGAGTCCGGATAGTAAGTGGATCGCTTATGTGCAGATCATGGAGAACCAATACAAAGCTGTAAAAGTTTATAATGTTGATGAAAATAAAAGCACTGCCATTACTGATGGTTTGAGTGATGCGATCAGTCCGCAGTGGGATGAAAGCGGAAAATATTTATACTTTTTGGCAAGTACCGATTATGCATTAAGCACGGGTTGGTTAGATATGAGCAGTTACAATTATCCTGTTACACGTGCATTGTACATGGCTGTTCTTTCGAAAGAAACAGCCAATCCATTCGAACCAAAAAGTGATGAGGAACCAACAAAACCCGGCGAAGAAAAACCTGTACTTACAACTAAGAATACTGGCGATACAGTAAAACCTGTTGTAACAAAACCAACCGGCGTACGAGTGAAGATCGATTTTGATGGTATTGATCAACGCATAATTTCTGTAAACATTCCGGTGCGTGATTACCAGGATCTCGTTGCCGGACCAGATGGACATGTGTTTATTGCAGAAGCCATCGCCAATGAAAATGGGTTGGTATTACATCGTTACAGTATCAAAGACCGGAAAGCAATTGAATTCCTGCGAGGTATTTCTTTTGCATCGTCCAGCTTCGATCGAAAAAATTTGTTGTACAGCAGTGGCCCATCGTGGTTTATTGTAAATACAGTTGCAGGTGCACCTCGGCCTGGCGATGGCAGATTGCAGACAGATGCAATGAGAGTGTATGTTGATCCTGCAAAAGAAGCAGAGCAGATCTTTAAAGAAGGCTGGCGCTATCAACGTGATTTTTTATACGTCAACAACACACATGGTGCACCGTGGGATAAAGTATATGATTGGTATCAACCTTGGTTGAAACATGTAAAGCATCGTTCTGATCTTAATTACATCATTGATATTTTAGGTGGTGAAATTGCAGTGGGTCACTCGTACACATCGGGTGGCGATTTTCCGCAAGTATCAACCATTCCTGTTGGATTGCTGGGTGCTAACTACGCAGTTGATAAAGGTTTCTTCAAGATCACAAAAATATTTACCGGCGAAAACTGGAATCCTGAATTGCGTTCGCCATTAAGTGGTCCGGGTATGAACGTAAAAGAAGGTGAGTATCTGGTTGAAGTAGATGGACGACCGTTAACTGCAGATATGAATTTGTATAGTTTGTTTGAAGGCACTGCCAACAGGCAAATTAAAATTCGTGTGAACAATAAACCATCGTTAGAAGGAGCAAGATCAATTACAGTTGTACCCGTTGCAAATGAAGCAGGATTGCGTTCAAGAGCATGGGTAGAAGCCAACAGAAGAAAAGTAAATGAACTATCAGGTGGCAAGCTTGCATATGTGTATGTGCCTAACACAGGCAATCCCGGTTATACTTCTTTCAACCGTTATTATTTTGCACAACAGGATAAACAGGGAGCTGTGATAGATGAACGAAATAACGGTGGCGGATCTGCAGCTGATTATATGATCGATGTGATGGGAAGAAAACTACAAGGCTATTTTAACAACCGTGTGGAAGGACACAAAGTATCAACTACACCAATGGCAGGTATCTTTGGGCCGAAAGTGATGATCATCAATGAGAATGCGGGATCGGGTGGTGATCTGTTGCCTTACATGTTCAGGAAAAGTAAGCTTGGTCCGTTAGTGGGCACACGCACCTGGGGCGGCTTAGTTGGTACATGGGATACACCTCCGTTCATTGATGGTGGAAGAATGGTTGCACCACGTGGCGGCTTCTTTGATACCGATGGTAAATGGGCAGTAGAAGGAGAAGGTATTGCTCCCGATATTGAAGTGTTCTATGATCCAAAAGCATTGATCGAAGGAAGAGATCCACAACTTGAACGTGCTGTACAGGAAGCATTGAAGTTATTGAAGACAGAAGGGGTCGAATTGAAAAAAGAACCTGCAGCGCCGATACGTTACAAACGACCATCGTAATCGTTATAAAGCATTGTTTAAAAATCCCCTCTTCGTTAGAGGGGATTTTTTTGTATCGTTTACTTTCTTCTTAATTTTATTTCTATGCTTACAGAAACACTTGCAACCATCTTTCAAAGGGATCTAACAAAACTCTATTCCGAAATTGAACAATACAAAAGCGAAGACAAGCTTTGGGTAACAGAACGATCAATCGCTAATTCAGCCGGTAATCTTTGTCTGCATTTAGTGGGGAATCTCAAAACTTATATTGGTGCCGAGCTTGGTGGTTATGCTTATACACGAACCCGTGATCTTGAATTTTCATTGAAGGATGTACCAAAAGCAGAATTGCTTGCAATGGTTGCTGAAACAAGAACCATTGTAGATGAAACATTACGCAAGCTTCCCGCAACTACGTTGCAGGATGAATATTCCATGTTGGTATTTGCAGAAAAAACATCAACCGAATTTTTCCTTGTTCATCTCGCCGCACATTTAAGTTATCACCTTGGTCAAATTAATTATCACCGGCGTTTGCTGGATGTGCAGGAATGATGCACAAAGATTTTTATCTTGTACTACTAATCATATCTCATGCTAAGCCTCATCAAAACAAATTCCGATAGCAGCGATTTTCGTTCGCTGGTTGTTGCACTCGATGCAGATCTGCAGGCACGCTATGGCGAACAGCAATCGTTCTTTTCACAGTTCAATAAGCTCGATCATATTCATCATGTAATTATTGCGTATGAAAACAATAAACCGATCGGTTGTGGCGCATTTAAAGAATATGAGCTGGGAGTGGCTGAAATCAAGCGTATGTATGTAAAACCCGAACTGCGTGGCAAAGGCATTGCTGCCGAAATACTAAATAACCTTGAGCAGTGGGCGAAAGAAGAAGGTTTTAAGACCTGCATTCTCGAAACTGCCATTAAGCAACCCGAAGCCATCAGGCTATATGAAAAATGTGGCTACACCCGTATTCCCAATTACGGACAATACATTGGTGTGGAGATCAGTTTGTGTTTGCAAAAAGAACTAAATGCTTAAACCATTTGTATTTTATTTGAACACTGTTTATAACTTGTCTTCATTTCTAACCAATAAACTAAAAACATGAAACACTTTCTGCTCGTTACCTTTTCGGCAATTTTTTTGGCTGCATGTTCAAGTAACACTGACAAAACCGAAGATGCCACAACCGATACAACAGCAGCTCCGGTTTCAACTATTACAGGCGATAACAGCATGAACTCACTTGATTGGGCGGGAGTTTATAAAGGAACAGTTCCTTGTGCAGATTGTGAGGGTATTGAAACAACCATCACGATTGCTAATGATTCAAGCTATGTGCTTTCGCTGAATTATCTTGGTAAAAAAGGAGCAGCGCCAATTGAGAAAAAAGGAACATTTAGCTGGAATGCAGCCGGCAATACCATCACACTTAACGGCATTACTGATGGTGCCAATCAATACCTCGTTGGAGAAAACAGGTTGATACAGCTTGATCTGAACGGCGAACGCATTAGCGGCGATCTTGCAAAAAAATACGAGCTGGGCAAACAATAGAAATCGTACAACATGCAACTGTAGCTGTTTTTACGCAGTCTGTAAGAGTGTCAATTAATAATAAATGAACAAACAACAAACCTCTCTCTTATTCTGCCTGGCAATGGATGCAGTGGGTTATGCCACTTATGCATTTCCTTTTCTTGGTGAGTTTGGTGATTTGATCTGGGCACCAATCTCTGCGCTTATTTTCTTCCGCACATTTGGTGGCTGGAAAGGTGCTTTTGGTTCGGCCTTTAACTTTGTTGAAGAGCTGTTACCATGGACCGATTTTGTTCCCAGCTTTACGCTTATGTGGGCATGGAATTATTTCGGACGAAAGAAAACCAGTATTGCAATTCAACCTGCCAGATAAAACAAACGTCGCACTTTTGGTGCGACGTTTTTATTTTAGTTCTTATTGGTTCCATACCGCCATGGATCGTTTGTATCTTTCGTGGGACGCATATCTTCATCTTTCTCCTTATCATATACACGCAGGTAAATGGTCCATTCAAAATTCTGGTACTCCGCAACAAGATCGATCACCAGTTTGCTGAATTCACCTGTTACATCATTAATATGAAACTGGTTACTCCACAAACGCAATTCTTCTGATGGTGCACTGTAAGTACCACTTGCTGTAATACTGTTGTTTGCTCCTTTGCTGAAAAGCGATTTGCCTAAGATATCATTGTAGTAAGCTTTGTATTGCTTTTGCATTTCTTTTGTTTCTTCCGTTACCAGGAGTTTTGCTTCCCACAGCCAGTTAATTTTTTTATTGGCCGGGTAACCAAGAATTTTTGTTTCAACCGCACCCTTCAGTTCCACTTTCGAGCTATACTCAATCACACTGGGGTCACCCTGGTTCTGTGTGCCTTTGATCAATGCAAATTGATTGGGATAATCGTTAATTACTTTTTCTAGTTGCGGCCGGATGGTGGTGAGAGTGTTCTTCGTTTGTGCAGATGAAAAGAAAGCAATCAGGATAATTGCTGATGATAGCATTAGTTTTTTGGTCATGGATAGAGATTTGATTGCAATATAGTAAAACAAATCTTTTTATCATAGTATCCCGGGTATCAGTCTTTTTACTCTTTTCATATAGTCCTTGTATTGATCACCAAAAACATGAATCAGTTTTTTTTCTTCAAGCCACATACCAATAAAAAGATAAGCGATCATCAACAATAATAAATACCAGTTTTTATAGAATGGAAAAGCAATACAAATACCGATAAAGAACAATAGTGTGCCGCTATACAATGGATGACGCATGTATTTATGCAGTCCTTTTATCTGTAAAGGCATGTGTGTCTCTTTCGTTAATCCAAGAAAAGAAGAAAGCTCGTATTCTGTTGCTGATTGAATCATAATTGCCAGACCAGCCAGCGCCAAAACCGCACCGGCAACTACAACAGCTGTTGTGCTTTCATAAAGTGGTGGGCACACAAAACGAATCTGAAACCATAGCAAACCAAGCAAAGCTGACAGATTAATGAGGTTGTAAACAAGCCGGTAGGCCTGTTTTGAGATGCCGGAAACGCTTTGAAACCAATGCTTTACATGCTCTGCCGCCAACAAACTATGCAGAACAAAATACAAAGCCCATAATGAAAGCAACAAGATCATATTACGAATGTAGTAGGAATATTACACAGAAACCCGTAAAAATAACAGGTGAAAAAACATTGTTTCTACGCTTGCAAACAAAAGAAAGCGTTTATACTTTTATAGCCTTAAATCCAATCGTTATGAAAAAGAACCCTACTGTACGTAAAAGCTCTTCTGTTCTTCAGTCAATTAAACAGATTGTTCATTTGCTGGTTGAATCTTTTGAATCACCACAGACAAAGCAATTTAAACGTTGGAAAAGTTATGTAGCTGAATAATATGAATGAATTTTACTCTTGAAAGCCATAAACGCTGCGAGTGTATGGCTTTTTTTATGCGTTGAACTTTCCCATTACTTTTTCCATCTCGGCTCTAATTTCGATGTTGCAGAGATTACCAATACTTCCTTCGTGTGTATGATGTAATTGTTGCAGATCGTATTCAAACTCCCCTTTGTTGATGGCGTTACCTACCTGCTGATACGCCTCACGGAATGGGACACCTTTATTCACCAGTTCATTCACTGCTTCCACACTAAAGAGATATTTATACTTTTCATCCGTAAGAATATTTTCTTTCACCTTCATGTTGCTGAGCATGACCTGCATTAATTGCAAACAAGCTTTCAGTTCTTCAATAGCAGGGAAGAGAATTTCTTTTGTCAACTGCATATCACGGTGATAACCGGAAGGAAGATTGTTGATGAGTAAGGTTAATTCGTTCGGGATCGATTGAATGCGGTTGCACTTTGCACGGATGAGTTCAAACACATCCGGATTTTTCTTGTGCGGCATAATGCTGCTGCCTGTTGTCAATTCATCGGGGAACGAAAGGAAACCAAAATTCTGGTTCATATACAAGCAACAATCCATTGCCAGTTTGCTGAGCGTTGCTGCAACAGAGCTCATGCCAATGCTTGTTACTTTCTCTGTTTTACCACGGCTCATTTGTGCATATACACTGTTCCAGTTAAGTGTACCGAACTGTAATAATTCTGTTGTACGTTTTCTGTTGAGCGGAAATGATGAACCATAACCAGCACCGCTGCCCAATGGATTTTTATTGGCCACCTGGTATGCTGCTGCTAATAATTCAAGATCATCAACCAGGCTTTCAGCATATGCGCCCAACCACAAACCAACGGATGACGGCATGGCAATTTGCAAGTGTGTATAGCCGGGCAATAAGGTATTCTTATGCTGATCGCCTGTTTTGATCAACAGATCAAACAGGTTTTTTACTTCGTCTTTGATGTGATTGATCTCTGCACGGAGATATAATTTAATATCAACAGCAACCTGGTCGTTACGACTACGGCCGCTGTGAATTTTCTTTCCTACATCACCGATCTTTTGTGTAAGCAAGTATTCAACCTGTGAGTGTACGTCTTCAATACCTTCTTCAATGATGAAAGAGCCGAGCTCAATTGTTGCAGCAATTTCTTTTAAACCATTTACTGCCATCTCTGCTTCTTCATTGCTCATCAAACCCACTTCGCCCAACATGGTAGCATGTGCAATGGAACCCTGCACATCATACTTCGCCAACAGCAAATCAAATTCTTTATCACGACCAACGGTGAATTGTTCTACCAATGCGGATGTGCTGCTGTTTTCTTTGCTCCAGAGTTTCATAACAAATGCTTTCGGCTTTTAAAGAATCTTATCTAATAACTGAATGTATAATTCAATTCCTCCTTTTATCTCGTCAATATAAATATACTCATCGGCTGTATGACTTCTTGCACTGTCGCCAGGACCCATCTTCAATGCCGGGAACGGCATTAATGCTTTATCGCTGGTTGTAGGTGAACCATAATAACCACGACCTAATTCTATTCCTGCTTTTACCAACGGATGATCCATGGGTATTGATGTTGATTTCATTCTTGTTGTACGTGGCTTGAACTGGCTCTTGAGATTTTGTTTCAACTCACCAAGAATTTCATCGAACGTATAAAGTTCATTCACCCGCACATCAATCACAAATTTACATTGCGGCGGAACCACATTGTGCTGTTGATTTTCTGTTCCGATTACCGTTACCGTCAACATTGACTCCCCTAACAACGGACTTACTTTATCGAACTTATAATTACGGATCCATTCAATATCATCAACCGCAATGTATAATGCATTCACGCCTTCTTTGCGAGCAGCATGACCAGCCTTGCCTTGTGCAATACAGTCGATCACCATCAACCCACGTTCTGCAACGGCCATGTCCATTTTTGTTGGCTCGCCTACAATACCAAAGTTGATATTTCCGAGATAAGGTAATACCAGTTCAATACCGTTTACACCGCTGATCTCTTCTTCAGCACTTGCAGCAAAAACCACATTATGCGAAAGATTTTCTTTTTCGTAGTAATACAGAAAAGTTGCGATCAAACTCACCAAACAGCCACCGGCATCATTACTGCCAAGACCATATAATTTTCCATCTTCAATAATTGGTTCAAACGGATCTTTTGTATACTTCGCATTGGGCTTCACCGTATCATGATGCGAATTAAGTAATACCGATGGTTTTGATGCATCATAAAACTTGTTCTTTGCATACACGTTGTTGCCAACACGAAAATGTTCAATTCCTTTTTGTGCAAAAAAGTGAATAAGAATTTCTGCAGTTTCGTTTTCCTCTTTTGAAAAAGACGGAGTGGCGATCAGCTGCTTTAACAATTCAAGCGCCTCTGTGTGAAGTTGGCTGATGTCCTGGTTTGCCATAATAATTTTTTTAACTGTTTGTAATGGATGTTCCGCTTTCTCCATTGATCAGATCTTTCAATTGCTCTGCTTTACCAATTACTACTTTTTTTACGCCACTGTTTAACGCAGCAAATGCGTTATCAAGTTTCGGGATCATGCCCGCAAATATTTTTCCTTCTGCTTTTAATTCTTGATACGATGATGGATCGATATTGCTGATAACCGTTGTATCATCATTTGCATCGAGTAAAACACCTGCTTTTTCAAACGAGTAGATAAGACTTACTTCGTACAAGCTGCTCATTGCTTTTGCTACTTCCTGTGCAATTGTGTCTGCATTGGTGTTGAGTAGTTGACCGTTACCATCATGTGTAATGGGAGCAACTACCGGAATAAATCCATGATCTAACAAACTACTCCAGCTTTTTGCATTTATCTTATCCGACTTTACATCGCCTACAAACCCGTAATCAATTTCTTTTACCGGACGCTTATTGGCAGGAATTAAATTACCATCTGCACCAGTAACTCCAATGGCATTGCAGTTGAGTGCCTGCAATTGTGCAATTACTTTTTTGTTGATTAGACCTGCATACACCATTGTTACTAAATCAATGGTTGCTACATCGGTGATGCGCCGGCCATCAACATATTTACTTTCGATGCCGAGCGTTTCACCGATCTTTGTTGCAACTTTACCGCCGCCATGAATAAGAATCTTTCGTCCTTCCACTGCAGCAAAACTTTGCAGGAACGATGAAAGCTTTGTTTCATCATCCACAATGTTGCCACCAATTTTTATAACAATCAGCTTATCCATTTCCTTTTAATATTTCTGCCAACACTGTTTGTGCGGCCCATACACGATTACTCGCTTGTTGAGTAACGATGCTGTTGCTGCTGTCGAGTACTTCATCGCTTAACTCTACATTTCTGCGAACGGGCAAGCAATGCATCACTTTCGCATTATTGGTTGTTTTCAGTTTTTCTTCTGTCAACATCCATGCAGGATCGTTACAATAGATACGACCATAATCAGTATAAGTGCTCCAGTTTTTCACATATACAAAGTCAGCATCTTTCAACGCTTCGTCCTGGTTATGTGTGATGGTTGCGCCTTTGGTGAATTGCTCATCCAGTTCATAATCTTCCGGATGGGTAATTACAAAATCTGCTTCACCCCATGCATTGATCCATTGTGCAAAACTGTTGCTTACACATTGTGGCAATGGTTTGATGTGTGGAGCCCAGGTCAACACGATTTTTGGTTTGCGTTTTTCTTTGAATGTTTCTGTAATGGTGATGATGTCGGTCAAGGATTGCAACGGATGTAATGTTGAACTTTCCAAACTCACCACCGGAACGCCTGCATATTTGATGAACTGTTTAATGAACAGTTCGCTGTAATCATCTTTCTTATTTTGTAAAGATGGGAATGTGCGGATAGCCAGCACATCAAAATAATTTCCGAGAATAGGCGCTGCATCTTTTACATGCTCTACTGTTGTTCCACTCATAATAGCCTCTTCTTCAAACTCCCAGCTCCAGCCTTCGCTGCCTACATTGAATACGATCGGTTGCATACCGAGATTCTCAGCAGCAATTTGTGTACTTAAACGTGTACGCAAACTGGGGTTTAAAAAAATTAAACCCATGCGTTTACCGGCACCCAATGTTTTGTCAACAAGCGGATTTGCTTTATATGCCAATGCCTTTTCTACAAGTGCATTGATATTTGCTACATCATGAACGGAAATGAACTGTTTCAATTCTTTTTTCTTTTTTTATTCCAGATATAAATTACCAGCGTTGCAACCAGCATATAGAATATAAACAAGGGCAACATTCCAAAATATCCTTTCATCATAAAGCCAGTCATACTATATTGACTAAATGATGGATTTGCCAAAAACAAAATGCTGTCAATTAAGAATGGTATTGCTAAAAGAAGAAATACTACCGCTAATTTTCCAGTTACATTTTGTTTCATAAAAACGAATTATCCTTTCATCGCTTCAAGCTCTTCCTTCACTGCATCAATAAACATTTCTGCATCTCTCTTCTTCAAACCAAGACTTGGTAACAAGCGGATCACGTTAGGTTTTGCTTCACCGGTGAAGATCTTTTGATTGAGCAATAAATTTTTCTTGAGGTCTTTATATTCTTCCGGTACATCAAAGCCAATCATTAAACCACGGCCACGTACATTTTCCAGTTCTTCAATCTTCTCCAATTCTTCACGCAGGTATTTACCGATCATCACCGCATTGCCCATCAATTTCTCTTCTTCCATTACTTCCAGCACTGCTAATGCGGCCGCACAAGCCAAATGATTACCACCGAAGGTGGTGCCCAACTGGAAATGTTTGGGTTTGATGTGTGGTGCAATAATGATTCCGCCGATGGGGAAACCATTGCCCATACCTTTTGCCATGCTGTAGATATCTGCATTTACGCCTGCAAAATCATGACTGAAAAATTTACCGCTTCTGCCATAACCACACTGCACACTGTCTGCAATATAGACTGCACCATATTGGTCGCAGAGTGAACGGATTTTTTTAAGGAATGAATTTTCAGCGACATTAATACCACCTACACCTTGAATCCCTTCAATGATCACCGAAGAAATTTCATCCCCTTGTTTTTTGAAACAAGCTTCCAAAGCTGCTTCATCGTTGAAAGGAAGAAAGATCACATTATCAGTTTCGTTTACCGGTGCGATGTAATTTTTATTATCAGTAGCACTTACGGCCAATGATGTACGACCGTGAAATGCTTTCTTGAAAGCCACAATTTTTTTACGTCCGTTGTGGAAGCTTGCAAGCTTCAGTGCATTTTCATTTGCTTCAGCTCCTGAGTTGCAAAGGAAAAGTTGATAATCTTCTTTACTGCTTACTTTACCAAGCTTGGCTGCTAATTCTTCCTGTAATGGAATTTTAATCGAGTTAGAGTAGAAAGCAATTTTGTTTAATTGCTCTTCAATTCGTTTTACCCAATGCGGATGTGTGTGTCCGATACTGATCACTGCATGACCTCCGTAAAGATCCAGGTACTGTTCGCCTTGATCGTCCCATACATAAGTGCCCTTGGCTTTTGTAATGGCGATGTTGTTAATTGGGTAAACGTCGAATAAATTCATGTTCTTGGTTTTACCACAGAGGCTCAGAGACACGAAGAAAGACTCAGTGCTCTTTGTGTCTCTGTGGTTATTTAAAAATAATTTGCTTTCAATCTTAGACCGGTTGTTTCATCTAATCCAAACAACAGGTTCATATTTTGTACAGCTTGTCCGCTAGCGCCTTTCAATAAATTATCTGCTGCGGAATGAACAACAAGCATGTCAGCAACTTTCTCCAATTGAATGAGGCACTTATTTGTATTCACCACTTGTTTTAAGAAAACTGCTTCTTTAATCACATGTGTAAATGCAGCATCAGCATAAAAATCTTCATAGAGTTTATTCAGCTCATCCAGGCTCTTTTCACATTTCAATTGTGAACTGATGAAAATTCCCCTTGTGAAATCGCCACGCCACGGAATAAAGTTAACAGCAATATCGCTGTTGGGTTGTAACTGCAATAGTGATTCGCCGATCTCTCCAAGATGCTGATGCGTTAATGTTTTATATGCCTGGATATTATTTGCTCTCCAACTGAAGTGCGATGTTGCAGATAAACTCTGTCCTGCTCCTGTACTGCCGGTGATGCCGGTTGAGTACACATCTTTCAACAAACCCGCTTCTGCTAATGGCAATAAACCGAGTTGCAAGGTTGTAGCAAAACAACCGGGGTTTGCAATGTTGTTTGCTGTTTTAATTTGCTCTTTGTTCAATTCCGGTAAACCGTAAACAAATTTGCGGTTGCCAATTGTTGAACTATTCGCTAAACGAAAATCGTTAGCTAAGTCAATTACTTTGATCTTTTCATCGATTTTATTCTCTGCTAAGAATTTTTTTGATTCGCCATGACCGAGGCAGAGAAACAATACATCTACATCATTTGCTAATTCACCGGTGAACTTTAATTCTGTTTCTCCAACGAGATCCTGGTGTACTTTATAAACAGGTTCACCTGCATTACTTCTGCTGTGAATAAACGATAACTCAGCAGAAGGATGATTGATCAACAAACGGATCAATTCACCACCCGTATAACCTGCTCCACCTATAATTCCAACTCTAATACTCATAATTAAAAATTAAGAATGAAGAATGAGAAATGAAAAAGTGAAGACAGATGCCTCAACTACTTTCTCATTCTTAATTTTTCATTTATTATTTTTCATTCTCCGCCTGCACCGAAGTCCAGATAGAAGTTTGATTGCCGAATATTTTTGAGAAGCCTCTCACATCATCACCTGTAAAGCCGGTGTTCATTTCACCATACTTACCAAACTTGCTGCTCATGAGATCGTATTTGCTTTCGATACCAATTACCTGGAAACGGTAAGGCATCAGTTGTACGAACACATCACCTGTTACATTTTGCTGACTGCTGATGAAATACGCTTCAACATCTCGCATCACAGGATCAAGAATTTGTCCTTCGTGCATCCAGTTACCGTAGAATTGCGCAAGTGTATCTTTCCATTGCAATTGCCATTTGGTGAGCACATGCTTTTCTAATGCATGATGTGCTTTTAAAATCACCATTGGAGCAGCGGCTTCAAAACCAACACGGCCTTTAATACCAATGATGGTATCACCCACATGAATATCTCTTGCAATACCATAAGCTCCGGCAATTGATTGTAAATGATTGATGGCGTCAACCGGATGATCGAACTGTTGATCGTTCACCGCTTTCAATTCACCTTTTTCGAAATGAAGTTTTACTTCTTCGCTTCCGGTTTTAGTTACCTGCGTAGGCCATGCTTCTTCCGGCAACATGCCTTTGCTGTTGAGGGTTTCTTTACCGCCAATGCTTGTTCCCCAAAGTCCTTTATTAATTGAATAAGCTGCTTTTTCAAAATTCATTTCTACTCCCTTGCTCTTGAGGTAAGAAATTTCTTCCTCACGACTAAGCTTCATATCACGAATAGGAGTGATAATCTCAACACCTGGAATCATGATGTGGAAGATCATATCGAAACGCACCTGATCGTTACCTGCACCAGTGCTGCCGTGTGCTACTGCATCGGCATTTAATTTCTTTGCATGTTCCGCAATATGCAATGCCTGGCTTAAGCGCTCAGCACTTACACTTAACGGATACGTATTATTCTTTAAGCAGTTCCCGAATACCAGGAACTTAATGATGCGTTCGTAATATCCTTTTACTGCATCAACAGCGGTATGCGATTTCACGCCCAGCTTGTAAGCATGTGCTTCGATCTTTTTTAATTCTTCTTCGCTGAAACCACCCGTGTTTACAATCACCGAATGAATTTCATAACCTTTTTCATCACTGAGATATTTGGCGCAGTAAGTAGTATCCAATCCACCACTAAAGCCGAGTACAATTTTTTTGTTTGCCATTGCTGAATAGAATTATTGAACGTACAAGTGAGTGACACAACAACTGATCAACTATGAACCGTTGCCGGTTATACCCATTTATAAATGAAAAAAATATTGTAAGAATCTTTTTACTTTGCTTTCGCCGCCGCTTCCTTTATCATCTTTGTCTTTACGCAGAAATGGTTTTAATAATTTCCATTCTTTAAAACGTAACAAACGTTCAAAGCCTTTTTTATTTTCTTCGAAGTATTGTTTTGTTTCTTCCGGCTCATAATGATCTTTAGGATCGTAAAGCATAGCAGTGCACATACAGTTCTTGCGCTCTTTGCTCATGAGAATATCGTAGTTCACACAGCTCTTGCAACCACTCCAGAATTCTTCATCTTGTGTTAACTCGCTGTAGGTAACAGGTTCGTAACCGAGATCAGAATTAATTTTCATTACTGCCAAACCGGTTGTTAAGCCAAAGATCTTTGCTTCAGGAAATAATTGTCTTGATAATTTGAAGATGCGTTCTTTAATCTGTTTGGCAACACCGCTTTTCCGGAACGCAGGTGATACAATCAATCCGCTGTTGGCAACAAAGGCGCCGTGGCTCCATGTTTCAATATAGCAGAAGCCAACCCATGTACCATCTTTTGTATGGGCGATCACCGATTTGCCTTCGCTCATTTTATTCGCCACATATTCGGGGCTACGCTTGGCAATGCCAGTGCCTCTTGCTTTGGCACTTTGCTCCATTTCGTTGGTAATTGTTTCAGAATAGTGAGTATCGCCACTATTGGCTACACGTATAATAATTTCCTGATTGTCCATGATTGTAAATGCTTAACAAAACCGGGATGACCAATCCTAAGAGTATTACCGGGAGGTTGTTCACTGACAGGGGCCGTGGTGAAGGGCTCGTCCTATCAGACGATGCGTCGAGGTCGTGGGGAAAATACATAGAAGTTAGAAGTGCTGTTGTTGGCACTAACTTCAATTGTGTGATATGTATTTGCGTTTGTCAATTGCTTAATAAAATTGAGGAACAAAAGTAATTGATATAATTATATAATGGACATAAAATTTTCGTAAAGGTTTAAGAACGATAGTTAGTGAAACAAGCGAGACTCAAGCTGTTATGCGTCTTGCTTCGTTCTGCTTCTTGATAAATGAAATGATGAGTCCGCTGATGATGATACAAACAATGCCCATCAAAGAAACAGCATCTGGAAAAGCATCACCCAACATCATACCAATGAAGATGCTGAAGATGATGCCTGCATAGCTGATGGCTGAAACAACGCCTGCTTTATCTGCTCCATAGGCCTTGGTAACGAAGTATTGTCCAAATAATGCTGATGTGCCCATTAGTATTACCGGAAACCACTCGGATTGCTGTGGCCAGCGCCAGTTGATGAAAAGAATTTCATCCGCAGGTAATTGCAACAGGTAACGAAGCAATGTAAACAGCAAAGGAACAAGCACGCCTGTCAGCACAAAAGAGAGTACGATCACTCGTGTATCATAATATTTTGTTAGTCGGCCAACTGTTAGATAAGCAATTGCAGAGAGTATGCCGCTCAATAATCCTGCAAGATGATAGTACCAGGGAAAATGAATATTGGGTTTGTAGATGAGCAACATGCCTGCAAAGCCAAGCAACACAGCCAACAATACCCAGCGACCTTCGTATTCTTTAAACAACAGGAAGGAGAAAAGTGCAATGAATAAAGCTGAAGTAAGATTATAACTCATGGCCGTTCCCAAAGGCAAATGCAGGATACAATAGAGTAACATATAAACTGCTGAAGTGCCCATTAGTCCACGAAAGATGAGCCGGAGAAGTTTACCGCCGGTTTGCTCAGGTGCACGATTGATCAAACTGATGGTTATAAATAATAATCCAATACTGTTGCGCCAGAACACCAATTGGCCTGCATTAAAACTTCCTTTCAACGCTTTGGCAGCACCACCCATGATGGAAAATCCCAATGCTGCAAGCAACATGAAGAAGATGCCACGATATGTTGGAGAGATATTCAATGTTAATTGCCAACATTCTTGTTTGCTCTTGGCACCAGGTAAATATCTTTTTGCCTTCCGCCGATATAACGGAAACCATTCTCATCAAAATAGCCATCCTGCTCCAGCATAATGCGTATACTTTTTTTCCATTCGGGAATATCTGTTGCTGCGTTTAACTCAATGCTGTAAGCTGTTCTGTAGTTCATTGGGAAATCGCCTGAACCCGGCACTCCGCCTTGTTGATCCCATAAACCAATGGTTGGACCGGCGGCATGACCATGAAAACCTAATGGATGTGTATAGATAGTTGCAGCAATATTTTCCTTCTTCGCTTGTGCTAATGCGTCTGCAAGAATCTGGTTGCCTGTTTTATCTTTTTTGAATTGTGATGTAAGAATATCCTGCAAGCGGTTTGCTTTTGCAAATGCATCACGAATACTTTTCGGAACTTCTGTTTCTCCCGGCTTTAATACATAAGCATGTTCCTGCACATCGGTATTCAAGCGTAAGTAAGTGATACCAATATCTACATGCAACAGATCGCCGGGTTGAATTACATCATCTTTCGGACGATTAGAAAAACTCCGCAAGTGTTCAAAGCTTTGCGGATCGTTCCGTTGAACTGATACGGAAGGATGAAACCATGTACTGTAGCCCATTGTTCTGATCTTTTCACGGAACCACCATACTACATCATCCGTTGTTGTAACACCCGGTGTAATTACTTTTTCAGAAAATCCTTCTTCAATAATTCTTCTTGTTTCATACACAAGTTGTGGATAAATCTGCATCTCCCGTTCTGTTCTTGTTTCTAGCCAATTAACAGCAAGCGTTTCTGCACTCACCACTTTAGTTTTAAAAGCAGCAGGTAACTTTTGCATCATTTCGTTATAATCTGTTACATCCATTCCATCTGCATGACCAAAATTGGTAGAGGTGTTGATGCCGATCTTCCTTGGGTTTCTTGTTGTGATGATATTCATCAATGCATCCCACTGATCAGGAAATTTCTGCATGTCCCATTCGGCTTTGATGTTTTCGCCAACGTTGTAACGGGCAATAGCCAGCTTTTCAAAAACCTTCTTTTCAGGGTTATTATAAAATACAATGATGGTTCTGCGGCGTGCAGAGATCCAGGTTGCAGGAAGCATGGTGCGGATAACAGGGTCTTCATTGTACTCTCTTGAAACGATCACCCACAGATCAATACCATTTCGTTCCATTAATACAGGCAAGAGATTATTAAAGCGATCAGCAAGAATTTCATCGATCACTTTCGCCTGCTCACGCATCGGAAGTACTTGTGCATGATTAAAACAAACAGACGTAAGCAAAAGAAGGAGTAAAAAATACTTTTTCATACATTTTATTTACTGTTCGAATGTACGAAAGCCATAAAGTATTACCTGTGTAAGAAAATGAGGAGAAAAAAGTTTGCGGAATGAATTTTTACATTATTTTAGCAAACCTTTTAAAAGAAAAAGGTCACCTGTAGAAACAGCTGACCGTTAACGATTGCTTGCCATATAAAAAAATAGATCTGTATCTTTACCTGTCGCTTGAAGCGACTTGATTCTTGGCCGTTTACGATGCTTCCCCTTTAACGATTGCCTGCCATATACTTTTTAAGCCCGAATCCAAGACAAAAATAATCTTGTTGTTTTTGTGCTTCAAATCAAATAACGGGTCTTTTTATGACGTCAAAGTCGGGGAAAGACAGTGAAACACAGGCAGGACAAGGGTTTCAGGAAAAAAAAACATTATGGCCAACAGGTTTTCAGATACATTATTTCAATTAGTTCACTCCCTCGAAAAAGCCGAGAAACGGCATTTTAAACTCTACATCAAGCGTAGTTCTTCAAAAGAAGACCTTAAAATCATCCAGCTTTTTGATGCATTAGATAAAATGCAGGAGTATGATGAACATGTGTTGCTGCGCAAACTCACTGATAACAGCAAAACAAAACTCGCCAACCTTAAAACACATTTATACAAAGAATTATTGGCCAGTTTACGTTTATTGAAAACAGGTGAGAATGTGGATCTGCAGTTGAGTGAACACTTAGACAATGCCCGTTTACTTTACAACAAAGGATTAAAGCAGCAAAGCTTACGCATTATAGAAAAAGCAAAAGAGCTTGCACGTGCAAATCAAAAGTTCAACACACTTGTACAGTTGATCTCACTTGAAAAGAAAATTGAAACATTACATATTACACGCAGCTCTACTGATAAGACAGAGATGATGGCTGAAGAAGCTTTTCAGATCAGCAGTCATATTGATCGTGTAACACGTTTATCAAATCTTGCATTGTTGTTATATCGTTGGTATGTATTGAACGGACATGCACGCAATGAAGATGATGAGATTGATATAAAAACTTTTTTCAAAAGTTACTTACCGAAAGATCTTTCACTCATCAATGGCTTCTATGAAGAATTGTATCTCTACCAGAGTTATTGCTGGTATGCATTTATAAGACAGGACTTTTTAATGTATTACCGCTATGCAGAAAAATGGGTGAACCTGTACAGGGCAGAACCGCATTTGAAAAATATTGAAACAGGTCATTACATTAAAGGCATGCAGGCGTTGTTGAATGCACATTTCGATCTGCGTAATTTTAAAAAGTTTGAAGAAACGTTGAAAGAATTTGAAGCGTATGAAAAAACGCCGGAAGCACAAATGCACGACAACTTCCGCACACATACTTCCATTTACATTAACAGCTCTCGGGTAAATGGCCATTTAATGAAAGGTACTTTCAAAGAAGGTTTGAAACTTGTGCCGCTTATTGAAGAGAAGCTGAGTGAATATTCGTTGTTTGTAGATCAGCACCGCATTCTTGTATTCAATTATAAAATTGCATCGTTGTATTTTGGCAATGGCAATTATGAAAAAGCCATTGATTATCTCCACCGTATTATCAACGGACCGATGGATATGCGTATTGATCTCCAGTGTTATTCACGGTTGATGCATTTGCTGAGTCATTACGAACTGGGTAATTATGAAATTCTTGATTCACTCAGTAAATCCGTTCACCGTTTTATGGAGAAGATGAAGAACCTTACAACAGTGGAAGAAGCAGTATTCAAATTCCTGAAGACGAGTTTTACGCAATCGCCTGATAAGATTAAAACCGCATTGGAAAAATTATTGCAGGATATCAAGCACCTGGAGAAGAACCGTTTTCAAACAAGATCGTTCGCTTATCTAGATATCATTTCCTGGGCTGAAAGTAAGGTGTATAATAAAACGATGGAACAGGTGGTGAACGGAAAATATAAAGCCAGCAGTCGCAAGTAATGTCATCCCGACCTGTCCCGCAAACGGCGGGAGGAACGAGGGATCTGCTCCTTTCTTTTACTGAAGCTCAGCAGATGCCTCCTGAGTCAGCATAACAACAACATCAGCATTATATCTTCATCAAACGTTCAACTGCCTGTTGTAATGTTCTGTTTTGTTTACTAAAACAAAAACGAACAACCTTATCATCTTTCTGGTTGTGATAAAAAGCAGAGAGAGGAATGGTGGCAACACCTGCTTCTTTTGTTAAACGTATAGCCAGATCTTTATCTGCTTCATCGCTGATGCGCCCATAGCTTGCACAAACAAAATAACTGCCGCTTGTATTCAGCAGATCAAACTTTGTCTGCTTCATCAATTCAATAAAATAATCACGCTTCTGTTGCATAAAACGTGGGAGCGATAAGTAAGCATCTTTATTCTTTAGATAATCAGCTAACGCAACCTGTGCAGGTGTAAAACAACTGAAACAATTAAACTGGTGTACTTTCCTGAACTCTTTTGTGAAAGCTGCAGGTGCAATACAGTAGCCCATTTTCCAACCCGTGCAGTGATAGGTTTTACCAAATGAAAAGTTTACAAAGCTGCGTTCAAATAACTCAGGATATTTCAACATGCTTTCATGCGGAAGTTCATCATAAATCAAATGTTCATACACTTCATCGCTCACAATAAAAATATTGGTGCCGGCAACCACAGATTTCAATTCAGCAATATCATTTTTATCTAACACACTTCCTGTTGGGTTATGCGGCGAATTAATGAGGATCGCTTTTGTTTTTGCGGTGATGGATGCTCGCACCAACTCCCAATCAATTTTATAATCAGGATAAGTTAGTGGAAGCGGAACTGCTTTTGCGCCGTTGATCTCAATGTTTGGAATATAGCTGTCGTAAGCAGGTTCAAACAATATCACTTCATCGCCGGGTTGCAATATGGTAGTTAACGATGAGTAAATAGCATAGGTACCACCGGGAGTAATGGTAATTTCCGTATCTGGATTCACTTTTGTTTTGTATAAGAACTCAACTTTTTCTGCAATACTTTCCCGCAAACCAATCAGCCCCGGCATTGGTGCATATTGATTATGCCCGTTCTTCATCGCTTCAGCAACTTTGGCTGTTAGCTCTTCACTCATCGGATAATCAGGAAACCCTTGTCCGAGGTTCACGGCTTTGTGTTCAGTTGCCAATGCACTCATTACGGTGAAAATAGTAGTGCCAACGTTGGGAAGTTTGCTTTTGATCTGCATAGCTACAAAGTAAAGAAGATGAATTGTTTCTGTAAGCAATTATTATGTAGAACTCTTTTTCCATCTTTAACTTACAGTTGTTAAACGGTTAAATACTTATCTTTCTTTTTCTAAATATTAATAACGATGAATGCCCGCCGAAAGTTTCTGCAACAATCTACACTCCTGGCTGCAGGAGGTTTACTGATTCCTGCGTTTGAATCCAATGCGTTTTCTATTTTCAAAAACAGGGTTTCCCCTTCCGATCAGGTAAACATTGGTGCCATTGGTATTAAGGGAATGGGATGGGCCAATGTAATGGCTGCATTAAAAATTCCCGGTGTAAATCTTGTTGCTGTTTGTGATGTTGACAAATCTGTTATCGATAAACGGCTGGAAGAGCTAAGCAAAAAAAATATATCTACTTCCAACATAAAAAGATATAGCGATTACCGGAAGCTGCTTGAACAGAAAGATGTTGATGCGGTCATCATCGGTACCCCCGATCATTGGCATGCACTCATGATGATTCATGCATGTGAAGCCGGTAAAGATGTGTATGTTGAAAAGCCGGTTGGTAATTCCATTGTTGAATGTAACAGAATGGTAGCCGCACAAAAGCGTTACAATAAAATTGTACAAGCCGGACAATGGCAACGAAGCCAGCAGCACTTTAAAGATGCTGTTGATTTTGTACATAGCGGGCAGTTGGGAAATATCCGCACTGCCAAAGTATGGTGCTACCAGGGTTGGATGAAACCCGGTCCGGTTGTTCCTGACTCTGCACCGCCTGAAGGTGTGGATTATAAACAGTGGCTGGGTCCTGCTAAAATAAGACCGTTTAACAGCAGCCGCTTTCATTTTAATTTCAGATGGTTTTGGGATTATGCCGGAGGATTGATGACAGACTGGGGCGTGCATCTTTTAGATTATGCACTGATTGGTATGAAAGCAGATCTGCCCATCAGTATTGCAGGACTTGGCGGAAAGTTTGCTTATCCCGATCTGTATGAAGAAACGCCTGACACCTTAACCACGTTATATGAATTTGATAAATTCAACATGGTGTGGGATTCGGCAATGGGTATTGATAATGGTTCTTACGGAAGAGATCATGGCATTGCGTTTATCGGCAATAACGGAACACTTATTTTAAATCGTGGTGGTTGGGAAGTAATTGAAGAACGGCAAAGTAAAAATAAGGTGATCATGCCTTTCCAAAAATCTTCAGATAACGGGCTTGATAAACATTTTGTGAATTTTATTGCTGCTGTAAAGTCACGCAAGGCTGAAGATTTAAATTGTTCCATACAGGCGGGGGCGCATGTGGCTACTGTTGCACAAATGGGAAATATTTCTTTCAGAAGCGGAAAAAAATTATTGTGGAATAAAGCCAAAGGGGCATTTACCGATGAAGCAATTAATCAACAATATTTATTGAGCAAATACCACAACGGATATCAGCTGCCGAAGGTTTGATGATTATTTCTTTTTCTTGTTGACTAATTCATACGAATGATCGATCCATTCTTTAATGAGTTTTGATGGAACCGTTCCATCAACCACAATCGTATTCCAGTGTTTCTTATTCATATGCCAGCCTGGTAATACACAACTGTATTGTTCCCGCAACTCAATAGCGAGGTCAGGATCGCACTTTACATTGAAACGAAGTTCTTCTGTATCAAGCGGCAGTAAGAGAAACGATTTGTTGTTCACTTTAAATACGATCACATCCGGACCAAACGGAAGGGTTTCTTCAGCGTCTGGTTTCATCAGGCAATAATCACGAATGGTTTCAATATTCATACGATAATCTTAAGAAAGTTGCTGCAACGAAATTATTTCTTTTGTTGTCAACAAAGTATGAAACATCTTCTTCTTATCATCCTTGCATCACTCAGCTTGTTTGTTTCCTGTAAAAAGAAATCAGAACAAGGTTATCAATGTAAAACAGATCTCATATGCCCGGCAGTGGTTTGTGTGGCCTACTGGAGTAACCTGCACTTTACTATTGTTGATAAAGCAACAGGCAGAGATTTGCTGTTTGGTTCAAACCCTACGCTTACCCCAGCAGATATTAAACTGTACAAGAAACAAAATTCGCCATATACCGAAGTACCTGTGCTGGTTGATAATGACAAAAAGCGTTTGTTCACATTGCAGGCGGCTGATACCATGGCTTTGCAAATTAAAAACGGGTCGTTACAATTTCTTGTAATGAAAAAGTTTTGTGCAGATGAATGTTGTGCACGCACTGCAGTAGAAATGAAGCATGAAGGAAGATTGTTGATAGCTGATGAACAGAAACTGATCCGATTCCGCTATTAATTGCTCACAGATAGCACTGATTAACACAGATAAAATAAAAAAGAGAATGGTTGAAACAAATCAGCCATTCTCTTTTCGCTCTTTCCAAACTCTTAGCTAAGTTTTTGCATCGCCTCTTTCAGCTTACCTAAAAACTCAGGGATCTCTTCTTTTCGACATGTACCAACACTTAAGCGATACCAGGGAGATGTTTTGCTTGCACCAAATGCTGTAAACGGAACAATGGCGAGCTTTGCTTCATCCAATAAATATTGTGTTACATCAGCCTGTGTTTGCAAAAGAGTGCCATCTGCTTTTTTCTTTCCAACAAGGTCAACTTTAATGGTGAGGTAAATAGCACCTTGCGGAGCAACCACATCAACATTCAAGCCTTCAGCTTTTAATTGCAGCAATCCTTTTGAAATTTCAGTGAGCCGGTAGCTTATCTCTTCTTTGAAGTTGACGAGGTAACGATCAATATTTTCTTTCTGTAATAAATATTTTGCTGTTGCTTTCTGCTCAGCCATTGGTGCCCATGCACCAACATGTGAGAGAATAGCTTTGATCTTTGAAATGATCAACTCCGGACCAACAGACCAGCCAACACGAACACCTGTTGCAGCAAATACTTTACTGATACCATCTACAAACACCGTGATCTCTTTCATCTCGGGACGAAGTGTAACAGGGTTGTAATGTTCATTTCCGCCAAACGTCAACGTCCAGTACATCTGGTCGAACATCAGGAATAATTTCTTTGCACCTTCTGCTCTTGATCTGTTTTCTTCCAGAATCATATCACAGATCTTTTCCAGTTCTTCCTTCGGGAACATGGTACCTGTTGGGTTTTGTGGTGTACACAAACACAACAACGTGGCACCTTTCAGATGAGGTTTGATTTCATTTGCCGTTGGCATGAAATTATTTTCAACAGTTGCCTCGATCAACACATGTTCTGCTTCTGTAAAGTGTGCGTAATGATTATTGTTCCAGGAAGGTGCTGCATAAATCACTTTATCACCCTTGTCAACAATGGCACGAAAAATTGCATAGATAAGTGGGCGACCACCTGCAGCAATCTGAATTTCATTCACACCATATTCTAATCCTTCACGCTCTTTTAAAAACTGCGATACACTTTGGCGCAACTCCAGGATTCCTTCAGCTGCAGGGTAAGTAGTGAAATGATGTTTATATGCATCAATAATTTCATCTTCCAGTTCCTTTGGTATTGGAAATACGCTGCTATCGAAATCACCAATCGTGAAATTGTAAATGTGTTCGCCCTGGCGCATACGCTCTTTGATCTGGTTACCCAGCTTTACAATTTCAGAACCTATTAATGTTTCGGCGAGATGAGATAGCTTCATGTACTTATTTTTTTAGTGCCAGTTTTGGCAGATCGTAGTTCTGCTCAATTTTTAAGAAAGCGCAAAAGTAGGGCAAGACCTTGAAAAACGATCAACTGTTCGTTTATTGACAGAATACAAACAGACACTTACCTTAACATTTGATTATTCTTCCATACGATCCAGGCATCCATGTTCTTTTTTTAGAATATCATCATATGCATCGGCTTTCTGAAATAACTGGCGAAACAGCAGCTCACCATTTTCCTGCGAAAGATCAAGATCGTAGATAATACGGCTCAACACAATGTTCTGGTTCTGGCAACTCAGCACCAGACCTTTATTGTGATAATTTTCTTGTAACAAATATTGATACAGCGGCTTTATCTTCATTCCATCCGATGGCAGCAGGCACAAATAAGCGTCACTGGCAATGAAATAATTTTCAGGATTATAGCGGATGACAATTTTTGCACTTCCTTCTTTTACGCTCCAGATATTTACTCCTTCACGTGCAAGTTTAATATCCTTGCCAAGTGCTTTCAGAATATTTTCAATGGTCTTACTCACACCAACAGGTTCATATTCTTCCGTTGGTAATTCAGGAAGTTTTACTTCACTGCCGCAGGAAGGACAATACTTTCCATTATCGATATTCTCAGGCAACACCAAAAATTCACAGGCATGACAACGGGTAGAAGGTTTGCCTTTATACGGCGCATAAATATCCAGTGCTGTGCGCAGGTATTGTTCAGGCAATGCAAAACCCAGGTTATCACCGCCACGAATGATGAACGTGTTTACACCAATTACCTCACCGCTCATGTTCAACAATGGTCCACCGCTGTTGCCGGGATTAATAGCTGCATCGATCTGGATGTATTTTAATCCTTCACGCACACGATCAACTTTGGAGATCACACCTTGTGTGGCGGTATAATTTAATCCGTAAGGATGACCGATTGCAATCACCGGATCGCCATCTTTCATCTTAATATATTCACCGAGTTTTATTTCCGGTAATTGCACTTGTGGCGGTGCCTGCAAAAAAGCAAGATCATGTTTTCGATCAGTGTACCATACACGACTCAATACTTTTTCAAACTGTTTGCCTGCAATGGTTACTTCTGTATTTGTATCAACTACATGATTATTAGTAACGATAAGATCATACTGACGCAGGTAAAAACCGGTGCCTGTGCCTGTTTGCGTGGCAATTTGTATAATGGTATCCTTAAAGGAATCAACTATCTCGACCGCTGATGGCATGATTTCTTTTTGATTTTAATGATGAGATGATTTATTTAACTTCAGTATTTACAAACTCTATCTCTGCCGTAAACGACAATGTAAAACTGAGTAACGAATCATATTTCAGGTTTTCTGTTTTAAAATTGATCAGCGGATATTTTTCACGCCATGTATCCATAATAACCGTAATCTTTTGTGCAATCAGCTCACTATTGAATTTTTGTGTTTGGCTGTTGTACAACTCTTCGCTAAAACCAAGATCACGAAAGAAATCTGCATACGATACTTTCATTAAAATAAGATAGAGATCACTTATCGGCTTTGGCAAACTGAAATTGTATTGACAATACCCCAATCCATATTCACTGATCTGCTGCGCTACATAGGGATGATTATTTTCCTTGAACCAAACAGTATTCTGATTAGCACCAAAAATAGAATCAGCAATTATTTTTTGTTGTGTTGGTTGGGTGATAGCAAAACTATGTTTGCTTCGAAACAGGCAAGGAAAAACATCTTCTTTTGTTTTCGTCATCATCTTTAAAAACCCCTGCAGCATTGCTTTGTTCTTTTCACTGGCGGGTTTATCATCTTTCATAAAGAACAACGCAACAAGATCTTCAAGATCATACAACAAACGACCCTCGGGTACAATCAGGAAATCGATACGATAAGCAAGGTTCAACAGCAGGTAAGAAATACCGGCACTCATTTTATCGGGATCTAATTGTTCAATGGCCGCTGCTGTATCCCTGATCCATTGAATAATATAATTGTACTTCACTTCCTTTTCAGCATCAGGAATCTGTTCGATGTGTTCTGTATCTGCAGACTGGAGTGATTGAAAATCCTGCAACAGCAGATCGTCCTGCTTATCGGCACGGGTGGCTAACTCTTTGAACGCATAGTAAAGTTTATTCGGGTTGGCCGTATTTATCTCCGTATCAAAACACATACAAAGCCTGTCAGCATCCAGTCCGTACCGGCAATAAAAGAGGTTGAAATTATGCTCCAGTAAACGACGCATCACCGGCACTGAAGGCTGCGCCATCCGGGCCAGGGTTACCTCGGCTGATAGGTTCTCGCCATTGTAACGTCCACGCACCAATTTGCTTCCCTGGTAAAACGTAAATGTTCTTTCCGCTCCATTGGTTGATGATTGCACATTTTGCAATGCATCGTCCCGCATATAATCGAAGAAAGCTTCAATGCTTTCATGATAGTTTTTTTCTTTGAAGAGGTTCTCCGCATCGGCCCAGCGTTTTGTTTTTTGCAGGGTTTTGTTATTATCGCTGTAACGCCCAAAAGTAATGGGTGGCGTTACCACTTCCGGGCTTTGTTTTTTCTTGGTCCAGCCAAATAGTTTGTCCAGCATCTTCAATCAATTAATAAGGCCGAATGTACAATGATTTTGCTGCAATGTTTTGTTGTTTTAGAGCCGTGCGTCTGCCGTAAGTAAGGCTGAAAACAAGTTGATAATTTAACCCTTATCTTGCAGGCTCATGAGGCAAAAATGCCTTACCTTCCCCGTTATTAAATTAAGAACAGCGTTATGAAGTTTATCGTTTCGTCATCGGCTTTACTGAAACAACTGCAGCAGATCAATGGTGTAATTAATGCCAACACCGTATTACCCATCCTGGAAGATTTTTTATTTGAGATCAACAAGAACAAACTAACTGTGGTTGCTACCGACCTGGAAACAGTGATGAAGATCCACATGGATATTGAAGCAAAAGACAATGGCCGGGTTTGTATTCCTGCACGTATCCTGATGGATACGTTGAAGAATTTACCTGATCAACCACTCACCTTTAATATTGATAAGAACTTTGGTATTGAAATTACCAGCGACAGCGGTAAGTATAAAGTGATGGGCGAAAATCCTGATAACTTCCCGAAAGAACCTGTGGCTGATGATACCACTTCATTCACCACAACTTCTTCAGCATTGGTTACTGCCATCAACAAAACATTGTTTGCGGTAAGTAATGATGATCTGCGTCCTGCAATGACGGGTGTGTATTTCGAACTCGATAAAAAAGGATTGACCTTTGTTGCAACAGATGCACATCGTTTGGTGCGTTACAAACGTACAGATGTGAGTTGCCCGAAGAGCGAAAACTTCATCGTTCCAAAAAAACCGTTGAACTTATTAAAAACAGCATTGCCTGATAATGAAGATGAGATCACGCTCTCTTACAACAGCAACCACCTGTTTGTTGTTCATGGTACAACTGAGCTTGTCTGCCGGTTGATCGATGCACGTTTCCCTGACTATAAAGTGGTGATCCCTGCTGATAATCCTTACAGCATGATCGCCGGTCGCAACGAATTGGCTGGTGCATTACGTCGTGTAAGCGTGTTCAGTAACAAGAGCACCAACCAGGTTGTGTTGAGCATTGGCGGTAGTTCGTTGCAGTTAGCTGCTCAGGATGTTGATTTTAGTTTTGAAGGTAATGAGCGTATGAAATGCCAATACGATGGTGAGGATATGCAGATCGCTTTCAATGCAAAATTCTTAGTGGAAATGCTGAACGCTGTTGAAACAGACGAAGTAAAAATGGAATTAAGTACACCAACAAAAGCCGGCCTCATTAAACCAACAGAACAAAATGAAGGTGAAGATGTGTTGATGCTGGTAATGCCGTTGATGTTGAATCAATAAAGAATACAGAAACCAATACTACCAATAAAAGTCCCGCTTGTAAGAGCGGGATTTTTTATTAAATATTATTTTACAGGTATATTGTTTGCTTCAAATGTTGAAATTAACTCACGCATCTTGTGTTCGGAGAAGTGATCTAAGTTCATATTAACCGTAAACACAAGCGTTTTCTCTTTCAAAATTTCAATAGAAAGAATTTTTCGTTTTGGAAGCCATTTACTTTTTGATTCCCAATCTTCTTTTTTAACGTGCATGTTTTCAAACGAAGTTTTCATTTTTCTCAACTTCGTTAAATATCCTTTTGAATAGAAATGAAGCTCTTTGCTTTCCTCGTCAAAGCGAACCTCATGAACTTTGTCTTTTTGTAAAAGATAAAAAAATGTTCCTAAGAAAGTACCTCCCATCGAATAAGGAGCAGCATCTGCCTTCTCAGGAAAAAAGAGCGTAATAATAAAATAACCTGCCAGTAGAAAACTAAATGAATATAGTACCAGTAAAAAAAATTGACGTTTCGTCAAAGGCTTATCCGTTGTAAATGTTGTCATAGTTAAAACGTAATGTAAAATAAAGAATCTTTTCATTGTATTTTTAGTCATGAGCTACTCCATCCTCAACACATACGATAACTACATTGATGCCAACCTTCACATGATGCAGCTGCAGGAAGAAGGCATCAACTGCTGGCTCAAAGATGAAAATACAGTTACCATCGATCCGCTGTTGACCAATGCTATTGGCGGTATTAAGCTCATGGTGCATGAAACACAAAAAGACCGGGCAACAGATCTGTTACGCACAATCGTCAACAAAGCAAAAGAGAACCGGGCCTGCCCTTACTGCGGATCATTGAATGTGGAGTATATTTTCAGCAACCGGAAAACGTCTAATTGGTTCAGCGCCATTTTTACTTATCTGTTGGGAGGATATGCCCTTGCCTCTGAAAAAATGTATCATTGTTTTGATTGCGAAAAAGAGTTTGCGGAGGTGAAAGAAGTTGTCATCCCGACGAAGGAGGGATCTGCTGATGCGTTGTGAATAGGCCGAGAGGTTTTTCCGTTGATGAAACGGCATTAAACAATTTTTTTTCATCCATGAAAGCCTTCGTAACTTTTGACCTAATTGTAACGCCATGTGGAACGACATCCTGAACCACTTTCAAACACTTGAACATCGCCCGCTCGAACGGATGGCGATCCTTGTTGGTGGTCTTTTACTTTTCTGGATCATTGAAGGCGCCATTCCCTTGTTTCCGCTTCGTTACAAGAAAACAAAACTTCGCCATGCAGGTGTAAACTTTGTGTTCACGGTTATCCATCTCATCATTCATACATTCCTGGCAATCCTCATTATTAAATTATCCGATTGGTGTGCTTCTGCAGAATTTGGTCTTGTATATTGGACCAATGCCAACATACTTGTCACCATTTTTATTGGTGTGCTTGCACTCGATTTCAGCAGTTGGCTGGTGCATTTGGTCATGCACAAAGTGCCGCTGCTCTGGCGTTTTCATCTTATTCATCACAGCGATACCAATGTTGATGTAACAACCGGGCTTCGTCATCACCCCGGCGATAGTTTGTTGAGGGGAATCTTTTTCCTGCTGCTCATCTTTATTTCAGGTGCGCCCATGTACAGTGTAATGATCTATCAAACTCTTGTGGTGCTTGCCACTGCATTTACACATGCCAACATCAGTCTGCCGGTAAAGCTTGATAAAGCACTCAGCTATATTCTCATTTCACCAAATATGCACAAAGTGCATCATCACTGGAAACAACCCTATACGGATAGTAACTATGGTGCGGTGTTCTCCATCTGGGACCGGCTGCTCGGCACATTTTCAAGTTTAGATATTAAACAGGTGCGTTATGGTCTCGATCGGTATTATCCGGAAGAAAAAGATGAAGATGTACTGGAGCTGCTGAAAAAACCCTTTGGCAAACTCGAAAAATAGGCGGGTTTCCATCAAAGCCTGTGTCTCTTTTTTCTGGTTTCTAAGGAAATTGTTGGCTGAAGCAGGCAGGTTGAAAAAAAATTTCTACTTTTCTAAAAATATTTTTTTGAATTAAAGCGCTGTAAAACAGCGCTTTAATTTTTACAAGCTATCGTTTTCTGCCAACTACTAAAAAAAAGATGGTACTTTGTGTTGCATAGTACTGAATTTTCACTTAGCTTTGTTTTGTCAATGTAATTAAGGTGATTGGAAGGCAGAAGCACAAAGGAAGAGCTCTCCCCCATGATTCTCCACCACCTTTCACCAAATAAACAAACTCCTCAGGTTATGAATATCGAGAACACACAAAGCCAGATGCGCAAGGGAGTCCTGGAGTTTTGCATTCTCTCCGTTATCCAACGGGGCGAAGTGTACCCCAGTGATATTATTGAGGAAATGAAAAAGGCAAACCTTAACATCCTCGAAGGAACCCTGTATCCACTACTTACCCGATTGAAAAATGCCGACCTGCTGACTTACCGCTGGGTTGAAAGCAGCAGCGGCCCGCCACGAAAATATTTTGCACTAACAGAAAAAGGAGCCGCCTTTTACAAAGAACTGGAACAAACATGGAACGAAATGTCCAGCTCTGTTGATGCCGTAACCAAGAAGAACGGCCGAGCCAATGCCGTTGTAACCGGTGAAAGCGTTCAGGTTCATCCTCCATCTGCTGAAAGCCCACTTTAACCATTAAACTGTTATTATTATGAAAAAGGTAATCAATATAAATTTCAAGGGCCGGGTGATACCCATCGAAGAATCGGCTTTTGAGCAATTGCAGAAATACACCGAAAGTCTGCGCCGCTACTTTGCCAACGAAGAAGGACGTGATGAGATCATCAATGATATTGAAGATCGTATTGCTGAACTGTTCGACGAAGAACTGAAAAAAGGCGCCACTTGTATTACCGACGAAAGTGTTGCCACTATTTGCAGCAGCATGGGCAGCATCGAAGATTTTGAGCAGATGGATAATGAAACAGGTGCTTCAACAAGTCACAACAGTTCTTCTTCGTCTTCTTCTGCAACAGCAGCAACAGCTTCTGCAACAGCTGATGAGCCTCGTGGAAGCCTTGGCCGTAACGCCAACGATAAAATACTTGGTGGTGTATGTAGCGGTCTTGCTCATTATTTAAAGATCGATCCTACTGTAGTGCGTATTCTGTTTGCCCTCATCACCTTTGGTGGTTTTGGCACAGGTGTACTTGTCTACATTGTTCTGTGGATCGTGTTACCATTGAAAGACCTCAAAACAAATATCCGCAAGCGTTTATTCCGCAATCCTGATGATAAAGTATTAGGTGGTGTAGCAAGCGGTTTAGCTAACTATTTCAATATACCGGTATGGGTGCCACGTGTGGTATTCAGTTTGCCACTGATCCTTGGTATCATTTCATCGATCTTCCGCAATGCCATGTTCGATTTTGATCTTGAACCCAACATCGTCTTTGGTGGCTTCGGCGGAACACTCTTTGTGATCTATGTTATTCTCTGGATCGTTTTACCAATGGCCAGCAGCGCAACAGATAAATTACAAATGCGTGGCGAAAAGATCGATGTGAACAGTATCAAGAATGCTGTGCAGGAAGAATTAGGCAGCGGCGGAACTATTAAGGAAAGAGCCTCACAAATGAGCGAAGAAATAAAAGAAGGTGCACAACGTATGAGCGCAACCATCACTGAGGGCGCAAAACAAATGAGTTCTGAACTGGGATCAAAAAGCAAAGCCTTTGCAGTTGAAGCCGGACCTATTGCCCGCAGCACAACAAGCGGTATTGGTCATGCAATTGGTGTTCTGTTCAAAGCATTCTTCTTATTCGTAGCAGGTACAATTGGTTTTGTGTTGTTGATGGCATTGATTGGTGCTGTTATTGGCGGTGTTGCTGCATTTCCTTTCAAAGGATTCTTTTTAGAAGGAACCTGGCAAAACATTGCTGCATGGGGTACCCTGCTTCTGTTCTTACTTGTTCCCGTGGTTGCATTATTAACCTGGGTTATCCGTAAGATCATTGGTACAAAAAGCCGCAACCCTTACTTAGGTTACACTTTCGGTTTCCTTTGGTTTGTTGGTTTGGTTTGCTTCATCACACTTATTTCTTCCTTCTTCAACAACTTCCGTGTATCTGCACAAGAGCAGCAGGCGGTTGAAATTGCTCAGCCAGTAACAGGTAAAATGGTTGTGAAAGTACCATCAGCAAAAGTAAAAGTGTATGGCCGTGCGTTTGGTGTTGATGATGTGTTCAGTATGGATGGTGATAGTTTGTACATCAACAATATCCGTCTTCGTATTGTAAAAAGTACCGATAGCCTTTATCACGTAAAATATGATAAACGCAGCTCAGGTGCTACAAGAGATAAAGCACTTACAAATGCGCAATCAATTAAGTACAATGTAAACTTTAAAGACAGCGTGCTGTCACTCGACAAAGGGTTTACTGTAAGTGAAGAATCAAAATTCCGTAACCAGCGTGTGATCGTTACAATTGAAGTTCCTGTTGGCAAACGCATTTACATCGACAAGAGTGTTGATCGTTTAGAGTGGCACAACATTACGTTCAATGGTCGTGGCGGAGATTGGGAATGGGAAGATGATAACAGGTGGAGCCACACCGGCTGGAATGATACAAACGTAGAATATATTATGACAGAAGAAGGACTTGAACGTGTAGATGGTAAAGATAAAATTGAAAAAGTTGAACGTGAAGAAGGAACAATTGAAAGCGAACTTGATCGCATCGAACGTGAAAAGAAAGAATTGCAACAGCGTGAAGAAGAACTGAAGAACAAGAAAAAAGAGAACGACAGTCTTCGCTACCGTTACAATCCTGAAGCACCAAAAACATCTACAACACCCGCAAAACAGATCGTTGAACGAATAGCAACTCCTAACAGTGATGCAGTGATCATTCAGCCAATGACCATTAACGCACTGTAACCTCGGTTAAAGTTGGAACAGCCAACGGCCCCGATGTTTTGAAAGAAACGGAGGGGCTTTTTTTCCTCCCCTCCCGGGAGGGGACTTAGGGGTGGGTTAATCAATTATCATTACCATTAAACCTTTTTTATGCGACTACTTCGTTTCATTACGCTCTTTTTATTGGCAGTTATTTTATTTGGTAATGCAAATGCACAAGACGCAAACCAGAAACACCAGGATAAAGAATTGTTTCAAACCATTTTCAAATTAGACAGTGCATGGTTTGCGGCATTCAACAAAGACATTACAGTTTTCAGCAGTTATATCGATTCAACACTTGAATTCTATCACGACGGAAGTGGGCTTACTTTTTATGCAGATAACGTAGCTGCTTTTAAACGAATGATGGCCCAGACACCAGATTTAAAACGGGAGTTGCTAAAAGAAACCATGGAAGTATATCCCATTCCCGGCTACGGTGCGGTGCAGATAGCACAACATCGCTTCTGCCATATGGAAAATGGAAAAATGGATTGTGGTGTATTCAAGTTCATACATACCTGGAAAAAAACAGAAAAGGGTTGGAAAGTGACACGCATCATCAGCGTAGATCATTAATACATCCGCATTAACCATTACCTTATCATCATTGATGTTCAACAGGCTTGCTGTTGCATCAAATAAATCCACCTTATCATGAAGTCAAGAATTAAAAAGATCACAGAAGTTCTGTTTATCTGTCTTCTGATCATCGCTATACTCTACGGCATACTTTGGTTGCTCGGTTATCTTCGGTAATTTTATTGCAGCAAAACCTGGCTTGGTTATGGAGCAACTACCAAAAAACATAACGCTACGTGCAGCCACAATTGAAGATCTGTCAACACTCGAATATTGGGATGAACAGCAGCATGTGATCGATTGCGATCCCAGCGATGACTGGGAGTGGGCAACAGAATTACCAAAACAGGTTTCCTGGCGTGAACAACTCATAGCCGAACTGAATGGCCGGCCCATCGGTTTTATCCAGATCATTGACCCTGCTTTGGAAGAAACACACTACTGGGGCGAGGTAGAGCAAAATCTTCGGGCCATTGATATTTGGATCGGTGAAAAAGAACATCTCGGCAAAGGTTATGGCACACGCATGATGCAACTGGCCATTGAACGCTGCTTCGCAAATAAACCTGTTACTGCTATTCTCATTGATCCGCTTATTTCCAATACTGCAGCACGTCGGTTTTATGAACGGCTCGGTTTTCGGTTTGTTGAAAACAGGATATTTGGCAACGATGAAACGGCTGTTTATATCCTGGAGCGAAGCAATTGGAACCCTCCACAATAACAGCCGGATGCGCAATCGTTTTTTCAAAATCGCCATTTATTAAAACTTCTCTCGGCTCATTCTCCTGCTTCCTTTACATTTGTGGCCATCACAAATGATCGAAGCATGAAATCAACCCCCTTTACAAACAAACACATTGCCCTTGGTGCGAAAATGGCTGAATTTGCCGGTTACAATATGCCCATTTCTTATACCAGTATTAATGATGAACACGCTGCTGTACGTAATAATGCCGGTGTGTTTGATGTGAGCCACATGGGTGAGTTTATTTTAAAAGGTGAAGGAGCGTTGGATCTTATTCAGCGTGTTACCAGCAATGATGCTTCTAAACTAACCAACGGAAAAGCACAGTACAGTTGCTTACCAAATGCGCAAGGTGGTATTGTGGATGATCTGTTGGTGTATTGTGTGGAAGAAAACAAAGTGTATATGTTGGTGGTAAATGCCAGCAACATTGAAAAAGACTGGAACTGGATTCAGCAGTTCAATACCAACAATGTTGAGATGCACAACATCAGCGAAAGAACATGTTTGCTTGCAATACAAGGTCCCAACGCTACAAAAATTCTGCAGCCGCTTACTGAAATGGATATCCTTAACCTGAAGTATTACACCTTTGTAAAAGGAACGTTTGCCGGTGTGGAGAATGTTTTGGTAAGTGCAACAGGTTATACCGGTGCAGGCGGTGTTGAAATTTATTTTGAAGACAGCAATGGTGCTGCCGATAAAATCTGGGATGCCATTTTTGAGGCAGGGAAAGCAGCTGGTATTAAACCGATTGGTCTTGGTGCAAGAGATACACTCCGTTTAGAAAAAGGTTTTTGTTTATACGGCAACGATATTGATGATACAACTTCACCATTAGAAGGCGGGCTGGGTTGGGTTACAAAATTCAACAAAGACTTTACTGCAAAAGAAATTTTAGAAAAACAAAAAGCCGAAGGCGTAAAACGTAAGCTCGTTGGTTTTGAAATGATCGATCGTGGTATTCCCCGTCATGATTACAAGATCAAAGATGCTGATGGTAATGAAATTGGCAAAGTAACCAGCGGTACACAATCTCCTTCTCTTCAAAAAGCGATCGGGCTTGGATACGTGGCAACCTCTCATGCAAATTTTGATTCTGATATCTATGTAGAAGTGCGTGATAAACTGTTGAAAGCAAAAGTGGTTAAGACTCCTTTCCTGTAAAAACACACCGAAAAAGTTAAAGGCATTATTCTTGCTGCTAAATATCAGCCGATGAGTCACCAACGAAAAAGGTGACTCATCGTTTTTTAAACAACCATCCTTCTATGCCATCCATTCACGTAACCACATTTATTGCCGCACCCATTGAGCGGGTGTTTGATCTAAGCCGGCATATTGGCTTGCATAAAATTTCGCAGCAGGATAATAACGAAGAAGCTGTTGGCGGTGTAACATCCGGTCTTATTAAACAGGGTGAGTACGTTACTTGGAAAGCAAAACACCTGTTTAAAACAAGATTCATGACGGTAAAGATCACGGAGATGACAAGTCCTGATTATTTTGAAGATGTTATGGAGAAAGGTGATTTTGTTTCTTATGCTCACAAGCATCATTTCAAAGCTGTGAACAACGGCACCATCATGATCGACAAGGTTGAGTTTGAAGCACCGTATGGTTCTGTTGGAAAACTCTTCAGCCGTATTTATCTCACAGGTTATATGAAACTACTTATTGAGAAACGGAACAATACGATTCGTGAGTATGCGGAAAGCACGAAATGGCAGGCTTTATTATAATTTAAGTGTTTTCCTGCTGTTGATAGTTTGTACAAATAACCTTTAATAGTTATACTTGTACACAAATCGTATCCTGATGAAACCAGCAAGTATGCGCCTCCTGCTAATTGCTTTCTCGTTTGCCTGTTCTATTCCTCAACTATCGTCGCAATGTTTGATGGTTCCTGTTTCTTTACAGGAAAGGGTATCCTCTTCTGATGTTGTGATCAGCGGTGTTGTTACAGAAAAAGAAAGTTTTATTGATTCAAACACGATGCAGGTATACACAGTCAACAAGATCAGTGTAAATGCATGGCTTAAAAACTCACGTGCACTACCAACCGTTTATGTTATTACCGAAGGTGGTGTTTATAAAAACCGTTCAACAGTTGTTTATCCTTCGCTTCAATTGCAACAAAACACACGCTATGTTTTGTTCCTGCAAACAGCTGCCACAAAAAAGCAAAGCAAACAGTTACTGAAAAAAAATCCGAATGCTTTGCAAACTATTCCATATGCCGGTGCGCAGGGTGCAATTATTCAGCAACAGAATTTGTTTATTGATGCGGTGCAAAACCAAAAGATGACAGAAACAGAATTACTTAACCGGATTAAACAAGTAAGCAAGGTAGATGCGTTAAACCCCGAAGGAAAAAAATATACAGCTGTTGTTGCAAATCCCGTTGCTAACAGAACAATGGCCATTACCTCTTTTTCACCGGGTACATCGAGAGCGGGAACGGTTGTGGCAGGCGATCAGATCACGATCAATGGAAGTGGATTTGGCGCAAGCGCAGGCACCGTTTATTTCACCAATGCAGATGATGGTGGCGCTACATTTATTGCATCATCACAACCAAGCGATATAATTTCCTGGAGCGATAACAGCATTACAGTGAAAGTTCCTTCCTCAGCTGGCACTGGACCTATCAACGTCAACGGCAGCACAACATCTGCATCAAATTTAAATGTGCAATACAGCCATATTGATATCAATAATGATTTCTTTGGCTTTGCATCAGCTACACGTCAACGTTATTACCTCCGAAATCTTGATGGTATTGGCGGTTACACCTTTCAGTTCAATACATCCTTCGCGTCTAACACAGCAGCTGTGGCTGCGTTTAACCGTGCATTGATAAGCTGGCGTTGCGCTACCGGTGTTGGCTTTCGTGCCAGCGGTACAACTTCGGTTGCAACTTCGGCCAACGATGGTGTAAACGCAGTTTACTTCAATTCATCGCTTCCTTCAGGAACGCTCGGCGTTTGCACCAGCAATTTTGATGCATCAGCAACAGGCGGTTGCAATCAAAACAATACGGTTTGGTGGTTGGCAGATATGGATATTCAATTCAGAGATATTCCTCTCGCTGGTTTTAACTGGGAGTTTGGTCCGGTATCACCTTCCGGTTCTGAATTTGATTTTGAATCAGTGGCATTGCATGAACTTGGTCATGCGCATGGGCTTGGTCACGTCATTGCACCGGGCAACGTAATGCATTATGCACTTGCAAACGGAGTTGTATCAAGAACATTGGCAAGTAATGATATTGCCGGTGGTGATGATAAACTTTCTTATTCATCTGTTTCTACCTGTTTTAATCCTGCCGGCTCGGGTACAGAAATGCAAACTGTTGCGGCTGGTAGTTGTGTAACATTACCTATCACGCTTGGTGAATTAAAAGCTAAACGAATGACCAATGGTTTAATTCAATTAGACTGGAATACCATCCAGGAATTAAACAACGATGGTTTTATTGTTGAGCGTGGCGAAACTTCTCAACGTTTTCAACGTATTGGTTTTGTAAAAGGCAAAGAGTTTTCACTTGAACCACAGGCTTATAGTTTCCCTGATAACAATGCCGGTCCATACGGATGGTACTATCGCTTAATTCAAAAAGATCTCGACAATCACCAGGTAAGTTCATCTATCATTTTTGTAAAGGGCGAAGAAAGCAAACAATGGAAAGTGTGGAGCAGTGAAGATGGTAATACTCTTTCATTGTACAACAAAGAATCACAAAACAGGAAAGTGCAGTTCTTACTGTTTGATGCAATGGGTCAGCTCATCTTCAATACAACGGTAACCAACGGCAAAGCACAATTCAGCTTCTCACATCTGCGGAAAGGCTATTACAGCTATCGTGTTGTAGATACAGATCAAACAATTTCAGGAAAGCTGGTGCTCGGCAATTGATCAATAAGAAATCATAACAATACTTACCTGAAAGAGCAGCATTCACTGCTCTTTCTTATTTTTGCGCCTCATGGCAAACAACAAACCCACACTTTATACCTGTCTCTCACCGGCATTATTACATTTATACGATCTGCGAAACGCAGTAGTAGTGATCATTGATGTATTTCGTGCAACATCTACTATTGCATCAGCATTACACAACGGAGCACAATGTGTAATTCCTGTTGATGAAGTAGCAAAAGCAATCGCACTCAGCAAAAACATTGATGGCAGCATTGCAGCAGGTGAACGTGACGGACAAATTGCCGAAGGATTACAACATGGTAATTCACCACTTGAATACAGTCGTGATTTTATTGAGAACAGAACCCTGGTACTCACCACAACAAACGGTACACGCTTGTTACAAATGGCCCTGGATAATGACGCCGATACAATCATCACCGGTTCATTTCCCAACTTAAGTGCAGTATGTGATTTCCTAGTCAAACAAAACAAGAATGTTGTACTTGGTTGCGCCGGTTGGAAAGACCGTTATAATTTAGAAGACACGTTATTTGCCGGTGCTGTTATCAGCCGCATTAAAGAAAACTTTACCATTCATTGCGATAGTTCTCTTTCTGCAGAACTGCAATATGATCTTGCAAAAGATGATCTGCATGGCTTTGCGCCAAAGCTTACACATTATCATCGTTTGGTTGATCGTTTTGGTTTGATCGAAGACATCCGTTTTTGTATGACTCCCGATATAGCCAACGTGTTGCCGTTGTATAAAGAAGGAATGTTATTAAGAGGCTAAGAGAATTAATTGACAATGGACAATAGTCAATAAGCAAATTGGCAAAATCTATCTGCGTTTATTTGTGTTCATCTGTGGCGAAACATTCTTGAACCACGAAGGCACAAAGGCACTAAGTTTCACAAAGAAAAAATACACTGGATAAATTTAATGTAATCATCCGTGGTATATCAGTGCAATCGGTGAGCAAAAAACATTCTTATTCCGTGGCTTTCGTTCGCAAAAACAAAACCTGTAAAGATAAGAACCTTTTCCTGTTCAGCAATCACTTTACAACTGTTGATATTTCTTTCTTTTTTTAACGGGAAATGTGCATTTAAAGCCTTTACTTTTGCAGATTGGCCTTTTCTGAACTCTTCGAGTTTTCTGTGAAATGCCGCTATTGAAAATTGTAAAACTATTATCGCTTGGCTTTACCACATCTGTTGAAGTTCGCTTATAATCACGGTACCGAAGAAGTGATCCGTAGAGGGAAAAAAATTCATGCTATTGGTTTTGCGGAACTGGTAGAACATGATGAACTCATGGGCACAGTTGTATTTCGTGTGCGTGACGATTCTTACTCAACTTTTTACAAAGTATATATCCAGAAGTACAAAGATGCCAACGCCATGAATGTACGTTGCAGTTGTCCTTACAATCTCGGCGATATCTGCCGGCACGAAGTAGCTTCTTTGTTTCAATTGCAGGACCTCATAGATAAAAATATTCTTGGTCTTAAAGATCTGCAGTACGATCAGCGCCATACTGTGGTGAAGATGAAAAACATTGAACTGAAAACCATCCGCACACTCACTGCTGCTGCGGCATTAGATGATGCTGAAGTATTCTTACGCAGCAACAAAGCATCGATTCTTTCTGCAAAAGATGAATGTGTAAGAGCCGAGTTGCAAATGAACGGTGAAACATGGCCGGTAACCATTCAGAAAAACGACGAACGTAATTTCGATACATCCTGCACCTGTGCAGAAAATGCTCATGCTATTTGTGAACATAAAGCCATTGTGTTTATGCAGTTGCTTAATGCACACGGGCCCATGTATTTCGACAGCATCCGCAACATGGATAAAGAAAAAGGAAAGCTGTTGGGCATTTATGGTTATTCACTCAACGATAACTGGCAGGAAAAATTTGAATTCATTTATAAAGACGGGAAACCGTTTCTCCGGGTGCTTGATCCCGGCGTAAAACGTGTTGAACCTTCTACCTTAAAAAAACCAGAACCCGTTGCTACAGTTGCTGTAACAAATGAAACAGAGACAGAAGTTGAAACTGTTGAAGAGGTAAAACAATCTGTGCGGCTGGGTGTGGTGTTAAACAACAACACCAAGCAGTTTCCTTATTTCAGTATTGAAGTAGTAAAAGGCGAAGTGGACGAAGAAGGAAATGAGTTTACCGGTACTGTGGAAAAATTAGACGTCAGCAAGTTTATTGAAACAGAAGATCTTTCAGAAAATGACAAACTGTTATTACAATTGCTGCGTCGTTTGCAACCTGCAGAGATCAGCAAGTTTGTAAACCGCAATTCACCTTTCTCCGGCATTTGGGAAAACATTATTCATCACGAAGAAGATGATCTTCCCGAAGACACCAAAACATTAATGCTGGAATATTTATTACCACGCATTCAGAAATTATTTGCAGAAACAAATTCGCCGGTATTGCTTCTGCCGAAGGGAAAAGAATTCAAAACAAAAAACCTCGTACACATATCCACAACAGGAACTTTCCTGAAACCATTCTTCGAACTCAAACAACAGAAGAATAAATGGGAGTGGAGTTGTAAAGTGAAGATCAACAGCGTGGCCATGGATGTGCATGAGAATGATTGGAACAGTCCGCTCATTTTCTTATTCAATAACGAAGCACGCACCTGGGAAAAACAGGAAGATGCACAACTGGTGATCGATTTTGCATCAAACAAAAACAGGCTGATCAGTAATGCCGATCTGTCTGTTTTCCTTGAAAAAGAAGCATTGAAAATTGCACGTGACTATCATGTTGATTTCGACCAGGCATTGATCAAAGAAGTAAAATCGGGCGAGCCCGATATTACGTTGCAGTTACAGGAGCGTGGTGATTATTTAGTGATGGTGCCCACCTTCAGTTACAAAGGATATAAAGTAAGGCCGAACGATAAAGAAGAAATTATTCTTCCCGGTGAAGATGGATTGATCATTGTAAGCCGCAACCGTGAAAAAGAAAATGAGTTTATTGAGAAGGTAGAAAAACTGCATTCACAATTCATTAAACCCGAAGGCGGCGCACAACTGGCACTGAAAGGTGCAGAAGTATTAAAGAACAACTGGTTCTTTTTGTTTGTGGATGCCATGAAGGAAATGAAAGTACCGGTTGAAGGTTGGGAAGTACTTAAGAATTTCCGTTTCAATACAGCCAAACCAAAAACAGAAATTTATATCAGCAATGGTGTTGATTGGTTCGATGCAAAAGTGAAAGTGGTGTTTGGCGATCAGAGTGTGAGCATTGCTGAAGTAAAGAAAGCGTTGGCCAACAAGCAATCACTTGTGCAATTGCAGGATGGAACCTTGGGTGTGCTACCCGAAGAATGGATCAAGCGTTATTCCATGCTCTTCCGTGTGGGTGAAAACAAACAGGATCAACTTCGTTTATCAAAATATCATATCAGTGTTATTGATGAACTGTATGAAAACAGGAACGAAGAAGAGTTGATGATCCAGCTCGAAGAAAAGTATGAACGCTTGCGTGAATTCAAACACATCAAAAAAGTTGATCCACCTGCACATCTGCAACCTATTCTTCGTCCTTACCAGGAAAGTGGTTTTCATTGGCTCAACTTTTTAAGTGAAGTTGGTTGGGGTGGTATATTGGCTGATGATATGGGTTTGGGTAAAACCATCCAGGCACTTTCGTTTTTGCAACACACACATACAAAGAATGGAAAGCTGAAAGCGTTGGTTGCTTGTCCCACAACGTTGATGTATAACTGGGAAAACGAGATTAAGAAATTTACACCATCACTCACTTATCATATCCATCACGGCGCACAACGTAACCGTGATAAAGCGTTCTTCGATCAGTTCAATGTAGTGATCACGACGTACGGTACGCTCCGCAGTGATATTAAATTATTAAGTGAGCAAGCGTTTGATTGTGTGGTGTTGGATGAAAGCCAGGCCATCAAAAATCCAAACAGTAAAGTAGCGAAAGCAGCTTGCCTGCTCAAAAGCAAACACCGTTTGTGCATGAGTGGTACGCCGTTGCAGAACAATACATTTGATGTGTATGCACAAATGAACTTCCTCAACCCTGGTATGCTCGGTACGGTTGAACATTTCCGCAATGATTTTGCAACACCGATTGATAAGTTTGGAGAGAAAGAACAGAAAGATCATTTACGCAAACTGTTGTTTCCGTTTATTCTCCGCCGTACAAAAGAACAGGTGGCAAAAGATCTTCCGGAAAAAACAGAAAGCATTTTGTATTGCGAAATGGAAAGCGAGCAACGTAAAATTTATGATGCTTATCGTAACGAATACCGTTCAAAAATTCTTGGTACCATTGAAGAAGTGGGTATTGGTCAATCGCAATTGACCATCCTGCAAGGTTTGATGAAACTAAGGCAGATCTGTGATTCACCGTTTATCTTAAACGAAGCAGAGAAGTTGCCGAACCATTCCATTAAACTTGATGAGTTGGTACGTGAGCTGGAAGAGAACATGGGTAACCACAAAGCGTTGGTGTTCTCTCAGTTCCTTGGTATGCTGGCGTTGATCAAAGAAAAACTGGAAGAGCTGAATATTCCGTTTGTGTATTTTGATGGTAGTACTTCTGCTGCTGATCGTGAAAAAGCGGTGCAGGATTTCCAGAACAACGAAGAAACAAGAGTATTCCTTATTTCATTGAAAGCCGGTGGCGTGGGTTTGAACTTAACCGCTGCCGACTATGTGTACATTGTTGATCCATGGTGGAATCCTGCTGTTGAGCAACAGGCCATCGATCGTACACATCGTATCGGGCAAACCAATAACATCTTTGCCTATCGTATGATCTGTAAGGATACCATTGAAGATAAAATTTTACAACTGCAGGAACGCAAGCGTTCACTTGCACGTGATCTGATTGCCGATGATAACGGATTTGTGAAGAGTTTGAGCAGGGAAGATGTGGAATATCTGTTTAGTTAGTTTTGCCACGAAGAAGCAAATAAAGAAAAGGAAGTACGGTGTACTTCCTTTTTTATATTGTGCATGTTTTTGTACTTGTAATTACCGAAGCTGATGGACAAGAAAAACTGCTAAAGTCTTGCATAACCCATTGTTTCCAGCTCTGAGATGTTTTTCGTTAAATGAGTTTTTCCATTCGTCAGTACATATAAGCTATCACAGATGTCTGTAATATATCTAAACATGTGATCTGTTAATAATAGTCCTTTATTTTCTTTTTCTTCGGAAAGCAGATTCTGTACTTTTTCAATTTGAAGTGGATTCAAATGAGTAAAAGGTTCATCAAGCATTGCGAACTGAGACCTTGACTTTACTACAATGTAGAGTTCAATTAATCTCTGTTCTCCACCGGACAAACTATTTATGATAGAGCTATGCCTTGTTTTAAATTCCGGGAATCGTTTTTCAAATGACGAATACTCCAATTCATAATCATCAAATATTCTTTTGAGGGAAAGTGATTTAGGGATAAAGTTAAACTGCGGAAGATAAAGCAACAGGTCGGGTCTTTTGAACGGTTCATGTTGTGCAACATCGTCAAAGCGGACAGATTTTTCGCATTCTAAACTTCCGTAGATAATTTTCATCAGGCAAGATTTGCCCTCTCCGTTTCTGCCCAAAATACCTGTGATTTTACCCGTCTCACATTTCAAATAAATATCTCTCAATATTTTTCTACCATTAATTTCAAATTGAATACTATCGGCCTCTAGTTTATGAATCATCGGAATTTGTATACTAGGGTTATCAACAGGATAAATAAAACAAAGTCAAAGATGAGTGTTGCTGTCCATAACAAAACCTTGGAAATTCCTAAATTTTGAAAATAGTAATACTCTCTGCACTTGTAATTGTCGATGAAATAGAATGTCAAACCAAGTGTTGCGATTTTCAACCAGAATAAAGCAACAAATGCACTAAAACCGTATTTCCAGAATAATAACAAACTACAAATTGTTATTAAACCGGTAGACAAGACAAAGCTTTTGTAGAATGTCCAAAGGAGCCTTATGGTTTTTGTTAGTCGCATACCTAAGATGTCTGATCCATAGATAAACTTTGTTCGTGTTAGATACGTCGCTCTAATTTATGATATAAAACGATTGGCTGCATTAAATCGAGTATCTCAAATATAACATACTGCTCTGGCATTGATTACCTCGAAACTAATTCATCAAACATATCACAAGCAAATCGATTCTCTACATCCATCCACGCTAAACCAAATGCTATCTTCGCAGCAAATTTTCATCAACCTTATGCAGCAGCTCCGCTCACTACTTCTTGGCTTTATCGTTCTTTTTTCCAGTTTCTCATCTGTTGCACAATACAGTTTAAAAGCAGTGGTAAAAAATGAACAGGATCAACCGCTGGCTGCTGCCACGGCAGTTATTCAACAACTCAAGCGTACGGCTGTTGCAGATAGTAATGGCGTGGTGTTATTCTACGATCTTCCGGCTGCTGTGTACACGGTTTTGTTTTCGCATGTGGGTTATGAAACAAAAACGGTTTCGGTTCAGTTGCCAATAGACAGTACGCTTGTTGTAGTGCTTAACGAAGAAGAACATGAAGAGGAAGAAGAGATCATCATTACATCCACAAGAACAAGCAGGTACATTGCCAATATCCCCACACGTATTGAAACGATCTCCGGCGAAGAGCTCGAAGAGAAAGGCAATATGAAACCTGGTGATATCCGCATGATGCTGAATGAAAGCACGGGTATACAAACACAACAAACATCAGCTACTTCCTATAACTCCAGCATCCGCATACAGGGGCTCGATGGAAAATACACGCAATTATTGCGTGATGGTTTTCCGTTGTACTCCGGTTTTTCAGGCGGTCTTGGTTTATTACAAATTGTTCCTCTTGATCTCAAGCAGGTGGAAGTGATCAAAGGTGCTTCTTCTACGTTGTATGGCGGCGGTGCCATTGCCGGTTTGGTGAATCTTGTATCAAGAACACCGGGTGAAGAAAGGCAGCTCAATTTTTTATTCAATGGTACTTCTGCTTTGGGTTTAGATGCAAGTGCTTTTTATTCAGAAAAATTCAAGAAGGTTGGCACAACAGTTTTTGCTTCCTTCAATGCAGGTACTGCTTACGATCCTGCAGATATTGGTTTAACTGCTATTCCAAAATTCAAACGCACTACCATTAATCCAAAACTGTTTCTTTATTTAAATGAACGCAGCACGCTTCATCTTGGTGTAAACGGCACATTTGAAAACAGGATCGGTGGTGATCTCAATTATATTAAAGATCCTGCGAACAACCCTAATCTTTATTTCGAAGAAAATAAAACAACACGTATCAGCACACAGGCGGGGTATGATTACAATATCAATCCGCAATCAAAACTATCCTTGAAGAACAGTGTGAGTTTTTATGACCGCAGCATTTCTGTTCCCGGTTTTCGTTTTGCAGGTTTACAAACAGCGTCGTTCAGTGAAGCAAGTTATCGTCATGAAAATGAAAAACTGGAATGGATAACGGGTATGAATGTGTGGACCGATCAGTTCACACAAAACGATCCGGCTTCCGGTTCCAAAGTAAATTATTCGCACACAACAGTTGGCCTGTTTGTACAAAACACCTGGAATGCAACGGAACAGTTTATTCTTGAAACAGGTTTGCGTGGCGATTACCAAAATCAATATGGCTTTTTTGCATTGCCGAGAATTTCTGCATTGTATAAATTCAGTTCACAATTTTCGATGCGAGTTGGTGGCGGGCTTGGATATAAAACACCAACCGTGTTTACAGAAGATGCAGAACGTATTCAATTCCGTAATGTATTACCAATTGATGTGGCTAATACAAAAGCTGAAGAATCAATCGGTGGTAATCTTGATCTCAACTACAAAACAAAACTTGGAGAGGAAGTTGAATTATCTGTCAACACACTTTTCTTTTATACCAAAGTAAACAATCCTTTGGTGCTTGTTCCTGAAGTGAATAATGTTTATCGTTTTCAACAACCGGTCGGTTTTATTGATACAAAAGGCGTGGAGGCCAACGTGAAAATTTCTTATGCTGATTTTAAATTGTTCATTGGTTATACACTTGCTGATGTGCAGCAACGCTATAATGGAAACAGCAGCACATTTCCGCTTGTTGCCAAGCACCGTTTGAATAATGTGCTGATGTATGAGATCGAAGAAAAACTAAAACTGGGTTTAGAGGCGTATTATTTCAGTAAGCAACAATTGAACGATGGTGCAACCGGCAAGCCTTACTGGATCTGTGGTTTTATGGCTGAAAAACTTTGGGAGCGTTTTTCTGTATTCATCAATTTTGAAAACTTTCTTAATACAAGACAAACAAGATTTGATACTATTTATACCGGTTCAATCAACAACCCAACCTTCCGTGATATTTATGCACCAGTCGACGGCTTTGTTGTAAATGGCGGTATTAAAATCAAGTTGTAAACTCATTTATCCTCAGTTGTGTACATCATATCGCCATCATCTGTTCAGATTCTGAAAGGTCGAAGAAATTTTATACTGAAGTACTTCAACTTACTGTGATACGTGAAGTATATCGCTAAGAACGGGGATGGCCCCGTTCTCCCGACCTGCGCCAGAAGAAGCCAAAAAATTAAACGGCTGAAGATTGAATGTATAAAGAAGAAGGAAGTACAGTTGTACTTCCTTCTTCTTTATGTTTATAGTATGCTGCAGAAGTGTAGTGTATTTTATTCCGGCACAAATAGAACATTGTACGTTTTTACAACGCCTTTGTAGTCAAATTTTACAACTGCTTTACCATCTTTTGTTGCTGCTTGTGTAATGCTCACTTTTACAGTACGGTTGTTCGAAGACGCTGTCACTCTTGGAATGTTTGTTTCACTTGCAGGCACTTTCACCGTAGCCTGGTAAATGTTGTATTCCGTAATTCCATTCGCATTGGTAGACCTTACAGGCGTAGCAGGAATGTCAATTCCTTTTCCATTGACCATAATGTTTACAACAGGAACAACAGGACGTACCAATTTCTTTGTCTTTGAACTGAATCCAAGACCGCTTAGATTGAACAGTACATCCGTGCTGTCTCCTTCTGCTACTAAAAAAATCGCATGCTTTTTATCCAGGTTATCTACGTATTTCGCTACGTCGATACTGAATTGGGTAACTTCCTGTTTGGAATTAGCTGGTACAATTATTTCACCGATTTTTTTGCCGTTCCATGTGGCATTATCCCAAGGCCCGTCCAGCCATATATTCACTTTGAACGATTTTGTTGTAGTGGGTGTAAGGAAAAGATGAAACTTCGTTTGGTTGCCGGGTTTCGTTCCTGCAAAAGCTTTCAAACCGTTTTTATTCTGCGACAACCCGCCAAATCCGAAATATTTATAACCGACGATGTGGCCATTTTTTACTTTTTCAATCGGCATATGATTATCCCAGATATCCCACGAATCCTGCTGGGTGGCCGGAGTTGAAAGATAAGAGGCATATCCGGCAGAATAATATTGATAGGGATCGAGGCCATAGAAATGAAAACCTTCTGAAGTAACTTCTGCGCCTTTGTATTCTTTTCCCTGGCTGTCTTTTGCGGTCCACAACTTATCTGTTGCATAAGGATCGTATGCTCTGATGGTAACTCTTCCACCATCTGCTACCGGTTTTTCATCGGCAATAACAGTAACCGGTGCAACCATGGGCTGACGTGCATAACCAAAGCCCCGTGGCGGACGGTGGTAAAACGCATACCACTGACCGTTGATGTCCTGTATACTTCCATGTGTATTGTGTCCGGAGTAACTTGTTTGCAAAGCGGTTCCATCCTGATTGAGAACCGGCGCACGGGAATCCACCAATACACCACCGCTTTTCCATGGGCCTAACGGAGAGTCGGCATAGGCATAACGCAACGTAGAGTTAGAGCTGCTCAATCCATAATCCGGTCCGGAATAGCCACTGTACACGGTCACAAATTTGTTCCCCACTTTACGGATCGATGAAGCTTCAAAAAAGTTGAAGGTTCCCAGATCTTCATTCGGGAAAATGCTGGGATACACCGTACCTGCAGGTTCACGAAGTGCTCCACCATATCGTGCGCTTGCTGGTAAAAAAGGTTTGAGAATACTGGTGCCGGGACGCAGTGTGTACATGGTGTTCTGATCTAACTGTGCTGCAGACGATCCCTGGAAACCCCAGTAACCATAGGCACGGAAACCAATTGCGTAATCAGGATCTTTTGGATCAGTGATGTATTCAACATACACGGCGGGGTCGAAACCTAAAATACTTCCCGGTACAGTAGCCTTGCCATCTGCTGTTAAGTTGATGGGTGTAAACGGCCCGTCGGGACGATCGCCTTTTACTACCATTGCTTCCCTGTTCCGACCACGACTGTGCGGGTACAGGTAATATTCTTTTTTACCGTTCTTTCTTTTCACTTCTACCAGGTCTGGGGCATACATTACATCCCACTGATTGTCGATCGGGTAAGTGAACACAGGGCCCTCATCCCGCCAGCTCGATAAGTCTTCTACCGGAGCCGACCAGATGCGGATGTCAGGACCACAATAACTGTTCACCCGCAGATCATGCGAACCAATGATATAGGCACGGAATTTTCCCGGCTTGTCGGGATCTTCAAAAACACGGGGCTCGCCGTCAGGTAAATGTTCCCACAATGGGAGGTAGGGGTTACCCGCCCCTTTATGAATAAACTTGTTAGTATTCTTTTTTGCAGTCAGGCTGTTTTGCGCACTTGTAACTGTTAGTGCAAAAAGGAAAATAAAAAGTAAAAGGATCGGTTGCTTATGAAAGTGGAAACGCAGCATCTTTTTGAACAATTGGTTATTTACCATCTTACTGTTTTTGGTTTTAGATCTGTTTTTTTTATTCTGATTTCAGGTTCTGCTTATGGTATACCTTGCCGCTAAATCTGGAAGAATCAAATACGGTTTCCAAATTTACGGTTCTGTAAAATGAAAGCGATTAGATTGTTGGTATTTACAAGACGAAAAAAGATCACTCAAACTTGTGCTGCTAATGAAATTCAATATAGAAGATTCGTAACGGTTGCCAGCAGGGTCGGAATACTTGTGCCAGAAGAACCTTTTTAAAAATATGACGTTAATAAAACAGCTTTGCCTTTTTCGTCTGTACGAGATCACTTCATTCTTGTTCTACACAGTTTTGAATACGTATTTATAAACCCTGTTAGAGAGTTTTTGTATTTCCAAGCATATTTGTAATTCAATTCGTTTTTCATGTTACAAGCTGTTCACCATATCGCCATCATCTGTTCAGATTACCATCGGTCGAAGAAATTTTATACAGAAGTACTCCAACTTACTGTTATACGTGAAGTGTATCGCAAGGAACGAACTTCGTACAAACTCGATCTTGCATTGAATGGAGAATATATTATTGAACTGTTTTCTTTTCTATCGCCACCTGTACGTCCATCAAGACCGGAAGCATGCGGTCTTCGTCATTTAGCTTTTGCAGTAGATGATATTGAAACTGTAATAAAACATTTACAACAACACAAAGTAGAAGTTGAACCTGTGCGTGTTGATGAATTTACCAACAAACGTTTTACGTTTATTGCAGATCCTGATGGATTACCAATTGAGTTTTATGAATTGTAAATTCTTCGTTTAGTCAAGAACTTTCATCTGAATATTTTTATACAACACTTTACTGTTTGGATCGTGGCCTTGCAGTGCAATAGTACCACTGCTGAGTAAGCGGCCTTCCATTCCTTTTTCACGCACAGCATTTTCAGGTTCTGTATAATCAACCAATTGTTTATTGTTTACAGAAACTTTGATGTTTTTACCTTTCACTACAATGTGCATGGTAAACCATTCGTTGTCTTTTGCCGGTGGTTCTTTTATATCCTGCACAGCATACAAACCTCCGGTACGGCGCCAATCGCCTTGTGAATTATTCACCTGCACTTCATATCCTTTTTTTGGCCATGAGCTTTCCTGGTATTGCGTATGAATATATACGCCGGAGTTTGAGCCGGGCTTGGTCATGATATCAAGCTTCAGTTCAAAATTTTTGAAGTCATGATTGCCGACTTTACCATCATAAAACAAATGAGCCACTTTTCCATTCACTACAATGGCACCATCTTCCACTTTAAACGTTTCGGGATTAGCGCCTACTTTCCAGCCATTAAGTGATTTACCATCAAACAACGAAACCCATTTTTGTTTTTTGTTTGTTGCTGAAAGTAAAAAAATAACAGAGAACAATACTGCTGTAAGTTGGAGGAATCGCATGGCTGAAGTTTTAAATAAAAAGTAAACAAATGTATTCATTCATTTTTAGGGTATTTCATTTTTTCTGTTGTGCAGGAAAGTTGAAAGAAACAGAAAGAAAAATTAGCAGTTAGTTTACATTTGTTCCATGCAGATCATTGCTGTTATACCTGCCCGTTATGCGGCCACAAGATTTCCTGCAAAGCTGATGCAGATGTTGGGAACTAAAACGGTCATTCGCCACACGTATGAAAATACTGTAGCCACCGGTTTGTTTACCGATGTATTGGTGGTAACTGACAGTGACATCATTTACCGGGAAATAATTTCCAACGGTGGGAAAGCAGTGATGAGCAGTAAAGAACATGAAAGCGGTACAGATCGTATTGCAGAAACAGTGAAAGAAATGAATGTTGATGTGGTGATAAATGTACAAGGCGATGAACCTTTTGTGCAACGTTCATCACTTGAAAAATTATGCAACATCTTTCATGATCAGTCGGTACAGGTTGGTTCGTTGATGCATATTCTTACAGATGAAGAACAGATCAATGATCCGAACTGTGTGAAAGTGGTGGTGAATAAACAAATGGATGCGCTTTATTTCAGCCGCAGTGTTATTCCTTACAAAAGAGATGCCTCAACGCCGGTCGCTTATTATAAACATATCGGCATGTATGGCTACCGGAAAGATAGTTTACTGCAGTTTACTGCTTTACCCGCCTCATTACTTGAACAAACAGAGAAATTAGAGCAGCTTCGGCTTTTAGAGAACGGTTTTCGAATACGAATGGCTGTAACTGAACCTGTTGGCGTTTCTATTGATACTCCCGCCGATTTAGAGAAAGCGAAACAGCTTTTATAAGTAAAAACCCTATTGTTTAAAAAAAATATGGAAAAGTCTTTCGGTTTCTCGAAAACGTTTCTATCTTACACTCGGTTTTTCATAGGATATTGGATTTTAAAACGGGGCAGGATTTCTATCTGGCCCCTTTTTTATTTTATAACCTTTTAGATCAATCCAAACTGAGCACTCAATTCAAGCATACGATCAATGGGTTTCTTCGCTGCTAACCGTAATTCTTCATCCATTAAAATTTCCGGCATTTCATATTCCATACACAGGTAGATCTTTTCTAGTGTATTCCGCTTCATATGCGGACAATCGTTGCATGCACATGCATTATCAGGAGGAGCAGGTATAAAGGTCTTGTGAGGATTACTCTTGATCATTTGATGAAGAATGCCCGTTTCAGTAGCAACAATATATTCCTGGCTGTTATCCTTTTCCGTGTATTTGAGTAGTTGGGTGGTGCTGCCAATAAAATCAGCCAGTTTCAACACCGGTTCTTCACACTCAGGGTGAGCAATCACTTTTGCGTTCGGATGACGGAGTTTCAGTTTCGTGATCTTCTCCACGCTGAATATTTCATGCACCATACAGGCGCCATTCCACAGCACCATGTTGCGGCCGGTTACTTTGTTGATATAAGCTCCGAGGTTTTTATCGGGCGCAAAAATGATCTTCTGCTCTTTTGGAAGACTTTCCACAATTTTTTGTGCATTACTGCTGGTGCAGATAATATCGCTTAAAGCCTTTATTCCCGCACTGCAGTTGATGTAGGAAATCACAAGGTGATCAGGATGCTTTTGCTTGAATTGTTCGAACAAAGGCGGCGGGCAGCTGTCGCTGAGCGAACAACCGGCTTTCAGATCAGGAATCACCACTTTTTTGGTGGGGTTCAGGATCTTAGCGGTTTCAGCCATAAAATGCACACCGGCAAAAACGATCATATCTGCATCTGTTTGTTCTGCTTTTTGCGCAAGTCCAAGGCTATCGCCGATATAATCCGCCACATCCTGGATATCCGGTTCCTGGTAATAGTGCGCCAGGATAATGGCATTTTTTTCTTTTTTGAGACGTTCAATTTCGGCGAACAGATCCAACTCAGGATCCAGCTCAATATTTAAAAATCCATTTTTTTCAACGTTTATCTTTGGATCAGTTACAAGCATTGTGTTCATCACGCTTTGTTTAAATTTGATTCGAAACTAGGTTAAAAAAATTTAGCTCTTTTACCGTAGTATATCTTAATAGATACTTATTTATTTAATAATCTATTACTATTATGTATGTGAATTAGTGGATATCTCCTCTTTAATTGCTTTTGCAAAGTTAGCGAAGGCTATTTTATTCACATCAATTCCCAACTCATCCACATTGGGATATGCAGCAGCAGTAAGGAAAGATTGGCTTTGTTCACAACTGTGGATTCAAAAATGGTTGTACAACTAACATCAGTATTTTTTCTTTTTGTTGTGTTAAACCGGAGGGGATAAACACGAGGTTGTAAACGTAGTTTTTGTACCGGGGGTCAACCTCCACAGATCTCAACTAACCATTCACGAAGTTATCCCTGTTAAAAACGACCATATCCACAGGTTTTAAGGTTTATTCACAGGGCTATTGTGAATTCTTTATTTCTGTTTTTGAAACATCCGCCCCTTCTTTTCTAAAACCTTTACCCTGTGCAGATTACGGGAGTTTTCCACAATTTGTTCAAACCTCTTTTTCCCCCTATTTTTGCCGCTCACTTTTATAACGTACAATATACTATTATGTCCATTATTCAGCAGATTCGTGAAAAGTATGCGGCCGTGAGCATTGCTGTGATTGCTTTGAGCCTTATCGGATTTATTCTAACAGATTACTTTGCCGGCCGTGGTAGCGGTGCCGGATCGCAACCAACCTCAATTGGTTCTGTAAACGGAAAAGATATTGATGTAAATGTTTTCAGTGATCGTTTAACAGAAATGGAAAATGGTTACCGTGCTCAGGGAATGGATGTAAATGATGAAATGCGTCAGCAATTGATTGAAATGTTATGGAGTAACGAAGTTGAAGAAACCATTCTTACTGCTGAATATGAAAAACTTGGTTTAACGTTTTCATCTGCTGATATGAATGAAGCGTTATATGGCAATAATCCACCTCCGGCATTAGCACAACAGTTCAGAGATCAGCAAACCGGTGCTTATGATGTAAACGCAGCACGTCAGTTTATCAACTCATTGAAAAATAAAAAAGCAAACGATCCGCAACGTGTATATGTTGAGCGTAACATCATTGATTATATTGTACAGAATGGTTTGCGCACAAAATATGGTGCACTCTTAGCTGGCAGTGTTTTCTACCCAAAATGGTTAAGTGATAAAGATCTCAACGATCAAAGCAGCATTGCTTCTATCAGTTATGTTGCTGTTCCTTACACTTCTATCAGCGATAGTGCTGTAAAAGTTACCGATGAGGATATTAATGCATATGTACGAAAACATAAAAATGAATTCAAGCAGGAAGAAAGCAGAGCAATCTCTTATGTAATTTTTGATGCCGCTCCGAGCGCTGCAGATTCTGCTTATGCTTTAGGTGAAGTAAGTAAACAATACAGCGCATTTGCAGCATCAACCGATGCTGCACAATTTGTAATTGCCAATAGTTCAAATACAGCTTTTTTCGATGGTTATATATTAAAGTCTGCATTGCAGGTGCCAAATGCAGATTCCATCCGTAACCTTCCTGTTGGTGGACTATTTGGACCATACCAGGACGGAGGCAATTATGTTATTGCCAAAATGCTGGCAAAACGTGATCTGCCCGATTCAATTAAATGTCGCCACATCCTCGTTGGTGTAATGGATCAGCAAACCGGTCAGGCAATAAGAACAGACAGCGCAGCAGCACAACTTATTGATAGTATCAAGAATGCTGTTAGTGGCGGCGCAAACTGGGGCGATCTGGTTAAAAAATACAATCCATTAAGTGATGGCAGCCGTGAAAATAATGGTGAGATGACGTTTGCTTCTATGCAGATACAGGACCCTAACACGTTTGCAAAAGAATTTGCACAGTTTATTATGCTTGATGGAAAACAGGGAGAAAGAAAAGTGGTGAAGACAAGTTTTGGCTACCACCTTGTTGAAATCCTTGAGCAAAAGAAAATTGAGCCTGCTTATAAAATTGCTTACTTCTCACGTGCCGTTCAACCGAGCGATGAAACCATCAGCAGTGCAAGTACAGCAGCAGCACAGTTTGCTGCTGAAGCACGTAACGCCAAGCAGTTTGAAGATGCAATTACTAAAAAGAAATTAGTACCACGTGTTGCTGAAATTCGTCCTACAGATTATTCTATTATCGGTTTAGGTGGTGCACGTAATCTTGTTAAGTGGGTGTATGAAAATAAAGTGGGTAATGTATCTGAGCCAACAACGCTTGGTGATAAAGTGGTGGTAGCGTTGATTGCTGAAGAAAAAGAAGAAGGTGTGCCTGATGCTAAAACAGCACGCATCCAGGTTGAAAGTATTGTACGTAATCAGAAGAAAGCAGCAGAGATCATTAGTAAAATCGGTAATAACCGTGATTTGAACCAGATCGCAACAAGCTTCAAAACAAATGTGTTACGTGCTGATAGTATCTCCTTCTTCTCTCCGTTCATCCCTGGTGTTGGTATGGAGCCAAAAGTAACCGGCGCAGCATTTAACCCATCTGTAAAGGGTAAAAGCAGCGAACCAATCACTGGCAATACGGGTGTATTCGTGATCCGTACAGAAAATGTTGGATTGCAGCCCGCAGGAAATGCTGCATATAACGATCGTCGTTTACAAATGGAAGGCGGTATGAAACAAAGCGCAGCAAATGCTGCATTACAATCATTACGCAAAGCGGCTAAGGTAAAAGACAGAAGAATTAAGTTCTATTAATCGTTCTCAGTTTTAGATAACGCAATGGGCATAACTCAAGTTATGCCCATTTTTATGCACAGTAGTTTTACGTATACCACGATGAAAAACTACGATGCTGAGAAATGGTAAAAAAGGAAATTGCATATTTGGAGTAAATTTACTATCTCAATAGTAGTGATATGAGTGAAGTGATAGTAAATAAAGTAGCTGAAAGTGCCTTGCAAACCATTGACCTGGAAGCCTGGATCCCAAAGGAGGAACCGGTTTTATTCGACTTGAAAGATTTCCTGTTTATGGGATTGATCATTAAAGAAAAAGAATTCAGGGCCTCGCTTCAGCAAACAGATGCAAGTGTTTATAAAGACAAAACTGTTTTAATCAGCTGCAGTGCAGATGCCATTATTCCGATGTGGGCCTATATGTTGGTGGCGTCTTTGTTGCAGCCTGTAGCAAAAGAATTATTTCTGGGTTCTGCAGAAGAATGGAAGAAACAAAAACTGATGCAGGCAATTGCAGCACTTGATACATCGGTTTACAAAGATCAACGGGTGGTGGTGAAAGGATGTGGCGATGAACCAATACCCGAAGCAGCATACCTGGAGATCACCAACAAATTAAGACCTGTAGCGAAAAGCATCATGTACGGAGAACCTTGCAGCACTGTTCCGATTTTTAAACAACCAAAACCAACTGTATAAACCTCAGTGCCACTTAACGACTTTCGTAATTACCATCCTTACCGGCTCACACCAAGGCAGAGGAAATTTTTGAAGCTTTGGGAAAAGCGCAGAACAATTCCCAGGTGGAAATATATTCTCTATCACGGCGTGTTAAGGGAAGGGTTGATATCTATGCTTGTAATTAAGTTGCTTCAGTTTGTATTTGACCCGCAGGCATTCACTGGTTTTTACTTTACTGTTATGGGTGTTATCTTACTTGTAATGGAAGTTTGTTTCTGGCTTGGTGGTGGCGGCATTATTGGTTGGTTCAAACACCGCAGTTTTGAAACTGAATATGAAATGCTCAAAAGCATGGAGCATTTTTAACTACACTAGTCTACTTCCACTACCATTTCAATTTCAACAGCAATATTCATTGGTAATGCTACCATACCCATGGCTGCTCTTGCGTGTTTTCCTTTTTCACCAAAGATCTGTACCAATAAATCACTGCAACCATTGATCACTTTGGGTTGCTCTGTAAAATCGGGCAGACAGTTAACGTAGCCATTTACTTTTACAATTCGTTTTACTTTATTCAGGTCGCCACCAAGCGCATCTTTCAATGTAGCAATAAGACTAAGAGCTGTAATTTTTGCAGCTTCATAACCTTGTTCAATACTGAGATCTTTTCCCACCTTTCCCATAATATTTGATCCGTCTGCCTTTGTTGGTCCGTGTCCTGCAAGAAAAATAAGATTGCCTGTTCTTACATACTTTACATAGTTGGCAATTGGTTTGCTCGCCGGAGGTAATTGCAATCCTAAATCTTTTATCTTTTCATCAGCAGTTTGTGCAGTTACAGAAAGAAATGAGAAAGCAAAAAGTAATACCGTGAATAATTTCATACAAGTAAGTTTAGTAATAGTGATTATATATAATTAAAACCAACCTCTTTTACGGAAGAGATACAACATGACCAAAGGAATTAAGATCATCATGCCGCAGGTTAAATAGAAACCCCATTTGTGATGTGCGTAAGGTATCACATCAAAGTTCATCCCGAACATACCACCTATCACAGTTGCAGGCGCCAGTAAACAAGTTACAATGGCCATCACCTTCATCACCTCATTCATCTTCAGATTTACATTACTCAGATAAAGATCGTGTAGGTTCATCATCATATCACGGTAGTTCTCTGCCAGATCATTTGCCTGAACAATGTGGTCGTAAATATCTTTAAAATACTTCTCGGTACGTTCCTGTATGAGCGGGCTCTCACTGCGGAGAATACCATTGATCATATCCCGAACCGGAGAAATGTTTCGTTTCAATACGATCATTTCTTTTCGCAGTTGATTGATTTTTGCCAGTGATCGTTTATTGGGATGCCGGATAATATCTTCTTCCAGCAATTCAATCTTATCACTCAGCTTTTCCATCACCACAAAATAATTATCAACGATCATATCAATTAGGGAATAGAAAAGATAATCGGTTCCGCTTTGCCTGATCTTATTATTTCTGAATTGCAGTTTATCACGCAATGGATTGAACACATCCCTGGATGCGTCTTCCTGGAAACTGAGTACAAACTGTTTTCCCAGTACTATGGAGATCTGTTCAGTTTCTACTGTTGATTCTTTCTCATTAAAGTATAACATGTTCAGCAGGCAGAACATGGTACCATCAATATCATCCACTTTTGGGCGCTGACCGATACTAAGGATGTCTTCCAGTACGAGTGAGTGAATATTGAAATGACTGCAAATATCTTCTATGTCTTTTCTGCGGATACCATCCACATTGATCCATGTTACACTCGCTGAATGTTTGTAACGAAAGGCGTCTTTTACCTCAGCTAATTTTTCCTGGTGCAGGTTTTCAAAATCGTAATCATACACGTATAAATTGATATGATCAGGTTCTTTTCGAAGTGGAACTACAGTGGGATTTACGTTGAGGATACGCTTTGTCCGCAGGAGGTTGAAGGGGTTCAACACCAGGTCTAAATAGGAGCTCCGTTTTCCCATAATGAAAATTTAAACGAATTTAAACATTCATTACGCATCTTCACAAGTGTTATGTAGCTTTAAGACATGATTCGATATCTCCTAACTCTTTGTCTTGTTGCATTGGTTGTGGCCTGCAACAACGAAGCCTCCAACGAAAGCAAAGCTGCAGCAAATGCTGAGCCGCCACAACAATGGTTTGTAACGGATACAGTAATTGTTTGGGATTGCACAGCGGAAACGAAAGACAGGAAAAAGATATTTGCTCCCAAAGATTCTGTTACAGTTCCGCAGGCGTTTGTGAACGGTGTGAACAAAACCTACAGTGAAATCAAGATGCTGTTCGATCGAATTTCAAATGATACGGTTTATATAAATATTCCTGATGCCACCTGGCTTACCGACAGAGCAGGCAACTCCGGTGCAGAGCAATATCTTTCTTTTGCAGCTCTTAACCTGCTTGAAACAAAGGGAGTGCATTATGTCCATTTCGATTTTACAGCAGGTGTACATGCCCGGCCAGCTACCTGGAGCAGGAAAGATTTTAATGATTGGAAACTCGACCCGTCATCGGTTCAATAAAACATATGAAGTCTGTTGTTTTGTTTTTTGCATTCCTCGTGAGTTTGCAGCTTTGTTATGCGCAAAAGACCGATCAGAAATTAAAGAAGCAGATCGAAGAACTGATCAGCGGTTTTAATGGTGAGATTGGTATTTATGTGAAGAGTTTAAAAACAGGAAAAATAGTTGCCATAAATGCTGATACTGTTTTTCCAACTGCAAGCATGGTGAAAGTGCCGATCCTGCTGGGAGTAATTGATAAGATCAACAAAGGCGAGTTGACTTACCATCAACCTATTATATACAACGATTCATTACTTTATGCAGGAGTTGATATACTCGGCTCTTATAAAAACAACGAACAGGTGGAGTTGTCGAAAGTGATCATGCTCATGCTCACCACCAGCGATAATACTGCAAGTTTATGGTTACAAAGTTTAGCCGGAACCGGTACACGCATCAATGAAATTATGCAGGAGCTTGGGTATAAGCATACAAGGGTCAATTCAAGAACACCCGGCCGTGAAGAAAACCGAACTACTTACGGATGGGGACAAACGACCCCCTTTGAAATGGCGAATATCATAGAACGCATTTACCGTAAAGAGATCTTTAACGACAGCAGCTGCATCCGCATGATGCGTTTGTTAGGCCGTAATTACTGGGATGAAGAAGGTTTGTCGTCTATTCCGCCAACGGTTGAAGTATTCAGCAAAAACGGAGCGGTAAATGCCAGTCGTAGTGAAGTGATGCTGGTGAATGCGCCACATCATCCTTATGTAGTTTGTATCATCACAAAAAACAATAAAGACCAAAGCTGGAATGCAAATAATGAAGCCTGGACACTAACCCGTAAGCTTTCTTCGTTATTGTGGAACTATTTTGAACCCAACATGAAGTTTTAAAATCCGTATACATTTGTTAAAGAAAGCCGGTCTTAAGGAACTGGTATTTGCTTTGAGCTTAGTTAGAAAAACCATCAACATATGAAACAACTTTTACCCATTCTTTTTATTGTGATCACATTTGCTGCCTGCAGGGGCAGCCGTTCTGCCAGCTACGGTGATGAGAAAGATCTTGCAACACTCATCAGCCGATTGAACAAAAAGGGAGCAGACGATAAGATCATCGCAGATCTGCAACAGGTATATAATAACGCCTACACAAAATCAATGCAGCGGCTGAACAATTACCAGTACGATCCTGCACCGGAGAAGTGGAATAAAATCATTCCCGAGCTGGAAGGTCTCCATCGTATGTACGAAACCGTTAGCCAGAGTGCTTATGCGGTTCGGTTATTGAAGCCCGCCAACGTTTATCCTCAGCTTGTTTCAACAAAAGATTCGGCTGCTGCAGACTATTACCAGTTTGGGGTTGAGCAATTGAATTTGAATACAAGAGAAAATAACAAAGAAGCATACTATGCTTTTCAACGTGCACAACAATATGTTCCTAACTATCGTGATGCAAAGCTCCGTATGAAGGAGGCGTTTGATCGCAGCATTGTAAACGTACTCATCAACCAGATACAATATGATCAGTTCGGCATGGGCGGAAACAATTGGGGATGGAATCAATACAGCAGCCGTGACCGTCAGCACCAGGCAAACATCATTCGTGATCTCGGCGGACAAAACTCAACAACCAATCCTGCACGTTTCTTTGATGAATACCAATTGCGTAGTATCGGTGCCGGTCCTGATCTTGTAGTTGATCTTGTTTGGCGGAATCTTCGTTTTGATCAGCCGCTTGACCAATCACGAACATACAACCGCAGTAAACAAATTGAAACAGGGAAAGATACTTCCGGTCGTCCTACCTACACAACAGTAACGGCTACAGTTCGTGTAACAAGGCGTGTACTGAATGCAGATGCTGATATGAATGTGATCATTACCGATGCTGTTACACGTAATCAAATCAAGTGGGATCAGTTGCCATCTGAATATCGTTATACTTATGAGTATGCTGAATACAGCGGCGACAAACGTGCACTTGATAATAACGATATTGCATTAATTAATCGTGGTAGTAACCAGCGTGTACCAACAAAAGAAGATGCCATGTCAGAAATGATGCAGCGGATTTACAGCAACCTGGTAAACAGGATAAGAAATACAGTGAGTTGGTAAGAGAAAGTTATGAGTTAGGGGCTATGTGTTACGGGTGTAGCACAATTTGCGGGTTATAGTTATTTCAACAACTGGTAAGCGATCAAACTTAAGATATAAGCAAGGCCTGTCATATACACGAGTTGTATGACGGGCCATTTCCAACTCCGGGTTTCACGTTTTACAATGGCGAGTGTGCTCATACACTGCATGGCCAACAAATAGAAGATCATCAATGATACACCTGTGGCAAGTGTGTACACTTTTGTTCCATCTGCTTTTACAGCCGCATGCATTTTTTGCCGAAGCGTTTGCTCATCAGCTCCATCACTGTCAACAGAATAAAGCGTAGCCATTGTTCCAACAAAAACTTCACGTGCTGCAAATGAAGTGATCAAGGCAATGCCAATTTTCCAATCGTAACCTAGTGGTTTAATTACCGGTTCAATGTATTGACCCATTACACCTGCATAAGAATTCTGCAACAGTGCAGTTTGTTTTTCTTTCTCAATCACCTCAGCATTCTGTGGTGCAGCTGCCAGGCGTTGTGCATATTCTGTATTTACTTTTTCAATCCTGTTACCGGGACCATAAGAACTCAATGCCCACAGTAACAAACTGATGACCATGATGATTTTACCGGCATCAAACACAAAGATCTTAGCCTTTTCGATCATGGTGATCACAACATTCTTATAACGAGGGTGGCGATATAACGGAAGCTCAAGAATAAAAAAGCTTTTCTCTTTCAGTTTGATAAAACGCTTGGCTACATATGAAACCACCAAGGCAATCACCACACTAAACACATAAAGACCCATCATGACCAACCCCTGCAAACTCAGGAAGCCAAGGAAATATGTTTTCGGAATTACCAGTGCAATGAGTATAGTATAAACAGGCAATCTGGCACTGCAACTCATGAGAGGAGTTACCAGGATCGTCAGCAATCGCTCTTTCTGGTTCTCAATATTTCGCACACTCATGATAGCCGGTACAGCACAGGCAAAGCCGCTGATCATCGGCATCACACTTTTTCCATTCAACCCTACTTTACGCATGATCTTATCGGTTAAAAAACCGATGCGTGCCATATAGCCTGTCTCTTCAAGTATAGTGATCAAACCAAACAGGATCATGATCTGTGGTACAAACACAAAGATGCCGCTCAAACCTGCGAGTACACCATTAATGAACAGATCAGTTAGCCATGTATCAGGCAACCAGCTGCTGAACCAGTTTGATGCTTTCAGGAAAAAGAGCTCGATCATATCCATGGGATACTGTGCGATCCAGAATATACTTTGAAAAAGCAGGAACAATACTGTAAGTAAAATGGCATAACCCCAGACACGATGAAGCAACACCCGATCGAGCTTTTCTGCGATCAATTGTTTTTTTACCGGCGATTCTTCGGTTATGGTATTCTGAACGATCTGCTTAATGCGTTGGTAACGCAGCATGATCTCCTCGGCCTGGATACGTGTATGCTGAACTTTGTTGCGTTGTTCGATCGTTTCAATTTTGTCCTGCATCGCTGCATTCAACAAAAACGATTCGTGGTTGATGAGGTGATGGATAGCTGCATAATCACTCAGGTGAGGCAAGATCTCTTTCACTTCATTTACCGCTTCAGTAGCAAGATTTTTATTGGGGATAAAATCAAAAGCCGGTGGACGGTATTGCTGCCTGGCAGTTGCTTCCACAGCTTTTTTCAACGCATCAATTCCTTTGTTCTTCCTTGGATTTACCGGAACAACAGGAATGCCCAACTCTCGCTCCAATCCTTTCAGATCAATGATAATGTCTTTCTTGCGGGCTACATCCATCATGGTAAGTGCCAGCACTGCCGGTATCTTCAGGTCGATGATCTGGGATACAAAGAGGAGGTTCCGTTTCAAGGTGCTTGCATCTGCCACAATCACCACCACATCTGCTTTTACATCTGTGTCCTGGTTCATGAGCACACGATAGCTCACCCATTCATCTGCACGTCGGGGATACAGGCTGTAAGAGCCGGGTAAGTCAATCAACTCGGCCCTTAAATCAGTACCCAGATTTAGTTCACCTGATTTTTTATCAACCGTAACGCCCGGGAAATTGCCCACTTTCTGGTTAAGACCGGTTAGGGTATTAAACAAAGAGGTTTTACCGCTGTTGGGGTTGCCAACTAATGCAATATGAATTTTGTTTGTGGCCATGAAAGCAAGTGCAAATGTAGGTGCAAAAAGATTGAGGCATTTACGAAGTTGGAAAGATTAGCTTCGGGTTTGTGAAATGCTGTTTAATTTTCTAAGCAACCTTACAGGGAAAGCACACATCTGTTTAACTTTGACCCTCAAATTAATTTGATATATGAAAAGCGTTCTTTCGTTTTTGTTTTTTCTACTCATTACCATTGGTTCTTTTGCACAAAAGCTGAGTAAGTCTGATAAACTGAGTTTGCTCAATCTCCGTACACATACAAGTTTTCTGGCTGATGATAAACTGGAAGGAAGAAGAACCGGTACAAAAGGCGAAGAGCTTGCTTATAAATACATCATTCAGGAGTTTCAACGAAACGGTGTGGAAGCAAAAGGTGAAAATGGTTTCCTCCAGGTGTTTGAGATAAACGAAGGAAAGCAAATACTTCCTTCCACCTTTTTTATTATCGATGGAGAACATTTAAAAGTTGATAAAGATTTTTTTCCTTTCAGTTGGAGTGCAAACGGAAGTATTGAAGCAATGGCTTCTCCCAGTTTGCATGAAGGCGGCAGCGCCTGGTTTTGGGATATAAAAGAATTGTTGGTAGAGAATGAAAACAATCCGCATTTTGATCTGCCGGGCGCCATCCGCACGAAAGAAAAAGATGCGGCGCAAAAAGGCGCCACTGCTTTGATCCTGTTTAATAGCGGAGCAAAAGATGCAGGGTTGAAGTATGATGCAAAAGATCGCTCAGCATTATCTACTATTCCTGTTATCTGGTTACAAAAGCGTATCGGCGATAAAATCGCTGCAGATCCATCGGCTATGCAGGACATTAAACTGAAAGTAGAACAAGGCGAGAAGATCAGGAAAGGACATAATGTAGTTGGTTATATTAACAACAATGCAGAAAGCACAATCATCATTGGCGCACACTACGATCATTTGGGTTATGGTGAAGATAACAACTCAAGACATACCGGAGGTTCAGCAATTCATAATGGTGCTGATGATAATGCAAGTGGCACAGCGGCATTGATCGAGTTAGGCCGTTTATTAAAAACTGAAGGCGCAAAAACAAGTAATTACCTGCTCATTGCTTTCAGTGGTGAAGAACTGGGATTGTATGGTTCAAAGTATTTTACTGATCATCCAACCGTTTCATTGAATACAGTGAATTACATGATCAATATGGATATGGTTGGTCGGTTTAATGATACTGCAAAAACAATTACTGTTGGTGGTATTGGTACATCACCAACATGGGGATCACTCATCAATGAAAAGAAACCTGCTTTCAGTATTAAAGTTGACAGCAGCGGTACCGGGCCAAGTGATCACACTTCTTTTTACAGAAAAGATATTCCAGTGTTATTTTTCTTTACCGGTCTGCACACCGATTATCATAAACCAAGTGATGATTTTGATAAGATCAATTACAACGGTCAGTTATTGGTTGTAAAATATATCACCCGTTTAATAGCACGAAGCAGCAAGGAACCAAAACTGGCGTTTACAAAAACACGTGAACAGCAAACAACCACTACTGCACGTTTTACTGTGAGCATGGGAATTATGCCCGATTATACATTCAGTGGCAATGGTGTAAAAGTGGATGGCGTAAGTGAAGGACGTGCAGCACAGAAAGCCGGTTTAAAGGCTGGCGATGTTGTAACAAAGCTGGGCGAATTTAATATCAGCTCTGTTGAGGCTTATATGCAGGCATTGAGTAAATTTAAAAAAGGTGACAGCACAAAAGTGAAAGTGAAAAGAGGTAACGAAGAACTTGAATTTGATATATCGTTTTAAAAATGGTTGGCAAAGACAGCAACCACGGCTGATTGCAAACATGAAACTCAAAATCGATAACGAACTGCTGGCGGAAGAATTCTTTGAGAATACACTTCTGCTTGGTGTAATGGCTCCTATGGAAAGCCAGAAGTTTGTTTGGCAGGTAAACCAATCCATGCGTTTCGATTTTCGATTGAATGATGATATCGAAATTCAGTTAACCAAGAAAAACAGGCAGTATTACTTTTCGGTTTTTGAATACAGGGAGCCAAACATGGTGTTGGAATATTATCTCTATAAGAATCAATTTGACGGCGAGTATCTGTTACCTGAATTCAAACACCTTGATTATTTATGGCTGACAAAAGGCGATCTGCCGGGTGAAGAAGATGAAAAAAAGTTGATCACTGATATTCGAAATATTCCCGGTGTACAGTTGGTGGTTGAGTTAACCAATGAAAAAATAAAGAACAAGCAGCATCTTATTTTATAACCTCACTCAATTGTAAACTTATGTGGACAGAAACAGATAACAAACTCTACCGCAAATTTGAATTCGCCGATTTCTCTGAAGCGTTTGCGTTTATGACTCGTGTAGCGTTAGAAGCTGAAAAGATGGATCATCATCCGTTATGGACCAATGCGTGGAATAAGGTGGAGATATGGCTGAGCACACACGATGCAGGTGATATTGTTACATCAAAAGATAAAAAGCTTGCCGACAAAATCGACAAGCTTTTATAGTATTCGTCTGACAACAACAGAATGCTTTTATTTAATAAACTGAAACCATTGCTGATAGTAGGTTCCTACAACAGGCAATGGTTTTTCTTCGCCATTTAATGCAGAGATCAACCCCAACACCCAAAGCACCACAAGTGCTATCCATATGATCGTAATTAAAAACGATAGAAAGGGAACCATAAACACCAGCATCCAGAAGGCAATGTAAATGGCCAGGCTTGTTACCATGATTCCAAAACTTTGTCGGAGATGATATGTAGCTAGTGAACTTTTTGGATTCAGATTGCCGTATGAAACATAAGCAATGATCCAGCCAATGAGGGTAAGATAGCTTACCCAGGCGATTGTTTTTGCGTCCATAAAAATTGGTTTAAGTTGATTACAGACAACTAATATACTCATCTATCATTGCCATTGCAATACATCAACTTAAAACCTGAACAACCTTTTCCGCTTTTGGAACAATTCGCCCGATTGGTTGTGTATATGCTTCAAGATTGTTTGCAGCAAGAATTTGCTGCACTTCAGTTAGCTGTTCTTCTTTTACAGCGATCAATAATCCGCCATTCGTTTGCGGATCAGGCAACAGGTTAAATGCTTCCATCACGTTCACGCCTGCACCAAAACCAACTTTGGTACTGTAGCTATTCCAGTTACGGTAGGTTGCGTCAGGAACAATGCGTTGCGCCAGGTATTCTTTTGCTGCCGCAATAAATGGTATTTGCTGATAAGAAAGCTCAGCAGAAACACCCGCACCTTCACACATCTCAATTAAATGTCCAAGCAAACCAAAGCCGGTTACATCTGTCATTGCTGTAACAGCATCGATCTTTCCAAGCAACTCGCCAACAGCATTAAGTTGTTTCATTTGTGTTGCTGCAAGTCCTTTATGTTGTTCTTTCAACACATCTCTTTTTTCTGCAGTGCTTAATACGCCAACACCAATGGGTTTGGTCAGTAGTAATACATTTCCTTCCTGTGCAGTATTGTTTTGTTTGAGATGTGCAATCTGTACCATTCCGTTTACGGCCAGGCCAAAGAATGGTTCCGGAGAATCAATGCTATGACCACCAGCTAAGGTGATACCAGCTTCGTTACAAATTGTTCTTGCACCATCCAATACCTGTTGCGCAATTGAAGCAGGTAGTTTTTCTACAGGCCATCCAAGTATCGCAATGGCAAGTAAAGGTTTGCCGCCCATTGCGTACACATCACTGATGGCGTTTGCTGATGCTATTTGTCCAAAGCTGAATGCATCATCAACAATTGGTGTAAAGAAATCAGTAGTGGAGATCATGGCCATACCATTACCGAGATCGTACACTGCTGCATCATCTTTACTGCTGTTGCCAACAAGTAAATTTTTATCTGCTATTGTTGATAATGTTGATTGTAATATCTGTTCCAGTACTGCAGGAGCTATTTTGCATCCGCAACCGGCGCCATGTGAAAACTGTGTGAGTCTGATTGTTTCTGAAAGCATGCGCAAATGTAAACCAGAATGCATTATTTCCTCGTAATACGAACGGCAGCGCTTTTCTTATTATCAGATTTAAACCTGATCTCGTAGACCAAGCCGCCGGTTTTTACAACAAGTACACCTGTGTTCGGAGGAATGGTTCCCTGGTTCTCGGCAAACAATATAAGTAAAAGACCTTCTTCAGTTTTGGGTAAAGCAATTGTTTGTTTGATTCCTTTATCAGATAATCCTATGCGATTAAGTAAAATACTGTTGTTAGTAAAAACAGAAACACTGTCGCCATCGATCAACCCATCATCATATAATTCTATTAAAACAGAGTCAGCATTTGTCTCAATACTTTTTACGATCTCAACAGTACGGGACGAAAGTTTAATGGAATCTTTATTGAGTATCGGCGACTGTTCAGGAGCAGATGGTTTTTCAACCTGCACTGCATTTTTTTGTTCGAGCACTTTGATCAGTCCTGACTTTGAAGGATCATCTTCTTTTTTCAAAAACGTTTTTCCACTTTCTTCAAAGAGTTGCGTCTTGCGTTTGTTTGATTGTTTCCATTCACCGCTTACTTCTTTTGTGTCACTGTTTAGGAAGAGAATATGACTTTGCAAAACACCTTCAGAGCCGGAAGGATTTTGATAAAGCGTTTTTGTTTCGGTGATCACCATATATCCCTCAAACAGGTTTCCTGCTATTTCACAAACAGCATAAAACTCACCGTTTACAACAGTAGAATACGAATAGCCGGAGATTTTGTTGCCATCCTGGAACAACAGCAATTCATATTTATATTCAGTTATCTGCTGCAGCGGATGATTGCTTGTAAAGCGGCCACGCCAAAGCCCTGCAATATCTTGTGCAGAAGAAAAAAGAGTGCTGCAGATCAGCACAAGGCTGAAAACAAGTTTCATACTGCAAAGAAAAACATTCAATTGCTATTGTGCTGTTATTCTTTTCGCTTTAATACAATCGACGAGCTTTTGTTGAGTGTTGAGCTGAAGTTTACCTGGTAACGTTCATTGGTTGTGGTAACGATCAGCAATCCTGTATTTGGTGGAATGCTTCCAAGGTTTTCAGCAAAGAGAGTAAGTTGTATAATTTCTCCTTTTGGAACAGCAATGGTTTTTTTATAAGCACTTGCCTTAATACCAATTCTTGATACAATCAATTCGTTGTTAAGAAACACACTTACCGTATCTCCATCGATCTCACCATTGTCGTACAACGATAACACCACACTGTCCTCTGATACTTCCAGCGCCTCAATTATTTCAACCTGGCGTTTCACAATTACAGGGTTATTAATTACCGGTGGCTTACCTGTTCCTGTTTGTGGTTGACCTGCTGTATTGCCGGCATTTACATTGCCAATGGTACTGATACTTGATTGAGTTGGTTGATTAGTTGCAGCAGGCGTTACAATAGCCGGTGTTGTTGGTTTTTGCTCAACAGGTTTATTGGCAACTGTTGATGTATTCTGCTGCTGATTTGTTGTGGCAGGAGTAGTTGGTTTAGATGTTGTTACAGCCGGACCTGTTTGCTGGGGTTTCGGTTGCTGCTGATTAACGGCAACATCATTTGGTTTTGTTGTTGCTGGTTTATTAGTAGTTACTATTGGTTGAGTTTGTGTTGTTGTTACTGGTGGTTTATTGTTTGTCTGATTAACAGCAACTGTTGTTGGCTGAGGTTTCGGTTGTTGCGGATTATTAGCTCCAACGGATGTTTTATTTGTTGAGTCCGCAGGTTTAGTTGCAACAGGTTTGTTTTGTTGTGTAGTTGTTACAGCAACGGTATTGTTACCAGTTGTGTTTGCAGGTCTGTTGGTATTGGTAACAGGTGTTTGATTCTGCGGAGTATTTGTGACAGGCGGTTTGTTGTTTGGCTGATTAACAGCAACATCATTAGGTTTTGTTGGTGTTTGTTGTTGATTGTTAACCGCAATAGTTGTTCTGTTGCTTGAATCTTTTGAAGGAGTTACAACCGGTTTTGTTTCGTCGGGTTTTGTAACTGCAACATTGTTTGTTGCAATGGAATCTTTCGAAGTTTTTACCTCCGGCTTATTTTGCGTTGAAGGAGCTGTTGTTGGTTTGTTGTCATTTGGCTTGTTGACTGCTATATCTATTGGCTGAGGTTTTGTTGGCGTTGAAACCAGTACTGGCTTAGGATCATCAAACATCATTTCTTTCGTGAGCTTTTTTTCTTCCAGGCGTTTGTATAACTGCGTAGCCAAATAATTCCGTTCTCTGTTCACAACAAGCTTGCCCGGTATTGCATATATGTTTCGCCAGCTCGATGTATTCCATTCTCCAATTAAAACCGATGCCGTGTCAACAATGTCTTTGATGTTGAACATGTACACGGTCTTAATACCTTTTGTTTTTTGCTCAAAGTTGTTTGAAACAGATTTTTCGTCTTCAACAATCAATACACTGTCTTTAATACGTGCTTTTACTTTTACGAGGTTATAGTACAACACATCATCGATCAAAAACAAGCGCTGGCAGTAGCCATACAGTTCACCGTTCTTTTCTTTTAACGTCAATTCAAAATCTACTGAATACTTTAAACTGTCAGAAACCATCTTTCCTTTGTACACACCGGTAACCACCTGCGTCTTACCAAAGAATGAAAGGGAGCAGAAAAATAGGAGAAGTAAAAAGTTTTTCATGAGCCTTTGTTTTAGCTACACCTGCAGCTGTAATAGTTGTTTAATATTGGATTCCTGAACGGTTTCGCAGGGTATCTTTACTAATAACGCCTGAAGGTTCTCTCTATTATGCAAACCCTTTGAATACCATTTGTCGTAATAGGTAAGTAAGATACGGAAACAATCTTCCACCCGGTCTTCAACAAGGGCATTAATAGCCTCTTTGGTCTCCAGACCACCCAGTCTTTTTTTGATGCGGATGACGGCATTCACAAGTCGCTCACGTTCATGTTTTCCGTATTCAGCCACAATATGCTTCAATCGCTCCTCAAAAGGAATATCAAGAAAATAGACAGGGGATGTTCGCATTTGTTTCCAAAGGCTCATGGGTGTATTTACATCTCCAATGCGCTGGCTTTCATCTTCGATCCAGATAGCTGCTGGATTTTTAGATGCTTCATAAAGGGCAAGCGCTAATTTATTTTCAAATTGTTCCTGAGAAGGTTGGGGCGGCATTCCCAGGTTACCAAAGGCAGACCCTTTATGATGAGCCAGCGCTTCGAGATTTATTACGTTTTCACCTGCTTTGGCAATTTTTTCCAGTAAAGGTGTTTTACCTGAACCAGTAAAGCCAGCAAGAATGCGAAAGGAATAAGTTTTTTCAAACTGATCAAGCGCCCACCTGCGAAAAGATTTATAACCGCCAACAAGTGTGTAAACATTAAAGCCATAAAGATCCAGCAACCATGCAACACCCCCGCTACGCATGCCACCACGCCAGCAATGAACAAGAACTGTTTTATCATTTCTGTCAGATCCCGACTGGGCCGATTTCTTGCGGATGATCTCATTACAGTCCTCCACCAGCTTTTCTGCCTCTTCCACCATACTCCGCATTTTCACACCAAAGAACGTAAGGCCGATCTTGATTGCTTCTTGCCGGCTTTGTTGTTTATAAGCAGTGCCAACTACTTTGCGTTCTTCGTCAGAAAATAAAGGAAAGGAATAGGCACCGGGAATTTTCGCATGTTTGTATTCACCGGGACTGCGTACATCCAATACAGGATAAGTAGCAGCAAGCGAAAGAAACTCTTCGATATTTATTTTTTGAATAGCCATAACACCAACACACAAATTTACTTAGTTCGTCTTGCAACAATAATGGAGATAAGCCAAAGCAAAAGCGAAATGCAGAAGAAGAGAATAGTAAGTTGTTTGGCAATAAGAAAAAGTTCAAGGTTGCTGGTGAAAAACCAGGCGTAGCACATAACAATAAACGCAAACATTCCGAATGCCCTGCTGATGTTACCGAACCTTTGAAGCATAGTACAAAGCAAAAAGCCCTGCAGATGTCTGCAGGACTTTTATAAGTTTAATTTTCTTTGATCTGGATGTTTACTTCTTTTCCCTTCTTCTCCACATTGATGTTTCCGCTGTCACCGGTTTTGATTTCTATTTTGCCATCCTTTCCCTCGATCTTAATTCCATCTTTAGAATTGATTTTGATGCTTGCAGAATCATCTCCGGTAATGGAAATGCCTTCTTTACTGATCTTTATTTCACCAGAGTCGCCACTGATCTCAATTTTTGACTCACTGCTTTGTTTTTCATTATCTGATTGCTGCGAATCACCACAACTAAAAAGAGTAAGTAACAATGCTGAAAGAAAAAAGTATTTCATACGAAGAGTTTAAAATTGTTTAACCATTCATGCTGATAAGAAACTCGTTGTTGTCTTTCGTTCCACGCATGTGTTGCAACAATGTATTAATTGCTTCTTCTGTATTCATGTCAGCCATGTGCTTGCGCAGGATCCACATACGTTTAGCAGTGTCTTTATCAAGTAACAGATCATCACGACGTGTACTTGAAGCAACAATATCAATTGCAGGGAATACACGTCTGTTGGCCAGCTTACGATCAAGAGCCAATTCCATGTTACCTGTTCCTTTAAATTCTTCAAAGATCACTTCATCCATCTTGCTACCAGTATCAACAAGCGCCGTCGCAATAATGGTTAATGATCCGCCATTTTCAATTTTACGTGCAGCACCAAAGAACTGTTTTGGTTTTTGCATAGCGTTTGCTTCAACACCACCACTCAATACTTTACCACTTGAAGGTGCTACGGTATTGTGCGCACGTGCCAAACGTGTAATTGAATCTAACAGGATAATTACATCATGACCGCACTCAACCAAACGCTTTGCTTTTTGTAAAGCGATGGTACTTACTTTCACGTGTTTCTCTGCAGGTTCATCAAACGTGCTGGCAATAACTTCTGCTTTCACGCTACGTTCCATATCAGTTACCTCTTCCGGACGCTCATCAACCAGTACGATCATCAGGTAACATTCCGGATGGTTTTCTGCAATGGCGTTCGCCAGTTCTTTCAACAGCATCGTTTTACCTGTTTTTGGCTGGGCAACGATCAATCCACGTTGTCCTTTACCAATTGGGGTAAACAGATCCATAATACGTGTGCTGTAATTATTGGAAGTAGTTGTAAGATTTAATTTCTCGTAAGGAAATAACGGTGTTAGATAATCAAACGGCACACGGTCACGCACTTCATCAGGACGCTTCCCGTTGATGGTATCAACTTTCAATAAGGCAAAATATTTTTCACCTTCTTTTGGAGGACGAACAGAACCGTAAACGGTATCACCTGTTTTTAAGCCAAATAGTTTTATTTGTGATGGAGATACATACACATCATCGGGACTTGATAAATAGTTGTAATCGCTGCTGCGTAAGAAACCGTATCCATCAGGCATCATTTCCAACACACCTTCACCTTGTATCACACCATCAAACTCAATGTTGAAAGGTTGTTCACGCTTATTATTTTGAAACTGTCGTTGTTGATGCTGCTGGTTTTGCGGGCGCTCATTTGGTTGCGGATTTTCAGCTTCCTGGTTTGATTCGGCCAATTGCTCTCCTAATTCCATTTCAGGAGGACCTGCCACAAAATCATCTTCACCCGGTAATGTAAAACCAGGAGGAATAATGGGTTCAGGCAGTTCAGTTTTCTTCAGCACTTTTTTAGGTGCAGCTGCAGGCGCTTCCTCTTTCTTTTTGCGAACCTTAGGAGCAGCAGTTTCCTTATCGCCACTTTCCACAACAGCTTCTTCAGTACCGGAAGCAGTGGTGGTCTTTACAATGCGTTTGCGCTTTTTATCGTCTGCGCCTTTGTTTTCACTTGCCATAACAGCTTGATTATCGAGGATTTTATAAATGAGTTGTTGCTTATCTAATTTTTTAGCTCCTGCAATTTTTAATTGCTCGGCTACGTCTAGCAACTCAGGAACGAGCATGTCGTTCAATTGTAGAATGTCGTACATAAGAGATTAATTCATTAACACGGATAGAAAGTCTGGGACTTGTTTTTAGATCTGAAAGTTTGTGTTGATAAAAGTTAAAGGGAACCTGGAACGACCGAATTTGATGAGCTTATGGAAGATCGGATTTTTAAATATCAGTCTGAATCCAATGCAATGTTACGGTAAAATCGGAAAAAAGGAAAAAAAATTAGCAGAGGTGTATTTTTTAACAAAAGGCAGGCATAGCAGGCCATACAGCAGAAAATCAATACTTAGTGATGGTCAATAATTATCTTTGCCGCTCAAAATTTCAGCTTTTATGTTTAACAAAAGGGTTAAGATCAAAGAATTGCTTAGTCAGGAGCCACAACAACAGGAAGTAACAGTGATGGGTTGGGTACGCACGTTCCGCAATAACCAGTTTATTGCCTTGAACGATGGCAGTACCAATAATAACCTGCAAGTTGTGTTGGAGTTGGGCAAGTTTGATGAAGAAACCCTGAAGCGAATCACTACATCGGCTTCATTAAAGGTTACCGGAACTGTTATTCCTTCGCTTGGAAAAGGTCAGAAACTTGAAGTGAAAGCAAGTTCATTAGAAATATTGGGTGATAGTGATGCAGAAAAATATCCTTTGCAACCCAAAAAACATAGTCTTGAATTTTTACGTGAAATAGCACATTTGCGTTTCCGCACTAATACATTTGGTTCGGTATTTCGTCTTCGTCATGCATTGGCATTTGCAGTGCATAATTTTTTTAATGAGAAGGGTTTTATTTATTTACATACCCCCATCGTTACAGCAAGTGATGCGGAAGGTGCCGGTGAAATGTTCCGTGTAACAACATTGCCTTTTGATAACCCGCCACGTAATGAAGATGGCTCGGTTAATTTCAAGGAAGATTTCTTTGGCCGGTCTTCAAACTTAACGGTAAGTGGTCAGCTCGAAGGTGAACTGGGTGCAACAGCATTTGGCGAGATCTATACTTTTGGTCCAACCTTCCGTGCTGAAAATTCGAATACAGCTCGTCACCTGGCTGAGTTCTGGATGATTGAACCGGAAATGGCTTTCTGTGATCTGGAAGATAACATGAACCTTGCTGAAGAGTTCATTAAATACATCATCCGTTATGCAATGGAAAATAACAGGGAAGACCTCGAGTTTCTTGCACAACGTTTGGCTGATGAAGAAAAACAATTGCCACAAGACAAGCGCAGCGAATTAGGGCTGATAGAAAAACTGGAGTTTGTATTAAACAACGATTTTGAACGTATTACGTACACTCAAGCAATCGATATATTATTACAGTCACCTGCTTACAAAAAGAAGAAGTTTCAATACGAAGTAAAATGGGGTATTGATATGCAGAGTGAGCATGAGCGTTATCTGGTTGAAAAACATTTCAAGAAACCGGTAATCGTTACAAATTATCCGGCTGCCATTAAAGCCTTTTATATGCGCCAGGATGATGGCTGTGAGCCAGGAAAAGAAACGGTTGCTGCGATGGATATTCTTGCACCGGGCATTGGCGAAATTGTTGGAGGTTCACAACGTGAAGAGCGCATGGATAAACTGATGAAACGTATGGAAGAGATGCATGTTCCTGCTGAGGAGTTATGGTGGTATCTTGATACCCGTCGTTTCGGTACTGTTCCGCATGCAGGTTTCGGGTTAGGTTTTGAGCGTATGGTACAATTTGTAACCGGTATGGGAAACATCCGTGATGTGATTGCTTTCCCCCGCACGCCCAAGAACTGCGAGTTTTAAGCAACAAGCAGCTTAAAAAGACGTTGTAGTATCTTTATACAAAACCTGAACCATGCAAAAAACGCTGTTTATCTGTACGATTCTGTCTATTGTTCTGTCTGCGGGGAATTGTAAGAAGTCCTCAACCCCTGATCCGGGATCGCCTGCTTCTTCCTATCAGCCAACAACAACGGGCAGCGAGTGGAACTATACTACAACCGGTACAACTGCATCAGGTCCGGTTAATACATCGTTTAAACTAACAGCTACTTCCAAGGATTCTGTGTCCAATGGGAAAACGTTCAGGGTTTTTTCCAATACAGCAGGCGCCAATGAATATTATGTAAAAGTTGGTAATGATTATTCCCGGATATCGTCATTGGCTTCAGTTACTAACCAGGTGGAACTTTTGTATTTAAAAGATAACCTGAGTGCAGGTGCGAGTTGGAGCGAGATAAAAAATGTTGTAGTAACCGGAGCGCCCTTTCCTGTAGACGTTAATATTAACTACACCGTCATTGGAAGCAAGTTTGACACATCTTTCAATGGAAATAGTTTTAAGGAATGTATTCGTATAAAAGTTACACCAACTATTACCGGCCTTACAATCAACGAGAACAACATTACATACCTGTTTGCCAAGAATGTGGGTATGATCTCAAATAAGGTTCGGTTAAAAGTAACTATGCTTGCAATGGATGTAGATACTGAAACAAAGCTGGGTGCTTACATCATTAAATAATTTATTTCTTCATTATTTTTTCAACTTCATCCATAGCCTGTTTGCGGATGAGGTCTGTTATTTGTTGTTCAAGTTTTCGCATGCGTGCGTATAGTTTCAGAATAACAAAATAAAACAGCACAATGCAGATATATAAAACAAGATCGGTACCACGACCAACGCCCAGTTTGTTGGCTAATAAACTTGTCCACTCCGGAAAAAGAATAAACAATACGGCAGCTGCAATTAGTATGAACAGCAGCAGCACATCTGCAATTCGGTTACGCAAGCGAACAAAATAGAACAGACCTGTAAACAGAAATCCGATGATGAGTATGAACTGAATGGGTGTCATCGCAATAGTTTATGTAAAAGTAAATCGAAAAGAATACGAATGCTGTTCCATCCTGATTGACCTTTTGCTCTGGAATAAGCTGTGTAACGAACTTCAACTGCAATTTCTGTAAACCTGAGTTTGTGTTTTTTCACGAGTATCAAAATCTCCGATGCATGTGCCATCCGGTTTTCTTTAATGCGCATCAGTTCTGCTGCCTTTCTGTTAAAGGCACGTAAGCCATTATGTGCATCACTCAGCAAAAGTCCTGTGAAAAGAAAGTTTACATAACGTGCCGTATGTAATAACATTGAACGGGCAAAAGGAAGTGATGATTGTTTGTTTAAGAATCTGGAACTAAACACAACATCTGCTTCGTTGCTTTGAATTGGTTCAAGTAGACGTTCTATAGCTGAAAAATCGTGCTGCCCATCAGCATCAAAGTGCACAATACAGGAGGCCCCTTTTGACAGGGCATATTGTGTTCCCGTTTCCAACGCTGCACCTTGTCCAAGATTCTGCGGATGACGGATAACTATAACAGGCAAATCAGAAAGAAACTTTTCTTGTTCGTTTGTAGAGCCGTCGTCAACAATAACAATTTCATAGCCCCCATTCAGAAGTGGTTCTACTGTTGAGCGAAGAACCGTCTCTTCATTAAAGGAAGGAATGACGATGAATATTGCAGAGTTGGTCATAAGCTCCAGTAAAGGTAATTAAGATTGGTTGCAGGAAAGTGTCATCTGTTGGGCGGCAACACTGTAGAGTAGATAATAAAATTCGTTCTTGTAAAAACCGGAACAGCATTATACTCCTTAATTAGAGCCAGATCTGCGGATGGAGCATCCTTTTTACTGATGATAAGCAAACGAACCTTTTTTGTTGTTTGAAGTTTTTTGCCGGTAAGCAAGGAAGTCTTCTTGGTTATTGCCACATTTTTGATGTAAGGAAAAAAAGTAAAATAGGGCTCATTGTAAGTTAGTACGGTTGGCAGTTCATCATTGGCAAATGTTTGGAGATAGTTTTGCGCTGCGGCCCTGTCTGTCCGGTTACTTAATTCTTTATCTGGAATATTATGAGTTGCCAGGTTATAATAGAACTTCAATGTAAGTGTAAGATTGTAGACTATCGATAAGGTAAACAGCATAACTAAGATGCGCTTTATAATAACCGACCATATCGCCCATTTCTCTTTCACTAACCAAAACGTTAATACCAATAATAAAATGGATGGAACAATATAGTATCTGCCTTCGTTTACATAGGTCCAGCCGCCGGGTTGTCCGGTACGACTGTTGTGCGTAATAGACAGCCCAACAAGAACAGCTACAGGAAGCAGAAGAAACGGAATTGTTGTTAAGATGCTGAGAGTTTGTTTAAGTCCTTGTTGATCTTTATCCTCCTTTTCTTGTTGAATACGAATAACGAAAAAACGTACCGCAACAATCACAAATGCAAATAGAAGAAAGGCCGTAATAATGTAATAGATGTATCGAACAGGATTAAGTAGAGTACTCCATGTATTTTCAATATAGGAGATGTTGAGAAATGTTTTAAATACGAAAGGGTAGAAATTTTGCAGGTTAAATAGAAAGAAACCTGATTTGTCCATTGCCAACGATTGCTCAATTGGCTGGGATGTGTAAAGAAACAAAAAGTACTCCTGCAGGAAGATGAAGAGAATCACAAGCGAGAGTGAAAGGACAGACCAAGTGATAAGTTTTTTGTCTTTTAAGAAGAATGCCGATGCTAAAAGATAAAATGGGAACAAGAGGCTAACAGGATAGTATTGATATCGAAAAGCAGAAGGAAGAAAAAACAGAAGCGATATGATGAGAAGCTGTACAGTATTTGTATGCTTGTCTTTTTTTAATTCTCTAACTAATACCAGCAAAGCCCAGATACAAAAAAGCGCAGCAGCGAGGTCACTAAAACCAGGCCTTTTAATTAGTTCAGGGTTTAAGGCAAATACAATGAAAACATAAATGATGTATTGAGTGTTCAGACCAATTTCCTTGCAAAAGAGATAGAGCACCCGTATGAGTCCAAGCAACGTAATTGAGAGTAATGATATATCTGCAAGGTAGAAGCTTCCGGTAAATTTTAGAAATAAGGTTGTCGTCAAAGTTACAAGTGGCGGCCATAAGCGCAAGCCTTCAAAATAAAAGGCAGAGAGGTCTTCAGGTGATGAGCGGATAAAACCCATGCCATGTCCATCGATGAGATTCTGAGCTGCGGAATTGATCAGCATATAATCGGTCATATGCAACGGGAAACAATACAAAAGAAGAAGGCGTGTAATAAAAGCAAACGCCAAAACGATTTGCAGTTGTCGTGTTACACTCATTGTACTTTAGTTGCTTTGAATTAGATGACTTTTTTGATAGGCTTCTATTCTGTCTCTTACATTTTTCCTTATGGAGTAATAAAACAGGTTCATATCTCCCGCATGATAATTTTTGGTGCGTAAAAAAATACTGTAGAAAAACCGGGGTCTGTTTATCCAAAGTACGCCATTGTGATTCTTAGCACCATTTGTCCGCTTGTAGGGTTTATTAAACTTAAACAGAACCGCTCCCTTGTTTTCTTTTCTTGAAACAGCGGAATCAGACAGTGTCCAGATCAATGGATTTACAGACCATGTTTTCCCTTCTTCTTTTTGAACATAATCTGGCAGGTATCCTTTTCGGAATGTTCGCCATGTAACAAAACAATTTGTTTCATTTGGAGCTCTGCATGGTTCCATAACAGAGAAATAATTTAGCGGCACGCCTAATCCAATGATATAAGCACACACCAGCTTATCTGAAAGTGGCTTGTTTTCAAAAAACTCCTTAAGCAATCTTCCGGCATGATAAGTACCCTGGCTGTGTGATGCAATAATGATCGGTCTGTTATTGTTATGTTTTTCAAGATAATAAAGGAATGCTTTTTTTACATCTGCATAAGCAAGTTCAAGGGCCGCTTGTGATTGCGGTTGATCAAAGGAATAGAAAGAATAGATATGAGCCTGCCTGTATCGTGGAGCAAACACCCTGCAGTTGCCATTAAAGATACTTGCCTGGTATAAAATGGAAGTATAGTCAGTTTTTGCATTGAGTGTGTCATTGGCGAGAGAGGCATTCCATACTTTTCCAGCAACAGCTTTTGATGTTAAACTGGTAGGATGTATGAAGAAAACATCGGCTAAACTATCTCTTGGTTCTAATAGTAAGGGCTTTGGAATACTGTCTGAAGGGTCTTTTTTTGAAGGATGAGCTGCCCAGAAGCGAAGGTCCGAATAGTCAGGAACGCTGTCGGCTGCTGTAAATTCCTTTTTGTATTTCTCCATATGCGTCAGATAGGAAGGCCTGCACGCACCCAGGAAAAGAAGGACGATTTGTAATACAATTAAAAAAGCTTTCGTTGATTCAATCAATTTTGTAATTTTTGCAAGCCAAACCTAACAGAATTACATCAAATACTTTATTAATTAAAAGAGTTTATTATGACAATTCCGGTTGTTGATCTTGCCGAGTTCACCAGTGGTGACCCTGTTTTAAAGCAGAAGTTTGTAAATGAACTTGGTAGGGCATATGAGGAGGTTGGCTTTGTAGCAGTAAAAAATCATGGAGTACCCGATCACCTTATTTCGGATCTGTATAAGTATGTCCAGCAGTTCTTTTCGCTCCCTTTGGAAAAGAAAAAAGAGTATGAAATTCCAGAACTGGCCGGCCAACGTGGTTACACGTCTTTTGGAAAAGAGCATGCAAAGGGGAGTGATGCTCCGGATCTGAAGGAATTTTTTCAATATGGACAAAAGGCTGAAGGCGAAGAGTACGTTCCGGAGGAATACCCGGAGAACGTTCAGGTTGGTGAAATACCGTCCTTCAACCCAACATTTCATTCAGCTTACCGATCGTTTGAAGAATCGGGCAAAAAACTGTTGCAGGCCATTGCGTTGTATTTAGGACTCGATGAATTTTATTTTGATAACTGGGTGCGGAACGGAAACTCTATACTCCGGGCCATTCATTATCCCCCAATAACAAACGAACCTAAAACTGCGATCAGGGCGGAACAACACGAAGACATTAACCTGATAACGCTGTTGGTGGGAGCTTCGGCAGATGGATTACAGATTCTCACAAAACAAAACGAATGGGTGGGCGTAACATCTTTACCAGAACAGATCGTTGTGAATGTCGGTGACATGCTGCAACGCTTAACTAATAATAAATTACGATCCACAACTCACCGTGTAGTTAATCCACCAAGAGAGCTGTGGCATACATCAAGATTTTCGATTCCCTTCTTTTTACACCCAAAAGGAAATATGTCGCTCGCATGTTTGGAAAGTTGTGTTGATAAAGAAAATCCAAAACATTATCCTGATGCAACTGCTGGAGAGTATCTTGATGAGCGCTTACGTGAAATTGGATTAAAGAAGTAAACCATTTAAATCCGTTGATCTGAAATTTATCCGACACATTCCATTCTTAAAAGCGGTACTCATTTATACGCTTGCTGCTTTTGGTGGTCCGCAGGGTCATATCGGAATGTTGATGAAAATTTTTGTAAAGAAGCGAAGAGATCTTACGGAGCATGAGTTAACAGAAATTATTTCTTTTTGTCAACTGTTGCCAGGTGCCAGTTCAACTCAAACTATTACGCTAATTGGCTATAAGCGTGGCGGTTTGCCATTAGCATTAGTTACTTTATTTGTATGGGTGTTTCCTGCCTGTTTCATAATGGGCGCTCTATCGTTTTTCGTTCACTATCTCGATAAGAAAGCACTGCATACAGATATATTTAAATTTCTGCAGCCTATGGCTGTTGGCTTTCTGATCTATGCCACATGGAATACGTACAAGTCTGCAGTGAACAGTACAATCACCCGTGCGATAATGATTCTTGCAGCTATTGCTGTTTATGCATTTTTTAAAACACCTTGGGTTTTTCCGATTATTCTTGTTGGGGCAGGTATTGTTACGAATTTTAATAAAAAGCGTATTCCTCAGAAAGAGATTCCCAGACGGAAAATTAAATGGTCGAATATATGGTTGTTTGCTTTTGTGTTTATTGTAGCAGGATTTTTAAGTGAAACTGCTCGTAAACAGGAGTGGGAGAACAGGCGTGCGTTCAATCTTTTTGAAAACTTTTATCGTTTCGGAAGCCTGGTTTTTGGTGGCGGACAAGTGTTGGTGCCAATGATGTATGAGCAGTTTGTAATCCGTGAAAAAACACAGTACATGACAGGTGAAGAGTTGCTTACAGGTGCTGGATTTGTACAGGGAATTCCGGGTCCTGTTTTTTCGATGGCCTCATACACAGGAGGTATGGCAATGCGTGATCTCGGAGCCGAACAACAAGTGGCCGGCAGTGTCATTGGAGCAGTTGCAATCTTTCTTCCCAGCTTATTGCTGGTACTGTTCTTTTATCCAATCTGGAACAACTTAAAAAAATATGCGGTGGTTTATCGATCGCTTGAAGGAATTAATGCAGCAACAGTTGGGTTAATGGCGGCTTCTGCTTTTTATGTGGCAAGAGATATTTCTATACTTGATATGAATGCGATCAGTTATCTGAACCTCATCGTTATTTTTTCTACAACTATACTTCTCTCCACTACAAAAATTCCTCCACCTATAATAGCGGTGGTGTGTTTGTTACTGGGATGGATTTTTTAGTTTGTAATACCCGGCCGATTCTATTTCATCACATACCACATCCGGAACTAGAAAGCGGATTGATTTTCCTTTTGAAATTAACTCACGGATATGTGTAGCCGAAATTTCCAGTAGTGGTGCAGTAAGCGAATGAAGTTCTTTAATTTGATGCGGAACGATCGGAAAGCCAGGTCTTGTGTAAACATAGATCGGATAGTTTTCCATGATCTGTTCAGCATTTTTCCATTTATCCAGGTTTTGAAGACTGTCACTACCCATGATTACTGAAAAAGAATGTTGAGGATATTTTTCGTGCAGGTAGGCAAGTGTTGCGATGGTGTAAGAAGGTTTTGGTAACCGAAACTCAATATCAATTGCTTTTAAGGATGCACTTTTTTGTATGGCAAGATTTACGAGGTGCAGCCGATCGTATTCATTCAAAAGTTGCTTTTGCTGCTTAAACGGATTTTGAGGAGAAACAACAAACCAAACCTGTGCGAGGTCTGTTTCATTTAAAATGTGCTGGGCTATTATAAGATGCCCGCTATGGATGGGGTTAAAGGAACCAAAATAAAGTCCAACCTTCATTAATTAATTGAATTACAATTAGTTAGATGTTTTAACCAATATGCTTTGTGCCTCTTCAATTCGAAGACTAAGCTGATAGCCGGCTACTTTTATACTGATGGGGTCACCTAAAGGAGCCTGCATTTCTACTGTTACTTCCTCACCCGGAACACAACCCATTTCCATCAGCTTCAAAAATATCTCATCGTTTTCAAAGGAGTGAATGATTGCTTTTTGTCCAGGTTCTAATTCCGATAATCTTTTCATACGCAGTTGCAAAAGTATCGCTTCCTGAAGTGAAACTTTCCCGAATTTTGGAATTATGCAGGCAGCACGTGTTAATTTTTTTTACCAGGATGTAAAGTTTTCTTTTTCCAACCGAACAGAACTAAAAGGTTTTCTTAAGAAGCTCTTTCTTAAAGAGGGTTATAAATTAAGTGAGTTGAATATCATCTTCTGCACGGACGAAGCTTTGCTTCAGATCAACAGGAATTTTCTGCAACACGACTTCTATACAGACATTATTACTTTTCCTCTTAGTACAGCCTCTCAACCAATACAGGCTGAACTGTACATCAGTATCGATAGGGTTCGGGACAATGCCAGGCAAGTCGCCACTTCGTTTAAAGACGAACTGCACCGGGTGATTTTTCATGGATGTCTTCACCTGGCAGGATACGGTGATAAGTCTTCACAACAAATTAAGAAGATGCGTGAACGGGAAGACCACTATCTGCGTTTATATGCTAAACAACTTGGATGATCCGACTCCTTCTTTCTCTTTTTATTCTATGCATGGTAAGCATATCCTTTGGACAAGGCGTAATTGTGCTTCAGGACAAACCCTTCGTATACAAGCCTGCTCGTGATGCTGATGTTTGGAACAAATTGGTTTCAATTCAGGGCTTTGCTGGTTTGTCAGAAATAGAACAGGATTTTTTCTATTGGACTAATTTGATGCGAAAGAATCCCGGGCAGTTTGCTGAAACTGTGCTGCAAGAGTTTTTGAAACAATTTCCCGAGGCCAATTCGCCTGATGCAAGATCACTTATCACTGATTTGAAGAGAACACAAACAAATCTTCCATTTCTTGATCCTGACCACGGGCTGTTTGTGATGGCCTCAACTCATGCTGCAGACCTGAAAGGAAGAAATGGGATTATCTCTCACCAATCATCAACAGGAAAAGATTTTGTGCAAAGAATAAAAGAGGCCGGAAAATATCGCTGCGGGGCTGAAAATGTATTTGTTGGCACACCGGAAGCTTTAGATGCCTTAATACTTCTTCTCATTGATAAGGGTGTAAAAGATAAGGGCCACCGCAAAAATCTCCTTGATCCCGGTTTTACCTTAATGGGCGTCTCCTTTAAGGAAATCAACAACAAAAAGACTGTTCTGGTCCAAGACTTCGGGTGCAAATAAGTTTCACGAAACACGGTTTCACCATGAAACTGTGTTTCGTGAAACAGTAACTTTGCTCAAAATAAAATCTCATATGGCCCGGAAGAGATGGACAGCCCAAACAGAAGTTACCCCCTCGCTTTTAAAGTTCAGAGAAAAGAGAAAATGGCAGATTGCACTCAGAAGATATCTACTGGAGAGAAACCCTTGTGTGTCTTATGCTCCCTACTTTGGCTTAGACATTGAAAGCTTTCGGAAATGGATTGAAATGCAGTTTACAGAAGATCTCTCTTGGGAAAGCTTTGGACAAAACTGGCAGTTTGATCACATTATTCCTGTAACCTATTTTGATTTTGCAGACGATGATGAATTAACACTGTGCTGGAACTTCACCAATATTCGGGTAGAAACAATACAAAACAATAAGGATAGGGGTAACAGGGTTGATGTTTTGATGGCAAAGGATTACTTCGGCAACTTATACAAAGAAACGGGCTACGAAGTTTGCCAGGAGCTATTGAGAAAAATCGAACGCATTGAAATAGCCGAAATGATCCCGACTACAAATCAAAAGGCGTTTATACTTCAGCATAAAGACTACCTGAAACACATTGAAGGGTTTACTTCTTATGAATTTGAACTGCTGAACTCCGGACGGGATATCGAAGAAGTAAAAAAAGAAGCCGAGCTGATCAAAAAGCTTGGACGATAATCAGAAACCAGATGGAAAACAATTTGGTTAACTTTGCGCCCTATGTTTCCTGAATACGATGTGATAGTTGTTGGTGCCGGCCATGCCGGTTGTGAAGCGGCCGCCTCTGCTGCGAATATGGGCAGTAAGGTGTTGTTGGTTACAATGAACATGCAGACCATTGCTCAAATGAGCTGTAATCCTGCTATGGGCGGAATTGCCAAAGGCCAGATCGTACGGGAAATAGATGCATTAGGTGGGTATAGTGGTATAGTTAGTGATAAGAGCATGATCCAGTTCAGGATGCTCAACCGGTCAAAAGGACCGGCTATGTGGAGCCCAAGAACACAAAACGACCGGATGCTCTTTGCCACAACCTGGAGGGAAATGCTGGAGCAAACGCCTAATGTTGATTTCTACCAGGATATGGTGCGCCAACTGTTGGTGAAGGATGGCCGTTGCTACGGAGTTATAACGGGGTTGGGCCATGAGATCAAAGCAAAATCAGTGGTGGTCACCAGTGGTACTTTTCTGAACGGTGTTATTCATATTGGTGAGAAGCAATTAGGTGGCGGACGTATTTCAGAGAAAGCAGCAACAGGGATTACTGAGCAATTGGTTGAGCTTGGATTTGAAAGCGATCGCCTCAAAACTGGCACACCTCCACGAATTGATGGACGCAGTCTCGATTATTCCAAAATGGAAGAACAGAAGGGCGACGAAGAGATCACTGGTTTTTCCTACATGGATGTTCCCGTCATTAAGCCCGAGCAACAACGAAGCTGTTTTATTACATATACAAGCCAGGAAGTACATGATGTTTTAAAGACTGGTTTCGACCGCAGCCCAATGTACCAAGGTCGCATCCAGGGAACTGGTCCACGCTATTGCCCAAGCATAGAAGACAAGATCAATCGATTTGCCGAACGTGATCGTCACCAACTATTTGTTGAGCCGGAAGGCTGGAACACAGTAGAGATTTATGTAAACGGCTTTTCAACTTCATTACCGGAACAAGTACAATACGAAGCTCTTCGTAGAGTGGTGGGTTTTGAGAATGTGCGCATGTTCCGCCCCGGTTATGCCATTGAATACGATTTCTTCCCACCAACTCAGTTAACTTATTCGCTCGAAACGAAACAAATACAAAACCTGTTCTTTGCCGGACAGATCAACGGAACCACCGGTTACGAAGAAGCAGCTTGTCAAGGGTTAATGGCAGGCATAAATGCACATTTAAAAGCAACAGAACAGGATCCGTTTATTTTAAAAAGAAGCGATGCCTATATCGGCGTGTTGATTGATGACCTCATCAGCAAAGGCACCGATGAACCGTACCGCATGTTTACCAGTCGTGCAGAATACAGAACACTGCTGCGCCAGGATAATGCTGATCTGCGATTAACCGAACTCAGTTACAAAATGGGATTAGCAACGCAGGAACGTATGGATAAAACCCGCAGCAAACTGGATGCGGTGGAACGCATCAAATCATCGCTGGCAGATGTTTCACTTACGCCTGATGAAATCAATGAGTTCCTTGTTGCAAACAACAGCGCACCTCTCACACAAAAACAAAAAGCGTTACAACTGTTGCTTCGTCCCGGTATTCAATTGAGCAAACTGATTGCTGCATCACCCACCTTGCAACAACTAACGGGAACGCCTACCGCAGAAGTAATGGAGCAGGCAGAAATACAGGTGAAGTATGATGTGTACATCGAAAAAGAAAAAGAACTGGTACAACGCATGAGCCAATTGGAAGACCTCGAAATTCCAAACAGTTTTGATTATAACAAGATCTCTTCTTTAAGTACAGAAGCATTGCAGAAATTTAAAAAGATCAAGCCACGCACGCTAGGCCAGGCATCACGTATTTCAGGGGTAAACCCAAGTGATGTGCAAATACTCATGGTGTATATGGGGCGTTAACCTGACGAATTTTTCACATACAATCAATTTGGTAAAATTGTGACAAGGATTAACAATTGTTAACTCCATTCAATAGTTTATTTCACTCTCTGTCATTAATCACTACGACACGATTCGTTTTTAAACAACATTTGTGAAACCGAATCATCATGTTGCATGCAACGACTGCATGTACATTAACATGCTTGTAAAAGTTACCATTGATTCGGGTGTCTATAACACTTGAATAATGAACAGAGTTACATTAAGCCTTATCATCCTTTTCTTTGCAGCAATTGTATCTGCACAAACATCCGTACGTGGAAAAATAACAACCACCATTCTTAACCAGGATAAGAAACCGGTAGAGAATGCAACAGCTGAATTATTGCGGAGTAAAGATTCTTCATTGGTAAAAACAGCATTGTCTGATAAAGCCGGACTTGTAGAATTTGAACGCATCCCCTTAGGTTCTTATATTATTCGAACCAGTCTTGTAAATCACGAGAAACAATTTTCATCAGTCATTACAATTTCCGAAAATCAAACAACAGCATCAGCAGCAGATGTTGTACTTCAACCTTCAGCCACACAATTAAAAACAATTGAAGTAACAGGAAGGAAACCATTTATTCAACGCCTTGGTGACCGTATTGTGGTAAACGTTGAAAACAGTGTGGTGAATGCAGGAAGTTCTGCCTTTGATGTACTGGAACGTTCACCAGGAATATTAATTGATGCAAATGATAACCTCAGCATGCGTGGCCGCAGCGGTGTCATCATCATGATCGATGGAAAACCAACACCCATGAGTGGTGCCGATCTGGTGAACTACTTACGCAGTCTTCCATCAAATGCTATTGAACGCATTGATCTCATCACCAATCCATCATCAAAATATGATGCGGCAGGTAATGCAGGCATCATTGATATCCGCATGAAAAAAGATCAACGCTTTGGTACCAATGGCAGCATTACGGCAGGTTACGGACAAGGTGTTTATCCCAAAGCAAACGGTGGTATCAATTTCAATCACCGCAATAAGAACATGAATTTGTTCGGTGGTTATAATTATGCCTACCGGATGAATTTAAACAACCTGTTACTCGATCGTAATTTCTATACCAGCTCCGGCGAATTCACCGGAAAAGATGAAAAGAATAACTACACCAAAATTCCTTTAGACCTGCACACCTTGCGTATTGGTGCCGATTTCTTTCCTTCGAAAAAAACAGTGATCGGGTTTGTGGTAAACAGCAACATGAATTTTATCAGACCAAATAATAATAACAGTTCTGTTGTGAGTGATGCATCCAAACAACCCATGTTCACCTTCCGCACACAAACACGCAGCCAGAATGAAAACAAAAATGCGGTTGCAAATGTGAACATCAAACACACATTCGACAGTACAGGAAAAGAATTGACGGCTGATATTGACATGGGTTATTTCGGATCAGATAATGATTCACGTGTGGCAACACAATATTATAAACTGGACGGAACTGCATTGCAACCTGATTATATATTAGATGGATTCCAGAAAGGGAACTTACGTCTTGCAACAGCAAAGGCAGATTATGTGCAGCCTATGAAAAACAAAAGCCGTTTTGAAGCAGGCTTTAAAACAAGTTTGGTGCATGCCGATAATGATGCACGCTTCTACGACATGAGCAGCGGTTCACCAATTGATGATGAAAACAAAACCAATCATTTTTATTACGACGAAAACATCAACGCAGCCTATACCAATTTCAAAAAAGAATACAAGAAGTTTGACTTCCACATTGGCTTACGTGCAGAGAATACCAATGTAAAAACAAAACAGGTAAAAGGAAATACTACCTGGGATTCATCTTATACACAACTCTTCCCAAGTGCTTTCTTTAATTATAAGTTGAAAGAAGATCAAACATTGGGCGTATCAGTTAGTCGTCGTATCGACAGACCAAATTATTCTCAACTGAATCCATTCTTATTCCTGATTGATGTAACAACTTATTCAACCGGTAACCCGGCTCTGTTACCACAATTCACCTGGAGTTATGAGTTGAACTATACCGTGAAGAATATCAACTTCACACTTGGTTACAGCCGCACAAAGAATAACCAGAATATTGTGATCACACGTTTTAAAGATGCGTTCCCCAATATTCCGAGTGATGACAACATTACCGTGCAGATACCGGTGAACCTTGCCTCATCTGATTACTATGGCTTAACTGTTGCTGCACCTGTACGCATCAACAAATGGTGGAACATGATGAACAACGCCAACGTGTTTTACAATCATTTTAATGGAACACTTGCGGGTACAACATTGGATAACGGTAAAGCAGTGGTGAACCTCAGCAGCAATCACACGTTCACGTTTGGAAAGGGCTGGACGAGTGAATTGTTTGGTAACTATAATTCAGGTGGACAATATGGTTTCATGGCCATGCGTCCGCAATGGGGTGTGGGAGCGGGTGTACAAAAAAGTTTATGGAAAGGAAAAGGCCAGGTGCGTTTCAACATCACCGATATTTTCTGGACCAATTTACCAAGAGCAACAATTACATATAACAATTATATCGAGATATGGAGAGCATACCGTGAAACAAGAGTAGCCAACCTCAGCTTCACGTATCGCTTTGGCAGTAATAAAGTAGCACAGGCAAGAAGAAGAACAACGGCATCAGAAGAAGAGCGGCAACGTGCACAATAGAAGACCGCTGATGATGTGAAGGGGATGATGCGAATGATGAAATCAGTGAACATCAGTTTTATCTGTTCGATCTGTGAATCTATTAACCAAGTACATTTTTTCTCATGTTGATAACGGGCTGGTATTCTTATCGGCCCTCTTTTTTTTCTTCACGAAAAAAATGAATAGGCAATAATCAACAGGCAATTGGCAAAGCGTGAAGCCTTGACATGCTATGTATTTTTGCCCGTTGCCCATTGGCAATTGCCAATTGCTCTTCCTGTATTTCTTTGGAATTTGGTTTTTGTGTCTTGGATTTTCTTGTATGCCTTTCTTGTGCCTTGTGCCTTGTCCCTTTCTACCTTAATTCTTTCTTCCTTGCAATCTGCAATAACTGTAAGTGAGGTTGTAAATGCACCAGGCTGTCTTTCTGTAAAAACTGGCGGAGATGTTTGTGGAAATGACTGTAATCGTAGTAACCATACACACCATAATGAAATGTTTGCGGACGGCTCACGATATGGCTCACAGCTTTGCGTATACGCAACACCTGTAAGGCCTGCTTGCTGCTCACACCCGTACCCGATTCAAAATAACGTTGCAACGTGCGTGTGGAAATGCTGTAATGTGCAGCAAGATCTTCAATGGTAGTATTGAAATTATTATTGATCACTGCTTTCTGCAGGATCTCTGTAACAATATTGATGGGTTGTAAAGAACCACGGTATTGTTCAACAGTATCTTCGTAATGATTGGTAAGCAGCTGCACACGTTTTTCAAAAGAGCCTGCATGCTTAATATTATTGATGAGCTGTTGATCCATGAGATAACTCAATGGAAACATGGTGCCGCTGTACTCCGAAAAATTCACCTTCTTCTCAAAGATCACCGGGCTCACTTTAAACTTAATACCAAACACAGAATTTCCCGGACGGTGAAACGCTTCAATATTATTGAGCCTCGGCAAAAAACCATCACCTCTCATTTGCTGACGGTTCTGTTCGATCTGCATATCGTAAGGCGATCCTAAATTAATGAGATACGAATAACCAAGATTGGGAAACAATACATCACTGAAACCATCCGGATATTTTTGCCAGAGATGATCAAACTTTGTTTGCCAGAAGAATTCAATAAACAGAGACAAAGGTCCCGTTACATGATGTCGGTGATAGTTAGTTTCGAAGTGATCGCTATGAACAAATTCAATGTGTTGCACGGGAGCAAATTATAAAACAACAACAGCAACCACAATCTTTTCATGATGAATGGCTTCCGCTTATCAACTATTTATATTAACGCTTTATTAGCAAACCATAAAGCAACAAACCAAGCGTTAGTAACACGTGCAACAACAGCCATCCTTTTTGCCAGCTCTTTCTGTTAGTCCACTTAACAGCTGGGTTAAACGGATCGAAGATCAATGCAATACCCAAATTGGAAGCTGCTGAAACAAGATCCTTACTCACCAACAGAAAGTAAAGACTTAATAAAACAAATGCTGCATAAGCCCAGCGGTTAACGGTTGTGCTGATGTCTTTTGGAGTTGTTTTCTCTGATGTCATAACAAATGTTTACCAATGAGTGTAGCAATTCAGTTACTTGTTACAACTCCTGTGTTAACAAAATATGATCACTCACTCTGTTAAACGCTGAATCATGAACACTGAAATTGTTTTTGCATACAGGTTTTTTGTTTTGTTGAATCAATATCATTCACAGTTCTCTGAAACTAAAACAACTAAACAGCCTGTTGCCCGCAGGTAATTATTGCTCACAGATTACACAGATGAACACAGATTTTTATTCAGCAAACTGAACGGAGATACTATGTAATGATTATCTAAAATCTATCCGTGCAAATCTGTGTAATCTGTGAGCCATACTAATTCATTCGTGTAATTCGTGGCGCTTGATTCTTCCATTCGTGTAAACAAAAAAGCCACCGGATATTCTCCAGTGGCTCGTGTAATTATCAGCAGTATAAAAATTAATGCTTGAGTTTTTGCTGTGGCAGGTGCACAGGTTTTAAACGAATGATACGTAACGCATGCATCACACGCATAATCACAAAGGTGAGATCAAACTCATACCACTTGCGTGCAAAGTTTGCATTGTCTTTATCCTTGTGGTGATTGTTCTGAAACAGTTCACCCATCAGCAACACACCCCATGGCGTGGTGTTCTTACTGTGGTCTTCAATTTTATAATTGCGGTAACCCATCTTATGACCAAACCAGTTTACAATAGCACCTTGTATTGGTCCCATCAAAAAATGAATAGGCAATAACAGGAACCACCAGAAGCTTGGTGCAAAAAAGAAATAGAAGGCAACATACCCTGCAATAAAAAACCCACGGGTAATATTGTTATGACCAAACTTATCCAGCTTATCCCAAACAGGTAAGTACTCACGGGTAAATTCAGGATCGGGAACATTCTTGCCCGTAACAAAACCGCTGAAGATGCGTGCCGTGTGCACCATCATTTGCCAGATATCTTTAAAGAAGTGTGGTGAGTGCGGATCTTTCTCTGTATCGCTGTAAGCATGGTGCATACGATGCATCACTGCATACGCACGTGGCACCAAAAAAGAAGAACCCTGTACAAACCATGTTAAGAAGTAAAATGTTTTTTCCCAGCCCGGCTTTGCCGTGTACATCTGGTGGGAAGCATAACGATGAAGAAAGAATGAGTGAAAGAACAAACTTAAAAACCAATGCAATGTAAAAAACAAGAGAATCGCTGTCATGAGAAACGTAAATAGAATAAATGAAATAAGGTTGCAAAGAAAGCACATAAAAAGCACAACACATGAACTGTAGAAAAACAAGACCAAGATTTTACTGAATGAATGAACAGTTAGCCGTAGAAACAAACAACCGTGTGTAAAACAATCACTTAAATTATCGTTTCGTTTGCCAATTACAATCAGTAACTTTCTGTTAAGAACCCCACCCCGTTGATTGCTTGCTCTTAGTTTGGCCCCCTTGATTGCTGCCAACTTCTATTTTTTTACTCAAAACCTTCCACACATGAAATGAGCCATAAAAATTATCGTTGACCTCCTTTGCCATTCAGCGGGGAGATTTTTATACCAAAGACGATGATAATTTTTGGCGAATAACATGTGGCTAAAAAACAATTAAAAAATAAACACATGAAACATGTTTTACTGGTAACCGGTATTGTTGGTTTAATTCTGGCCTGTAACAACGAAACCGAAAAACCTGCCGATGCTGCAGCAACCACCCCAACAGCAGCAACGCCAACCGATTTGCCTTACACCGCCTCTTACTCGAGCGAATGGGATACCAATGTATCTGATGCCGATGTTAAGACCGTACTCACCAGTTATAAAGACTGGGCCGATGGAAACATGGACGGACTGATGGCGGCCATTGCCGACTCCATCTGGGTAGATCGTTGGGATGGCCACAGTGCCAACTATGCCAAAGCCGATCTGCAGAAAATGTGGGCCCTTTCCAGAGACAGCCTCAGCTCTGTGCAAATTGAAATGGAAGCCTGGCATAAAATGCGCAGCGTAAAACAGAAAGACAGCATCATTGTAGTGTGGTATAAACAGATCGATACATATAAAGATGGTAAGATCGATTCGGCACGTTGGCACGATATTAATATGGTAAAAGGAGGAAAGCTTGTGTGGTACAGCCAATACAGGCGCCAGTTGAAATAATACAGCAGAGCCACTTACCTCATAAAGCCCTTGATCGAAAACACAGAGCATCAGCCAATAGGGTTGGTGCTTTTTTGTTGATTGGTTTTACGCAGAGGCGCAGATGGATGAACCTGAACACAGATAGAAGAAGCTGATGCGGCGTTCTCAGGTATGCCATACTTACAACAGCCTGCAGCTATTCATCA
>NZ_DATGWT010000012.1:0-141256 GCF_035299325.1 Lacibacter sp. | reverse complement strand
CCGTGGAATCGTTAATGATCGTAATATCATCAACCGTGCCAATTGTAATACCGGAGAAACGAATATTATTACCTACCTGTAAACCACTTACGTTATTAAATGTAGAGGAGATTGTAAAGACGGGCGTGAATAGGTTATTCTTTTTGCCAATAATAAACAGTACCACTGCAAATAGTAAAATACCTCCCAGAATAAACAGACCCAGCTTTATTTTATATGATTGTGATGTTGTATCCATAGTAAATTGTTTTTCTTTATTGAAAAGAAAATGATTGAATGTATTCGTCAGTTGATTGTTTGAACTCTTCCGGTTTTCCTTCTTTAAAAACAGTGCCGTCTTTCAACATGATCATACGGTTAGCAGTATGTAAGGCACACTTAATATCATGTGTGATGATGATAGAAGATGTTTTATATTTCTTCTGAACATCCATAATAAGCGCACTGATCTCATCTGATGTAACAGGATCAAGTCCGGTGGTTGGTTCATCATACAACATGATCAACGGATCAACCACAATCGTCCTTGCAAGACTGATACGTTTGCGCATGCCACCTGATAGTGCAGATGGCATTTTGTTCAATGCATCTACGAGGTCAACATTCTCTAACACTTCCTGCACCTTTGCTGCAATTTCATTTTCAGTCAGCCCTTTTTTTATTCGTCGCAATGGAAATTCGATATTCTGTTTCACCGTCATTGAATCGTACAACGCACCGCTCTGAAAAAGAAAACCGATCTTTTGCCGCAGTTCATTTAATTCTTTTCGTTGTAGGCCGGTTACATCCTGTTCAAGTATAGTAATGCTGCCACTGTCAGGCTTCAGTAGTCCTACCAGGCATTTTATTAATACTGATTTTCCTGAACCGGATTTTCCCATTACCACAAGGTTTTCACCCGAAGCAAGTTGAAGCGTTATATCTTTCAATATCTCCTGGCTGCCAAATGATTTTTTCAGCTGCCTGATATCAATAACCGGGTTTTCAACAGTTGTTTTCAGTACTGTATTTGTTATATCCTGTTCTGTTACATTGTTCATGAGATAATGAGATCAGTTATTTGTACAGCAATCATATCTACAATAAACACCAGTAACGATGCCATTACAACGGCAGAGGTAGCTGCAACACCCACACTTTGTGTGCCACTGCCGGCATTATATCCTTTATAACAACCAACCAACCCAATAACCGCACCAAAGAAGAATGTCTTGATCACGGCAGGGAGTACATCGATCATTTCAACAGGTGCAAACGCCTGTGAAAAAAACAGGACAAGTGATACATCGCCCTTAATATTAGCGCCGGCCCAGCTGCCTGCAATACCCAGTGCATCGGCATAAATAGTGAGCAATGGAATCATGATAGTTGCCGCTAATACTCTTGTTACTAATAAGTATTTAATGGGATTGATGGATGATACTTCCATCGCATCTATTTGTTCGGTCACTTTCATTGACCCAAGTTCAGCACCCATGCCCGAACCAATTTTACCTGCACAGATAAGTGCGGTAATAACAGGACCCATTTCTCTGATGAGTGAAAGACTAACCATGCTCGGCAACATCGTAACCGCACCAAAATCGGCTAACACCGGTCTTGATTGTATAGTTAATACAAGACCCATAATGGCTCCCGTAATAGAGATCAACGGTAATGATTTGTAACCGATCTGGTAACATTGCCGGAGAAATTCTTTGAATTCAAAACCACCGCTGAATGTTTCCCTGATAATGCGTCCCACAAATAAAAAAATGTCGGCAATATCTGTTAAGAAGTTGCCCGCATCTTTTGTATTTGCAATCGCCTTTTCACTGAGAAGAACAGTTTGTTTGCCGGCGATCGTTTTTAATTTTCCTGCAGCTTTAAGTATAGCCATATTTTTTAATGATTGATCATCAATACATCTGCAACAGGATTTATTTTTTCAGGAAACTGATTGGCAATACCATTGGCAAAAATTTCGGCCATCAGTAAAACATCTGCATGGGCTTTATCATAAGCAATAATATCGGCAGGGTAGTCTTTATTGATACGGCAAACAGCCTGTGTTGTGGTAAATCGTAACTGGTCTTTAATGATCAGTTGTATTTTATCTGTTGCCCAATAGCTGTTAATGTCTGCAAGAAAGGAAGCAATGGCATCGGCATTTGCATACCAGCGGTCATTTGCTTCCTGCAATTCAACTTGCTTTTCTTCTTTGGCAAACTGCATCACTTCAACTGAAATACTTACATGTGCCTGCAACAGTGCGGTTAATTCCTCGCCAGCTTCATTACCATAAAATGGTTTGAGGGCGTTACCTATTTCAATTTTATTTTGTTGCAGGCGCTCAATGGCCAGTGCAGTTCCCGGTAATTCATCTACAATACAAAGCATTACATTCCTGTTCCAGGCAACATGTTGCTCCCACAAATCAACCATTTGAGCATTTAATTCCACATCTCCTGAAAATGCTGCAGCTGAATTAGCAATTGCGTTTTCTTTTGATTCAGGGTTACCTTTTACAGCGGAGTAACCAAAAAGAAAAATAACTAATAGTACTTGTAAAAAAGTAGAGATACTATCCCTGGTAAAGCGTTTCATGTGTTAAATAATGTAAGTGACAGGAAAAGCAATTGCCTTTCCGTTTGCAGGTTAGTGCAAATTGAATATTGTTGTTTATGATGTTATGGCAAAAGCATTCACTTGCCATCCCATACAAACAGTTGCAAAGGGACAGGTATTACTTTTTTGGTCTGAAGGTGATTGTTGCGGTTTTTTTAAAGAAGGATAATCAGGAGAATGATAATGAGGAGGAGAACTCCAACTGAAAGGTATACACCACCGCTTATGACTTTCAATTCTTTTTTAAGCTCTTTTTTCTCCTTACGTAATGCCTTTTTTTCTTCAGCGGATAAAGCAGATCTGTCAATAGCTTTAACCTCTGCAAGGCGTTGCGTTAATTGTTTAACACGTACTTCAGTTTCAACACGAACCGATGAATCGGAAACAACGTTGGCAAAAGCCGGAGCTGCAAGAAATAGCACAAATACCACAAGGATGTATTTTACTGTTTTCATGATCTTGTAATTAAATGATTGAGAAAACCTGCAACGATTGCGGACACAAACTATGCCAACCTCGTGCAGTGGGCTAAAGGTGCTTCAAATCTGATTATTGGCTGTTACAGGCTTTTAATCAAAACTTATATCATTCACACATTTTGCGAAATGGCATGCGAATTTGGCTGTTTGCACCTGTAATTCAGGGGGTTTGTTGGTTCCGGACAGCAAAAACTTAATACAGAATTCATACAAACCTGCCGAAAAGTTCTCAACTTTAAGGAAACCATTTTTTATGAACTGGCCCGTTATCATTGGAGTAGGGATTTTATTGATTGCATTGGTTGTTTTTCTTATTCGAAGGAATATGAAAGACGAAGAAGAATTTGAGCACCTGGTGAACGAAGATTACCACAAATCAAAGGATGAAGAAGGGGATGTGCAGATAGACGAAATAACAAAGTGATAAGTTATTTCACTGATTGAAATGGTTTTTACTTCGTCATGTCTGTAAGCGATTGCATAAAAGCAACCAGCTGTATCTTCTCTTGTTTGGTTAGGTTTAATGGATCTGTTGGCAATGTCTGGTTGTCGGTCTTTAATCCTATTCCGGCACCACCACCTTTGTTATAAAATTCAACTAACTCCTCTAATGTCTTATAGACACCGTTATGCATGTAAGGTGCTGTGAGTGAAATGTTACGAACCGTAGGAGTTTTAAATGCACGGAATAACTGTGGCATCTGATGCTGATCGTAGCGCCCTTTATCGGTGTCCTCTATTGTGCCTGATGCATTTGCAGGTGTACCCAACACTTCGCTTTCTGTTTTTGAAAACGACGGAGGAACTGTTCCGTTGAACAAGGGAAGAAAATGACAGGTGCCGCATTTTGCTTTGCCTAAAAAAAGATTCATGCCACTGATCTCTTCCTTGTTTAGTTGGCTGCTGTCCCCATTCATATAGTCATCGAAACGTGAATTGAAAACTGCCAGTGAGCGGATATAACTGGCCAATGCATTCTGTATCTGCCACGCTTTGATCGAATCAGTTGATTGAAACGCTTTGCTGAATAATTCTTTATACGAAACTTGCTGCTGCAATTTTACAGAAGCATCGTTTAAAGAGCCATGCATTTCATCTTTGTTGGCAATTACATCAGCTGTTTGCGATTCAAGATCAGGCCGGCGCATATCCCAAAATTGTCCATGTTGTAATGAAGCATAGTTTAGTGATGCTGCATTTCGTTTAATAAAGCCGCCATTCAGCGAAACACTTGTAACAAGACCGTCAGTAAAAGCTTTTTCAGGTGAATGACAACTGCCACAGCTGCGTTTATTATTGATCGAAAGAACAGGGTCATAAAACAATCGCTCACCTAATTTTATTTTGTCTGCATTGCTTTTGTATTCGGGAGATGGGATAAATGTATTTACATCAAAACTATTTGCAGCAAATAAGGTGGGTGCATCACTTCTGAAAGGTCTTCCATCATTGATGAATGGAATTTTTGTTGCTACCTGGAAATTGTATAAGGTAAGGCTGATAGGGTTAAGATGTTTCGTAATAAAAACAGCACGGTCAAATGTTTCGAAATGATGTTGTTGCTTACAAAACCTAATAGCTTCCTGCAGTTGTTTGTGCAGGGTAGTAATTTCTTTATCGTTGTTATGTGCAACTGATTTTTGAAGGAGGCTGAAATAATGATCAACTGACTGTAAGCTCCACGCTGTTTCTGTAATTCCATTCAATGCAATGGGGTTATCAAACCCGGTAATTCCAAGTGTGGTGATCCGGTGAACCTGCAGGCGCAAGGCATCCATCACCTGTGCTTCAGTGAAGCTGATTGCACTGAAATGGTTTTTCATACGCTCACATGTACTTTGCAGAATTTTATATTGACGAATAAGTTCATGCCGGTTACTTGTATCAAGGGCGGGATAGATCAATTCTTCTATTACCTGGAACCCTTCCGGTTCAAACGCAGTATTCTCTTCGATCTCCAGTTCATCTAATGCCGGGCCGTTTACAAACCTTGCAGTGGTGGGCATAAAATATTCTATTGCCCATTCAACTTGCTTGTAGCTGGATCTTGCTTTTTCAAATTGAGTTTGCAGCGTTTTGCTGTCAGTATCAGTATCCGCTGCGTACTGCAAACTGTCTTTGATGAACAACTGCAGCGTTTCAATTTCTTTTACAACTTCCTCTCTTATTACATCAACAGAAGGGGCAGGCTTATTACAGAATTGTAATGATGTAAATAAGCTGAGTATAAGAAGTGTAAATAACGCTGCGTTCTTTTTCATGTTGTAAAACCTTGATCAAATAAGAAAGGAACCTCTGCATAAGCAGAGGTTCCCGATGTTGCCCCTGGTATAATTATCTTGGTACGTTACGGAGAATAACGGTTTGCCCGCCTTCACGGTTTATGTTCAGGCCACTACCGTCAGGATTGAAAAATTTGTTATCCTGCCATGTGTGTGGATGAATGTTTGCAAGGAAAGTTCCCGGTACACCAACAATATCAGAGATATCCCACATTGCACCCCATTCCCAGCTGCCCAAACGATTATTGTTAACCGTATTATACTTGCTGTTCCATGCTGCATCTGTTCTGTTATGCTTCATGTTCAGGAATGGTTTGTTTTGTTTGGTTTTGATATCATACTGCCAAACATAAGAATCATGTGTAGCGCCTGGGTAATAGGAGTCACCATCTTCCTGTATGTAAACAAAGTTTTCAGTTACACATACATTATCCGGATTAATGATGCCTGTGCCCGGAGTAAGATCTCCATCAACCAATACTTCCAGTTTTCCTTTTGTAGGATCACCCGCTTGCATGGTTAATTTGTACAGACGTCCCCACATAGTATAACCTGTTTGGTTGGTTTCACCATCTGGAGACTGTCCTGTAGCTACAAAATAGATATCACGATTATTTGATGGATTGCCTTTGCCATAATCAACATCTTCAACCCGTGAAAAACGGATAGCACCTAAAGCATTTGCCTGTGTATTGATTTGTGCACCGCTGATGTTTTTTGCATTTGGTATTTCAACAAATTCCACATCATAAGAATTGCCAATGGTCATATCAAGTTCAACCTGGTTGCCATCTTTGCGTTTCAATGCAAAGAAGCTGCCATTGTTTAAATCGCCTACAGTATTACTCATGTACATTGCTAACTGTCCTGCACTTAAATGACTGCTGCTGTAACTTTGATCTTCGCCAATCATTACAATTGTTTTTCCCGGATAAGCAATTTTGGTAAGCGGCACAGCATTTTCCATACTTGCTTTACCAAGTGCCGGTAATACACGATCAGTCCTGGCTTTGTCACCAACAAGACTGCCGGGATGTATACCATGTACCATGCTTTCCTGGCCGCTTTCACCGGCAGTTAAAAACAAAGGACCAAAGCCATGCTCTTGCGGAGTGGCCATTGTTGCAGAGCATAAACGCCATACACCACCAATTGCATCAACAATATATTCGCCTTTTGTGGGCTTCAATGTTTTGTCGAGAAAAACTCTTGATACTGATCTGATGATCTCGTGATTGGTAATAAGCACATAGCCATCACTGTTAGGATCTTTTAATAAACCTGCACCATCAGGCTGTGCACCATACACAAAACCAGGTGAATTACTTAACACATCATCACTGCTGAGCAGTGTGTAAATGCCCACATTATTAAATCCCGGCATTGTAAATGCAAGAGCAGGGTTTACTGATTTGTTGGCAAATTCAATGTCGTTGTTGTAGAAATTTTTGTTCTCATTTTTAGAGCAGGAAGAGAACAACAACCCTGCAATGGCAACTGATGCCAGTGAAACTGAACGAAGCATAATGGTAAGTTTTGTTGCGGCTAAGATGAGCGTGCAGTGTTTCCAAATTGTTACTGCAAAATGAAGAAGCCGTTAGCAAATTGTTACCCAAACTGTTTTGTTTGATTTTTTGTCACCGTCTGCCTGCAGTAATAAAACAACTTTCAATAAATGTTTTTTCTTTTCTTTACAGTTCATGGACATCCTCTCATTGTATCCTCTCTCATACTGGGTTTTTATTTTACTGGCTGCTTTTGCTATTGGATTGGCAAAAGGCGGATTGAAAGGTGTTGATATGCTGGCCGTAACTATTATGGCGCTTGTGTTTGGAGGAAAATCATCAACTGGTATTGTATTGCCTTTGTTATGCGTTGCAGATATTGGTGCAGTATCGTATTACAACCGCCATGCACAGTGGAAACATTTCTGGAAATTGATTCCGTGGATGATCATTGGTATTTTGCTCGGGGTATTTTTGGGAAAGGATATGGATGAACAGGTGTTTCGGAAAGTTATGGCCGTTATCATTGTTATTACCATTGCCATTGTGTTATGGATGGAATTCCGCAAATCAACATCGGTACCACAGCATCCTTTGTTTGCAACCGGCACCGGTTTAGCTGCAGGCTTTACCACAATGATCGGCAACCTTGCAGGTGCGTTTGCAAATCTGTACTTTCTTGCCATGCGTTTACCAAAGAATGATTTTATTGGTACAGCCGCATGGATCTTTTTAGTGATGAATTTATTTAAACTTCCATTCCAGGTGTTTTACTGGAAGAATATCAATTTGCAAACACTGCAAACCGATCTCGTGTTATTACCTGCATTGCTGCTGGGTTTTTTACTTGGAATTCGCTTAACAGAAAAAATAAAAGACCTGCATTACCGTAAGATGGTGTTGCTGTTAACATTGGCAGGCTCAGTGTTGATGTTGCTGAAAAGGTAAAGCAGCTGTTACCCAATCCTGACTCTACATCTTTTTAACGGATCCAATCATCAATCACATCACCGAGATCACTGATGCCTAAGGTGAACCAGAAAATAAAAAGTGCCAGAACAACTTTTACAGCAAAGGGAATGGCAAAGCCAAACCTCTTCATCAGCAAATCATTTACCGGCGGTAAAAAAAGTAAAGAAAGAAGCAGTCCAATTATTCCCGGAACCGGATGTATCAGTATCAGGTTTAGCATTCCTATGGTAAACACAAGTAAGCCTAATATCCAACTGATAATAGTGGGTATGCTGAGTTTTTGCTGCATAATAGTTTCTTTAGTCATGATTAATCAGAAGTCTCCCAGCATCAGTTCGATCTTATCGAACAATTCACCTACACCTAATGATGCCCAGATGATAAAGAAGCCAAGACCAATTTTTAGTAATCCAATTTTCGGAATGGAGAAACCTGTTACTTTCTTGAAAAGCTCACTTACAGGAAGAAAATAAACGAAGGAGAGTAGAAGAAAAAAAATTCCGAACCCTGCGTCGTTTCCCCAAAATGTATTCACAATACCAATGGCAAAAACAATGATGCCAAAGATCCGGCTGATAACAGTTCCAATGTTTAGTTTGTAGGTCATACAGAAAGTTTAATATTTTAAAAGCACTTTGAAATACAAAGTAAGTGTATATTTGTGAACCAGTCAAATGATTTTAAAAAATATTGTTTGCGTGTTGGGAAAGTTGAACTGCTGTTTAGCGAACTGTGGTTTCCAGGCTGCCTGTTACGGATTGTAGCTGTTGATAGTTAACCAAATAGAAATGAGTTGTGTATGAAAATGTTTGTTGATAATAACTCGGTTGTGCGAAAGATCTGGGGCAAGAGTGATACTGTGCTGTTTATTTTTGCAGGAGCTTCGGCAGAGTTTGCACTCAATAAAGCTGTGGAATGGCTTTATTTTACAGGCAAATTGCCTTCCGATCCATTGGGTCGTTTATTTTCTACAGTTTCCTATGCCAGAAAGATTGTTTTCTCTTCAACAGATGAAGCCAATAAGGCAATTGATACCATGCATCACATTCATGCGGCTGTAGAACATAGCCGTGGATACAACATACCCGACTGGGCTTACCGTGATGTGCTGTTTATGCTGATCTATTATTCCATTGCCTCGTATGAGCTGCTCGAAGAAAAATTAAGTGATGAAGAAAAAGAAGAAGTGTACAACGTATTTTATCGTGTGGGTGTAAGAATGCAATTGAAAGAACTGCCACATACCTATGTACAATGGCTTCCGGTTCGGGAAGCACATTTAACAGCCGATCTGAAGAAGAGTGAATACACGGCCGATCTTTTTAAACAATATAAAAAGCATCTCGGCACCATGCGGTTTAAAGTGTTGATCGAAGGACAAAAATTAGTGGTGCCGGATAAAGTAAAAGAATTGTTGCAGTTCCGTGATCATTCGTTGCTTACTCCCGTTGTGCCGCTGTATAAGATCAGCAGACTGATGAAGATGGACTGGATGCTTAAAAATATTCTGTTGCCTCACGGCTATAAAGCACAAATAAACGAACTGGATGTCTATGCGGGATAAAAGCTGATCAGGTCAGTCGCTACACTTGCTTTTTATTCTTCCACTTAAAATAAAAATAGAGAGGGATACCTGCTGCAGTTAACAGCAATCCAAAAACAGAATTGATGATGGTCGACTTCCCTTCAACATAATTTGTAATGTCGTTATAAAGTGTGGTAACAATATACAACCCTGTAAAAAGTAAAAATAAAATTGGCACCAGCGGGTAACCCCATGCTTTGTACGGACGTTCTGCATTTGGCATGCGTTTTCGTAAAATGAAAAGCCCCAGTATAACAAGTCCGTAAAATACCCAACCAATAAAAATAAACATATCAGCAAGCAGATCAAACGAACCACTCAACACAAACAAACTGCTCCACACACCAAGAATCAGAACAGCATTACCCGGTGTATGAAATTTCGGATGCACTTCACCTGCATGTTTAAAAAATATTTTCGAATCACTCATTGCAAAAATCACTCTTGCGCAGGCAAGCAGGTTTACATTGGTTGATCCAAAGGTTGAGATCACGATCAGTAAGGCAATGGCTGTTCCGCCAACTGAACCCATTACCACTGCTGCTGCATCGCTGGCAACCAGCGGCGATGTAGCCATTACTTCAATGGGTAATACATAAATGTAGGCGAGTGTAACCAGCATATAAATAATGATGCAGGTCCATAAGCCGATCATCAAACTGCGTGTAATATTTTTAGATGGTTCTTTCATTTCACCTGCTACCATGTTGAGATTATTCCAGCCATCGTAAGCGGCAAATGCTCCTGTGGTGGCAGCCATAAACGCACCAATCAGTTTCCATCCCGTTAGGTCAAAGCCGGGTGCATTGGTGATGAAATTTGCTGTATCACCCTTACCCGAAAACAAGAGACCCAATACCAGTAATAGTATGGCCGCTGTTTTTAAAACGGTTGCTATAAACTGCACGGCATTGCCTGAACGCACACTCAAATAATTCACTACACTTAATCCCATGATCATAATGATCGCTAATGCCTTCACTCCGAAATTCTGTAATGGAAAAATATCTCCGATCAATGGAATGTGTAACACAACTGATTGCTGAACTTCTGTACTGAATTGCGGCAGAGCAATAAAATAACCGGTGTAGGAAGCAAACACAAAACCAATAGCAGCAATAGAAGCGGTATTGATCACTGCAATACTTGCCCAGCCGTAGAGATAAGCAATAAAATCGCCGAAGGCATAGCGCAGGTACACATACTGCCCGCCTGTTTCAGGAAACATGGCACCCAGTTCAGCATAAGCCATCGCACCAAACATCGAAACAACGCCTGCAATAAGCCATACCAATAAAATTAAATAAGGAGAACCCAACTGTGCAGCCATGGTAGCCGGCTTCATAAAAATATTCGCACCAATAATACTACCGATCACAATAGACGTGGCAGACCATAGGCCAATGGTTTTTTTCAGCTGGGTTGGTGACATACAGTGGGATGGTTTGGTACTTATCTCAGCTGCATTTTGTACTGCTGAAATTGTTACTCAATATAACTGAATAAAGTGAAAGCTGAAGTCCGCTTTTGGTAGTGACACCTTTTGGCAGACGTTTTTAATCCTGTGCACCAACGGGCAAGTATTGCCGATGGTGGGGAATTTTATATTCGTCCGCCGGAACCGCTGCTGATTGTTCCAATGTCAAGCCCCACTATTGGCAATACCAATGTTGACTGATGTTATTCTTCGTTCACCCAACCGATGAGATTTGAAAGCCACGGAATGCTTATTATCGTCCATTTATTTGTTTGTTTTGACCAAGTCATAAATCCTTTTGGATATGCAAGATTAGAACCAATGTCACCAAACTCTACAGCAATTACATCTTCACCGACTACTTCATTTGAACACCAAAGTTTACCTATGTCTATGTTATTGTATTTTAGAACCGTTCCGTCTTGTTCTGCTTTATTGGCTGTCGAAAATCCAAAGCCTAATTCATAAAAAGGATAATCTATTAAAAGTCGATTCACTGTATCTACTAAATGATAAGACCAGCCACTACTTCTATAAATTAATTGTCCAACATTGTCAATAAAAAATCTTCCATTTGTTTTTCCATTGCTGACTGAATCCAGAACAAAGAATACTTGGTCAGAATTAGTGGTTATGTCATATTGACGAAGTGTAACTTTTGAATAATCTTTTTTCTCATCGTCAAACTTAGTCTCATGTACGGCATAGAGAAAAGTATGATTGTTTAGCCAAGTTGTTTCTATTGTTGGGAACTGACTTGAGTACATTATGTTAGGTCCGTGTCCAGCGTCTTGAACTACCAATTTCTTTTTACTGTCGGAATTGTATAACCATATTTTGTATGGAAGTTTTGATTGGTCTATCGAGAGATAATGTAATTTGTCTGGGGAACTTCTCCTGTTTTTGTCTTTATCCAATTTATCTTGATTGATAAATTTGTATTGTCTTGATTTTAAATCCAGCATTAAGTAACCAGTACCAGTAAATATATTATCCCTGTGAAAAATTAAAGTGTCGCCCTGTGCTGATATAAAGTCGTCGCTTTCTTCCATGACCAACGACTTAGTTTTAATGTCTATTACATTTCCTATACCTGATATTACATACCTGTTTTTATAAATAAAATTTATTCCAAGATCATACCTAACATATGAGCCTGCAATACCTTTTCTATTGGTAGGCACGCCAAGTATTGTGTCTTTTGAAAGCAAAAGTCCATTTGCAAAATTGTAAGAAACGAGATATGTAAAGTTTCCAATTCGTGGACTGTCTATTCTGTATTCTGCGACAATAAGTTTTTGGAGCTTTGTCTGTCCAAAGCAATTTGCACAGAGTAGGAAATATGATATTGATAGTAGGGTCTTCATAATATCAGCCAACGGCAACGCATTGGCGATGTGGCGGTATTCTGTGTTCCGTCACCCTGGCCGACTGAAGCCGAATAGTGATTTGAAGTTGAAGTTATATTTTTTTGTTGATAGATGTTCGGTCAGCCGGATATGTAGCTCATCTGTGTTACTACAGTTGAAACACGGTATTCGTCAGCCGCCATATACGCCAATGCAATGTTAGCGGCATACCCTTCGTCCCGCCAATATTTATTTGTCAGGAAGAATAAGAAATTTGCCTGTTTGTGATTCATTCTTTCCTGTCACTTTGATATAATAAACCCCATTTTGAATATTTGAACCTATAGAAAGGTATGCTCTTACAATTCTGTTTATAGACTTTCGTTGAGTAGAAAATAGCCTTTGTCCGATTTGATTAAAAATTTCAATTGTAACGACTTCGTCTTCTTTTAATACCATGAACGCAGTGAAGTCGCCCCTGTTCGGATTGGGATAAATTTTTACAGAGTTGGTTGGGTCTAATGGAGTAACCGGAGTTGTAACCAAAGTGTCATTATTTGTTAGTCCATTTTTTATGGTCGTGTCTGCAGGAATGACAAGTACCGGAATTTGGGAATTTTTAGTAAGATAAGTAGCCCTTAAAATTGTGCTTCCGACCGCTTTTCCTCTCAATACATCTCCATTCGAAATGATAACATAGTTTGTGTCTGTTAGCTGGAGTTGTACGCCAGTTAAGGAATTTAAGTCGTAGGTATTTCCGTTTGCAAAGTATGCTCTTAATGGTATCGCTGCTGTATTATTTACTTGTACAATTAGTGTATCGCTAAGGAAAGCAATATTTTGTAATGGAGTAGTTTGGTTGATATTAATTGTAACAGTATCGTAGTCAATCAAATTATTGTCTTTATAACCTATGGCAATAAATCGCATTTTGCCAAAAGCATTGGCTGGTATTTGATAGTTAAAAATGCCGTTTGTGAGAGTTGAGTCAATATAGTTAGAATTATTTGATAAGTTAATACCCTCAATAAGAACCCTGTTTACACCATTGCTTGTAGTAACATTAATCGGAAGAACACTTCCCGGATTGTAGTTTTCATTTGTGGTAGGCGAATTGATTTTAACGGTATTCAATAATCTATTAAATGTTGAAGGCTCGGGTGTGGCAACTCTAAAATGGGTATTATTTGCAACTGGGCTGAAGCCGTTCTGAGTAAAATAATTAGTATTAGATGAATTTATGTTCAAGGCAGTAATAAGCTCATTTAATACAAACGAATTATTATAAGAACCATTATGAAAAATATTTGGATATGTACTTCTTGCAAAAGATGGAACACCTCCGGATTGCGAGGAAGTAGAAACTACTAAATCGTTTTGCTGACTGTAAAATAAATAATCTACAAAACCATTTACACTCATGGAAAGAGTTGGAGCTGCTGCAGCAAAAACTAAGTGCCAGAAATTGTCATTTATTACTTGCGATGTGGTTATTATAACATGGCTTGGTACAGTTCCATTATTAAGTGTCGCTGAATTTAAATATGACAATGCGTTGCTGTTTATAGATAAATCTGCAATTGCTCCATTATAAATTGAACCATTGAAAATTTGATTTGCGAGGGGTTCGGCAACTATTCTGGCAGCGTCTGCTGTAACACTGTTTGTGTTTGTTAACAGATTTGCTATAGGCGAGCCAGAGTGGGGAGTATTAACTGTTATTAATTTATGTAGGTCTTTTTTTTGCGAATACGCAGTTGATTGGAGATAATATCTTGTAACAAGTCCGCCCATGCTATGAGCAATTACATCCACCTTCCCTGCTGATATATTATTATTTCTTGCTCTTGTAAACAATGTATTAATGTTGGAAGGAACAACAAACCTATTATCATATAAATACACATCATTTGATGATTCGTAATTTGCCCGCAAAGTAAGCAAAGGCAAATAGTAACTGTTATTCTCTAAATGGTTATCAACGGTCTCAAAAGTAGAAAATGCACCCCATAAACCATGTACCATTAGTAGGGGAGCCCTTAGTATTTCTAACGGTATACTGAAAATCGTTTGATTAGGGTTATTAAAATCTACAATCCTTATCTGGTCATTTTTAGAGGGCCTGTAATTGGATGGTAAATATTTGGGGTGAGCAAACTCAGCCGTTACGATATTACCATTAACCGTATAATTAATAAAATAGCCTGATAAATCTGAATTACTTCCGAAGGGGTCACTTGCAACCCAAAATTTAATATTTGCAGAAGGAGTACCAGTATTATTAGTAAAAGAAATTTTTGTTGCGGTTGAACCATCCGCACAAACTTTTATTATTTGTGATGTTTGGTTGGTTGTTCCTGTCCATAATATTTTAGGATTGGGAAAGGTTGAGTTATTTCTAATTACGTTACTTATTGTAATGGTTGAGGGGGTCGTACTTATACCAGTTCCGCTACAGGCAATTGTATTTGTGCCGCTGCTTGCATTTGAGTTTACAGTAATTGTTCCGCTATAGGATGTTGCTGCTGTGGGGGCAAATGTTACGGTTACATTCTGGCTGCTCCCGGCGGCAATACTTCCGCTGTTCCAGTTGCCGCTAAATCCCGATGGATAATTTATTGAACTAACATTTAAAGCAGCATTTCCGGTATTATTGATTGTTAACGTTCTTTGTGAAGTACTGCCGACCGCAACATTACCAAAAGCTAAATTACCACTCAAACTGATTGAAGGGCTTGCGGTCGTTGTTCCAGTTCCGCTACAGGCAATTGTATTTGTGCCACTGCTTGCATTTGAGTTTACAGTAATTGTTCCGCTATAGGATGTTGCTGCTGTGGGGGCAAATGTCACGGTTACATTCTGACTGCTCCCGGCGACAATACTTCCACTATTCCAGTTGCCGCTAAATCCCGATGGATAATTTATTGAACTAACATTTAAAGCAGCATTTCCGGTATTACTAATTGTTAAGGCTCTTTGTGATGTGCTGCCAACAGAGACATTGCCAAAAGCTAAGTTGCCACTAAGATTAATAATCGGAGAGCCGCCTCCAGATAAAGTAGTTGAAGAGGTGCAATTGCTGTAAGCCGATGTGCCGCAATTATTTTTAGCAGTCACATAAAAAGAGTACTGGGTATTTGAGTTTAAGCCAGTAATCGGTACGTTAGAAGTTGATGTGGTATTTGTATAGAAAGTTCCGACTGTGCCACAAGTACCTTGACGCATAAAGATGTCATAGTTGGATGCCCCGCTTGAAGGTGTCCACGATAAATTAATTTGTGAAGATGAAACCGTTGTTGATGATAAAGAGTTAATCTGGTTTGGAGTATTGCAAGTATATGTTAGGCTTACATCGTCAAGCCTAAAAACTGTTGCATTGGTCGGTCCGGATGCAGTTTGAAAGTTAAGCCTTATTGTTTGTCCAAAATAGGTTGATGGAACAGAAAAAGAATAGGTTTGATATGTTTGACACCCCGGCAAAGAGCCTCCATTCAAATTTGAAAGCTGATTAAATGTATGTAATAGAGCCATACTTGTACTTCTAAACTGAGCTTCAAAAACGTCCGCTACAGTTGTTGTCGTAGTTTCATAAGTATTGATTGAGATTTTATAAGAAAGAGTAGCTGAAACAGCAAATGACGGTATTGTTACTTGTTGATACATGCTTCCAAACATGTTGTTTGCATATGAACCATCAGAATTGCCTGTATATGCATATGCAGGAGAACTGTTTGTATTGTTGCAAGAAAAAGCGGAGCTAATCCACCAATATTGACTGCCCAATGTCCAGCCGTTATTGCCACCTGAAAAGTTGCCATTTGTTATTAACTGGGTTTGTCCGTTTAGATGCAAACCGCTTACTATTAATATTGCCAATATAGTTCCACTTTTCATATAATAAATTTACTCTTTTTAAAACAAGGTCGGCCAATAAGAAGGTCAAGATGTTGTCCAAACTGAGGAGAGTGTCAATAGGGCTGCCGCTAACGTTCACAGCTTTGCGGTCGGCGGGGCAATTTATTAACGTCGCCCCTGGCGACGAGTGCTGAACGTTGATACTAAAGATAAAATTTTATTCAAAAGCTTAATAGATAAATGTCAACCGCTACAAATGCTAAATAGAATTACAGGTGATGACCGACGCTTTGCGTCGCCCCCCGCTGCCGCAAAACTGCATGTAAGTGGCATGTAGCTTTCGTTGCGTTATTCAGGTGTTACAATTCCTTTTGACAAGTCATTTAAGAATTTCTCAGGGTCGCCAACGAAACGATTTGCATTTGATAATTTAATTGTGTCAAACAAAGCAATCATTGAAGGTTGATAAAGTCTGCCTTGTCTGTCCATTAATAAACAGTCAAACTGTGTCGCAAGTGAAAGAACTTTATCTATAAAGTTTTTGTCAAGTTGTCGAAGGTCAAGTCTGCAACTTACTTCTTCAACTATGTTTGTCGAGTCATTAAAGCAAACAGAAATATCATTTGTGTCTGTGTCACCAAAACTTCTAAGTCCATCAGAATTCTGTGTCCAGCTTTGTATGTCACCAAAAGTTTTTAATAATGGCAAAAAGTTATCAATCTTGATATTTAGGTCGAGCCACCAACGAATTGTCAATGCGTCTTCAAATTCTGGCTCTTGGTCAAGGTCAGAGTCTTGGAAATAATCATTCCAGCTTTCTTTGTCCATTGAGAGTTGTGTCGGAACTTGTCCGTACTTATTAAGCAACGATTTCTTTGGAATAAAATAAATATGAAATTGCCAGATTGCCATTGATGTTTTAATTAGCGGAGTGTCGCTTTGCTATTGCCACTTACGGGCAGGGCTTTATGCAGGTTGGGAATTAGTATTCCGTCCGCAGACAACCGCTGCTGATTGAAAATATAAAGTTGAATTTAAGAACTAAAGTTGAAAGTTGTTTGTCCAGCTCGAACCAAAGCTTGGGTTTGCTATTGGCTGATGTTTCAATGTCATGCCCAACTTGCATAAAACCCAATGTTAGCGGCTGCCTTGTGAAATAGTTGAAGTGTCAAAAACTTATTTATTATGGTGGTTGCTATTTTTATAGTGTTCTTTCAAAAGGTCAATTCCATAGTCACCATTAAAATCTCGCCAAACTGTATGAACATGATTAGCATTGGACTGTGTATTGTCTAACTCAATTAAAAACGTTTTTCCTTGAATTCTGTAGTAATGTGGCTCTCCTACTTTTGTACTTCCAGCCCATCCAAAACTTATTTGATTAAAATCTTCTGATATGATTCTTTTCATTCTAAGTTTAGCAATCTTAGTTGGCATGTTAGAGAGATAAGTTACTATTAGTTGATTTAAAAAATGCTTTTGTTCAAAAGTCAGGTCTTTTGCTATGATTCCCACTGTGTCAAAAGGGACAACTTTTGGGGAAACTTTAGTTACGATATCTGCAAATGGAATAAGTTTAAATATTGCTTTCAACTTTTGTTCCTGTGTCAATGAGTTTACCAGTTTAAATCCAAGTTCTTCTTCTTCCTTAAATATATTTTTTTCTTTGCCCTCACCTTTAGTTCTAACAGCAGGATAAACTCCAAAAAAGAAAGGAGCAAATGCCAATTGATTATTTACAATTGTATAATTCAGTGCCAGATGATGTCCTCCAAATTTCCAACCCCAAACTTTATCTTTCGCAGGATTGCCGTAAAAGGCTACAAAATAATTTTCAGGAATACGTCCTTTACTATTAGGTTCCAGTTCTTTCAATAAATACTCGGTATTCATAATGTCCTGAGACCGTGTATAACCATTGCTGCTCAAATAAGTCTTAAGCAAATTGTAAATATTTTGTTTTTGGATGCTGTCTAATTCTCTTATAGCAATCCCTTGTCTGGGGACACTAGAAGCAGGAACATAATGCCAGTCAAAACGTGACATCGTATCAAAAGGGAACACAGTTTTACTCTTTTGTACACTGTCTAAAGAATTAATGAACGTATTTGCTATTGATGAACCAGTACTGTTATTCTGTGATAAAGAATAAAAAGGCAAGATAAGAAGGAAATAAAATAGTCTCATAATAAAATGTGTTGGTTAAGGTTGCCGCTAACGTTCAAAGCTTTGCGGTCGGCGGGGCAAATGTTTTACGTCGCCCCTGGCGACGAGTGTTGAGCTGTGTTACTAAAGATAAAATTTTATTCAAAAGCTTAATAGATAAATGTCAGCCGGTACAAAAGCTAAATAGAATTACAAGTGAAGACCGACGCTTTGCGTCGCCCCCCGCTGCCGCAAAACTGATTGTTGTAGGCAGTATTCGTAATTTAAGTTATCCTATTATTTGTGGTCCTGATGGAACTTTTGTCACGGAACGTTTTAATATTTTGCCAGTGAATATGTCAATATACTTGTCAAAGATTTTTATATAACCATTTTTGTCAGCTTTATTGTCCTGATAGCGAATTAACCAAACTATAGTCGTTGACTTATCAGAAAATTTTTCATGGGGAAATGGAACATGGAGAATGTCAATGTCGGTGACACTTTTAAGCGGGTCAATTTTGTCTTCTTTTGCAACTTGAATTGCTTTGCAGCATGAAATAAATTGCGAAAAGAATTTGCTGTCAGGTATTGAAGGAAGTTTCCCATGTAATAGACCAAAATTTTTATTAAAGTCCAACCCAAATTTATATTGTATGGATGAATTTATTCTAATCTGTATAACAGCTCGATAGTTTAATTCGTTCTCGTTTTCTGGCTCACCAAAAATCTTTCTTATTTTCAGAATTTTACAACTATCGCTAATGCGTTTAGAATAGTTTTGGGTCAAAGATGCCCTTATTGAATCTGAGATCTTTTTAAATTCGTCGGAGTTTATTTCAATTGGTTTAGGATTTAACTCATCATATTTTTCATCTTTGTCAAATACACGGTTTTTTGTTTCATCCAAATAGCTTTTCAGTTCGTAGTTAAACGGAGTTCCGAATACAGTTTTTGTCTTACAATATTGACCTTGAGCTTTTGTCAGAAGAGTTAAAAACAGAGAAAAAGTCGTCAGTAAAATTGTTTTCATTTGAATTATGAGGGTTTTCTTATTGCCTACAACGTTCGAGGCTTGCCGCAGGGCTGGAATTGTTGCTGTGTCTGCCCGGCAACTGAAGCCGATTAAAAAACTGAAGTTGAAGTTAACAACTAAAAGCCAAATAGAATTCGGTCAAGCCCGATATTAGCTGATAGTAGCACAACTGCCGATTGTTATTACGTCCGCCAGCCTTGCAGCAAACCTTTTGTTAGTAGCCGTTTTTTGTCTGTCCGTTCTTGATGACTTTTAGTTTAGTGTAACGAAAAACCATTTCTGCCTTTGGGTCGCCTTTGGTTGGATTGTAACCAGTCGGATAACCTGCGTAGGAAACGATTTGTCCAGTTACCTGAATTTGTAAAGGCAAGTTGTCACCTTTCCATAATTTGTCTGCATTAATAAGTTTGTCATTCGCTGGCTCCAGAAAATAATATTGTCGTGCTGTGTCTGATACTGATTTAGTGTCGCTCCATTGAGCACAAGTACATGCGATTGCATTGTATGACAAGTTAAGTGTTGTGTCGTCTTTTGCTAAATATGCAATATCCTTTTTGAACACATCAATCTTTGTATAATGAAATACTTTTGCTTTGTCTAACTGTTCTTCGCCTTTAGTTGTTCCTTTTGGATAGTCTGGTCGTATATAAAATTGTCCAGTCACTTTTATAAAGTGTCGTCCTGGGTCGAAGTACATGGGAAGTTCTAAATCTTTGTTTGCTGGCTCAATAAAAATGCAATGCTCTGCAAGTTTATCATCTTCGTACTTTTTAAAGTCAGCAGGTGTCACCCAATTAGCACAAGCACATCCCCAAACAATATAACTCAACTCTAAAGTTTCTGTCTTGCCGTTTAAAGTGTTTGTTGGGTCAGAAATATCTTTACTTTCTGAACTTTGTCGTATCAAAGTGTCTTTTGAAACTGTGGCTTTGTCAACCTTGTTTGGGTTTGTCGTGCAAGCCGTAAAAAGCAATATGATTGGTAAAAGTTTCTTCACTTGTAGGGTGTCTCTAAAATGGCTACTAACACAAATATATATGATATAAGATGCTGTATCTTAAAAATTACGCAATTGAAAATCAATAGTTTAATGTTCAACTTTTTGTATTGTTGTTAGTACAATCCACTTTTTTAAATAGGCGAGTGTACCATTAAAAAAGCCACCGGATTGCAGTGGCTGTATCTTTCGTTAATTCTTATTTCTTTTCTAACATCCGTTCAAGCAACACAACTTTCTCTCTTTCTGTTGCGAGTAATCGTTCATAAAGTTTTTTATTTTCCTCAAGCGCCTCTACATACCTTTCCAGTGGGTTGAAATTATAATAATGTCCATAAGAAGCTGCGTTGTCGTTGTAGGTGTTGTTTATAAAATTAACAGCTGCATCTTCATTAAAATTTTGAATTGCTTCAGTTGGAACTTTCAAGGCCTTTGCAACTTTCTCAATCATCTCTTTATCCAATGCCTCCTTCTGCTCCAATGCACTCACCGCTTGTTGGCTCAATCCTAATTCCACAGCCAATGCATCCTGCTTAATACCTAATATCTCACGGATGCGTTTTACATTTCTTCCTTCGTGTATGGTTTTTTCTGTCATACTGCTAAAGTAATTATTTCTGCCTGTTTTAAAAATGGTTTTTGTTCTTCCCATGAACCATGAACTATCAACCATGAACCATCTCCCGTAACATACAACTAATCCCTTGTAAAATACAAACAACACTGGTAGGTTACAGCGTTAAAACACCTGTTCTTTGTTTTGTATTCACCGGTTATTTGTAAGCCAGCCAATCTCTTTTGAAAAACCATTCTCTTAACCTGCCCCATTAGTTCAGTAAGGCTTTGCCCTGCTCTCCGAAACTTTTTCAATCACCGAACTTTAGTGAAGGTGATAGCGTAGGAGAGACTAACTACTAACCACTATCGGCTACCGGCTAATCATTCACCACTCACCATTCACAACTCACCACCATGGAATCCCTCAACACACTCCTCGAACATGGCAACCCCGCCCTCATCAGTCGCAACCTTCGCAAAGTACTCTTCGATTATCTCGAAGATGAACTGAAAATTGGTACCACAAACTATTTTCTTGAACTCCTGCCTGAGCTGAATTATCTCTTCAACTTCCTGGAAGAAGCAGCCGAAGCAAAACAGAATTATGCATTTACAATAATAAAAAAACACGCTGCTGTGGAAGATGAAAATTGTGCAGCCTGGCTCTTTGAAGACGATATCCTGTACCGTGTAACAGTCTTCTTAGTCATCACTTTACAACCCGAACGTATTTACAGAATTGTACATGATCCACACCTGGGTCAGCAACCGGTAACCGATCTCATGATTGTACTTCCCGATACCATGCAGGAAAAACCATTCAGTGAATACGAAACCCTCATCGAAGCAGGCTGTTCATTGGGAACACAATTATCATTTTCATTACAGCAGGCAAGCCGTGTGAATACAGCAGTAAAAGAAGGGCATGTGTTTTACAGTCTCGTATGTACAGGAGAAAATTTAATGTATTGGAGCGAAGAAAAAGAATGGCCAACTACGCCGGGTGAAAGATTAAAAGAGATAATGCAAAATGCAAGGGAACGGTTTCAAACTAATTTCAGCAAAGCTCAAACCTTCTTACATCATGCAACAAAATGCATAGAGCAGCAAAATAACAAACTCACTGCATTCTTTCTGCAACAGGCAGCCGAACTATGCTGTCGTGCAATACTCATTTCACTTACGGGTCGTGATAAAAAAACACATTCCCTTGCTGCATTAAAGAAAACCTGTCGCCGTTGCACAGCGGTAGTTGATCAGGTTTTTCCCTGCTATACAGAAGAAGATAAACGATTGTTGAAAATCCTTGATGATGCTTATATCGCAGCAAGGTATGAAGATGATTTTTCGCCGTCCTCAACAGATATTGAATTGTTGTTACAAAAAGTACAGCAGTTACATCATGCAGCAGTAACCGCCATAAAAAACAGGCTTAGCTTGCCTGTTTAATCTTCAACAGCTTTTCAATACATCGCTTTGTTGAATTATATTTTCTTCGTACCAATTCTTGCCCTGCCCTCCGAAGTTTTAACGCAGGAGGGAGAGTTTGTGCTCTCGTTAATCTGTGCTCATTTATGACTATCAGCGGCCAACTCCCGCTTCACCATACTCACCACTTCTCTGAATTTGTCTCTGCTTCGTTCATGTTGCGGTACAATCTGCCGGTAAATAGCAGAAGCAATCTTCGATGCATTTCCCATCTGATTTGCATGCCGCATCGTCTCTGCAAACGCAGGGTCATGTTTCACCCGCTCAGCAGATAGGGAACTCTTTTCCCTTGCATAATATTCACCGTCCATGCAATAAAAGCAAATGCGGTTAATGGTCCCCGTTATCCTTAATTGTCCGGTTTGTTTTGCCATAGGCACAAAATAGAAAACTGATCAGAGCATAAAAAAACCAACAGGCCGTTTTTACCGATTTTTGCCACTTTTGAGCATTTTTACCACTTTTTACGCAGCGGATCAATCCTTACAATTGAAAAATGATTGCACATGTACACGCAGGATACTTCCACCCATAAGCCACTTTACTCCCTATTAAAAGCGCTCAAAAGGCCTGTGAATGCTCAATTGCATACAACCCTTTTCAATCCATAAGACGAATCTTAAAAATGCTTCTAAAATTGGTTGGCTCAAAAACAGGAAACCTTTATCTTTGCCGCCCATTAGCCGGGGTAGCTCAGCTGGTTAGAGCATCGGATTCATAACCCGAAGGTCGGCAGTTCAAGTCTGCTCTCCGGTACTTCAAGGCCCTCAAATTGAGGGCTTTTCTGTGATGTTCACAGCTTACGCATTATACTCTTCCGGTTCGAAAAACTTTATTACGGGTATACAACAAATCTTGAATCCCGTTTATTGTCATATAATGAATTGGGTCAAGATTGGACCTCAAAATACAGACCTTGGATTGTCATTCATACAAAAGAATTTGCTACCAAACTCGAGGCCATGCATTATGAAAAGTGGATGAAGTCAGGTGTCGGTCGGGAGTTCATCAAATCATTACCACACTAACTAAAGAGGATTCATATCCGCCGCGGCGAACGGCAGTTCAAGTCTGCTCTCCGGTACTAACAGAAAAGTCCTCCAACTGGAGGACTTTTCTATTGTAAACTTTATGAAAAGATCGTATATGGGTACCTGACTACTCACCACTCCCCATTCACCACTCACATGACGTTTAATTGGTTCTTCCCGGATAAACTTTCAATGCTTCTTCCAAACAATCCATTGCCTGGTCAAGTGCTGTAAGATTAAGCACATAAGCCAGCCTTACTTCCTGTTTTCCAAGGCCGGGTGTACCATAAAAACCAGTTGCAGGTGCCAGCATAATGGTTTGGCCATTGAAAGAAAATGATTCAAGCAACCACTGGCAAAATTTATCGCTATCATCAATCGGTAATTTGGCCATAGCATAAAACGCACCACCGGGGTTGGGACAAACCACACCAGGCATTGCATTCAATCGTTTCACCAATAGATTTCTTCGTGAGAGGTATTCTGCTTTTGGTGCTTCAAAATAAGAGTCGGGAAGATCGATCGCCGCCTCACCCATGATCTGAGCTAAACCGGGCGGACTCAATCTCGCCTGTGCAAATTTCATAGCAGCATCATACACTGCTTTGTTCTTTGTTACAAGTGCACCAAGTCTTGCACCACAGGCACTGTACCGTTTACTGATGGTATCCATTAATACCACATTCTGCTCAAGTCCTTCAACATGCAAAGCACTTACATATTCGCCATCATAACAAAACTCACGGTAAGCTTCATCACTGAATAGATAGAGGTTGTACTTCAAACAAAGCTCTTTCAGCTTATACATCTCTTCTTTGCTGTATAAATAACCAGTTGGATTATTCGGACTGCAGATGATGATGCCCTTTGTTTTTGCTGTAATTACTTTTTCAAAATCTTCAATAGGAGGTAATGCAAAACCCGTTTCAATAGTAGAAGTGATGGGCACCACAGTTACTCCTGCGGCACATGCAAATCCATTGTAGTTTGCATAAAACGGTTCGGGTACGATCACTTCGTCACCGGGGTTTAAACAGGTAAGAAAACCAAACATGATGGCTTCACTGCCGCCCGTAGTGATCATGATCTGGTCGTAGCTCACATCAATGCCCACCTTTTTATAATACTGTACCAGTTTTCGGCGATAGCTTTCATTACCGGCACTATGACTGTATTCAAGCACTTTAATATCGGTATTACGCACAGCATCAAGAATAGCAGGAGGTGTTTCAATATCGGGCTGACCAATATTCAAATGAAATACTTTGATGCCTTTCTTCTTGGCAGCTTCTGCAAAGGGAACTAATTTCCTGATGGGCGAGGGCGGCATTTGTTCGCCACGTTTACTGATTGCTAACATGCGGGCAAAGATAGGGTTGGTACTTACATTTATTAGTATTGGAAATAAAAAAGCCTCCGGAAATTCCGGAGGCCTGTTATAACGGAGATGGTTTATTTATTGCTCAACATTACCTAAAATGGTAAGAACCTGCTCCTGGTCAACCCCCAGCAATTTCACTCGAACCTGCTTTGAGAATTTGCCGGGTGTGGCGGCATTGTAAGTGGCAGTAATAGTGCCTGTTTTGCCCGGTTTGATGGGTTCTTTTGTATAATCAGATTTTGTGCAACCACAACCTGGGGTCACTGTTTCAATTACCACATCTTCTGTGCTGCTGTTCGTAAATGTAAATGTTGCTGTTACAGGGCTGTTCAACTTGGCTTTACCAAGGTCAACAGTTTCGCTGGCAAATTTTACAAGATCAGTAGGTTTTTTACTTTGTGCATTCACAGCTGTGAAAACAAAGAGTGCTACAAAAGCGATCATGAACTGTTTCATCGTATACTTATTTTAATATTTATTGTTTAAAGATATTTAATGCCTGGTTAGTTGGAGCCGATTGGTCAGGGGTTTTCCAAACAGTTCCTTTAATATTCATCACTTTCACTTGTCCACTATTGTAATAAATCGTGATGGTTTTGTCGAACACGCCTTCAGCTGCGGCATTGTAACCAACCTTAATGGTTGTTTTGCCACCGGCTGCAACTGCTGTACGGCTCCATTCAGGTGTTGTGCAACCGCAGGAGGCCTGCACGTTATCGATCTTCAACGAATCTTTACCAATATTTTCAACCGTAAATATGTGCGTTACAGGTTTCCCTTGCGGGATCTTTCCAAAATCAAATGTTGATTCAGAAAGTTTAATGCTCTCAGGTTTGGGAGTGGGAGTAGTAGTTGTAGCAGTGTTGTGGTTGTGCCCGTCGTGGTTTTGAGCCATGCCGGCAAAGCCCAATAATAAACCGGCACAAAGGGTAATAACATGTTTTTTCATAAATGCTTCTATTAGAATTGTAAAAGTAAGTATTAGTAGAGACAGTTCATAGCGCCGGATGGTTGCCTTTCACAAAATTTTATTAGCGGTAATTGGGCCGGAATTTTCATAGTTTGAGATTGAAATTTACGTTTTCACGGTTTTTCACAGTAAACAGGTTGTTTTCACCAAATCCGCTTACAAGTGTTAACGTGGGATCAAATCATTTATTTTTGCCGCATGGAATCAACCACTAACGAAACCTTGCAACTCCAGCAGCTCTCTTTTGAGCATTTTCAGCGGGAAGTGTTACAGGATTACCGCATCGCTTGCCTCAGTCGTGAAGCCAGTCTTCTTGGCCGGAAAGAAGTACTTACGGGCAAGGCCAAGTTTGGCATTTTTGGCGATGGTAAGGAAGTACCCCAGCTTGCAATGGCTAAGTTTTTCCAGCCCGGCGATTTTTACAGTGGTTATTACCGTGATCAAACCTTTGCGTTTGCTACCGGTGTGGCAACGTTAAAAGAATTCTTCGCCCAACTTTATGCCGATCCGGATACTGCTCATGATCCGCATAGTGCCGGTCGCCAGATGAACTCTCATTTTGCCTCTGAATTTGTGGATACTGATGGCAATGTTCTCGACCTGGTAAACAGAAAGAATCTCACTTCAGGTATGGCTCCAACTGCTGCACAAATGCCACGTTCGGTTGGATTGGCGTTGGCGTCAAAATTGTTCCGCCATTCCGATGTATTGAAACAGTTCACACAACTTTCAAATAAAGGAAACGAAGTTTGCTTTGCTACAATTGGCGATGCATCAACAAGTGAAGGTCACTTCTGGGAAACCATGAATGCAGCTGCCGTACAGCAGATTCCTTTAGCTGTGTTTATCTGGGATGATGGCTACGGCATTTCTGTTCCTAAAAAATACCAGACAACCAAAGGTTCTATTTCAGAAGCATTGAAAGGATTTCAGAAAAAAGATGGCACCACAGGTATTGAAATTTATAAAGTAAAAGCCTGGGATTATGCAGGTATGTGCGAAGTGTTTGAAGCCGGTATTGAAAAGATACGTGCCACACATACACCGGCATTGTTTCATGTGGAAGAAGTAACGCAGCCACAAGGCCATTCAACTTCGGGTAGCCATGAGCGTTATAAAACAACAGATCGCTTACAATGGGAGCGTGAGTGGGATTGTATTAAGAAGATGAAGGAATGGATCATTGAAAACAACCTGGCAGATGAAGATCAATTGAGTACAATTGAGCGTGAAACAAAAGAGTTTGCACGCAATGAAAAGAATGAAGCGTGGAAAGAATTTGAATTGCCCATCAAAAAACAGGTTACAGAAGTAATTGCTGCACTGCAACAGGCTGCTGCATCATCTCCCAACAAAGAAGAAGTTGAACAGGTGATCAGTGAATTAAACAAGCTTCGTGAGCCTAACCGTCGTGATGTGATGAGTGCATTGTATAAAGGAATTTCTGTGTCTGGCGTTTCTTCTTCTGCAAATGAACTTTATAAAAAGCTACAGAAGGAAAACGAATTACTGTTCAGTTCACATTTGTATCATGAAGGTGCAGCCAGTGCTATGAAAGTAGCGGAAGTAAAAGCAGAATATGCAGATGATGCTTCGTTGTTGAATGGTTATGAAATTCTCAACCGTTATTTCGATCAATTATTTTCCAACAATCCAAAGGCCGTTGCTTTTGGTGAGGATCTCGGTTTTATTGGTGATGTGAACCAGGGCTTTGCCGGATTGCAAACAAAACACGGTGAGAACCGCATTTTTGATACGGGCATTCGTGAGTTGACCATTATGGGACAAGGCATTGGTCTGGCAATGCGTGGCCTTCGTCCTATTGCAGAAATTCAATACCTCGATTATTTAGTATATGGGTTGCAACCACTCACTGATGATGTGGCAACATTACAATACCGAACTGCAGGCCGTCAAAGTGCACCGTTGATCGTCCGTTCAAGAGGTCATCGTTTAGAAGGCATCTGGCACAGCGGTTCACCAATGGGTATGATCATTAACAGTCTTCGTGGTATGTATGTTTGTGTGCCACGCAATATGGTGCAGGCAGCAGGTATGTACAATACGTTGTTGCAAAGCAATGAACCGGGTCTGGTGATCGAATGTTTGAATGGCTATCGCTTGAAAGAAAAAATGCCTTCTAATCTTTCTTCTTTCACAGTGCCGATGGGAGTGCCGGAAGTGGTGAGACAAGGAACAGATATTACGATTGTATCATACGGCTCTATTCTCCGAATTATTGATGATGCGGCACAACAGCTTGAACGTTTCGGCATCAGTTGTGAAATTATTGATGTGCAGACACTCTTGCCATTTGATGTTAATCATGTTATTCTTGAATCATTAAAGAAAACAAACCGCATCGCTTTCATTGATGAAGATGTACCCGGAGGCGCAGCAGCTTATATGTTCAATAAAGTGATGGAAGAACAAGGCGGTTATAAATATCTTGATGTTGCTCCACGTACCATTACCGGTAAAGCACATCGTCCGGGCTATGGCAGCGATGGTGATTACTTCAGCAAACCAAATGTTGAAGAGATCATGACGGTGTTGCAGGAGATGATGCGGGAGTGAGTTGGGAATAGGCAACGGGAAATATGCAATTGGGAATGTTGTTGTAGTTTGTAAATCAAATACCAATAATATGGCTGCTAAAACTGTGAAAGATACCAAAGTGTATCAGCTTGCTTTTTCCCTTGCTATGCAGATTTTTCAACTGGCCAAATCATTTCCAAAAGAGGAAACATATTCTCTTACCGATCAGATCAGACGCTCATCACGCAGTGTTTGTATTTGTTTACGGGAAGCCTATAGAAAGAAAATATACCCTGCGCATTTCGTTGCCAAGGTATCGGATTCAGATATGGAAAATTCAGAAACGGAGGGCTGGCTTGAATTTGCATTGGCCTGTCAATATATTTCTCAAGATAAGTATGATAATTTGTATGATTTGAGTAATCAAGTTGGAAAACTTTTGAATCACATGCTTAACAATCCCGACAAATATTAAGAACGCCTGTTGTTTTTCTTGCTTATTGCCTGTTGTCAATTGCCTATTTTTAATTAACTATTCACAGAAAAAATGTCCTTCCTTTCCATCATCGACATACTCGGAACGTTTGCCTTTGCTGTTTCAGGTGCTTTCTCTGCCATGGAGAAAAAGCTTGATCCGTTTGGTGTGATCATTCTTTCTTTTGTTACGGCTATTGGTGGCGGAACATTGCGTGATGTATTGATCGGCGATACACCGGTAAGCTGGTTAAGGAACGGAACAACAACCATTGTAATTATTGCAGCGGCAATCGGCACCATGTTCTTTGGTAACTATCTCAAACGTTTTACTAGCACCTTATTTTTATTTGATGCGTTTGGTCTTGGTTTGTTTACACTTATTGGCGTAGAGAAAGGACTGGAATTACAATTCAGTCCGGGTATTTGTGTAGCATTGGGCACTATCACAGGATCGTTTGGTGGTGTAATCAGAGATGTGTTGCTCAACAATGTGCCACTCGTTTTCCGAAAAGAAATTTATGCTTCTGTTTCTATTTTAGGTGGAATACTTTATCTCTTGTTATTAAAGGTTGATATGTTCAGTCCGTTTGCAACTATTATTGCAATTGTATTTATTGTCGTATTTCGAATTGTTGTTGTGCGGTATAAACTTGCGTTACCACGATTTTATTAAGAATCCATTCACACCGTTTATCTAAAATCACATATTCATGTCGGTGATACTTTCCTAATTTGCATACTTCTAAAAACGATATATGAAACTGAATTTATACCAGGTTGATGCATTTACTTCAACGTTGTTCAAAGGAAATCCGGCTGCTGTTGTCCCATTAGAAAAATGGATCGATGATGAATTGATGCAGAAGCTGGCGATGGAAAACAATCTTGCTGAAACTGTATTCTTTGTGCCATCACAGGTTGATGGAGCTGATTATGATATCCGTTGGTTTACACCCGAGCTTGAAATTAATTTATGCGGTCATGCAACATTGGCAAGTGCATTTGTATTGTACACGCAGCTTGGTTATAACAAACCATCTGTCACATTCAGTTCAAAAAGTGGTTTGTTAACCGTTGAGAAAAACGGCACCAACTATGAAATGGATTTTCCTTCCTGGAAGCCTGAACGTATTAATGATTATCCGGATGGTATTGCTGAAATACTCGGTGTTAAAGAAATACATGGGGCTTACAAATACCGTGACTTATTAATTGAAGTAGCAACTGAAGAAGAAGTGATCAATGCCAAACCCGATTTCACTGCCATGAAAAAAACAGGTGAAATGGTAATCCTTACTGCCAAGGGAAATACAGTTGATTTTGTTTCACGCTTCTTTGCTCCATCAGCCGGTATTGATGAAGATCCCGTAACTGGTTCCGCACATTCACAATTGATTCCTTTTTGGAGTGAAAAACTTGATAAGAAAAAAATGATTGCAAAACAGCTCAGCAAACGTGGCGGCGATATTATCTGCGAACAGAAAAATACAGAGCGTTTAATGATGGGTGGAGAATGTGTGTTTTATATGAAAGGAGAATTTGAGGTAAGAGGGGAGTATTGAGAGGTGAGTAACCAGTAACGGGTGGGGTGTGATGGTCTATCGTATGTGGCCCATCGTCTTTTCAATCCACAAACCTTGCACGTTGCGCAGGAGTTGGCAGCATACAACTTTCCTGTTTGCCAAACCATTTATAACGGTTCTTGCCGATCCATTTATAAATACCATCTCTGATGAATGCGGGAATGATGATGAGCGCATACAATAATTTCCAGCCACCATCTAAATGCCTGCATACTTTTAATGCAGCAGTTGATTCACGATAAGCAATCCCGTCTTCTATAAAAATTACTGATGTAAGAATGGTTGGATCAATATTGTACTGAGGCAATATACGATGCGCCGTTTCGCCCTGCAGTGAACCAAAGGTCAGCTTTCCTTTCTTATCCCGCTTCAGTGCAAACTGAATCCAGAAATTACAGAAGTTGCAAACGCCATCGAATAAAACCAGTCGGTTCAATTGTTCCATTGAATAAAGTTACGCAACGAATTTTTGAAATTCAGAAGGGCTGCAACCGGCAGCCCTTCTCATTATAATTTTCTTATCACTGATGACTCATTATTCATCATCCCATATTATGAAACACCTTCTGCACATCATCATCCTGTTCTAAACGTTCAATCAGTTTACTTACATCCTCTGCCTGTTCATCTGTTACAGGAACTGTGGTAGTAGGAATCCATTCCAATTCTGCGCTTAACGGCGTAATGCCTTTATCTTCCAAAGCTTTTTGCATATTACCAAAATCGGCAAATGCACAACGAACGACTAATACATCTTCGCCATTTTCACCTGTGCCTTCACCCAATTCTTCCAAACCAAAATCGATCAGCTCCAGTTCCATCTCTTCAGCATTCAAACCTTCGGGCTTTAATTTAAACACACCCATCTTTTTAAACTGGAAACTTACCGATCCGCTGTTACCCAGCGTACCACCACCTTTATTGAAATGACTTTTCACATTTGCAACAGTACGCACATGATTGTCCGTTGCTGTTTCAACAAGAATTGCAACACCATGAGGTGCGTATCCTTCGTACAGAATTTCATCATAGTTAATGAGTTCCTTGCCCTGGGCTCTTTTAATGGCAGCTTCCACACGGTCTTTCGGCATACCCACACTGCGGGCATTCTGAAAGCAACGACGCAGGGCAGCATTTGTTCCGGGGTCGGGGCCACCAGCTTTAACGGCAATCACAATTTCTTTACCAATACGGGTAAACTGTTTGGCCATGCGATCCCAACGGGCAAACATGGTACTCTTTCTAACTTCAAAAATCCGTCCCATTTGTTTATTGATTAGGGCGCAAATTTAGGGAGATGTAACCTATCTACCATGCATCAAATGGCTTGGTTTCGCACAGGCCAAAATTGCCATCCACACTTTCTTTTTTGTCGGTTACGCAGTATTTTGGCATTTCACGCAACGGGTATTGATTGGTTTTGGGCTTTGAGGTAAGTTACGTGCTGTATAACCTGAACGCTGCATGCTGCATTTACTGCGTAACATAGGGCTCCTTTTCTTGGTATTGGTCGTGCAACAAACGACCCATGCCCAACTGCCCGATTATCATTTACAACTGTTTGATTATTCCATCGGCATCCGGCCGGGCAATTACAGGGAGCTCGTCAAAGATAAACAGGGCTTTGTGTGGATACTCTACCCGGGAAGTGTACAGCGCTTTGATGGGAAACGGATCAAAGAATTTAAACTCGATGGCAATTTTGCCCATCTCTATTGCGATAAAAAAGGAAGGATATGGGCAAGCGCTGTAACTGCTGTTGTAAGATTTGAAAATGATTTCGATGGTTTTGTGGAAGTAGCTGTTGACATGCAGGATGCAAAACATGCAAGGGCTCATTTATTCGAATTGAGCAACGGCAGCTTGTATTTATTATCAAACGAAGGGTTTCATTTATTTGATGAGAACAGGCATGCTTTCGCAAAAGCAGCAGATGTTTATAGAAATGGAAAGAATTACAGTGTGGATGTATTTGCCAGCAGAAACTTGTCTGTTTTTTTTCGCAAAGCCGATTCCATTTATTTGTATGATTTCAAATCAAGACAGATCAGTGCATTACCCAGCACTAACAACTTCCGCATTTTTGCTGTAACCGATGATCGTCTGTTTGCCAGCACCTGGACAAATGAAACGTTTCTCTACGATTATGCAACAGGAACACAAACGAAAGTGCTGTTGCCCGCTGCATACCAACTTACATCGGGCAAAACATTCAGCATTCGAAGTCTTGTGCAATTTGATTCACACAAATACCTGCTGGTAACAAGGGAAGGTATCTTTGAGTACAACAGTTCATCCAACAGTTTTAAGAAACTTAATTTTTATCAGAATGGTTATCCGGTAATAGGTAATGATTACAGTAACCATATTTTTCTCGATGATGAAAATACAGCATGGCTTTTATCCGTTGCCGGTATCGCAAGATTTTCATTAAGCAAACAGCCATTGGGTTTGCTGCGTATTCCGCAACCGGGTAATCAGCCGCAAGGCTCTGTAAACAATGTGCGGCAAATGGTGGAAGATGATGCAGGAAATTTATGGATTGCCACCGGTAATGGTTTTGTGCAATGGCGAAAAAGTGACGGACTATGGAAAATTTATACAGCAGTACCTGATGCGCCGAACAAATTAAATCATCCGTCTGTAAGAGGTATTGCTTATGATGGAAAGAACATCATTCTTGGTCCAACAAATCTTGGCATATGGATCTTTAATCCGGCAACCGAACAATATCGCCGGCCCATCTATACAAACGACAGTGTAAAACTTTATATCGAACGGGATTTTATTGATGATATTACCACACTCCGCAATGGAAATTTTTTAATGTTGGGCAGAGATGGTTTGTATTTACTGGAAGGCGGCAGTTACAAATTATCCATGATCGATGTTCCCGCAGCAAAAGAAAATACCAATCGTGCCATTGAACGATCAGATGACAAGATATGGGTGATCACAGGAAGAGGAGTACATCTTTTAAGCGATTCATTAAAGCATATTGCAAGCATGCCTGGCCCCGATCGGCATCTGCCGTTATGGGCCGGTCATCTTAGAGCAAATGACGATCTGCTGATAACAGGAACGGGCAGTTTGTACATTGCTTCCTATACGAATAACAGTATTTCAGTAAAGCCCTTTACAAACAGATTTGATGGCATTGTTCTTAATTCGGTTTATGAAGATAAAAAAGGGATGCTGTGGGCCACTTCAGAAAAAGGGATTTATAGATTCAATCCATCAACCAATGAATTGAATCTGCTTGATTATGCTGACAATGTACAGGGCTATGGCTTCAATGCGAATGGGCCTTATCGTAATAAAGACGGCATTATTTTCTTTGGCGGTGCAAACGGCATCAACTACGTATTACCTGAAACATTTGATTATAGTACCAGGCAGTTGAATGTATTCATACAAAATGTTCACTCAGGCAGTAACGACAGTTCGTATTGCGATTTCACAGAATTATTGGAAATACCTTACAGCAACCGCTCACTCGAAGTGGAACTGGTGGCACCTTATTATAACAATGCAGATAAAGTAAAGTATCGTTATAAAATTGAAGGTCTTGATCATGAATGGAAGGAGCTGGGCAATACGAATGTTGTTCGACTCACGTCGTTACCATCAGGAAAGTATCAACTATTGGTACAGGCTTCAGTAAACGATATAACATGGGTAAGTGCAAAAAACAGTTTTGCTTTTCGTGTAGCAAAACCTTTCTGGATATCTACCTGGTTCCTGGTTATTTGTACAGCAGTTCTTTCATTCATGTTGTGGCTGTATGTACACAACCGGAACAAAAAATTCCAATTAAAGCAGGAAGAACTTGAAACAGAACAAGCCATCAATTATATATCGGGCAGTATCTACCAGCAACAAACGGTTGATGAAATTTTGTGGGATGTTGCCCGTAACTGCATAGGTCGTTTGCATTTTGAAGATTGTGTAATTTATCTGTTCGATCCGCAAAAGAATGTACTGGTACAGAAAGCTGCTTATGGTGCAAAATCGCCCGAGCAGTTAACGATCATTAATCCCATTGAAATTCCATTGGGTAAAGGCATCACCGGAACGGTTGCAAAAACCGGTGTTGCAGAAATTGTAAACGACACCAGTAAAGATGATCGTTATATACAGGATGGCGATTTTCGTTACTCCGAAATTACTGTGCCCATCATGATCGATACAACCGTTCTGGGAGTGATCGATTGCGAACACTCAAAAAAAGGGTTCTTTACTCAACGTCACTTGTCGGTACTTTCAACAATTGCGAATTTGTGTGCTAATAAAATTGTAAAAGCAAAAGCAGAAGCAGAAAAGCAGGAAGCGGAGAAAGTACTTATGGCAACAAAACAAAAAATGGCGGAAGTGGAAATGCAGGCATTGCGGGCACAAATGAATCCGCATTTTATTTTCAATTGTCTTAATTCCATCAACCGCTACATCGTGAAGAGTGACCAGGCAACAGCTTCGCTCTACCTTACACGTTTTGCAAAACTCATTCGTTTGATCCTTGACAACTCCAACAGCAAAACCATTCCGTTAAGTAGCGAATTGGAAGCACTTCGTTTGTATATTGATATGGAAGCTATCCGTTTTGAAAAACAATTTTCGTATGAAATAAAACTAAGCGACGATTTGCCGGTGGATGCAGTTTGTTTGCCTCCGCTCATCATACAACCTTATGTTGAGAATGCCATTTGGCATGGTTTGTTACATAAAGAAGAAGCGGGGCATCTCACCATCAGTATTTCAGGAAAAAAAGAAACGATGTTGGTGTGTGTAATAGAAGATAATGGTGTGGGACGTGCAAAAGCAAAAGAGCTGAAGAGTAAATCAGCTTCTACAAAAAAATCATTGGGCATGAAGCTTACGGAAGACCGAATTGCTTTGTTGAATAAACAGGCAAAGATCGATGCATCAGTTGAAATTGAAGATCTGTATGATATGAATGGTATGGCCAGTGGCACCAGAGTTATATTGAAAATTCCTGTTGATTGTTAATTAAAATGAACAACTATGATACGCTGTGTTTTAATCGATGATGAAAAGAATGCACTCGAAATGATGGAGTGGCTCATTAAAACCTATTGCCCTTCGGTTGAAATTGCAGCGATGTGTTCATCGGCAGAGCAGGGTATTGAAGCAATTCATAAACTTAAACCCGATGTGGTGTTTCTCGATATAGAAATGCCAAAGATGAATGGCTTTGATATGCTGGAGCAGTTTGACAAACTTTTTTTTGATGTGGTTTTTTGTACTGCCTATGATCAGTTTGCCATCAAGGCATTTAAATACAGCGCCCTTAATTATTTATTAAAGCCGGTTGATCCTGCAGATCTGAAAGCAACGGTACAACGTATAGAAGAACGTAAAACGATCCCGACCAAAGAGCAATTTGATCTGTTGCTGCAAAGTATGCATCAGCAGGTAAAGACCACGCCGCAGCGTATTGCACTCACCACCAACGATGGGTTGATATTTGTACCAACAGCGGATATTATTTATTGCGAGGCAGAAAGTAATTATACAAATGTGGTGCTGGACGGCGGTAAAAAAATACTTGTATCAAAAGTGTTGAAAGATATTGATGAGGCATTGAGTGGTGCTGATTTTTATCGTGTACACAGTTCTTTTCTTATCAACATTAACCGTATTAAAAAATTTGTGCGGGGCGATGGTGGTTATATTGTTATGGATAACGATGCCACTGTTTCTATTTCTCGCAGCAGGAAACAGGAATTTATGGAACTGTTTTCGAAGTTCTGAGTTCAGCTATTTGTTTTGTATCCCCGCTCATTAAAGTGGGGATTTTTTTTGCAGTATGCTAACTACAGTTGCTGTTTACTCAATATGGTTTTTAATCTGCTATTGCTGCATGTAGGTTTGTTCTGTTATTAAACATTGATCATTAAACCTTTTTTCAAACATGCAAACCGAAAAACATTTTCTTCGTTTCATTCTCAGCAAAACAATTTTTGTACTCATGGCAGTTTTTATTTTCAGTGCCTGTAAAAAAGAAAACACAGTGCCTGAACAAAAAGAGCCTGTTACCATCGATGGCACATGGAAAGGGAAGTATGGCGAGGGCACAGCAACTCCTGTATTTTTCTATGGTCTTAAACTTAAGCCCGGTGCTGTGTTGGAACGTATCAACGAAGCCGGAACTGTGGAAGCAACCGGTACATGGTCGCTCAGCAGCACAGTTTTCATTGGTATCTACACAAAAGAAGGACAACAATATTCCATTGCCGGCACCTTCAATGCAGCAGAAGGAACTATTGATGGGCAATGGGGTTTTAATGCCAACACAAGCGATGGCGGCACCTTTCAACTTAAAAAACAATAACAGCAATTCATCACTAACAATTAAAACTTACAACAATGAACATTATGAAAAGCATCATCGTAGCTGTTTTACTGGTCACTACAATTGTGTCCTGTAAAAAAGACAAAACATCTTCATCGTCTTTTGCCGGAATTTACCAGGGAAAATGGGGCGATGTAAATCAAACCCCAACAGGGTTTATCAAATTCGATTTCAAAAGCAACGGAACACTTACACGCTTAAACGAACAGGGGCAGATCATTGCAAATGGCACATGGCAACTTAGCGGCATCAACTTCGAATGTAGCTATACACATACCAGCAACGGGCAGGTGCATAAGATCGCCGGACTTTATACTGATTTTGATGGAGCCATTATGGGTACATGGGGCTACAGTCCGAGTAAAACAAATGGTGGTACAATCGAATTAGAGAAGCAATAAGTTTTGAAACAGATGGTTTAGGTTTTGGGTATACAAGGCGGCTGTATGGCCGCTTTGTTGTTTATTCTGCAATGTTATTTACTCATTCATTTTTCCGGTTACTCATTTTTATTTCCGATCAAAACCTACTGCAAATAGTTTTGCGGTAGTCATCATTTATCATCAGTTAAACATCTTGATCATGAAAATCACTAAACGTTATTTTTTGTTCCTTCTTGCAGTTTCTGTTTTCTCAGCATGTAAAAAAGACAGCAATATTCCCGCTTTTACCATTGAAGGAAGTTGGGTAGGTAAGCTGGGCTCTGGATCTAATACCCCGGGCAGCCAGTTTGAAATAAATGTAAAGCCTGGCGGAGTACTGGAGCGTATCAATGGCAACGGTGGTATTTCCGGCATTGGTACATGGCAGGTTAATGGCGATACGTTTACCGGTCACTATGAATTTACAAACAGCAATGGTTCTGCTTCTGTGCAGGCCACCATTGATAAAGCTGCCAATAAACTGGTAAACGGCACATGGGGTAGTGGTAACAATACGTCAGGTGCCGGCACTTGGTATGCATCAAAAGAAAACTAATTGCTCAATCAAACCCGTCGTTTGATAAATGCTACAAACATTCAGTAGCGCAGGGTCATAATTTTACTGATAAACACCATTATATGAAAAAGATTCAATTTTTAATTCTCTGTCTGCTTTCTGCTTTTGCAGCTATATCGCAAAACAGCGAAATAGAGAAAGAGCAACAAGCAATCCGCAACGTCATCAGCAATGAAACAGCCACGTATTACAGACAGGATTTTGAAGGATGGAAAAAGAATTTTGTAAATGCAGATTATTTCCGACAGCATGGTTATTGGGAAGGCTATGAAGATAAAGTGCGTTTCTTTAACGGGTTTGATACATTGCAAAAAGTAAAAGAATTACAATTTAAAGAAGACCGTACCTATTGGAAAGGATCGTACGAGAAACGTTTCAATGAAAACTTCCGCATTTACAAGGATGTTGCGTGGTATACATTTGAACAGGATTCGTTTGAAGGTGGTACCAATAAATTTCTTGGCAGATCGGTGGAGCTTCGTATTCTTGAAAAGCACAACGGTGAATGGAAAATCGCCTATATCGGTTATCATTATCTGCCCGTTTCATACACCGGCAGTACAAAGCGATAATGCATTTTTGCGTTACAGTTTTACAACACAGCATCAGCTGTGTTTTTTTATGTGAGTGTGTTTGCAACGTTTTTGTTGTATGCTCAACAAATCTTCCATTTACGAAATGGTAAATAAATCAAAGACGAGCTCATAATAGTTTTGAAACCTAAAATCAAAACAATGAAACAGTTAATCTTTGTAATCACCTTCTTCATTTTCATTTACAGCAGCTTCGCACAAAATGTTGGCATCAATGCTGATGGTTCACAACCCAACGGCAGGGCCATGCTCGATATTAAAAGCACCGACAAGGGAGTGATGTTTCCCCGCATGACCAGTGCGCAACGTTTAGCCATTCCCGTTACAAACGGTGATGGTGGCCTTATGGTATTTGATACGGATAAACAATGTTTATATATCTACACCGGAATGAACTGGCGTGCCATGCCTTTTGCAACTGAAAAAGAAATTTATCCGGTAAATTATTCGGTAAGTGATGCAGAAGATTTTGATCAGTTTGGTTCAACCGTAGCGATAGATGGCGACTATGCAGCAATCGGTGCACCGGGTGATGATGAGGGCGGCATCTCCAATCAAGGCTCGGTTTATATTTTCAGGTTCAATAACGGAAGCTGGACACAACATCAAAAAATAAGCATCAACAACTTACACGCAAATGCCCGTTTTGGCAGCAGCGTGGCGATGTCAAATGATTTACTGGTAGTGGGTGCTCCAAGTGAGGATGTAAACGGACAGGGAAGTCATGGTGCCGTTTACGTGTTTAGACTTATGAATAATCAATGGAGCCAGCATGCGAAACTATTACCTAACGAAGTTGTGTCGATGAATGACCCTTTTAATTTTGGCCGTTCTGTTGCGGTAAGTAATAACAGAATTTTAGTGGGGGCTCCCGGAAAAGACAATGGAAGTTATACGAATCAGGGTGCTGCTTATCTGTTTTTACATAACGGCAGTAATTGGTTCCAAAATAATAAATTTATACACGGTGAAGCAACCGGAAGTGATTTTTTTGGACATAGTGTGGCAATTGATGCGAACAGGATTGTGATTGGCGCACCTGATAAACGAGTAAATAACATAAGTCAGGCCGGAGCAGCTTATGTGTTTTATTCTGCAAATGGAACTACAGGATGGAACATGGAACAGAAAATTGTGAATTTAACACAGGCATTTGAAGATCATTTTGGCAGTACTGTTGCCATTGAAGGGGATAAGATATTGGCAGCTGCTCCCGGAGCGGTTATAGGAAGCAGTGATTTTGCCGGGAGTGTTGGGATATTCGTTTATGATACTTCTGTAAATTCTTTTACTATCAGAAGGGTGCTGAGTATAACTGATCACAAAGACGAAGATTATTTTGGACAGTCAATAGCGATGAAAGGCGAGAAAATATTAGTGGGAGCTCCTTTCAGAGATTCCGAAGGGTTATTTAATAGTGGATCAGTTTGGTTTTATGAAAGAACGAACCCAATAGGATCATGGGATTACAAACGAACAATTCTTGATGCAGATATAGAATCAATCAATTTTTTTGGCGCTGCCGTGGCTATATGCAGGCAAACCGGCCGATATATCATTGGCAGTTATTACGCAAATGATGCGAAGGGAAGAGTGTCGTTTGGTACATTAGAATAAATTGGATTTCATCTGAGCAATAACAAAAACGTCCCGCCATTTGGCGGGACGTTTTTTAAAACAAAGCGTTGATTATTCTTTTTCCTTACGCTCAAAATCTGAAGCGTGTGGTAATATCTCTGTAAAGTTTCTGAGCTTACTGTGGTGGCGGCTGTACACAAAATACACAACTAATCCAACGGCCATCCAGCCAAATGCAACTTTCAGCGTTTGTGCATCAAGCGCTACAATCATACCTGTGCAGATAAGTACGCCCAGTGTAGATACAACAGGTACCAATGGTGCCCTGAATGGTCGTTCAATATTTGGTTCTCTTTTGCGCAGAATCCAAACACCGGCACTTACCAAAACAAAAGCGAACAGCGTACCGAATGAAGTAAGATCACCGGCTACATGTCCCGGTACAAACGCAGCAAACAATCCAACAAAAATGAATAAGATCCAGTTGGCTTTGTACGGTGTTCTGTATTTCGGATGCAATTCACCAAATGCTTTCGGAATCAATCCATCATTACTCATGGTATAGAAGATACGGCTCTGGCCCATCAACATCACCAAAATAACAGAGGAGAAACCGGCAAGGATAGCGATAGTAACAGCAGTTGCCAACCATCCGTAACCGGTCATAAATTCAGAGATCGCATAAGCTACTGATGCTTCTCTTCCTTTTTCAGGATCAACAAAATCTTTCCAGTTGGCAACCCCGGTTAATACATGTCCAAAGAGAATGTATAATATGGTACACACAACTAAAGAACCGAGGATACCGATCGGCATGTCACGTTTTGGATTTTTTGCTTCCTGTGCCGCAGTACTTACAGCATCAAAACCAATGAACGCAAAAAATACAATGGCAGCACCACCAAGCACACCGCCCCAGCCGTGTTTAAACACACCGCTGTAATCGGCAATTACTTTTCCGGCATTGTCAACTACGGGTGCCGTTCCTTCCGGAATTAAATATGGCGTGTGGTTTGCAGGATTAATAAACTGCCAACCTACTGCAATAAAAATAAGAACGATGGCTACTTTAATAAACACGATCACCATGTTTACCAATGCCGATTCCTGGCTTCCTTTAATTAATAGTAATGTCAGCAGCAGTAAAATGATCAATGCCGGGGCATTCATAATACCTGAATGCAATACACCTGCTGAATCGGTAAAACTTTCAAAAGGCGAGTGGCTCCATTCATAAGGAATCCTGCCTCCAAATAATTTGTTCAAATATTCACTCCAGGCAATTGATACAGTGGCGGCACCCAACGCATATTCCATAATCAGAGCCCATCCAATGATCCAGGCAATTAATTCACCCATGGTGGTATAACTATAAGCATACGCACTTCCTGCAATAGGGATCATAGCAGCAAATTCAGCATAGCATAAACCGGCAAATGCACAGCCCACCGCAGCAACAATAAAAGAAATAGTAACAGCAGGACCGGCAGCCTGTCCTGCAGCAGCAGCTGTACGAACAAACAGCCCCGCTCCAATAATGGCACCAATACCCAGCGCCACCAAATTACCTGCTCCCAGGGTACGTTTCAAGCCTTTTCCTTCGGCCTGGGCAAGCATTTGATCTAATGGTTTCTTTGCAAATAAACTCATACTTGATTGGTTATAGATTTTAATTTACTAACAGTAATAAGCTGGAAAAATAGAGATTTATTGTAAATAACCATCAAAAGATTTATTAACGGTTTAGCGGCGCTTCTGTGCAACCCGAAAGCCGTATATTGCGGCACATAATTAAAAAGCATGGGTAAGGGAAATCGTTTAACCATCTATATCCTTGTGGCAATGGCCATGGGTATTTTAGTTGGCTATATTGTTCATGTAAGTGCATCGGCCGAAACCATACAGAGTTTTTCAAAGAATATCAAACTGCTCAGCAGCATTTTCATCCGTCTTGTGCAAATGATCATTGCACCATTGGTATTTGCAACGTTGGTGGTGGGTATTGCAAAGCTGGGCGATCTCAAAGCCGTTGGTCGTGTGGGTGGTAAAGCCTTGCTTTGGTTCGTAACGGCATCACTTGCTTCATTGTTATTAGGTATGTTGTTGGTGAATGTATTTAAACCGGGTGCATATATTGATCTCAGCCAGGCTGATACTGAAGGTGTAAAAGACCTGATGACAAAAACATCAACCTTTTCTGTACAGAATTTTGTTGAGCACATCATTCCCAGGAGTTTGTTTGAAGCGATGGCTTCAAACGAGATTTTACAGATCGTGGTTTTCTCAATTTTCTTTGGTGTTGCCGCAGCAGCTATTGGTGATTATACAAAGCCATTGATCAAAGCGCTTGATGTTGCATCGCACATCATTTTAAAGATGGTGAATTATGTCATGAATTTTGCTCCTATTGGTGTGTTTGGGGCGTTGGCAGCTGTAGTTGCTGCAAAAGGATTGGGCATTTTCCAGTTTTATCTTATTTACTTTTTATACTTCCTGTTAGGTATTGCGATTCTGTGGCTTATTTTAATAGGAGTTGGATTTTTAATTCTGGGGCCACATCGTATGAAGTTATTGCTTCGCCGCATTGGCGGCCCATTACTTATTGCGTTTAGTACAACCAGCAGTGAAGCAGTATTTCCAAAACTTACTGAAGAACTGGAACGCTTTGGCTGCAAGGATAAAATTGTTGCGTTTGTATTGCCGCTTGGTTATTCATTTAACCTCGATGGCAGTATGATGTATATGACGTTTGCTAGTTTGGCCATTGCTCAGGCATACGGTATACATCTCGATCTTGGTACACAACTCGTGATGTTACTTGTATTGATGCTCACCAGTAAAGGTATTGCCGGTGTGCCACGTGCATCGTTGGTGGTGGTGTTGGCAACATGCGCCATGTTTAATATTCCGCCCGAAGGCGTGGCACTTATTCTTCCCATCGATCACTTCTGCGATATGTTCCGCAGCGCAACCAACGTGGTTGGTAATGCGTTGGCAACATCTGTAGTAAGTAAATGGGAAGGGGAGTTACACGACGGACATGGACATCATCATGATCACGGCCATCATGATCATCAAAATCATTCACACACAGCCTGATCTCAAAGAAACGAACAGGACAACTATAAAAAGTACAAATTGAAAATGAACAGAAGTTTGATTCAGGTATTGATGTTATTTGTTGCAACGTTTGCAACTGCAAGTCTTTCTGCACAAAAACAAGTGAATGTGAGGGTGTTTAACCAGTACGAAGCACCTGCCGATAAGTTTACTGTGGATGGTGTAGAATATGCAACCACAAAAGACGGAACTATTACACTTACAATTAACGCAACCGACTCAGTTACGTTTTCAGGTAAAGAATATGATGCAAAGAAATATGCAGTGGCTGATCTAAAAGAAGGTATGACAGTTGAATTGTACAAACAATTCACCTGGAAAGATATTCTTAACCCCATGTTCTATATTAAATATGGGGGATTGTGGTTATTGCTCTTTATCATTTTTGCTGAAACAGGTTTGTTGTTCGGATTCTTTTTACCCGGCGACAGCTTGTTATTTGTTGCGGGTATATACAGCACTAATCTTGCCCGTGAATTTTTAAAAGTTGTTGGTCTTGGAGGTGTACAGAACGAATGGTTTGAACTTTTGATACTTTGTGCACTAATATCGGCTGCAGGTATATTAGGGAACCTTGTTGGTTACTGGACAGGTCGAAAAGTTGGTCCGGCAATGTATAACTGGAAAGACAATTTCCTCTTCAAGCAACGTTACCTGCATGAAGCGCATGATTTTTATGACAAGCATGGTGGCGGTGCTATTGTGTTTGCCAGGTTTCTTCCTTTCATCCGCACCTTTGCACCTATTGTAGCAGGTATTGTGGGCATGGATCGTAAGAAGTTTGTATTCTTTAATGTGGTAGGATGTGTGGCATGGGTGGTGAGTATGATCTTTGCCGGGCATTTTTTACAGATTTGGGTGAAAAATCAATTTGGTATTGAACTGAAAGATAAACTGGAGTTGATCGTGATCATCATCATTGCTGTAACAACGGCTCCTGTATTCTGGAAATTTTTCTTCGGAAAAAAAGCGGAGAAGCCGAAGACTAAGAACGATTGATATTTCTTGCTTATGACCAACCAAAAAGAGCATTCCATTTTTTCCCTTGCTGTAGTTGTTGCAGCATTGGGCTACTTCGTTGACATTTATGATCTTTTGTTGTTTACCATTGTGCGTGAACCAAGCATTGTTGGTATTGGTATTGACAAAGCTGATACTGCTGCTATGATTGCTGCAAGTACCAAGATCATCAACTGGCAAATGGTTGGCTTATTGATCGGTGGAATTTTATGGGGAACCTTAGGTGATAGGAAAGGAAGACTGAGTGTGCTTTTTGGTTCTATACTTTTATACTCCATTGCAAACTTTGTAACTGGTTTTGTGCAAACAGTAGATCAATACGCCTATGCACGTTTTGTTGCAGGTCTTGGTTTGGCAGGTGAACTTGGTGCAGGTATTACTCTGGTAAGTGAATTACTTCCTAAAAATAAACGTGGTGTTGGTACATCATTAGTTGCCGGCATTGGCTTGTTTGGTGCTGTATTTGCGTACTTCACATTTCAATACACCCAGGATTGGCGGTTATGCTATAAAATAGGTGGAGGATTAGGTATTGGTTTGTTACTGCTTCGTGTAAGTGTTGCAGAGAGCGGCATGTTCAAGGAACTAAAGCAATCCAAAGTAAGCCGTGGTAATGTGTTGATGTTCTTTAATAATGCTTCACGGTTCAGAAAATACATGCTTGCCATTTTAATTGGCTTGCCAACCTGGTATGTGATCGGTGTGCTTGTAAACCTGAGTAACCGTTTTGCCAATGAATTTTATGGCGCTTCAAAAATAGATAGTGGTCGTGCAATTATGTTTGCTTATGCTGCAATTGCAACAGGGGATATCTTGATTGGTCTTGTAAGCCAGTATTTCAAAAGCCGGAAGAAAGCATTGTATCTTTTTTATGGCTTCACCATTATTGGTTTAGTGTTGTTCTTTTCTCCAATAAATAACAGTGATGTTGCCATGTATTCCATTTGTGCATGGCTCGGTTTTAGCACAGGCTTCTGGGCAATTTTTGTAACGATGGGTGCAGAACAGTTTGGAACCAACCTGCGTGCAACTGCTGCTACCACTATTCCGAATATGGTGCGTGGTGCTTTGCCATTGATCAATCTGATGTTCTTAAATCTGTTTCAAAAGAACTGGGGATGGGGGTTAACAAAAAGCGGAATTACCACAGGTGTAATTGTAATGGTGATCACATTAGTGGCTGCTTACTTTACACAGGAAACTTTTCACAAGGATTTGAATTATATTGAAGGAGAAGAAATGTTACCTTAAGTTGATAGTTCATGGTTGATAGTTAATAGTTAAAGGCATCCATGAACCATTATCCATTAACTATGAACTTTACAATATGAAATTCCTAATCATCCGTTTCAGCTCCATTGGTGATATTGTATTTACAACACCTGTTGTACGTTGTTTAAAACAGCAGTTGCCCGATGCAGAAGTGCATTACCTCACCAAGTTCAGTTTTCATAAAGTAATTGCTGGCAATCCCTACGTTGATAAATTCTATTATCTCAACAACGATTGGGATCTGTTGATACATGAACTGAAGCAGGAGAAATACGATTACATCATTGACCTTCATCATAACCTGCGTACACTACGTATTAAACGCACACTGAAAGTAAAAGCGTTCTCCTTTAATAAACTGAATATTCAAAAGTTCCTGCTCACGAATTTCAAGATCAACCTCATGCCCGACGTGCATATTGTTGATCGGAATTTTGAAACAGTAAAATCATTTGGCGTAAAGAACGATGGCAAGGGAATGGATTATTTTATTCCAAAAGATGAAGAAATAAAGCAAGGGGACCTGCCACATTCACATTCGCTTGGTTATGTAGCGATCGTTATTGGCGCTGCTCATTTTACCAAACGATTACCGGTTGAAAAATTACAGAAGCTTTGTGCTTCCTTACATCATCCCATTGTATTACTTGGTGGACCTGATGATAAAGCAGCAGGAGATGCTATTGCGGCCATCGATCCCATTAAGATCTACAATGCCAGCGGAAAATTCTCTATTAACGAAAGTGCAGATCTTGTCCGCAAATCAAAACTTGTCATTTCGCATGATACAGGGTTGATGCATATCGCAGCTGCATTAAAGAAACCCGTTATTGCAGTTTGGGGAAACACTATGCCATTGTTGGGCGTAGCTCCCTATTATGGTAATGCACCTGTACTTACTACAAAGTTTGAAGTGGAAAAACTTGGTTGCCGCCCCTGTTCAAAAATAGGCAGAGATAAATGCCCCAAAGGACATTTCAAATGCATGATGTTGCAGGATGTGGAAGCCATTGCAGCAACAGCACAGGCATGGGCAAAGGAATTACGTTGATCATACGCCAACTACTACCATACTCCCGCAGAGATTTGTATTTTTAGCAAATGGGTAAATACCTGTTGCTTATTCTCTGTTCCTTTCCTGTGCTTACTTTACAGGCACAGCAACAGCAATTTTACGAAACACTTACTGAAAAAGATGGCTTGTCTGATAACAGGGTTACCTGTTTCTTAAAAGATAAAACAGGTTATTTATGGGTAGGCACACGCAACGGACTTAACCGTTACAATGGTTACAACTTCACTGTTTTTTATCCCCGTTTAAATGAATTGTCAAACGAAGTGATCAATGATCTCGCTGAAGATAAGAATGGAAAGATATGGGTGGCTACAGCAAATGGATTAAACCGCTATGATCCTGTAACAAAACATTGGTTCACATTTTATGCAAGAGGACAAGACTCATCAACATTTCTTCTCAACCCAAATGTATGGAGTTGTTTTGTTGATGATAGCAATGAAGTGTGGATGGCGCCGGATGGGCGAGGTTTATCTGTTTACAGCAACAGAACACAAAAGCTTCGTCATTACCCATGGCGGAATGTGGTAAATGCTTTGTTGCCGCAATATTATAATCGTTATTGTTCAGTAATAAAAATTGTTGCAAGGAATGAGAATGAGTTCTGGCTTGGAACAACACTCGGACTGTTCAGTTTTAATAAACTCTCGGGCAAGTACACATTGATAGGTACAGGCTACTATGGCGATTTTATTGACCTTGCTTATGATCAGCAAAACAGGAAAGTATATTTAACGGCTGCGCAGGAAAAGTTGTTCTGTTACGATGAACGTCTGAATGAGTATAAACAATTGCAGCCTTCTCAGCTTTCTTATCCATCAAGATTTTTTTCATCACCTGCTGATCAATACATCTGGCTAGGTACAGAGTACGGCATGTTGTTTATCGAACCGAGAAGCGGGAATTCATTTCTGCAAAGACATATTCCTCAATTATCTTCTTCACTTGCAGAAGGATCAGTACAAACAATTTATCATGATTCAACCGGCATCAGCTGGATCGCATCAAACAATGGTATTGTCAAGTTCGATCGCAATAATCAACGGTCTGCTTTTCTTCCATTGTTAGATGTTACCTACCAGGTAAGCAATAACCCAATGGGCGGTGTTTATCATGATAAAAGGAATGACCGGTATTTTGTTTGCAGCTCAGACAGCAATGCAGTGTTTATCATCAGCCGCAGAACAGGGTCTATACAAAAAATTACAGTTGATCATAAAGGCCAACGACTCGACAGGTGTTACAATGTTTGCGCCGACCGTGCAGGAAAAATATGGTTACTCACGAAAAAAGCTGTGTATACATTAAATGAACAAAACAATAAGTTCGAAAAATTCGCAATACCATCGGCCGGAGCAGACGTAAGTTTCAGGGATATGGTGCAGGATGAAAAAGGCAATTACTGGTTCTCGAGTTTTCATGGCAAACTTTATTATTATGATGCATCGCTGAAAAAGTACATCATACCCGGTAATGATTCGGTACGTTTCAATGGAATTGTTGCAAGCACTGCTCTTTTTTCCGATACATTAAACCATTGTGTTTGGATCGGCACATTCAGTCATGGTATTTATAAATATGATCTTATCACAAAGAAGTTGACACTATACAGTGAAACAAGTGATTCGCCCGATTATACTGACCTTAACCTTGTAAATGATATTACTCAGGATGCTTCCGGCAGACTATGGATTGCAACACATTCCGGAGGATTGTACTTTTCCAATAAAGGTGAGCCGGTAAACAAATTCTTTACAAGGCTGAGCATGAAACAAGGGTTGGTAAGCAATAATATCTATGCACTCAGTTATAGCGACTCGCTATTGTGGGTAATGTCTGGTAAACATATCAGCGCCATTAATACTTATTCAATGAAAGTGCTACCTCCTTTTTCACGTGAGGAGATGTTTAGTTTTTCTTCATTCTCATCTGACGAGATCATACCACATTACACAGCTTATGATCAGGAGCGGAAAGAATTGCTGGTGGCAGTTGGCGGCGGTTTATTATTTCTACGCAATGCCGCTAAGTCAGCTCAACAAAAATTTCCTTTGGTCTTATCATCACTTAAAGTGAATGATGTGTTATATACCGATAGTATTTTTCGGGACAGTAGTCATGTGTCTTTTGCATCACCGGTACGGCAAATTGTCTTTAATTTTTCTGCATTGCAATTCTCATTGCCGTCGTTGAACAGGTATGAGTACATGTTAGAAGGATATAATAATGCATGGGAAGAGGCGGTAAACATCAACACGCTAAATTATCAAAATCTACCGCCGAGGAATTATCGTTTCAGATTAAGAGCAAAAAGTCATGCAGGCACAACATCGTTGCAGGAAGCTGTATTCTCATTTACTGTTGATCCGTTCTTTTGGCAAACATGGTGGTTCAGGTTATTGTGTTTGCTCGGAGTTGCAGCCATTGTTTATGGCATATATCGTTACCAGTTAAATAAAAAACTGGAAGTGGAACGATTGCGTCATCGCATTTCAAGAGATCTGCATGATGATATTGGTTCAGCTCTTACAACAATAAATGTACTAAGTAAAGTGGCACTTAATAAAGGCGATGATCAAAAAAGTATCGAAGGTTATCTTAACCGCATCAAAGATTCCGCACAACAAACAATGGAAAGCATGAGTGATATTGTGTGGGCAATTAACCCGACAAACGATTCACTTGAAAGTATGCTGGTCCGCATGAAAGAATATGCAGCAGAATTATGTGAAGCAAGAGGAATTGAACTGGCGTTTGATACGAATGAAAATATGATGAGCCGCAAACTTGATATTGCTTACAGGAAGAATATTTTTCTCATATTTAAAGAAGCAGTGAACAATGCAGTAAAATACAGTAACTGTAAAAATCTCTTGATCACATTAACAATGCTGAACGATCATAAATTGCATTTGTCAGTAAAAGATAATGGGAGAGGATTTACTGACAGCAAAAAGAACGCAGGTAATGGATTGCACAATATGCAATCACGAGCCAAAGAACTGGGAGGTGAGTTGCAAATAAATACTGCAACAGGTGCAGGAACAACGATCGACTTGTTTTTGCCTATCACCTGAATTGGGGTACAAGAGGTATGGTTACTTTATTAACTTGTGAAACAGATGGTAAAAAAAATCATCATATTTGAGGACAACAACGGTTTACGAAAAGGACTTGAGGAATTACTTCAACTTACAGACGAGTTTGTAGTAATTTCTTCTCATGATAATTGCCTGCAGGCAGAGCAACAGGTGAAAGAAAATACTCCCGATGTGATACTGATGGATATTGATATGCCTGGCAGAACGGGTATTGAAGCAGTAAAAATCATACGCTCATTTAACAAAGACGTGCAGATCATTATGCTTACTGTTTTCGACGACAGTACACATGTATTTGATGCCATCTGTGCGGGAGCTTCCGGTTATCTGTTGAAGAAAAATGTTTCAGAGAAATTAATCCCTTCTATAAAAGAGGTGTTGGATGGTGGTGCGCCCATGAGCCCTTCAATTGCTAAAATGGTGGTGAACTCCATGCAACAATCAACTACAGCTAATATTTACAATTTCAACGAGAAAGAAAAAGTTATTCTTGCTCTTTTATGCAAAGGCAACAGTTATAAAATGATAGCAGATGAAACGGGTTATGCATTTGAAACGATCCGATCTTACATCAAAAAAATTTATGAGAAACTGCAGGTACATTCTGCTACTGAAGCTGTGAGCAAAGCAATTAAGGAACGTCTGGTATAATTGTGTTTGATTATTTAATATGCTTTCCTGTCCATTCGCCTTCTTTATTAAACACATTGAATCCTGCATTTGAATCGGAACAGATATAATCACCCGTCCAATTACCATCCATATCAAAATGGTTATAAGTTCCCTGCGCAGTAAGTACATAATAACAGGTCCATACACCTGTAACGTCAAAACAAATCAACACATCTCTTGTGGGCCTTGTGATGTAACCAATAAGATTATCTTTTTCGTTGTAGATATACAATCCTTTCCACGCACCGCTGCTTGGGTAGAGATGTTTATACATTAATGGATTGAGCAGTTGGTTTTTTAATGGATTGATTAACGCATTTATTTTTGGATTGATCGATTTATTTTCTACCGGATTAATTTCTTTATTCAAAACCGGATTAATGTTGCTGTTCATCTTAGGATTAATACCCGGGTTCTTTTGCGGATTGATACTCGGGTTATGTCCCGGGCTGATATTAAGATCAATTTTCGGATTATGTAATTGCGCCGGCTCCTGTGCAAATACTGTTGCGGTTTGCAGGCATAAAAAAAATAAAGTAAAACAAAACACAAGTGGATTTCTCATAACCTAAATTTAAGTTGCAACACCAAGGCAATAGATAAGTGTAAGGTCAGTTACAGGAGAAATTGGAAATGGCGGGAATGTTCACAGGATGGTTAGTTCTATAAATATACCTAATTAAAACTGAAGTTAAAAGGATCGGGTTCTTAAATTGAGATGTTCCCTGTTATTATATAAAAAAGTCCCGAAATTCTGTAAGTATTCCAGAATTTCGGGACGATCAGTTTATAATTCCTGTGATATGTTATAAATTATAATGTCTTCAACACATCATTCATGTTTCTCACGGCATCTGCACTCTTATTAAAGAGCGCCTGCTCATCAGCATTCAATTCAAAGTCGAGAATTTTTTCCCAACCGTTACGACCAATTGTAACAGGAACGCCTAAGCAAATATCTTTCTGTCCGTATTCACCATCCAATGCTACGCAGCAGGTGAAGAGTTTCTTTTCATCACGCAGAATACTTTCAACCAAAGCAGCTCCTGCAGCACCCGGTGCATACCATGCAGATGTACCGATCAATGCAGTAAGTGTGGCACCACCAACCATTGTGTCTTTAATGATCTTTTCCTGCTGTTCTGCACTTAAGAATTTTGTTACCGGAACACTGTTCCATGTTGCCATACGCATTAACGGAATCATCGTGGTGTCGCCATGTCCACCAACAACCACTGCATTCAAATCAGAAGGAGAACAACCCAAATGCTGGCTCAGTTGATATTTGAAGCGGCTGCTATCGAGCGTGCCACCCATACCAATGATGCGGTTCTTTGGTAAACCTGTTGACGTTAATGCCAGGTATGTCATCGTATCCATCGGGTTACTGATGATAATGATGATGGCATTGGGAGAAAACTTCAGAATGTTTTCGCAAACAGATTTTACAATACCTGCATTTACACCAATCAATTCTTCACGGGTCATACCGGGCTTACGTGGTAAACCTGAAGTGATCACTACTACGTCACTGTTAGCGGTTTTGCTGTAGTCGTTCGTGCTGCCCACGATCTTGGTATCAAAGCCAAGCAGAGTAGCAGTTTGCATCATATCCTGGGCCTTACCTTCGGCAACACCTTCTTTGATATCGAGCAACACCAGTTCAGAGCACAATTCTTTACGGGCAATATTATCAGCACAGGTTGCACCCACGGCACCGGCACCTACAACAGTAACTTTCATGGATCAATCAATTTAAATTAAGAATGAAAAAATTTTAGTGCCGCAAAGGTATTGGAGGAACGGCGAAATGTCAAAACAGGAATTACTATCTTTAAACAAACCAAAAACAACCCAATATGATCATTCTCTATGTTATCCTGGGCATTATTGCCCTTGTTTTACTTGTGGCAGCTGTATTGCCAGGAAAATACCTCGTAGAAAAATCAACGATCATCAGCAAGCCGCCTGCAGAAGTGTATAATAAAATTGCCAATCTGAATCACTACAGGGATTGGAATCCCTGGGCAAAAGCAGACCCGGATGCTCAATCTTCGGTAACAGGTAGTCCAATGCAGGTAGGACATAAATATTATTGGAATGGGAAAAAGGTGGGCGAGGGCAGTTTAACTGTTCGTTCAACAGTGCCAAGCAAGGCTATTAATTTTGACCTCGTGTTTTTGAAGCCATTTAAATCGCAGGCAATTGATGCATGGGATTTTACAGAAGTTGACGGAGGAACAAAAGTGGTGTGGCGCAATACTGGTGCATTTCCTTTTCCGGTTGCACGCTTGATGGGGCCATCGATCACCAAACAACTCAATACACAATTTGAAGAAGGATTACGTAACCTGAAAGAAATGTGTGAGAAATAAGAATAAATCTATTGTCATGATAAGTGAGGCCGGTCAAATTGCACCGGCCTTTGTTTTGTCAATCAGTTAACAAATCGAGATAAAATAAATTTGGACGTCTACGAAAAAACCGTAGCTTTACGAAAAATTCGTAGACATGCTCGAAAAACTCACACAACAGGAAGAAGAAGCCATGCAGGCCGTTTGGCGGAATGGCGAAGGAAATGTGAAAGCCTTTCTCGATAATCTTGATATTGATATTCCATATACAACGCTTGCTTCTACTATCAAAAATCTTGAGAAGAAAGGATACCTTACCAGCAGGCTTGTTGGTAATGCTTACTTATATAAACCGGCTATTACAGAAGAAGAGTATAAGAAGAAATTCATGAATGGATTTGTAAAAGAGTATTTCGAAAACTCTTATAAGGAGTTAGTGAACTTTTTTGTGGAGCAGAAAAAGCTTTCACCAAAAGAGTTGAAAGAAATTGTAGAAATGATTGAAGGGAAGAAGTAATGAGTAATGAATGATCAGTGATGAGTTGCTGATGTTCAATTTTCAAATTATCAAATTTTCAAATCAACATGCCTTTTCTTATTGAATATCTGCTGAAAGTATCCATCGCTCTTGCGGTTGTGTACCTGTTCTACCAATTGGTATTACGACGTCTTACGTTTTACAACTGGAACCGCTGGTATCTCGTAGGTTATAGCTTGCTATGCTTTGCTATTCCTTTCATGAACATAACCGATTTTCTTTTCAGACATGAACTGGATGAAGCACAGTTTATTCAGCTTATTCCCGTATACAATCTTCAATTGAAGAATCCGGGCTTTGAATGGAACCAATGGACTGTATCAATAGCTATACTTGTTACAGGTATGTTGATCATGGGTATAAGAATAGTTATTCAGTTATTCAGTTTACGGCGGATCAAAACAAATGCAACATTATTGAATGAAGGTGATGTAAAACTTTTTGATGTAAATGAACAGATCGTTCCCTTCTCATTTAACAAGGGTATTTATATCAATCGTCAGTTGCATACGGAAGCTGAATTGCAGGAGATCATTCGCCACGAGTTTGTGCACGTTAAACAAAAACACAGCATTGATATTATGCTGGCTGAATTATTATGTATGCTGTTGTGGTTTCATCCCGCAGCATGGCTAATCCGTAAAGCCATCAGGCAAAACCTAGAATTTATTGCCGACGAAAAAGTATTGCAGGATGGTGTTGATAAAAAGCAATATCAATACCTGCTGCTGAAAGTTGTTGGTAACACCAATTACAGTATTGCACCGAATTTTAATTTCTCATCACTTAAAAACCGAATCATCATGATGAATCAAATCAAATCTGCCCGTGTGCAGATCATCCGCTTCCTGTTTGTATTGCCGCTGGTGGCAGTGCTCTTGCTTGCCTTCAGGGAAGTAAAACAAAAAGAAAAACGTAACGATGTTGCTCAGCAAAACGCTTTGCTTAGAGATACCGTTCCGGCAAATGACATTGAAAACGTCAACGTAAATAAAAACAATGGCGAGAAAACGATCACCATTACATTAAAGAATGGCACTACTGAAACCTATAACCTGAACAATGAAAAAGAGAAAACTGCCTTTGAGAAGAAATATGGTAAGATCGATAAACTTGTGCCACCCCCACCTGCACCACCGGTTGTAATTAAATCAAACAATGTTGAATCAGTTGATGTAAAAAAGGAGAATGGAAAAAATACAATTCAGATCCGTTTGAAAGATGGTTCCATTGAAAAATACGATCTTGATGTTAAGGAACAACGTGAAACCGTTGAAAAGAAATATAACTTAACAACAACGCCTGGTGCCCCGGTTGAAATAGTTGTAACACCAAAAGTGCCAACAGCGCCATCACATGAAGCGGTAGCATTAAATGAGAAAGGATACTACGTAACCATTGCCGATAACATGGGCGAATGCATCGTTATTGTAAAAGACAAGAAGAAAAATATTGTTGAAGCATTGAAACTTACCGACTGGACAAAGAATGAAGCTTCTTACGAAAAGAAGTACGGTAAAATTCCACCTCCGCCACCGCCGGCACCAGATGTTCCTGTAAAAGTTTCAGTTGCATCAACCGTGAGCAGCCCTGCAGCAGTAAGTGTTCCGGGTAAAGTAAGTGCAACTTCTCCCACATCACCTGTAAAAGAAGTAACAGTAGTTGGTTATGCTACAGGTGCATCCACCACCGCAACAAAAAAACCAAACATCGGTATAGGTTTCGGAAACGGTACTAATGCAGAAGATATCTTATACATAGTTGATGGTAAAGAAATCAAATACGAAGAAGTAGGAAAGATCGATCCTGATAATATTGAAAGCATCAATGTGCTGAAAGGGGAAACTGCAGAAAAACTCTATGGTGTAAAAGGGAAAAACGGAGTGATCATCATCAAAACAAAAAGTAAAACTACCACGTTCAACTTTTTTACAACTCCCTGGCAGAAAGAAAAAGAAAAATGCTGATCAGTTAACCCGCAATCATTCAACCTTATTATCAAAGAGGCGAATCATTTTCAAAAGTGATTCGCTTTTTTATTCTTTCACTAAACGGATGAGTTCAGATGTGGGCAAACCACCATCGGCATAATGCAGTAATTCCCCTTTCTTATTGTAAACAGCAATGAGCGGCAGGTAATGATTCAGGAAATATTTCGGGAAAAAATACAACACATCCCGGCCCATGACAATATTCTTGTAAGATGCGATTTTGTACTCTGCATGAAAAGCTTTCATCATTTCAAATGGCAGGGTAGTGGCCATTACGATCTGCACATCTTTAAACTCTTTGATGTTTTCAATCATCTCTTTTGTTTGTTGCTTGCAATGGTCGCAATCGGGGCTGAAGCTGATAAGGACGGTCGTCTTTTTTGTACTCAGCTGTTCAGTATAAAAATTGGTAACGCTGTCGGGCAATAACAGTTTAAAATCAGGAAGTTTCAGGTTTTTTAAATGCGGGGGAATAGAATCGTTCACCGCAAAAACCCGTGTAACTGAAAAAAGGCTAAGGATCAATAAGACATTTCTCATGTTTGCAAGATACGGAAGCCACAAGAGTTGCCAATCTTTTGAGCGTAAGCGTTCTAAAAAGGACTCTTAATTTTGAGGCAGGTTGCCTTATATTTGCAGCCTCAAATTAAATAACGAGTTTTTATGGCAACTACTTCCGACATCAGCCGTGGTATGATTATTAAAGTTGACGGCAGCTTATACAAGATTGTGGAATTTGGCGAAAACAAGACTGCCCGTGCAGCAGCTAAAGTGTGGGCAAAGCTGAAAGGCGTAGATAATGCACGCTCAGTAGAAATTACCTGGAACAGTGGTGAAACGATTTATCCCGTGCGTGTTGAACGCAAAGATTTCCAGTTCCTTTATAAAGATGATACGGGCTATAACTTCATGAACAATGAAACATTTGAGCAGATCGTGGTTCAGGAAGCATTGATCGATGCGCCGCAGTTCTTGAAAGATGGAGCTGAAGTTTCGGTATTGCTCAACACCGAAACCGAATTACCAATGACGGTGGAATTGCCTGATAAAATTGTGATGCTCGTAACTTACAGCGAACCTGGTATGAAAGGCGATACTGCTACACGTACCTTAAAGGCAGCTACCATCGAAACCGGTGCAACCGTAATGGTTCCGTTGTTTGTAAACGAGGGCGAATTGATCCGCATTAACACCAAAACTGGTGATTATGTGGAAAGGGTGAAAGAGTAAGATTTTAATTACCATATTCGAAACGGGCAGTTTTAAAACTGCCCGTTTTTGTTTGATTTTTGGCCATTTTTGCCCGAAAATCCCTCATTTTACCTCAATTTTTAATGAAACTGGAATATTTCGAATCTAATTCCCTTATCTTAGCCGCCCGTTATTATTAAACATTTTAAACCTCACGATCATGGATTTTAAGCAAATTCAGGAATTGATTAAACTGGTCAACAAATCCAACCTCAGTGAACTCACCATCGAAGAAAAAGACTTTAAGGTTACAATAAAACAAAAAGAAGAAATCATTCAGCAAACACTCATCTCAGGTCAGTTTCAGCAAGCGCCACAGCAGGCATTTGCTCCGGCTCCTGCGCCTGCTGCCTTGCCTGCCGCAGGTTCTGCTCCTCCGCCAGCAGCAAAAGCTGATGATACCAGCAAGTATATCACGATTAAAAGCCCGATGATCGGTACATTCTATCGCAAGCCTTCACCCGATAAACCTTTATTTGTAGAAGTAGGATCGGAAGTAACACCGGGTAAAGTGGTATGTATCATTGAAGCCATGAAACTCTTCAATGAAATTGAAAGTGAAGTGAAGGGTAAGATCGTGAAAGTACTGGTTGAAGATCAATCACCGGTTGAATACGATCAGCCTTTATTCCTGGTAGATCCTAGTTAATTTGACACTTAATCAATTTGAAAATTTGAAAATGTAAAACTCATTTTCAATTTTCTTGTTGTACATCATTTTCAAATTAGCTAATTCTCAAATTTTCAAATTAAACTTATGTTTAAAAAGATATTAATTGCCAATCGTGGTGAGATTGCATTGCGTATCATCCGCACCTGTCGTGAAATGGGCATAAAAACGGTTGCTGTTTATTCAACAGCCGATCGTGAAAGCCTGCACGTAAAGTTTGCGGATGAAGCAGTTTGTATTGGTAAACCTGCCGGTGCAGAATCGTACCTCAACGTACCAAATATTATTGCAGCAGCCGAGATCACCAATGCAGATGCTATTCATCCCGGATATGGTTTTTTAGCAGAGAATGCAAAGTTTGCTGAGATATGCGGACAAAACGGAATCAAGTTTATTGGTCCAACCCCTGATCAGATACGTTCAATGGGCGATAAGATCACAGCCAAAGAAACCATGATCAAAGCCGGTGTACCTGTTGTACCCGGTGGTGGTGGTTTGTTGGAAAGTGCAGAGCAAGCCAAAGAAATTGCAAAAGAGGTTGGTTACCCGGTGATTTTAAAAGCAACCGCAGGCGGTGGTGGTAAAGGGATGCGTGTTGTTTGGAATGAAGAAGAGTTGGAACGTAACTACGATACAGCAAAACAGGAAGCAGGTGCTTCTTTTAAGAACGATGGTATCTACATGGAAAAATTTGTAGAAGAGCCTCGTCATATTGAGATTCAGGTTGCCGGTGATCGCTACGGAACGGTTTGTCATTTAAGTGAGCGTGATTGTTCTATTCAACGCCGTCACCAGAAACTGGTGGAAGAATCACCTTCGCCATTCATGACACCTGAATTACGTAAAGCAATGGGTGAGGCAGCTTGTAAAGCAGCAGCAGCTATTGGTTACGAAAGTGTGGGTACTATTGAGTTCCTGGTTGATAAGCACCGCAATTTCTATTTCATGGAAATGAACACACGTATCCAGGTAGAGCATTGCGTAACAGAAGAAGTAACAAACTTTGATCTCATCAAAGAACAGATATTGATCGCACAGGGCGAAAAGATCAGCGGTGAAAATTATGAACCGCAGATGCATGCAATTGAGTGCCGCATTAATGCCGAAGATCCATACAATGATTTTCGTCCGTCACCCGGTAAGATCACCACGTTGCACCAGCCCGGTGGACATGGTATCCGTATCGACTCGCATGTGTATGCAGGTTATGTGATTCCTCCTTACTACGATTCAATGATCGCAAAAATTATTGCGGTTGCCCGTACACGTGAGGAAGCCATCAATACTATGAGCCGTGCATTAAGCGAGTATGTGATTGAAGGGGTAAAAACAACCATTCCATTCCATCAGCAATTGATGCTCGATGAAAATTTCCGGAAAGGAAATTTCACAACGAAGTTTTTGGAAGGTTTCAAAATGAAATAAAGAAAAGTCCCCCGTTACTGCGGGGGACTTTTTATTTGGAGTTGAATTTATTGAGTTTTTGTTGTTGATCCCCGTGGTCTAGTTGTTGGTCGGCGACTAAACTTCTCGCAGTATAGTTTTATTTTTGGGATCTAGAGTTTTTATCAACGCCATCTATTGCCTCTTTCAAATCAGTAGTCCAATATCCAGCTGCTCCACTATCCCAAGCTTCTTTCCAAAGATTGTAACCTTCCGAAAAATCCGGTAAGTCATTAGTCTGCCCAACAAGTTTTGTAATCGATTTAAGAAGTGCGTTTTTTGAATAAGGCAAGTGGTCGACAACATTGGAGAAGCCTGTGGCAGATTGAGGACTATAAATTTTTATATTGTCTACTCGAATATGAATTATCGTATCACCTTTTTCATATTTCTCAATTTTAAGTATTGTTACGGTAGAACTATCTTCTCCAGTTCTGTTTTTATATTTCCAAATTTGTCCAACTTTTAAATTTGAATCGGCTAAATGAAGTTTATTTTTTGTGTTTTGTCCTTTACAACTCAATAAGAAGCTACAAATTGAAAACAATATAACAAGTGAGTTTCTAAAGATCATACTTTAATAATTTGATACGCCATTGTGAGTAATGGCTTTACTAAGTTATATGGCGGTGCCCAGAAAATCAAACTTTAGAATGCCACTTCGTAAACAAAAAAGACCCGCAACAATCTGCAGGCCTTTGTATAATTGACATAGTAAGTAGCTTAACGCAAGAACAACAACTCCCTGTACTTCGGCAAATACCAACTGGCATCATCAACCAGCAGTTCAAGTTTATCTACATGGTAGCGTATTTCATCAAAGAACTTGCCTTTCACATCATCGCAATAAGCAATGGCTTTAGCTCTTGTATCTTCAATCACGTTTGCTTTTTTACGTGCTTCGATCATTTGCTCCACCAGGTCGCTGCACTTGTTGATGTGTAAGGATATTTTTTCAAGTATCTGCAATTGGTTGGCATAAGACTCTTTGTTGATACCAATGTCTTTTAGCCCTTTGATATTTGTGATCAATACATTCTGGTATTTCACAGCAGCGGGTAATACATGGCTTGTACAAAGTTCACCCATTACACGTCCTTCGATCTGCACTTGTTTAATGTATTTCTCCAGTTCAATTTCATGACGTGCTTCCAGTTCAGCATGTGTATACACGCCTGTATTTTCAAACAACTCTTTTGCTTTTTTGGTAACCATTGCATCTAATGCATATGGTGTTGTTTTTACATTCGGTAATCCACGCTTCTCAGCTTCTTTAGCCCATGCTTCGCTGTAACCATCACCTTCAAACAATACTTTCTTGCTTTCACTCACATAGCGTTGCAATACATGCATGATGGCAATTTCTTTTTTCTCACCTTTCTCAATCAAACCATCAACTTCTTCTTTGAATTCAGTTAATGTCTGCGCCATAATTGCGTTGAGCACCGTCATTGCATTTGAACAGTTGGCACTTGAACCAACAGCACGGAACTCAAACTTATTACCGGTAAAAGCAAATGGTGAAGTACGGTTACGATCTGTATTATCCAGCATCAACTCAGGAATACTTTTATGCAGATCGAGTTTCAGAATGGCTTCATCCTGTTCATCAAATTTTGTAGTAACACGTTTCTCAACCGCATCTAATACTTCCGTTAAGTATTTGCCAACGAAAACAGAAATGATAGCAGGTGGCGCTTCATTTGCACCTAAGCGATGATCGTTACCTGCACCTGCAATAGAAGCCCGGAGAATATCAGCATACTGATCTACGGCACGAACTACATTGATAAAGAAGGTGAGGAACATCAAATTGGTCTTTGGTGTTTTACCGGGGGCCAATAAGTTTACACCTGTATCAGTGCTCAGGCTCCAGTTGTTATGCTTACCACTTCCGTTAATGCCGGCAAATGGTTTTTCGTGCAATAACACTCTCAATTTATGACGGCGTGCAACACGATCCATTACATCCATCAATAAAGAATTATGATCAATAGCAACAGCTACTTCTTCAAAAATGGGAGCACATTCAAATTGCGCAGGTGCCACTTCATTATGACGTGTGCGTAATGGAATACCAAGTTTGTATGATTCGTTTTCAAAATCACGCATGAACGCATACACTCTTTCCGGAATTGAACCGAAATAATGATCTTCTAGCTGCTGACCTTTTGCTGATTGATGACCAAACACGGTGCGTCCACTCAACAACAGATCAGGGCGTGCATTGTACAATGCTTCATCCACTACAAAATATTCCTGTTCCCAACCGAGTGTTGGTGTAACCTTGGTGATATTTTTATCGAAGTAATAACAAACATCAACGGCTGCTTTGCTTACAGCTTCCAATGCTTTTAATACCGGTCCTTTGTAATCGAGCAACTCACCTGTGTAAGAAACAAAAAGTGTAGGTATACACAATGTTTTACCGTTACCGATCTCCATGATAAAAGCAGGCGAGGAGGGATCCCACGCCGTGTAACCACGTGCTTCAAATGTTGCACGTATACCACCGCTGGGGAATGAAGAGGCATCAGGTTCCTGTTGAATAAGTGCGCCACCATCAAACTCTTCAATAGCCGTACCATCGCCTTTTAATGTAAAGAACGAATCATGTTTTTCTGCAGTTGATCCGGTTAATGGTTGAAACCAGTGCGTGTAGTGTGTAACGCCTTTGCTTTCGGCCCATTGACGGATGCCTGCTGCTATCTGGTTTGCGTTGGTGCGGTCGATCTTTTTATTTCCTTTGACTGATGACACAAGACTTTTGTATGCTTCATCGCTCAAATACTCACGGGCAGTCTTAAGCGTAAATACATTCTGACAAAAAATGGCAGTGATCTTTGCGGGGGAACTAACTTCAATGTTCTCCTGGGTCGATAAATTTTTAATGGCCTGGTAACGTAATGACATAAAGTGTATTTAATATTTTGATCAGCACAATGGCGACAATCAGTTGAAAATAATACAAACAGTTTGCGTTGCGAATTTCAGGTTTTTAACGGGAAGTAATGGAGAAAAAAAATCCCCCTTTTTTACAAGGGGGATTTTGAAAGTTCTATTCAGTAATTATGCTTTTACAGATTTCACTGTTTTGATAATGCGTGCAGCTACTTTGTAAGGATCTGCAGCTGAGTTTGGACGACGGTCTTCCAGGTAACCTTTCCAGCCCCACTTAGGAACCTGAACAGGAATACGGATAGAAGCACCACGGTCAGAAACACCATAGCTGAAATCATGAATGCTTGCAGTTTCGTGCTTTCCTGTTAAACGCAGGTGGTTATCGGCACCATAAACTTCAATATGTTCTTTTACAACAGGACGGAAAGCTTCACAAACTTTGTCGAAGATTTCTTTGCTGCCTGCGGTACGTAATAATGTGTTAGAGAAGTTGGCGTGCATACCGCTGCCATTCCAATCCAATGCGCCAAGTGGCTTACAATGCCAGTTGATAGAAACACCGTATGTTTCACCAATTCTTTCGAGCAGGTAACGACCGAGCCAGATCTGATCACCGGCTTCTTTTGCACCTTTAGCGAAAATCTGGAATTCCCACTGACCTGCGGCAACTTCAGCATTGATACCTTCAACATTTAAGCCTGCTTCTAAGCAAACATCTAAATGTTCTTCAATGATATTGCGGCCATAGGCATTGTTTGCACCTACTGAGCAGTAGTAAGGACCTTGAGGAGCAGGGTAGCCACCTTCAGGGAAACCAAGTGGTTTATTTGTTTCAGGATTCCAAAGGAAATATTCCTGTTCGAAACCGAACCAGAAATCATTATCATCGTCTTCAATCAATGCACGACCATTTGTTACGTGCGGCGTACCATCAGCATTCAATACTTCACACATAACGAGGAAGCCATTTTTGCGCTGAGGATCTGGTATAATATATACTGGTTTTAACAAGCAATCAGATGAACCGCCAAGGGCCTGTTCAGTAGAAGAACCATCGAAACTCCACATTGGGCAATCTTCCAATTTACCACTGAAGTCTTTTTCAATTTTTGTTTTGCTGCGAAGGCTTTGAGTTGGTTTGTAACCATCGAGCCAGATGTACTCAAGTTTTGACAATGACATGTGTTACCGCTTTGATAAGTTTAGAAAAACAATAAATATTGCTATTTGCGCTGCTAATTTACGATTGAAATTGTTTTTAATCTAAAAAATTTCAGCTATTTCCCCAATTAGAACGTTAGTTAGTGTGGAAAAACGTTACATATATTTTATTCTAATTTGTTTTTCTTCCAGGCAATAGTTGCAATGATGGGAACAAGTATAAAAGGAAAGAAAATTGCACGGTAACGTACGATGGCACCCAGTTGCGGAACAATATAACCTGTAAGTAATAACAAGACCATCGATACAAGAAAAAGAAACTGCACAACAGAATGCCTGTAAGGATTATCGGTGAAGCGGAAGAACCATACGGAAACTAATATCCAGATGCATAATATTTCCAACGCACTTGCAAGATAAAGCGGCGATAAAAATTCTGTTACATAAGGGCGAACCAATGTGTGGTTCAGGGCTTGGGGTGCGTTTTGAACAAAGCCGGTAAATGTTGGTTCCAGTTTTCGTTGTGGTAAAAATGAATTTCCTCCCAGCTTAATAAAATCTTTATTACGTAGTACAATAGAGATTGGCAGATCAAGTTTTGGATGAATATACTTTGCGGAAAAGAAGGCGGTAGTGCCAAGAATGGTTACGCCCACAAAAGCGATCCATTTTCGTTTGAAATATTTCTCAGCCAGCCACCATGCAAATAAGCCGGGAATACATGCGAGTACAACATGGTTACGCACCGGGAAGATCAACATCAACAGTAAGCCAACGAGCAAAAATTCCTTTATGCCCAATTCTTTCTTCTTCATGCCGAAATAAACAACAAACACCAATAATGACACATAGGTAAAGATGAGTCCATCTTTATGAATACCCGATGACCAGAATAAAAAGGAGGGAAAAAGGAATGTGCCACAGGTGATCAGCAGTTTACGATCAGGGAACACATCATTCATAACACGTATGAATGCGATAGGTCCAAAGAAGGTAATGAATGAATAAAAGATCACATTCACATAATATCTTGATCCGCTGAATACATTAAACAGCGAAACGATCTTAACCATATAAGTATGTTTCAGATCGTTCCAATAAGAATTTACACTGGAGAAAAGGTGACGATAGTCTCTGTCGTAAGGATTGTCATAAATGCTGGTGAAATAACGCAAAGGATCATTGTAAAGAAGCTGTGTATCGTTCTTTGCATCAAAAAAGAATTTCCAGCTATCAGCTGATTGCTCATAGTTTGGAATGGTGGTATAAAACCAACCATAGGCAACGCCTGCCGCAACTTTCAGCACAAATAATGCAATAAGCCAGTAATTGGGTAACCCCGATTGTTGAATAAATTTCACCCTGGTAATTAGCCAGCTGAACAGAACGAGGTATACAGCAAACAGTAAATAGGTCATGAGATTGGGAGCAAATTAAAATATTTCTTTTCATACAGTCAAACTGTTGCCCCTGCATTTGTACTTTTGCGCTTTCTTACACATCATGGAAATAACAGCAAAAACCGCACAGCAGCTTCGATTGACCGAAGAAGAATTCGAATTAATTAAACAGAAACTCGGCCGTACGCCCAACTTCAATGAACTCTGCGCCTTCAGTGGTATGTGGAGTGAGCATTGCAGTTACAAGAACTCCATCAAATGGCTGAAAACATTACCCCGTGAAGGCGGACGTATGTTAGTAAAAGCCGGAGAAGAGAATGCCGGGTTGATGGATATTGGCGATAATCTTGGTGTTGTATTTAAAATTGAAAGTCATAATCACCCGTCAGCCATTGAGCCGTTTCAAGGAGCAGCAACTGGTGTTGGTGGTATCCATCGTGATATTTTTACCATGGGTGCACGGCCAATTGCTGCACTCAACTCACTTCGCTTCGGTAATTTGAAAGAAGCAAAAACACAACATTTGCTGGGTGGTATTGTACATGGCATTGGTCATTACGGTAACTGTTTTGGTGTGCCTACTGTTGGTGGCGAAATTTACTTTGAAGATTGTTATCATACAAACCCTCTTGTGAACGCCATGAGTGTGGGCATCGTAAAAGCAGGTGAAACTGTTTCTGCAACCGCACTCGGCGAAGGCAATCCGGTATTCTTTGTAGGAAGCGCAACCGGTAAAGATGGTATTGGCGGTGCGAGTTTTGCCAGTGCAGATATTACTGCTGAGAGTGCAGAAGAATTACCAGCTGTTCAGGTTGGTGATCCATTCCAGGAAAAGAAATTATTGGAAGCTTGTCTGGAAGTAATTCAAACAGGTGCAGTTGTTGGTATGCAGGATATGGGTGCAGCCGGTATTATTTGTTCTACTGCTGAAATGAGTGCAAAAGGTGAAGTGGGTATGCGCATTGACCTGGATAAAGTTCCAACACGTCAGCAAAACATGAAGACATGGGAACTCTTGCTGAGTGAAAGCCAGGAGCGTATGTTAATGGTGGTAGAGAAAGGAAAAGAACAAGCTGTGTTGGATGTATTTGAAAAGTGGGACTTGCCTTGTTCAGAAATTGGAGAAGTAACAACCGATGGTTTATTGAAATTTTATATGCATGGTGAACTGGAAGCAGAATTGCCGGCTTACGAATTAGTGTTGGGCGGTGGTGCACCACAATACACAAGAGAATATGCTGAACCTGCATACTTCGAAAAAATAAAAGCCTTTGATGCAAACAGCATTGATGTGCCAAACGATCTGAAAGCAGTTGCTGAACAGATCATTCAAATCCCCAACATCGCCAGCAAGCGTACAGTTTATCATCAGTACGATAGTATGGTGGGTACAGGCAACTCAAGTACCAATGCTCCAACTGATGCAGCAGTTGTTCATGTAAAAGGAACAACTAAAGGCTTAGCTGTAACAACTGATTGTAACAGTAAATATGTTTTTGCTGATCCATATAAAGGCGCAATGATCGCTGTGAGCGAAGCTGCACGTAATATTGTTTGTAGCGGTGGCTTGCCGTTAGGTATCACCAACTGTCTCAATTTTGGTAATCCTTACGATCCACAAGTGTATTATCAATTTGTGCATGCTATTAAAGGAATGGGTGAAGCTTGTAAAAAGTTTGATACACCTGTTACCGGCGGTAACGTAAGTTTTTATAATCAAAGTCCGGATGGTGCAGTGTATCCAACACCTACCATTGGTATGGTGGGATTACTTGAGAACATAAACGATAAGATGACGCTTGATTTTAAATCCGAAGGCGATGTGATCTTCTTAATTGGAAAATCAACAGATGATCTTGGCTCAAGTGAATACTTACACAAATTGCATAAAGTTGAGTATAGCCCGGCACCTCATTTTGATCTGGAAGAAGAATTTGTATTGCAACAAACAATTGCTTCACTCATCAAACAAAAATTAATTGCATCAGCACACGATGTAAGCGAAGGTGGTTTGTTTACAACTTTGTTAGAAGCATGCTTCAATAATAACCTCGGGTTCGATGTAGTTGCCAACGACAGCAACATCCGTAAAGATGCTTATTGGTTTGGTGAAGGACAAAGCCGTGTAGTTGTTACAGTGAAAGAAGAGCAAGTGGCAGCGTTCAAAAATGCATTGGGTAATCATCCTTATGCTGAACTTGGTGTTGTTACCAACGGAAGTGTTGACGTTGATGGCATGGAGTGGGGCACTGTGTTAAGCTGGAAGGAAAAATATGATACAGCAATTGAAAATTTACTGGCTGGTCATGAAAGCGAACATGCGTTAACTGCATTGTGATCCTTGAAATGAAAATTGTTACGTTGAAATAATAAATCTTAATTTTAGCATTGTAACGAAAGCATGCCGCAGTGAAAATCGCTGCGGCATTTTATTAGCAAAAAATTGAGTTATGAATAAAAAGATTGCCATTATTGGTGGAGGAAACCTGGGTGTTGCGATTGCAGAAGGATTGATCAAAAGCGGATTTTGTTTGCCCAGCCATATTATAATTACCAAGCGGAATATTAAAACCCTTAACGATATTGAAAGTAAGGGCGTGTTGGTTTCAAGCGATAACAAAGAAGCTGCACGTTATGCCGACCTTGTTATACTGGCAGTAAAACCTTTCCAGATAAAAGATGTGTTGCTCGACATGAAAGAGGAACTCAACTCGGCAAGACATGTGTTGGTAAGTGTAATTACCGGCGTTGGCATTAAAGACATGCAGGAGTGGGTAGGAACAAATATGCCTGTTATCCGGGCAATGCCGAATACCGCTATTTCAATCCAGGAAAGTATGACCTGTATCAGTTCAATAAATACTGTGCAGGAACAACTTGATTATGTGCATGATCTTTTTTCTCAACTTGGTCGTGTTGCACTTATCGATGAAAAACTGATGGATGCTGCAACAGTACTTGGCGCCTGTGGCATTGCATATGCGTTGCGTTATATCCGTGCAAGCATACAAGGTGGTATTGAAATTGGATTTGATGCAAAAACAGCCACACTTATTGCTGCGCAAACTGTAAATGGAGCTGCTGAATTATTGATACAAAAAGGATCGCATCCTGAAGCAGAGATCGATAAAGTAACTACGCCACGTGGCTGTACCATTGCCGGACTTAATGAAATGGAACACAGCGGGTTTAGTTCATCACTTATAAAAGGTATAAAAACGAGTTATCAGAGTATCGGGAAGTAATTCCAAATCTTTCTTTTCTCTTGTTTTCCACATGCAACCAACCGATTTTTTCAATCAAAAAAATCATCGTAGGTTTGCATGACCTCCACTATTTATTTATTTCCATTATACATTACGGTAGGTCTCTAAACTCGTAAATTAATTTTATGGCCAAGTTCATTTTTGTAACCGGTGGCGTTACATCATCATTGGGTAAAGGAATTATTGCCGCATCGTTGGCCAAATTGTTACAGTCCCGTGGGTTCAAAGTAACCATCCAGAAATTCGACCCTTACATCAACGTAGATCCCGGCACACTTAACCCTTACGAACATGGCGAGTGTTTTGTAACAGAAGATGGTGCAGAAACGGATCTTGATCTGGGTCACTATGAGCGTTATTTAAATATTCACACCACACAGGCGAATAACGTTACAACCGGACGTATTTATCAAACAGTTATCAATAAAGAACGTGAAGGTGCGTACCTCGGAAAAACCGTACAGGTAGTTCCGCATATTACAGATGAGATTAAACGCCGCATGTTATTGCTGGGTAAAGATTCGAAGTATGATATTGTGATCACTGAAATTGGTGGAACGGTGGGTGATATTGAATCATTACCTTTTGTAGAAGCTGTTCGTCAAATTCAATGGGAATTGCCGGAAGAAGATTGCCTGGTCATCCACCTGACGCTTATTCCTTATTTAAAAGCAGCAAAAGAATTAAAAACCAAACCTACCCAGCACAGTGTTCGTATGCTGAGCCAGGAAGGTGTGCATCCTGATATTATTGTTTGTCGTACAGAGCGTCCATTAAGTACAGAAATTCGTCGTAAGATTGCTTTGTTCTGTAATGTAAAACCGGAAGCGGTAATTGAAGCAAGCGATGCTTCTACCATTTATGAAGTTCCGCTGTTCATGTTAAAGGAAAAATTAGATGTGATCTGTTTACGCAAACTTGGCGTAACGATTTTCCCTGAACCGGATTTAGAGAACTGGAAAAAATTCCTCGATAAATTAAAGTATCCCAAGAGCCAGGTGAATATTGGCTTGATTGGAAAATATATTGAACTGCAGGATGCATACAAATCAATTCTCGAAAGCTTTATTCATGCAGGTGCCATGAATGAATGCAAAGTGAATGTGGTGAATGTGCATAGTGAATTTATTACTGATCAGAATGTAGCTGAAAAGTTAACAGGATTAGATGGATTACTTGTAGCCCCAGGTTTTGGTAACCGTGGTATTGAAGGGAAGATCACTGCTATTAAATATGCACGTGAAAACGGATTGCCATTCTTTGGTATCTGTTTAGGTATGCAAATGGCTTGTGTGGAATTTGCAAGAAACGTATTGGGATTAAAAGATGCGCATTCATTTGAAATGAATCCTGAGACGCCTGATCCTGTAATTGACATGATGGAAGAGCAAAAGAAGATCACCAGCAAAGGTGGTACGATGCGTTTGGGTTCTTATCCATGCGATATCAAAGAAGGTTCATTGGCTGAAAAGATTTACGGAAGTCTGCATATTAACGAGCGTCACCGTCACCGTTATGAGTTTAACAATAAATATCTCGAAGCGTTTGAGCAGGCAGGTATGATCCCGAGTGGAAAAAATCCGGAGACAGGTTTAGTGGAGATCATCGAACACCCTAAGCATCCGTTCTTTATTGGTGTGCAATATCATCCAGAATTAAAGAGCACAGTTGAAAGTCCGGCACCTTTATTTGTACACTTTATTAAAGCCGCAAAAGAATATTCAGAGAAGCAACAGTCGATCAAAAATCCGTTGCTGGAAAGTGAGATGATCTAACTGTAAATAGAAAATACAAGCTGAAAAATAAAAAGTGAAGACAATCAGTCTTCACTTTTTCACTTATAACTAATTACTACCGGCTAAAGACTAATTTTCCGGTCTTCCAATCATCTGCTGTTTAATTTTTTCCCAGAACCCCTGCACATTTTCATCATTTCGTTTCCAGTCTTTGCCAAAATGATTGAGTTTGGTTTTTTGTTCATCTTTTTGCATCCGGAAAAACTCTTCCATGGTTTCAGTGTCTTGCTGCATGGATAGTTTATTGTAAAGGCGTTTCATTTCACGTTCATAGTCCACACTTTCTTCGGCCATTTGTTTTTCCAATGCTTCCCGTTGTTTTACTTTTTCATCGTACACACCAACAGGTAATAATGTTTTAGCGATCACCGGCATTAGTTCAATCAACATCAGGATGATAAGAATTAGATAATAACGGAACTGCAAGGCATCATTTTCTTTCAGCAGGTTATTCATTGCTTCAATACGGGTTAAAAAACCGGTGTTGAGATAATTTAAAAATTCTGCTTCCTGTTTTTTAATGGTTGTCTCCATGCCATTCAATTCTTCATCAATGGCACCAATACGCTGCTGCTGCTGTGTTTGCAGTGCTTTGTATTCTTCATCCAGTTTCTGGTATTCATTTCGTTTGGCAATAGCAATATCCTGTATACCCACTTTGCCGCTACCACCGCTGCCATCAGTTTCTGCAATAAATTTTTCACGGGCATTGTTTACTTCGGCATATTTTGTTGCCAGGTCTTTTTGTAAAACTGTTTTTTCTTTCAGCAATTCATCTTTACGGTTCTTGTATAACAGATCAAGTTCTGTTCGCTTGGTGAGTTTTCGTTTTTCATTATCAAGCGATACCTGCATTTTTATTTCTTTATCAAACATGTAAAGAATGGCAGGTTGTGCCATAAACGTGCCGATTGTTAATGCTAATAGTCCACGGAAAAGGAGAGGGGTGATCTTTCGTTTATTGAATTGATTGATGCCCTTGATCAGTGCACGGTCGATGCTAAGGATCACAAAGCCCATGAACACACCGCTCCCAACATAAAGAAAAACATTGTCGATAACGGTTGAGAAGAAGTAGGTCCAGGCGAGTGTGGCAAAGATCCAGGTGGCGAGCACACTCATACCAACGATGCGGTAGCGGTTCCGGTCAACCACACAATCTTTGATCAATTCTTTCTCTGCGGTAGCTAACCACCAAAGCAGTTCATCGGTTTGGGTGGGTACATACGCTTCCCCGGCGTACATGGGCGTAGCCTGTTGACTCATAATTAAATGATTTTAAAAGTTTGGTTGGTTAAAGCGGGAACAGCAACGTGGTTAAAGCAAGATAGAAACGAGTGATAAAAGTAGTTATTGTAAAAGAAATGGTAAAGCGGGGCAAAGAAAATCCAAGGCACAGGGCACAAAACCCAAGATGCGTAAGATTATTTGAAACCGTTTTATTATTGGTTTTTGGGCATTGGGTTTTAAATCTTGTGCCTTGAACCCTGTGCCTTGATTCTTGACTTCTATCTTCCTCCCAAATACCTACCTTTGCCCCTCCAAAATAAATACTCAGATGAATTTTGACCGGAATACGATAATTGGCTTTGCTGCGATGATGGTGCTGTTGTTTGGTTATATTTTCTTTACCCAACGTCAGCAAGGTGCCCTTGAAGCCGAAAAACAAAAAACAGCTGATTCTTTAGCGAAAGTGGAAGCAGCTAAGCGAAAGTTGGTTGATACCGCTGCCCAGAAAACGGCGACATTGAAATTTGATTCTGCTCAACAAACGCAGGCCGCTGGAGAATTTCAGCCGGCACTTTCAGAACAACTGACAGTTGTTGAAAATGAATTGATGAAGGTGAGCTTTACCAACAAAGGGGGCTATCCTAAATCAGTTGAATTAAAGAACTACAAACGTTACGATGGTAAGCAGGTGGTGTTGGGTGGCGATGCGCATCAATTGATCTATTCTGTTAACACAGGCGATAATAAAACAGCGCTCACTTCTCAATTAAATTTTACCAATGCAGGCATTACAAAAACAGCTGATGGACAAACCATCACGTTTCGAATTGCTGACTCTGCAGGAAAATCAATTGAACATGTTTATACAATTAAGAATAATAATTACCTCATTGATTGGAATGTGAAATTGAATGGTGCTGATAAACTTTTAACACAAGGAATTCTAAACCTTAACTGGGATATCACCGCAAAGCAGCAGGAGAAAGATCTTAAATACGAGAAAGGACAAAGCAATCTCGGTTACAACGAAGAAGGAGATTATGATTTTGAAGCAGCAGGAACAGGCGACACCAAAAAGTTTGGCGATAAAACAAAATGGATTGGTGTAAAACAACAGTTCTTTAATACATCGATCATTGCAGGTTCAACATTTGCTTATGGTGAATCAACTTGGGCCGTGCCTGAAGAAAAAGATGATTCGTTGCAAAAGGTGATGGATGTGAAATCAGTCTTGCGTTTCAACCTTGCAGGTGCCTCTCAAGGAACTGTTCCAATGCAGTTGTATTATGGCCCTAACGATTTTCATACACTCAAAGCAATCGGCAACAAACTCGAAAGTCATGTGCAGCTCGGTTACGGCATCTTTGCGTTTGTAAAGTACATTAACCGTTTTGTGGTGATGCCCGTATTCGATTTCTTCGACAGGAATATAGGCAGCATGGGTATTGTAATTCTTTTGCTCACATTCTTTATTCGTTTGATCATTTCTCCACTTACCTATTCAAGTTATTTAAGTGGTGCAAAAATGAAAGTGTTGCGTCCGGAAATTGATGAGTTGAAAAAGAAACATGGAAGTGATCAACAGGCTATGAGTATGGAGCAAATGAAATTGTTCCGTCAGGCCGGCGTAAATCCATTAGGTGGATGTATTCCCGCATTGTTGCAGATTCCTATCTTCTTTGCATTGTACAGCTTCTTTAATGCCAATATTGGTTTGCGTGGGGAAAGCTTCCTCTGGGCGAAAGATCTTTCGTCTTATGATACGATTGCCACATTACCATTCAACATACCGTTCTATGGCGATCATGTGAGCTTGTTTACCATTACAGCTACCATCACCAGTTTATTGATCTCTGTGTACAATATGCAAATGACACCAACACAGGATAACCCGGTGATGAAGTACATGATCTATTTCTTCCCGATCATGTTGTTGTTCATCTTTAACAGTCTTCCTTCGGCATTAACATGGTACTATACCGTATCAAACATTGTAACATTGGGCTTGCAGTTTGTGATCCAGAAGTTTATTATCAATGAAGAGAAGATACATGCCAAATTGCAGGAGAATAAGAAGAAACCTGTTACAAAATCGAAATGGCAGGAGCGGCTTGAACAAATTCAGCAAACCAACCAGAAAGTGCAGGATACCAAGAAAACTGGTGGCAAAAAATAATCTTAACAAAAGCTATAGAGCCCCGACCGATGCGTCGGGGTTTTTTGTTTTCCAGACGTGCAACTTGGTATACTATTTTTATATCTTTAACCTGTATCGAACAAACACAAAAAATGAAGAATTTACTTAGAACGGCTCTGGTCTTATTGTTGATGGCTCCATTCGCTGTTTTGCGTGCACAACAGGTGTATGGTGAGGGAACTGTAACCTACAATATTGTGGTGAATACCGGGAACAATGAAACAAAAGCTGCCGATCTGTTAGATGGCGCTACGCAAAAGATCTACTTCAAGGGCATCAACACCCGTACCGAGCTGTCGAGCGTTTTGGGTAAAACAATTACCCTGCACGATTCAAGACAAGGCAATGCCGTGGTGATGAACGAATATGGCGAACAGAAGATCCTGATCCGTATGACCAAAGACGATTACGAAGACCGTAATGGAAAATATGCCGGCATCCAGTTCGAGTATATGTCTGAAACAAAGAAGATATTAGGCTACAACTGTAAACTGGCAATTGCTAAGTTGAAAGATGGAAGCACATTCAGAGTGTATTACACAACTGATCTTGTGTTCCAGAATAAGGACTACGGTGCTCAGTTTAAGAACCTGCCTGGCTTTCCGCTGGAATATGAATCGGAGTTAGGGAAAATGAAAGTGACTTGTATAGCAGATAAAGTGAGTTTTGATCCTGTGCCTGCTGCAATGTTCGACACACCAAAAACAGGTTATCGTGAAATGACCTATAAAGAAATCAAAGACATTCGGAAGAATTAAGGATAAAAGAAAACCCCGATTCATCATCGGGGTTTTTAATTTATTTAATTTCTTTTTGCGGAGCTTTAAACTTGCTGAAGACCACTTTCTGTTTTACCGGCAACACATACAGGTTATTTCCTTTCTGGAAGGTAATGCTGTTACCTCTCATTGTAAGGTTGTTGTTATTGCTGGTTGAGAAATTGAAGCCACTCTTGAAACGGAATCCGTTTTGAAGGCTCAGTGGGTTGTTTTTCAGATTAAGCGAGGTAAGCGTTGATTTATTATCCTTTTTCTTTCCACCACCACTATAATATGTGGCAGAAGAAGCAGAATAAAAAACAGCAAAACAGCTCATAATCAGTAAACTGTTCCGCAGAAAGTTTTGGCGATATGTTGTTTTGGTTGTCATTTGCTTACAAATTTAAAGATTATTAAAGGGAACTGTCAAGCCACTTATCACAAAATTACAATTATATTAACGTGTGTTGATAACTAAATGTTACATGGCTGGTATAAATTTTCTGAAATAGAAGGTAAATTACAGTAACCCACCCGCAACTACATGAAACAAAACCCCTCCAGAAACGACAAGGAAGAGATCAGGGAATTGCTCCGTCTTTTTGAAAATCTGAAGAACGGGCGTTCGCAATCTTTCCTGGAAGAAGAAAGTTTTGAAAAACTGATAGACCATTTTGACGATAAGGAGGACTATCCCCAGGCATTACAGGCCGCCGAGCTGGGCATCGAGATCTACCCTTATTCATCTGTGTTACTGGTGAAGAAGGCAGACTTGCTTTTGGCTACCCGCCAGTACAAGGCCGCTTTGGAAGTGCTTGAACAGGCCGAACTCCTCGATCATAACGATATCAACCTCTTTATTCTTCGCACCGATGCTTACCTGGCGTTGGATCAACAGGAGAAAGCTGTGGAGTTGCTTGAAGAAGGATTGCTCCTGTTTAGCGGGGAAGAAAGACTTGAACTTTTGTTTGAGTTGGCTGATGTGTATGACGACTATGAGGAATTTGAAAAAGTATTCGATTGCCTGAAGCTCATTTTAGAAGAAGAGCCTACTAACGAAGAAGCCCTTTATAAGATCTGCTTCTGGACCGATTTCACCGGTCGTAATGAAGAATCGATCAAACTTCACCTCAACATTATCAACGACAATCCTTACAGTGAACTGGCATGGTTTAATCTTGGCGCCGCTTACCAGGGATTGAAGTTATACGAGAAGGCAATTGATGCCTATATGTACTGCATAACCATTGATGAGAAGTTCGATTACGCCTACCGCAATATCGGCGATGCATATATCCGCCTGCGCAAATACAAGGATGCCATCGAAATGCTGGAAAAGGTTCTTGAGCTCAGCAGACCCGAAGAAGTGATCCACGAAGCAATAGGTTACTGTTACGATAGGATGGGTCAATACGCACAGGCAAGGTTTCATTACCGCAAAGCTTCGCACATGAATCCGGAGGACAGCAAGCTTTACTATAAAATTGCCTGCACTTACATTAACGAGGCCCAATACGAAAGCGGTATCAAGCAATTACAACAGGCTTTACGTATTCATCGTACACAACCGGAATATAACCTTGCAATGGGCATGGCACTTGTTGAAATAGGCGAATACAAAACAGCTATTGAGCATTATGCCAATGTCATTAAATCAAGACCTAAGAATGTAAAGGGCTGGAGCGCTATTCTCGAATGTATGCTCAAAGCCGATTTACTTGATAGTGCCGATGAATATGCCCTTGCCGCATACGAAGCAACCGGCAGCAAACCGGTATTTATCTTTTACCGGGCAGCTATCTTTTTTGCACAGGGGAAAACCAAGCAGGCCATTACGCAGCTTGAATATGCAATGGCAAAGGCTCCGAGGCTTATTAAAAAGCTCATCGAACTACAACCTAAACTCATGCAACATCCACAGGTAGTGGACATTATTGCCCGCTACAAACGAACCCGTTCCATTTAAGATCAATCAAAGGGTTGATCACTGTCAGTAAATCTGTAATTGCAGGTTGCTGCTGCTTCCCTATTTTTGCGGCTATCAAAAAAGTATGTCGATGAATTTTAACCTTACACAGATTCCTGAGCGTAATAAGAAACCCCGCAACCATGGCATTACAATGGTGATGGATAAGGGGCTGAGTGTTGAAGAAGCTAAAAACTTTATGAGTATAGCTGAGCCACATGTAGATATAGTGAAACTTGGTTTTGGCACCTCATTCGTTACTCCCAACCTTCGTGCAAAACTCGATGTATATGCTTCCTTTAATATTCCGGTTTACTTCGGTGGTACTTTGTTTGAAGCATTCCTTATACGCAACCAGTTTGAAGATTACATCAGCGTTTGTAAAGAATATGGCATCACGTATATGGAAGTGAGTGATGGTTCCATTGAAATTCCGCATGCTGAGAAATGCGGTTATATTGAAAAACTCACAAAATACGGAACAGTGTTGAGCGAAGTGGGTAGTAAAGATGCAGCTCACATCATTCCACCTTATAAATGGATCGAACTTATGCGTGCTGAACTGGAAGCCGGTTCTACTTACGTCATAGCTGAAGCACGTGAAGCAGGTAATGTGGGTATCTATCGTGGAAGTGGTGAAGTGCGTGAAGGTCTGGTACAGGAGATTCTTACACAGATCCCTGAAGAAAAGATTATTTGGGAAGCACCACAAAAAGCACAACAATTGTACTTTATTGAATTGGTTGGTCATAATGTGAACCTGGGAAATATTGCTCCGTCAGAAGTAATTCCGCTTGAGACTATGCGTTTGGGTTTACGTGGCGACACCTTCCATATGTTCCTCGATAAACAGAAAGCATAATGCGTCAATTTGGTTTGATAGGATACCCGTTGAGTCATTCGTTTTCAAAAAAATATTTCACGGAGAAGTTTGCAGAAGAAGGAATCAGCAATTGCAATTATGAATTGTATCCCATTTCTTCCATCGATCAGTTTCCACAGTTGTTGAAAGATGTGGCCGGACTGGAAGGTATCAACGTTACCATTCCATACAAAGAAGAAGTATTACCTTTTCTGCATCATCAATCAGCAGCAGTGAAGGAGATTGGTGCCTGTAATTGCATCAAAATAATAGATGGAGAACTCACCGGCTACAATACAGATGTGTTGGGTTTCAGGCAATCAATTGAACCGTATTTAAAACCTCATCATCAGCAGGCGTTGGTGTTGGGAACAGGTGGTGCAGCTAAAGCAGTGGTGTGGGTATTGAAGCAATTGGGTATCGGTTACAAATATGTTTCCCGTAAGAATGCTGCTAACATGCTCCGTTACGAAGACCTTGATGAATCAGTTATGCAGCAATACCAGTTAGTTATCAACACTACACCCCTTGGTATGCAACCGAATGTACATGATAAACCATCATTACCGTATCAATACCTTACCAATCATCATCTCTGTTACGATCTGGTTTACAACCCTGCAAAAACTGCTTTTCTGCAATTAGCTGAAGAGCGTGGGGCAGCGATCAAAAATGGGGGTGATATGTTGGTGATACAGGCCGAAGAAAGCTGGAAGATCTGGAACAGTTGAGCGATCTTTCAACAGCTTCCGTTATTATTGTGATTGAATACAGAACCCATGTGCAGGAAACTCTTTATACTCATCGTTGCTTTAGTTAGCTTCATTGCGGCTTCTGCACAGGCAGATAAAGCCGAGGAGAATTACCAGGCCGGTCGTCAGCTTCGTCGTGATGGAAAATGCACAGAGGCTATTCCGCTTTTCAAAAAAGCAATTGAACAAAAACCAACATTCGCAGCCGCTCATTATGAGTTGGGTTGGTGTTATAATGAACTGGGACAATACAATATTGCTTTGCCAATTCTTCAACAGGCTGTGAAATTAGAACCAACAGGTTTTCGTTCGCTCTATGAAGCCGGATTTGCAAAATACAAATTAGGCAGGGTAGAAGAAGCCTTGGTTGATTTTAACCAGGTGATAAAACTGAATGCCAATTACGAGAAGGTTTATATTGCAAGAGGTGATCTGTATAAAGATGCAAAGAAGAATACTGCTGCTGCCTTGGCTGATTTCCTGAAAGCACTTTCCTTAGACAGCACTGAAAAGAAAATTCATTACCGCATTGGCTGGTGTTATAATGATCTTGGTAAATTCAGCGATGCTGTTCCATACTTACAAAAGGCCAGCAGCTTTGAAGAGCAGAATTATCTTTCTTACTCTGAATTAGGATTCTCCCTTTTTTCATTGAACCGGTTTGATGAAGCAATGGGTCATCTTAATAAAGCCAATACACTGAAGCCTGGTTTTGAGACAACGATTTACTACATTGGTCTTTGTCATGTAAAGCAAAATAAAAAGCAGGATGCTGTGCAGAAGTATAATGAGCTGGTACAATTAAACAGTAACTATGCTGCCTTGCTGCTCAATGAAATAAAGTTGATGAAGTAATTACTGCAAACGCTTTGGGTTATTTTTTTCGGCGCATTTATCCCGATAACAATCGGGAGAGAAAGGAGATAAAGAGTTTTCCGCAGAGTATTCTTGAGCTTTCGACTTGTTGCCTATTCACGATTCACCACTCAATTTCTCCTTCACTACAACCGGCACTTGTGCAATCTTTTTCTTATCGTAATCGTAACAAACCATTCCGGTTTTTGCAAGTGCAGTTACAATTTTCTCTTTGTTCAGAATCTGATAGTAGAGATCAAAGCCAACCGAAGTGAAATTTACAGCGGCAATATTCACGGATAAAACATCACTGTAGAAGATTTCTTTTTTGAATTCAATTCCCACATCACTCATAATTAAACCAACACCGCCACAATTGAGTTCCGCAAATCCATGATGGGAGAGGAACTGCATTCTTGCTTCATGTATAATGGAAAGTACCGCATCATTACCAACATGGTTGCCATAGTTGAGATCGGTAATGCGAATAGGAATAGTGGCGGTGAACGTAAACTGTTCCGGTAAAGTGAGTTTGATGCGTGACATGAAAAGCTTGATAAGTGTTTATTGCTGATCGGTACTGTTGATTAATGCATTCAGATCAATATCGCCGGCCGAAGCAGAGATAGCAGCTGCCATCGCCATTTTTTCACGCCATAGTTTGATCTGTTCATTACAATCTTTCGATTGAAAAGCGGTAGCTGCATCAACCGTTGCTGTGCCTGCACATTTCAGGTTGCTGATCTTTTTCGACACACGAACCAACTCGCCATTATCGTTCAATACCATGAAGTATTGACTCTCAGAAAAGCCATTTGTTTCTTTCGTTTTCTCGGGTTGCTTATGATGAATACCCTGGTAAGCAACATTATTTTCCAAACTGTGATCAGGAGTTTCAACATAAGCCAATGCATCAGGTGAAGCTAATTTTTGTTTGATGCGTTCTTTGATCTGTGTACGACTTGTTGTTGCAACTGAAGGTTCTTCGGCAACTGCTATATTGGTATCAGCTGTCTCAGGAGTTGTTGCTGCAGGTTTCTCTTCAACAGGATTTGCTGCAATGCTTATTGGAGCTGTTGATGTAGTTGAATTAGTATTCAACAAACGGTAACCACCCCATGCAAGAATACCAACAACAGCTGCCGCTGCTGCTATACGATAGAAACGTTTTTTAGAATTTCTGTTGATGGAAATTACTTTCGCTCCGCTTTCTTCCAGAGATTCTTCAATGAAACTCCATGCAGTTGCCGGAGGTGTTACTTCAGTTGACTGCAACGTTGCAGCAATGTATGCATCGTTCTGTTCAATGTTCAGCTGTTGTTCAATTTGCTCCCATGCAGTTGCGGGAACAAGTTCTTCAACCGAATTTATTTTTTGTTGAATCGAGAGATCGTCTAATGCTGGTTGTAATTGTTCCCAAATAAATGAAGGGGCTTCTTCTTCCAGCTGAAGTACCTGTAACTGTAACGGTTTATCTTCTTCCAGTTCATCAAGATCCACAGCAATCTTCTCCCAAACCATTTCTGGCGGGGCAACTTCTGTTTGCAGAAGTAATTGTTGAAGAGTGGAGTCGTTCATGATTTATTCAGCTCAGCGTTTAATTTTTTCCTGCAAGATCATTCTTGCTCTTGCCAATTGCGATTTGCTGGTGCCTTCGCTGATGCCCAACAGTTCGCCAATTTCTTTATGACTGTATCCTTCAACTACATAAAGGTTAAACACGCTTCTGTAGCCGGGTGATAAATCTTTAATGATCCTGAGCAAATCTTTTTCGTTGATGTTTTCAATCGCCGAAACGGATTTGTATTCAATACTTTCTTCTTTCTCTGTTAATGATAAGTCTGTTTTCTTTTTACGGATCTGTTCAATAGCGGTATTTACAAAAATGCGTCGTACCCATCCTTCAAATGATCCTTCGCCTCTGAAACGTTCCAGGTTTTTAAAGATCTTCACAAATCCTTCCTGTAATATATCCTGTGCATCATCGGCATTGCCCATGTAGCGGAGGCAAACGGCGTACATTTTACCGGCATATTTATCATACAGAGCTTTCTGCATGCGACGATCGCCGGAAATGCATCCACTAATTAAGTCGGTATCAGGAATCATTTGGTTGCTTTGCATCTTGGTTTCTCCTTAACTTTTTTTGAGGAAATCGATCATCAGGTCGAGCCCTTTTTTGCGGTGACTGTATTTGTTCTTTTCCTCCATCGTCATTTCGGCGAAAGCTTTGCTGCTTCCGTCGGGTAAAAATACAGGGTCGTATCCAAATCCCCCTGTTCCTGCTTTATTTTCTAAAATCGTGCCGTTACAGATGCCTTCAAACTGGTAAAGCTTACCATCAAGGATAAGCGAAAAAACAGTGCGGAAACGGGCATTACGGTTTTCCTTTCCCTGCATATTAGCCAAAAGCTTATCTGTATTGGCAGAAAAATCTTTGCCATCGCCTGCATAACGGGCCGAACGTACACCCGGTTCACCATTCAGCGCTTCCACTTCAAGCCCTGTGTCTTCGGCAAAACAATCCTTCTGCAAACGCTCTGCTAAGAACTGGGCTTTGTGTTTCGAATTTTCTTCGAGTGTATCAAATGGTTCGGGAATTTCTTCATCAACTCCGGCATCTTTCATCGTAAGAATGCGGAAACCTTCCGGAAGAGCGGCTTCAATTTCTTCGGCTTTGTGCCTGTTACCGCTGGCGAAAATGAGTTGTTGCATAAACAGGTTTACAGGCCCAGCATTTGTTTCAATGCCAGCCATAGTTTTGATTTTTTGCTTTTATCAGTGCGGATAGCTTCCAGTGTATCTATGCTACATAACAAATAACCCTGTTGTTCCTGCACACGGTAATCGGCCGGTTGAATAGGTAACGCATCAACCTGCACACCCGATGCTATGATGAATTTTGGTTGTAATTGCTGCACCAGTTCATCAAAATGATTACGGTTATTGGCCACATTCACAAGGGCTATATCTTCCATATTCATTTTGCAGGCGGTCAGTACATCGCCCAGAAACTGGAAATCTGCATCGTTGAGGTAAGGGAAATAATGTTCTTCCACCAGCCACACAAACTGCTTCTTGTTTTTGCCGGTAACGCCCTGCAAAGGAGCAGTAGCAGCTACAGGCTCAGGGGCAATGGTGGGTTTGGCTGCTTTGGTTTCGGGCTTGGGTATATTGTCTCCTTTTTCAACAATTACGAGTTGTTTGCCGTAGAGATCGGCTAATTGATCGTCAGTAAGTTGAATGTTTTCAAACGACATAGTTGATAAGCAGTAAAACCCTTGTTTATTTTTTTCGTTTCTTTGCATCACAAAAATAACGAGTTATGATTGGTGCTATGGAAATATTAATTACAAAATCTGAAACAAGTAAACTGAGCAGCCTCGATCTGGGTAATGTTCCTTTTGGTAAACATTTTACCGATCATATGCTGGTTGCCGATTATGAAGATGGTGAGTGGAAGAATGTAGAGATCAAACCTTATCAACCGATTACCATTTCTCCTGCCAATGCTGCCATGCATTACGGCCAAAGCATATTTGAAGGCATTAAAGCGTTTCGTCATGAAAATGGAGAAGCTTATATTTTCCGCCCATACGATAATTATAATCGTTTCAACAAATCAGCAGAGCGTATGCAGATGCCTGCTGTGCCTGAAGAAATTTTTATTGAAGGCATGCGTAAGCTCATTGAAGTGGATAAGGATTGGATCCCGATGAAAAAGGATCATTCATTGTATATCCGTCCGTTCATGTTTGCGAATGATGATGTAATAGGAGTGAAGCCGAGTGATAAATATAAGTTCATGATCATTCTTTGTCCAACAGGTCCGTACTACGCAGTGCCCATGAAGATCTATGTGGAAGAGCAATTTGTTCGTGCAGTACCGGGTGGTGTTGGTTTTGCAAAAGCAGCTGGTAACTATGGTTCATCGATGTATCCTACAAACGAAGCAAAGAAAAAAGGATACGACCAGGTATTGTGGACAGATGCAGTTGAACATAAATACCTGCAGGAATTTGGTATGATGAATGGATTTGTGATCATTGGTAACACAGCCATCACTCCAAATCTTGATGAAGGCACCATACTTGCTGGTGTTACAAGAGACAGCGTTATTGCAATTCTGAAAGACATGGGTTTAACTGTTGAAGAACGACCCATTAGTATTCATGAAGTAGTGGACGCTTACAACAGCGGCACATTGAAAGAGGTATTTGGTACAGGTACAGCTGCAACCATTTCCATGATCAAAGAATTGTGTTACAAAGACAATGTAATGAAGTTTGATACAGATAAGTGGACGATCTCTCCCGAAGTGAAACGTCGTTTAACTGATATACGTGAAGGGAAAGCAGCAGATATACACGAATGGTTATTCAAAATATAAACCTGCAATGAAAACAGTAGAGCGGCTTTGAAAAGAGCCGCTTTTTTATTTTTGGCTTTGTTGTATTTTACAGTTTCATGAATCAGGAAATATAACTCGACGAGCTACTAGGGCAAGAATGATAAAAACACAATTTGAAATGGAAGAACAAATCAAAAAATTGGGAAGTTATATTCGATATACCATACTTCCTGAGCAAAAGATTGTTACTTTTTTGGTTCTAAAGGAGAAAGAAACATTTTATCAACTTGTGAATAAATATGATGGAGTTCTTTGCAATTCAAATGATTCAAGTTTGAACGATACCTCATTTCATCTGAAATTTCCACTTTATGACTTTTCAGGGTTAGCAAAAATTTTTAGATTAGAAAATGGATTGTATGCTGTTGACCAGAGCTTATCAATAAAAGGAAACCCGTTTTATATTTGCGAATCATATGATGATTACGATTTAATTACTAAGTATTTAGTTGTTTATCGGAATGAGAAATCCGATGAACCGATTGTGGAATGTTGTTTGTTTAACAATAAGCTCATCCACGATTTTTTGAAAAAAAGCAAACTGGTTGAAGAAACAACATTTGATCTTCCAAAGAATTCCAAATTATTCAAAGCTGAAAATGGGCATTATGTTATTATAAAAAGTGTTCCTAAAAACGGGGCCCAATTGCTTTGGAACATGCTGGAAGAATCGAATAATACTGACGAAATTTATCATAGCATGACAATTTATGAATCGATAATGCAAATGGAGGAAGCAGGTGTGTTCGAATCTGATGAATGATAGACTAGGTTCTTTTTCTCTTGGCGATTTTATTGACTAGGACGTTCGATATCAAAAAAAGATCAAAAAAATCATTGCAATGGCAGCGGCTTTAACACCAATTGCTCCCAGCTTTTATATTTCTTCTTAAGCTCTTCTGCTTTTGCAGGTTTGATGGTAATAAGATTGTTGCGTTCTCCTTCATCAACCGATAAATCAAAAAGATGTTCACCGGTTTCATCAATAATGTATTTCCAGTTATGATCAAGTATGGCGTGTTGATTGCGGCGTTGAAAGATGCGCCAGTAAAATGTTCTTGCTAAAGTTTGTTGATTGCCTGTAAGAACCGGAAGGAGATCAATACCATCAAGTGCATATTTTTTATTTGCTTTCGCTCCCGCAGCTGCAAGAATGGTTGCTGTCCAATCCATGGTGATCACCTGTTGCTGCGATACCGTATTCGCTTTTATTTTTCCGGGCCATCGTACAAATGCAGGAACACGCACGCCACCTTCCCACACCGTCATCTTCATTTTTGCGTATGGTCCCATGTCTGAAAATTTTTCACCGCCATTATCACTGGTAAAGATCACGATCGTGTTTGCGACTAATCCTGTTTCTTCCAATGTTTTCATAATCACTCCAACCTGATCATCCAGACTTTTCATCATCGCTTTATATACTTCAGGCGTACCCATTGATTGCATGAGTTTCCCACTCATAGGAACAGTATCTGGCAAAGCAGGATCGTTTGGTCCCTGCCATGGCCAATGCGGCGCAGTAAACTGCAGGCTTAAAAAGAATGGCTTGTTGTGTTTTTGTTGTAAGAATGAAATTGTTTTTGCGCCAAGCAAATCAGTTGTATATCCTTTTGTATAAACCGGAGTTCTGTTTTCATACAGGTCATGCATTCCTCCATCGCCTTTGTGCGAAATATAATCAGCCGCACCGGTATAGATGCCGTAGAAATAATCAAACCCGTTATCAAGCGGAGAAAAAGATGGCCCAACACCCAAATGCCATTTACCAATGAGTGCTGTTTCATAACCAGCTTTTTTTACCAATGCCGCAACGGAATGATCTGCTGCATTTAAGCCAATACTGTTATCCCGTTTTGAAGGCACCCAGGGTTCCAGCAAACCGATTGAAGCACGGGCAGGATAACGGCCTGTCATAAACGCTGTACGAGTGGGAGTGCAAACAGGAGCCGCAGCATAAGCTTGTGTAAACTTCATTCCCTGCGATGCAAGTTTATCGAGATGTGGAGTTTGATAATCTTTACGTCCATAACAGCTTAGATCAGCATAACCGAGATCATCAGTCATGATGTAAATGATATTCGGTTTTCGTTGTGCTGCACAAAAACTATTCAACACAAGAAAAATCATTGTTGCCTGAAACCATTTACTGTTCATGTTGATCGCTTTGCTACAAGTTAGAGTTTCCAATTTTCTTTTGCAATAAAAAATAGCTGTGGTTGTCCACAGCTATCAGTAAAATTTATAAAAAGAAGATTATCGGATGAGGGAAATAGTTCCCTGCATTTTAAATACAGCACCATCGCCGCAAACAACTTCTGCAATGTAAGTGTACATACCTGTTGGCTGTTCATAGCCATTGCGTGTTCCATCCCAACCAACAGCAGGATTATTTCCCTGTATATTTTCTTTTGAATAGACCGGCTTACCCCAACGGTCGTACACAATGATACGTTTGATCTTATCAACCCCATCACCAATCACAAAGAAGCGGTCATTCTTTCCATCATTATTTGGTGTGAAAGCATTCGGAATGTAAATGCGTCCGGCTAAACATCCAACCAGAACCGTTACTTCATCAAAGGATGTACAACCTGCAATATTGCTTACTTCAACTTTGTAGGTTGTATTGTTTTTAGGATTCGCAACCGGGTTCGTACAAGTTGTACAAGTCAGCGTGTTGAAAGGTGACCAGCTGTACGAAATAACATCAGGTGAACCTGTTGCCAATAATTGTGCTGTTGTTCCTGCGATGATCACGGTGTCATTGCCCGCATTAATGGTTGGATAATTATAGACATAAACAGTTACTGATCTTGTATCGGTAAAGCAGTTGCTGCTATCGGAACCTGTAACAGTATAAGTAGTAGTTGTGGTTGGTGTTGCTACAGGGTTTGCAATTGATGTACTGCTTAAACCTGCAGGCGGCGACCAGCTATAAATTTCTGCACCACTTGCAACAAGCTGAATATTTTCTCCCACACACAATGTATCATTTGCACTAACGGTAACGGTAAATGGTTTTTTCACACGAATGAAAACAGAATCAACCGTACTGCAACCAGCCGATGTGCCAGTAACGTAATAACGGATATTATTTTGCGGAGTAGAAACAGGATTGGCACAATTGGTACAATTCAAATCAGTTCCCGGGCTCCATAAATAAGATGTTGCGCCCGATGGTGTTAACACAAAGCTGCTGCCAATACAAACAGTGGTGTCTTTACCTGCATCGATGGTTGGGGTTTGATTAACTGTAATGGTCGTTGATGTGCTATCTGTACAGCCGCTGCTGTTTGTTGCAATGAGCCATGCTGTATAGGTTCCTGCAGCAGGAATAGAGAAGTTTGAAAGATCTTTCGTGTTCACAATTCGGTTATCAACTTTCCAGGTCCATTGTATGGATGATGTATCAGGATTGATCAGATTGCCGTTTAGATTGACTGTTGCCGGACTGCAATAAGTTGTAGTTCCGGTTATACTTAATTGCGGCGTCGGCACAACCTTTATCAGTTGCGGTTTGGTAATAGCGTTACTGCAACCATTTACTGTGTTGATCGTGAGTGTTACATCATACACACCTGTGCTTGTATATCCATGCGATGGGTTACGCAAGCCACTCGTATTTCCATCACCAAAATTCCATACATAGCTGCTCACAATATCTGCTGTGACAGATGAATCACGGAACTGAACAGTACCATTATCGCACAGAACTGTTTTGTCAAAACCAAAATCAGGTTTCGATCCGAATATCTTGATGGTATCAATTCCGATCAATGGTGTTAAACAACCCTGTGTGTCCTGCAGAATTACTTTCGGCACATAAAAGCCGGGATATTGATAATTGAAACCTACAGTAGAATCGGGTGTAAATAACGTATTGCCATCACCAAAATCCCACAGGTATTTCACGTTGTTGTTTGCTGTAACAGCAAAGTTTACCTGCATCGGAAAACAACCTGTTATAGGATTGTAACTGAGATTGCCGACTGTATTTGATAATACACGAATGGTCATCTGTTTTGTACTTGTACAACCACCTGCTGATGTTACTGTTAACGTTACGATATAGTCGTTCGGGATCGCATAGGAGTAAGATGGATTTGCTGCAGTTGATGTATTGCCATCACCAAAATCCCACAGTATCGATTTGTAGAAAGTTGATGTATTAGTGAACTGCACTTGCAGTGGTGGGCAAATAGTGAATGTATCACTGGCGATGAAATTTGCTACAGGTACATCAACAGTAATATAATTTGTTCTGATAACAGAATCAACACAACCAATTGCTTCACGACCGATCAGCTTCACCGTGTATGTTCCTGTTGCGGCATAACTGTGAGTAGGATTTACAGCGGTTGATGTGTTGCCATCACCAAAATCCCAGGTATAACTTAAGTTGCTTCCTGTTGAAGTATTTACAAATTGAACATTGCCATTGGGACACGACAACGTATCAACAGCATAAAAACCAAGTTTCGACTCAAAGATGTCGAGTATTGTACTTGTTAATGTGCTGTCGGTACAACCATAAGAATCTGTTACAATCAGCTTTGGAAAATAAGTTGATGCTGTTGTAAAACTGTGTTGCACTGTTGCATTGTTCCCATTCAAACTGTTGCCGTCGCCAAATTTCCATAAGTAATTTGTGATGGGATGTGTTCCGTCGGTCACAGACGTACTTGTAAACGTTACTGATTGACCTACGCATTGCGGATTAGGAAGTGCTGTGAAGGAAGGCGTTGCTCCATACACATTCAACACTTTTGTTGTGCTGTCTTTGCAGCCGTTTATATCCGTAATAACAAGTTTAACTGTGTAACTACCTACAGCAGTATAGAAATGATTGAAGGATGCGGAGTTGCTTGTTGTTCCATCACCCAGGTCCCACGACCATGATGTGATATTAGCCGGTGTTACATTGTCTGCAGAAAAACTAAATGATTGGAATTTGCATTTTGCATTCTGATCTGTTACAATCGTTGGATTGAAGTTCAGGAAATTAATTACCCGTTGCGATGTATCGGTACAACTTCCGTTGGTTACACTTAATGTTACAGTGTATGTACCTGGTGATGCATAAGCATATGTTGGATTAACTGCAGTTGATGTATTGCCATCACCGAAATTCCAGAGACGTGTTACCGCACCAACAGAACTGTCGGAAAACGCAACAGTAGATGTGGTATTACAATCATACACAATACCAAATTTCGAAACAGGTGGAAGTATCTGTAAGTAACTTGTTTTAGTTGCTGTATCAGGACAACCATTTTTAAAAGCAATCAATCGAACAGTGATAAAGCCTGCCGTGTCATAAGCATGTGTTGGATTTTGATTGGTACTTATTTTGTTGTCGCCAAATTCCCAACGCCATGCATCAGGAGAACCGGTACTGAGGTCTGTGAAGTTAACAGGTTGCCCTGCACAACTTACAAGCGGTGCAGCAGAAAAGTTAGCAGTTGGTTTTGTTCCTGTTTTTACACCATCAACATAGCTGATCGTTTCAGTACATCCTCTTCTTGTTGTAACAGTTAAGCGAACGGTATAACTGCCTTGGCCGGGATAAAGATGACTGGGGAATTGTTGGGTTGATGTGCCGCCATCACCAAAATCCCACAACCATGAAACAACAGAATCGGCTGATATCACAGATGGGGTAGGACTGAATGTATAAGGGAAACAACCACCGGTTGGCATGCCGAGTATTGACACAACGGGTTTCTGAACCCTGATGAAGTTTGTTTTTGTTAGTGAACCAGTACAGCCGGCAGAAAGTTGTACGGTTAGTTTAACTGTATAATTTCCTTCGGCTGTATAAGTATGTGATGGGTTCTGTTGTGTGGAAATAGTGCCGTCGCCAAAATCCCATAGCCATTGTTTTGCACCGGGAGTAGTGTTCGAAAAATTTACAGTAAAAGGTGCACGACAGGAAATAGAATCGTTTACAATAATGTTTGGAACAGGGTTACTGATAACATTGATCGTCTTTATAGAAGAATCAACGCAGGCCCCATAATTATTCACCAGCTTAACGGTATAGGCTCCTGTTGTACTGAAGATCTTGATCGGGTTGGCTGTAATGGACGATGTACCATCACCAAAATACCAGGTAGAAGAATTTGGAACCGGCATCGATTGATTGGTAAACTTCACGGTATCGCCGATACACACGCTATCTCTGAAACTGAAATTAGAATTAAAGTTGCCAATACTCAACTGATTGTTTTTTGTAATGGTATCGATACAGCCCTGATCACTTTCTGCAATTAACCGGACATTGTAGGTGCCGGCTGTTGTATATGTATGTGAAGGATTGGTAGCTGTTGAATTGCCACCATCGCCAAAGTCCCATTTATAGGTAACTGTTCCGGGACCTGTAGTGAGATTTGTAAATGTGATTGCTTCAGGTGGTTTACAATTTACAGGAGCACTGGCACTAAAGTCAGCTTTTACACCATTTGATGCTCTTATGAACGAAGGCTTCACCAATAATGTAAAACAGCCACTGCTATTGGTCACTTTCAATGCTACATTATAATTACCGGTATTGTAATAAACATGGTACGGGTTCTGGGCTGTGCTGGTAGTACCATCGCCGAAGTCCCATTCCCAGGAGGTAATGGTTCCGCCAGATGTAGAAACTGAATTGTCTACAAATTGAACTCTAAGCGGAAAACAGCCTACTGAACTCGTGGAAGTGGTAAATGCAACCTGGGGAGGCTGTAAAACATTGATGTAGTTTGTTTTTACCAGCGAGTCTTTGCCGGAAGCATTTGTAATAATAAGTTTTACTGTATAGAGGCCTGGAGTTAAGTAAGTGGTAGATGGATTTTGTTGGGTTGAAATAGTTCCGTTGCCGAGGTCCCAGCGCCAGCCTGTTGCTCCGCCGGTTGATTCATCCGTAAAATTTACTAGTAAGGGGGCGCAGCCATTGGTAGGGGTTGCCTTAAAAGCTGTGGAGAGTTGACTCCATAACGAAGTCGAAAAAAAACATGCAAGTACAGTCAGGGTCAGGACTTTGCAGGTTTTTCTTAATAGTGGTGGTGTTGTGTCAGCACTCAGTTTTGTCATATTAAGTCAGTCTTTTCTGAACGAAAAACGAGATATTGGTTGTTATAGCCGTGCTATTAACAAATATAGCTTTCATTTTCAGTATTTTATAGAAAACAGGGCTGGAATTTCGCTCAGATTCTTTGGTTTTTACTATTAACGCAAAAACCAAGGGGAATAATGCCTTGCAGGAAATTTTAGTTATTTACACATATGTGAATAGAAATCTGTGAAAGTTTTTTGTACTTTAAATGAGGACACCTACCTTTGCCGTCCGAAAAATAATAAGGTAAGGAATGCCTACAATTCAACAATTAGTAAGAAAAGGAAGAGAAATCATTAGGGCGAAAAGCAAATCCCGTGCGCTGGATAGCTGCCCGTTTCGCAGAGGTGTATGTACACGTGTGTACACAACCACGCCTAAAAAGCCAAACTCGGCTTTGCGTAAGGTAGCGAAAGTGCGTTTAACCAATAAAATTGAGGTGATTGCCTACATCCCCGGTGAAGGTCACAACCTGCAGGAGCACTCAATCGTATTGGTGCGTGGCGGTCGTGTGAAGGATTTGCCAGGTGTACGTTACCATATCGTTCGTGGTTCGCTCGATACTGCCGGTGTAAAAGACCGCAAGAAGAGCCGTTCTAAGTACGGTACGAAGAAGGAAAAAGCTAAAAAATAATCTGACTAAGTAATTCTTATATACAATGAGGAAGACGAAACCTAAAAAAATAGCGCTGGCACCAGATCCAAGGTTTAACGATACGTTGGTGACCCGTTTTGTAAATAACTTAATGTGGCAAGGTAAGAAAAGCACTGCTTTTACTATTTTCTACGATGCAATTGATAAAGTTGCAAAAACAACCGGAGAAGACGGTTATGAAATCTGGAAGAAGGCAGTTGCTAATGTAACTCCTGCTGTTGAAGTACGTAGCCGTCGTATTGGTGGTGCTACATTCCAGATCCCTGCAGAGGTTCGTGCTGACAGAAAGATCTCTCTCAGTATCAAATGGCTGGTTCGTTATAGCCGTGAGCGTAACGGTCGCAGTATGGCTGATAAATTAGCAAACGAAATTGTAAGTGCAAGCAAAGGTGAAGGTGGTGCTTTCAAAAAGAAAGAAGATACACACCGTATGGCTGAAGCCAACAAGGCTTTCGCTCACTTCAGAGCTTAATCTTCAACAAGATCATATTCAGGAATCCCTTCGTTTACGGAGGGATTTTTTTGTGGTGTAACCTCAACTTCCCCAATAACAGCGCTAAGTGGAATCACTCAATTTTCACACTCTCTTTTTTTATTTGTCTTCCGGGAATATATTTGTAATGAAACCAACGTGAATTTTAAACCATAATAACCCCTGATCCATTTATTTTACAGCAGTTTAAATATGCCGTAATACCCAAATCAAAACATCTTTCCAAATTTCACTCATTACTCCTTATAATATGAAAAACGCCATTTTGTGCCTTACGGCTTTTCTTTTGATTCAACTATCTGTTGCAGCTCAGGAAAAAGACGACGAGAATATTTCGATTGTAAAATCGGTACGCTCATTCAGATTTGTGAAAGGCACAGCCGAAAACCCTGTAGTTGTAAAAGAGGAGCATAGCCGCACTTTCACTTGCAATAAGTACCGAACTGATGTGCCGGTTGTTGAGCTCTTCAATAGTATAGAAACAATGGATGATGTTGATATACGTGTTGATGGATCGAAACGACATGGTATTGTGCCAGGTTATGAGTATTACAATCGTGATGGTATCTTCTACTCCGATGAACAGGTTTGCTATTTTTCATTACCTGTTTCCAAGATTGGCAGCAAATCTGAAGTAACGATCAAAAAGACAATCAAGGACCCGAGGTATTTTACGAATATTTTTTTTACGGAAGGACATGTCATTACTGAACAGGAAATTAAACTGTATGTACCTGCCTGGGTTAGTCTTGATATAAAAGAATATCATTTCGGTAAGTACAACATCCGCAAATCTGTATCGCAGGAAGGCGGTGAAACTGTTTATACTTTTTCTATGAATGATATTCCGAAATTCAAACAGGAATCATCAGCACCCGGCTTAACTTATTATGCTCCGCATATCCTTGTACTCTGTAAATCGGCTCAACCGAAAGATGTTTCTTACACTTATTTTAAAACAGTAAAAGAACAGTACGATTGGTATCAAAGTCTTGTAAAGACAATTGGTGATGACGAAAAAATCGTAAAAGAAAAAGCAGAAGATATCGTAAAAGGAATCAGCAATGATGAAGAAAAAGTAAAAAAGATATTTCAATGGGTGCAGGATAATATCCGTTACATCGCTTTTGAAAATGGGATAGCAGGGTTTAAACCCGAAAAAGCACAAGAAGTGTTACGAAAAAAATATGGTGATTGTAAAGGCATGGCTAATTTACTTACGGTTATGTTGCGATCATTAAAATTAGATGCACGTAGATGCTGGATAGGCACAAAGCATATTGCATACGATTACAGCACACCTTCTCTTTCGGTAGATAATCACATGATCTGTGCATGGATGAAAAATGGCAAGCCGGTTTTTTTAGATGCAACAGAAAAGTATATTGGTTTTGGAGAAACAGCGGAACGGATTCAAGGCCGTCAAACACTTATTGAGAATGGTAATCAATATTTGTTAGAGAAGGTACCCGTTGCCAGTTACTTACAGAATACTTCTACTGAAAACAGAAAGTTAGTGATTGATGGCAATAACCTGAAAGGTCATGTAACACATGTTTGGAAAGGGGAGAATAAAGAATGGTTATTAAATGCACTTACAGACATTAAACAGGATAAACAGGAAAATGCATTGAAGCAGTTCCTTGCGGAGGGAGAAAGCGGTTTCGAAATAAGTAATTTGAAGATCACAAACCTTACTGACTACAACAATGATCTCAAAATTGAATACGATGTTTTGTGGAAAAATGCAGTATCGGTATTTGATAAAGATGCTTACCTCAGCATTGATAACAGGGTGAACTTTAAAGACTTTAAAATTGATACAGATAAACGCACGTTGCCCTACTGGTTGCAGTTTAAGAACAATCTGGTATTTGAAATTGAGTTAGTGCTCCCTTCAGATAAGGTTGTATCAGAGTTACCTCAAAAGATAAATATTAAACAACCTGGTTATAGTTTTTATGCTTCTTATACAAATGAAGCCGGGAAGCTCAAATACCGTAATGAGATCATCATTAACAACACAGAAATTGTTCCCGATAATTTTGCGCAGTGGAACAATGACATTAAGCAGCTTACAGATTTTTACGACCAACAAGTAGTACTTACCTCTAAAAAATAACCATCTTGAAACAATTATCTTTTGCAGCAGTATTGTGTTTTGCTTTTTTTACTTCTTTCGCTCAATCGAAGGAAACCATCGCTTATCGTAAAGAGTCAGAAGAAATGCGTAAGTCGGTTTGGGCCTGGGAAGACCCTAAATTTAAAGTAAAAGACATCCCGCAGAAATATGCAAACGCATCAAAAATTATCATTGCTCATCACACAGAATTAACTGCAGACAGTAAATCATCCATTGCATTTTACGGGTTAGGGTTTGGCACAAAGCATAAACAAAACCTAACTGAAATAGTAAGAGAAGTTGTAAAACTGAATGATAAGAATGCGGTAACAGAATATTCAGAACTGAGTTTTACTCAATTTGAAAAACGAAGCGGTTTCTACACCTCAGATAAATCAAGCACTTACGTTGGAGTACGTGTGATTAAAGCAGATGGTACGGTAAAAGAAATTAATGCTGACGAAATAGTGCTGACAAAAGATGCCGCAAATGAAAAGCAGGCAAAACTTGCCATCCCGGATCTGCAACCGGGTGATATTCTCGACTATTTTTTTGCTACTGCTCAAAATACAACCAATGATTTTGCAACAAAAGTGTACACACTGCTCTTGTTTGATAATGCACCTGTGTTGAGTTATTCATTTCACAGTCAGCTTGGGAAAAAATTTGCGGTTGAATACCGTAGCTATAATGGAGCACCAGAACTTGCGATCAAAAAAAGCGCAGAAAGCGATATTGAAATAAGCGTGCAGAAAAATGATATGCCTCCTTTTGAAACAAGTCTTTGGATTTCTGCCACCAGGCAGTTGCCGTTTATACGTATGAATATAGGGCAGGGGTACAAAGGCATCGGTAGTGCGGCGTTGGGCATGAGCAGACCTGGTGAAATTAAAAAGATAGCAAATAGTCAAAATGCATTAGAGGAAAAATCCCGTGATTTTTCACAACAGTACTATAACGGCTATTGGATGCGGAGTGCCAGAGCTGAATACACTGAGATGGAAGCGTTGGCAAAAAGCAAGGCAAAGCAAATGGGCATCGATTATAAAACAATGAGCAGAGAAGAAAAGGCGGCGCTCTTATATTACACGGCCCGGTTTGATTGGTTCCTGCGTTTTTCGATTGATCGTTTAGATGCAAAAATGAATCTTCCATCAAGACGGTTTGATGGATTCCCATTTTCAATGTTTGCATTACTTAAGGCAGCAGACCTAGATCCTGCAATCATGGTGTATGAAGATCGCACAGGTTTTCGCATGAATGAAGCAATGAACGGAAGTGATTTGGGAGCAATTGCCTACTTGCCTGGATCAAATAAATATTTCTCATTTAACAGCATCTTTGATGTTCCCTTTACTGCACCATCGGCTGCAGAAGGTGCTAAAACAACTAAAAGTTTCACGTTCGATCATCCGGCCATGGTTGGGCCGGCTAAAGTACTTAATCTTACAGAAGTTGCACCGGGACCAAACGTAGCAACAAGTAAGTCGGCAGATAATGCAAGAATTGAAAAACTGCAGATATCATTAACAGCAGGACAACCATTGTTACAAGTAAAAAGAAATACAACATTAAAAGGTCATTATAAACTCGATGAACAAACCAAACTTGTAGTGTATCAGGATATCATGGACTATGAGTGTACAGTATTTAAACAGAAAGAGCTTTTAATTGACGAGCTAGCCAATTCAAAAACCGGGAAAAAATATATTAATGAAGTGAGAAATGCCTTTGCTGAAGCAAAGAAAAAGCAGAAGGATGCTTTTTTAAAAGAGGCAAAAGACTGGTTTGAGCAAGAAGTTACAGAGATGAAGGATTATAAAATTGAAAATCCGGGCATACGCCACACTGCACCTGATTTTGTATACAGTTCGAATTTTCAGTTGGGCGGGCTGATTAAAAAGGCAGGAAATAATATTATTGTTGAGATAGGAAAGATACAGGGAACGCCTCTTGTAATTAAAGAAGAGCAGAAAAAGCGGGCACTTGATGTATACATGCCTTTTGCAAGAAGTATTGAGTATCATTTGGAGATTGCAATTCCGGAAGGTTATACAGCTGAAGGTGTTGCTGCTCTTAATTCAAAAGTTCAAAATGAAACCGGATATTTTATTACCGAAGCAACCAGTAACGGGCAAACTGTTTCTGTAAAAATTATTAAGCATTACCTGAACAGTTATGAACCACTTCAAAACTTCGAAAAAATACTGGCCTTTGTAAACGCATCCAGCGAATGGACGAATGCAAAATTGTTGTTGAAGAAAAAATAGATTTTACAGATACGATCTGTTTTGCCTCTAAAAAGTATTGCGCAATGCCAGCTAAACCTTTAGCAAGCATTGCGCAATTTTTATATCAGCATTTTCTTTGAGATGATCGTGACGACATCTTAAAGCATCTTTACTCTTGAATCACTTATTTCTTCTTGTTCTTTTTTACTTTTTGCTTGATCTTCTTTGCAGGCAATTGAACAATAACCGTTTCGCCACGGCCTTTTTCATTTGCCCTGCTTTGAATGGTCCACAGATCAAGTTGGTTATCACCATCAACAACACTGCCACTGTAATCGCCCCAGGCTACACCATCAGCAGCGCCTGTTCCTTCACCAACACGAACTATTTCACGAATAGTGCCTGCTGCATCAGTTGCTTTGCGATACGCAAAACGTGGACTAACAAACATATTTGCATTTGCTTCCTGGAAACCGATGAGTACATCGTTGTTTTTATTTACTGCAAGCGTTGTTTGAATATAGTTTGTGGTGTCGCTTTTAACTAAACCTGTTTGCTGAATTGTTCCATCAGTTGCATTTACCTGGTGCCATTGCACTGCAGAACGACCTTCGCAATTAACTGCTTGTGAAAACCAAATGCTGCCGCTTTGTAACACAAGATTTTTTGGATTACGATCGCCGGAAGAAACTTTTTGCTGCGTATTGAATTGTGGTGATTGTGGTGGGCCGCCAACATATTTCAGGTTATGCGGTTTGCTGCTTACTAAAACGCAAACAGGTGTGCCATCGGCAGCTTCAGTTACACGACGTATCACAAATTTATCACGATCAATTTCGAAGAAATAGATATCATCTGTTGCATCTTGTCCATAAACAGGATGGCCAAGACTACCATTGAAATGATAAATAGTTGCCGGCTTGCCCGATTTTGCATCAGCCATTTTCAAAACAAAAGTCCGCTCTTCGCCACCGGGAAATGAATAACCGATCCATTTGCGGCTGTAACCAATACCACCACCATCAACACCTTTGGGTGCAGGAACAGGGTAGGTGTTCCAGGCAGCACGGGGATCGCTGGTTTCAGAAACCGAAATGTTTACCGGTTTTATTTTAGCCGAATCCCAATACACCCAAAGATCGAAACCAAATACCTGGTTATGCGCATCGAAGAAAAGCTTGGGGTCAATGCCATTATTGAAGCATTTCTGCGAGATGCCTTGCTGGTATTCACCTTTCTTATTATAGATCACTAATCCATTATTGGTGCCGTGGAGCACATAACCACCGCCAACTGCAATTTGTGGATCAACCTGGCGGTTGCCGTCCAAGGAACCGTCAAATACAAGAAAGCCATTTTCCAGGCGAGAGTTGCCGCCTTGCTTGCGCTCCGGGCATTGGCCATTGTTGTTGAAGCTGGTTTTGTGAATTGGGGAAATCACTTCTGTACGGGCAGGGCGCATTGAATCGGTTGTGCTTTGCGCTGTTACTGCACCTGATAAAGCGAGTAATACGATCAGGATTCTAACTTTATTCATTGGTTTTGAATTGTTTCGTACAAAGTAAACTGCATTTGAGATGTAAAGACAGGGGCAATCGTTTGCATGATTTTTACCGTTTATGGAAAAGGCAGTTGCCCCGGGTTTTCAGTTTCATGCAAAGGGCGCTAAGAGGCAAAGGAGCAAAGCTGAAAACGCACCTGAATTCTGAAAACTCTGCATGTGCGGCTTTTACGGCTAAATGCATTTCGGAAAGGAAAAATCCTTACTTTTGCGGCCGCCAAAGTTTCCAACCAAAGGTGCATTTGAACTGAGGATAGGAGGTTCGAAATTGATTGGCATCGTATGAGAGTATAATTATTACATATCAGCCCCCATCCTTAAAAGGATGTTACCTGCGGGCAGCATGTCTCCAAACCGGAGATATCAGTTCAATAGAATTCATAAAGTAAAAGAGTGCGACGCCGATGTGGTTGCACAGGATTACAAAAGACGATCACAAACATTATTCAAGATTTTTTAAACGATAAACATTCAAATTAAAACAGTCATGGCAGACTTAAAATTTCAGAGAAACTTTGGTATTGCGGCTCACATTGATGCCGGTAAAACCACAACTACTGAGCGTATCCTCCGCTATACCGGTATGATTCACCGTATTGGTGAGGTGCACGATGGTGCAGCTACAACCGATTGGATGGAACAGGAAAAAGAAAGAGGTATCACCATCACTTCAGCTGCTGTAAGCTGTCAGTGGAACTTCCCTACAGTATTAGGTAAGCAAACTCCAGATACTAAAAAGTATTCTTTCAACATTATTGATACTCCCGGTCACGTGGATTTTACTGTAGAGGTAGAACGTTCAATGCGTGTATTGGATGGTTTGATCGCTTTGTTCAGTGCGGTTGATGGTGTGGAACCACAATCTGAAACTGTATGGCGCCAGGCTAACCGTTACAATGTACCACGTATCGGTTTCGTAAATAAAATGGATCGCAGTGGTGCTGACTTCTTAATGGTAGTGAAGCAGGTACGTGAAATGCTTGGTTCAAAAGCGGTTCCTCTTCAATTACCAATTGGTGCTGAAGATGATTTTACAGGTGTTGTGGATCTGATCAAGATGAAAGGTATCATCTGGCACATGGAAACAGAAGGAATGACGTTCGATGAGATCGAAATTCCTGCTGATATGTTGGAAGAAGCACAAGACTGGAGAGCACAGCTTGTAGAAGCGGTTGCTGAATACGATGATCAGTTGATGGAGAAATTCTTCGACAATCCAGACAGCATTACTGAAGATGAAATTCACGAAGCTGTACGCAAGGCAACAATTGATCTTTCAATTGTACCAATGATGTGTGGTTCTTCATTTAAGAATAAGGGTGTACAAACTGCATTGGATGCTGTTTGCCGTTACCTGCCTTCTCCTTTAGATGTGGAAGCAATTAAAGGAACAGATCCTGATACAGGTGAAGAAATGACTCGTCAGCCAGATGCGAAACAACCATTTGCTGCATTGGCATTTAAGATCATGACCGATCCTTTCGTAGGTCGTTTAGCGTTCTTCCGGGTTTACTCCGGTCATCTTGATGCAGGTTCTTATGTGTTGAACGTAAGAAGCGGTAAGAAAGAGCGTATCAGCCGTATCATGAAGATGTTTGCAAACAAGCAAAACCCTGTTGACTTTATTGAAGCAGGTGATATTGGTGCTGCCGTAGGTTTTAAAGAGATCAAAACCGGTGATACATTGTGCGATGAAAATCATCCGATCACATTAGAGAACATGTTCATTCCTGAGCCTGTAATCTCTTTGGCGGTTGAACCAAAAGCACAAGCCGACGTTGATAAAATGGGCTTAGCGATTTCTAAATTGGTGGAAGAAGATCCTACACTGCGTGTAAAGACTGACGAAGAAACTGGTCAGACTGTATTGAGCGGTATGGGTGAATTACATCTTGAGATCATCGTTGACCGTATGCGTCGTGAGTTTAAAGTGGAAGTAAACCAAGGTGCACCGATGGTGGCTTATAAAGAAGCGTTCAAACAAAAAGTTGAACACCGTGAAGTGTTGAAGAAACAATCGGGTGGTCGTGGTAAGTTCGCCGATATCATTTTTGAAATCGGACCTGCTGATGAAGAGTGGTTGAAAGAAAACCCGGGCAAATCATACCAGTTTGTAAATGATTTGTTTGGTGGATCAATTCCAAAAGAATTTGTTCCTGCCATCATCAAAGGTTTTGAAACTTCAATGAGCAATGGCGTACTCGCTAACTACCCAATGGTAGATATGAAAGTGCGTGTGTTTGATGGTAGCTACCATGATGTGGATTCTGATGCAATGAGTTTTGAATTGTGTGCGAAGAGCGGTTTCCGTGAAGCAGGACGCAAAGCAAAACCAACCTTGCTTGAACCAATCATGAAAGTAGAAGTTGTAACGCCTGATCAGTACATGGGTGATGTTACGGGTGACCTTAACCGTCGTCGTGGTATGCTGGAAGGTATGGATACAAAAGGTAATGCACAGGTGATCAGAGCCAAAGTTCCTTTGAGTGAAATGTTTGGTTATGTTACACAGTTGCGTTCATTATCGAGTGGTCGTGCAACTTCAACCATGGAGTTCAGTCACTATGCACCTGCGCCAAACAACGTTGCCGAAGAGGTAATTGCGAAGGTGAAAGGAAAAGTGAGTGCTTAATTAAATTAAGTTGATTGAAATAGAAATCCCCCGAGTGATCGGGGGATTTTTTATTATGCAGCAGGTGTAAGTACAACAGTACCTACATCGGAAGGTTGCCCTGTTTGTACAACTACATTGGCAATTGTATTATCCTGAAATCCTGTTTTCGATAATCTAATGGAATAGTTTCCTGCAGCACCGGGTTTAATCATAAAGCGCCCTGTGTTAGATGAAAGATCAGACAAACCATTTCCTACGATTTCAACTTTTACATCTTTCAACGCTTTATTATCTGCAGCCGACACAACTTTGCCTTTTATTTGCGTGCCTGCAGCGCCTGCATCTATAATAACACGATTGCTTTTGTAGGCATTATAAAATTCTGTATTGGCAGTTTTAAATTGCACCGACAGTTTATCTAGCTGTTCTTTTATTAATTTGTCGGTTTGCTTCATTAGATTGGTAATGTCTTTTTTGTATGCTGCCCGTAAACTTACTGCATTGCGTGGTGAAGGAACTGCGGCTGAATAATTAGTGATGGCGTTATTAAATGCTGTGAGCGTGGCTGCGGTAATACCATAGTTGGCAAGCGCCGCCAGGTTTGAGTTGGCTGCATCGTGAATGTTTAAACAGGTAGGTGCAATCAAATCATCTTTGATGCGCAAAATTTCACGAAAAGAAAATTTTACCTGTTCTTTTAGTGTGTTGTTGTTTGTGGATGATGCAAATGCAAAAACGATGGCTGCAATATCAGCAGCCTGTTGTGCCAGTGATTCTTTAAGCGCCGATTTATCGGCAGTGATACCGGAAATAACCTGCACTTCCATTTGGGCTGTGGAAAGAATGGTGGAGATGTTTGCATTGAGAGCCGTAACAGCTGTTTGAAAAGCCGGCACTGTGGCAATGATGGCGGGGTTAGCATTACAATGGTTAGCAACTGCCCTGTACATGTTGAGCTTTGCTTCTGTTTTACGTTCCATGATGTTTTTGTTTTAAGGTTATAAAAAAATGACAAACCGAAACTAAAAAGTAAGTGAATGTTTGTCAATACAACGAAGCGGTAATGTGTTGCTTTTTTTTATAACTGCGTTTATTTTGCTCCGTTATGTGTAATTAGTGATTGATTTATTTTTTGAGTTGCTGTGATTTTTATTTTTACAGAACTGACATGACGACAAGTCTAAGCGCTTAGACGCAGCAACGAACCGACATGTCACTAATCCGATATTTATTGACAGAACAACTAAGTGCTTTGACATAATTGCTAAATGCATTGACGAATTAAGGAACAACCTTGACACAATTTTGAAGCAGCATGAGAGTTCGGTGAAATGGTCTGATGCTTTATTGAAACGACTTGACGAAGCAACGATATGCATTGACAGAGCCAAATAATGGTATTTAGAGATCAGTAAGTATGTTTCAGGAATTTTTGGCAGGAAATGTTGCCTGAATTTCGTTTGAGGCCCTGCTGTTGATGATTTTTGTGTGCCTACTGACTCCGAGGAGGTTTACAGCAGCCCCCCGACAGATGAAACCTGGCATAATAAACAAACCGCCACTTTTCGAGGTTCAGCCTTTGAACCAAAAGCAGCGGTTTATGCGTATATAAATAACAGGTACAGCAGTTTAAACGAAAGACTAATGAAAGATAGTAAAAATCCTATATGTTTTCTGCAATATATGTTGCATTTTTACTGTAGAATCAGTTGAATTTTTTTAATTAGCCGGCCGACCCTCTTTAGTGTTGGCCTTTTTCCAAAGACAATTGAAATGAAATTAACGAATGAACAAACAGACAGGCGGCAAATGAAGCGAACGGTAGTGGTGATCCTGTTTTTTTTCTTTTTATTCAGCATCATCTATTACCTCGACAGTAATTTTTAAACACAGCAAACAAAATATTTAAGAAAGGGATTGGTTTAGTTAAGAATAGTATACATCAGGTTTTTAATTCGTTTGGCCCTGTTCGATCTTAGTAGCCTTACTGAAGCTAATATCCCCGCTTAACAGCGGGGTTTTTATTGGCGGTACCCGTTTTTTCGGAGTCAAAGAAGTTGATCTGATTTGCAAAGTCGTAAAAGTCCTATTGGATTTTCCGTTTTTTTTGGGCATCTTTAAACTCATCATTGTCGGATTTTTTTTTAATAAAGAAATTCGAGCGGCCGACTCTTTACAGAGTTGGCCTTTTTTATGCTTTTTTCTGGTTGCCCTGATTGAAATTTAGCAAAATCCGGAACAATATTCTAAACTCAGGAGCCAGCTATAACAAATACAACAGGACCAACGGAATCAGAAATAAAAAAAGTCCCGCAATACGGGACCGAGGTAGGATGCATAATCACTGAGGGGGGTGAACATAGGCAACCATCCTTTACAAAAGTAACGAAATTAGTTTGTTACATGGTAGCACAAAAGTCAGGAGATTGTCAGCGTTCGCTTGTATCGTAACAAATTTCTTCCCACTCTTTTATCAGCTCTTTGTAGGTGTCGCTGTTTTGATAAATGAAGGAAATAAACTTCTTATTACACTTATACACATACAACAGGTGATCAAGATGCTCCCTGCAGTTAGGATGATTAAAAAGGTATAAACAGTCGCTTGCATTGCAACAATCTTCATTTCCGCATGAATTACAATCAGGACAATATCGGGTGTCATTGATGGGCGGGTGCTCGTTCATGGCTTTTATTTTTTTGATTTTTTTAAGGGCGCTATTTGAAATGTTCTTTTCTTAGCGTGTACAAATCATTATGCAAATTAATCAGTTCTGTGTCAAGAGCAGCAAGGTCATTAAAGGGAACGATGGTTACATTTCTTTTAACTCCTTCACTGGTGGTCCTGAAATTATAGAACATAATTTCATCACTATTTTGAAGTGTAACAGCATGAACCAATTGATTTCGGAGTTGCCTTAATTCATCTAACCTGTTCAAATTATTTATGAATGCATCAGCTATTTCTGATTCATTAAAATGCGAATTGATCTTACTTTTAAGTTCTGTTATTTTTTGTTTCAGATTTTGCTTTCCGTAGAATTCGGGGTAGTCGGGCACCAATTTTACATCTACAGCGATATTCGAAAGCAGAAAATCAATTCTACTTAGCGATACTGTAACACGTCCGATAATCTTATAAAAATCGTCTGTTCCCATTCTTTTTTATTTAATGAAAGTCTTTGGTATTCTTTCTACCGCATCAGGAACTATCCCGATGTAATAAATAAAAACTTCTGAAAAATGAACCCCGGGCTATAAATCCGGAACATATTCAGAAGTTTTGCTAAAGTTATGTATTTGCTGTTTGTTTACTGTGCGCTTTTTTCAACCAACTCTATTTCTTCCTTTGTTAAGTTGTATAATTCGTAGACAATTTCGTTGATACGTTGCTCACAAAAATCAATACGGGATTGGAGCTGGTCGATTTTGGTTTGGAGCGTTTGTTGATTTTTTGCTTCATTAAGTTCTAGGAGTTGATCAGTCAACTTGTTTAATTCGGTGATGTTTTTCTTATCAATAAGTGGGATTGGAAATTGTAAAATATCTCTAATCATTATTTGAGGAAAAGTATCATCATCACTAATCTGGAACTTTTTTCTAAAGTACCATCCTATTAATACTGAGTTCAGAATTGCTAAGATACTTTTATAACTAAATTCTTTGTCTGTTAGCTTTAAAACGAAAAGAAGCGTATTACAGTAAGATGTTTCAGCAACATACGTTGCAAAAAGTGTCTTTCCTGTTATTTTTCTGATGAGAATTTTTTCGCCTTCAAAAACAGAGGGGTTTCTGGGTTCTGCAAGCCATTCACCATAATTCAGCCAGTTATTTTGTTTCCAGAGTAATTGATATCTGGAAATATGTTTACCATCATAAAACGGAAGCCACCCTTGACCAAGATTTGTATCGGATGTAAAAGGCTTTTCATTTCGAATTTTTTCTGTTTGTTTTGGCTTACCCTTACCGACTTGATAAGCTTTGATCCCGTATAGCAAAATACCAACATCAGATATGTTTTTTTTGCCGGACTCTATTTTGGCAAGAAGCAACTTCTCTAATTCATCTGTTTGTAAGTTGAAGTTTTTTTCTTTAAACCAATCTTTTGTATTGACAACAAATTCCTTTGAAGGGTTATTGATTTCAGTAATAAGCTGTTTTTTCCCAAAGGTTTTTATAATAACATTTGATTGATGGAATTCGCTTGTGTACTCCTGTTTGTCTGTTAATAAAATAATTGTATCAACAGTTGCTCCAACAAATACATTTGAAGGAAGACCTATAAGTTGTTGGATTTTGGAATTTTGTAGCAGAAGTTGTCTTGCTGGTTGAGTGAATTCTAAATTTAAAAGAGTATCAGGAATTATAAATCCTAAAGCTCTTTGAGGTTTAAGAAGCTCTAAACCTTTCTCAATAAAAAGCAGGTAACTTTCACCTCTCCACACAGCTGTGCTATAAATATTCTTGAAATAAGAAAGTTCCGATCCTGAAAACAGTGCGCCGTACGGCGGATTTCCAATCACACAATCAAAACCACCTTGTTTAAATACATCGGGGAATGCTTTCTTCCAACTAAATGGTTTTACTTTTCTTTCTTCTCCAAAATCAAATTCTGTATTATAGAAATCAACATCAATTAAGCTGTTGCCACATTTTATATTATCATCAAGTGTCGGTAAGATGCGTTCGTGAAAAAGCCTGAGCTGTGTGGCAATACTGGCTTCGGTTTCGCCTTCCATACATTTCAGTAATAGGGAAAGCTTGGTTACTTCTACCGCATTTGCATCGAGATCAACACCGTAGATGTTGTTTAACAGGATGCGTTTCTTTTCTGCAGTGGTAAGGCTTCCATCGGGTGTAAGCGGATTGTCTTTACCGCCTTTACCCGGTTTGCCGTTATTGCTGTAGTAATCTTTATGCCAGTTGAGCAGGAACTGGTAAGCGCCAATTAAAAAGCTACCGCTGCCACAGGCCGGGTCAACAATTTTTAATTTATTGATGTCCTTCGGTGTTTTTCCTTCGGTGAGTTTACCCACCGTATTATTAACGATGTATTCTACAATGTATTCAGGTGTGTAGTAAACACCACCCGCTTTTCTTACCTCCGGTTTTTCTTCAATAAGGGCTTTGCCCGTTTTTGAAAGTGTGATGGTTTTACCCAAAAACTGTTCGTAAGCGCTGCCAAGTATCTCGACCGACAATACAGAAAATTCATACGGACTCAATGGATAATACAGATCATTGATTATTGTCTTGATTACTTTGTTATCAATTTCAATACTATCGCTGATTTTATCTTTCTTAAAATCGAACAGACCTGAATTGTATTTCTGATCGGCTGTATGAAACTGGCGCAAAAGATTCTGATAATAATCATCACCTTTCAATGTGTCTTTTAAGTTGCCGTAATTCTCTACGCTTCTGTCTTCTGCAATGCGTAGAAAAATAATGCGGTCGATGATGTGCTGCACAATAAAGTTGAGTTCATCTTCATCAATATTATTACGCAGGGCAATATTATTAGCCAGAAAGGTGCGCCAGCTATCAAGCGATTGCAGAAACTCATGGTCAACAGTGGTTGTTCCTTTTTTGTGCTTATCGCTCTGAATAAACTTATCAAAACTTCCTTTTAAAACTCGTTCCTTACTGAATGTATCCCAGATAAAATCAAACTCATTCAGGTAATTGGCGTAAGTGAGATATTTTAATCGTCCATTGCTGGCCTTATCGGTTGGGTTTGGTTTTTTGGTACAATCGTAAATGGCAAACTCTTCAAAGTCGGTGATAATGCTGATGGGAAGCTTTGCACTCCATCCGTAACGGCGTACCTGGTAAGCAGGTGTTATATCATCTTTAATCAACACGCTGGGCTTTTTTGCCTCAACAAAAAACAAACGCTTTCCTCCGCTTAAACGGAATGAATAGTCAGGTGCTTTTGTTGCTCCGCCTACTTTCACTCGGTCTTCATGTATTACTTCACGGTAGCTTTCTGCAAAACCATGTTCGTTGTCAACATCCCAACCCAATGCCTTAAAAAACGGATCAATAAAATCACGACGGGTTAGTGTTTCATTATAATCAGACCGGTGGTAAGATTCTTTTTGTTCGTGAAAGCGTTCAACCAATTGCAGGATTTTTTGAATAGCCGAGTCTTTAGTGGGAAAGTTCATAAGCAGTTTGGCAGAGTTGGTTGCCAAACGTTGTTTCAGCAAGGAGCAAAAAATTGGGTGCTCCTACATCTGAATCCTATCTACAGAAGGTACGACCAAGCACCTAAACAGAATTGAAAACAGCAAGGAATACACCCGTACGGGTGCATCGCATGAACTGTTTCTTTCTGTTTTCTAAAATTGGTCGTTTTACTGTAGAAGAAACGTCAGCAACGCAAAGCGTTATTGATAATATGTTTTGTCGGTAACAAATCTAAAGGAAAAGGGGGAGATGCAGAAAATGCCTGTTTTATAGAGCAAACAGGTAATGCGTAAGCCAACCCCCGAAGGCCGCCGGAACGTGAAAGGAATGGAAAAGTTTATAAGCAGGAAAGTGAAGATGGCTGCAGGATATTCAGAGAAGTGTGTAGCACCGTTTCCTGAAGAAGTCGAAATATTTTCCGCCCCGATACCGTTATTCATCGTCTTTTTGTCTATGTGGTTTGACTGCTGAATAAAATGCATTACAGCTGGTCGTCAAGTGTTTTTCACTAACATCCAGAACCGGGGAAATTTCATTGTTGAATCAAATACAATTACTATACATCTTGAAAAAAATATTCAGTCGTTTATTACATTCGATTGAAGCAAAAAGCTGGTGGCAAAAATAATTCTTCAATAAAAAAATACGCCCCGATATTCGGGGCGTATTTTTTTATCTTCTGAGTACATAATTTGTTTTAAACCTAAGTGTTGTCGTTTGCTCCTTTGTTCATTTAATTGCAGGTATTAAAAAAGGATATGTTTTAGTTTATTGCATAGCAATAAGTACCTGTTCTTGTTGTAAAGAAATCGTAATCGATCCAGCTATAGCCTGCATCGCCCCAACCTGTACCCCATGAATTCATAATGAGATATGCGTTTTTCGCATCATCATAACCGCAAATAACAACAGAGTGTGCAAGTGAACCTGAACCGGAATAGGTTTTCCAGATAAATCCGGCTTTTGCACTAATGAATGAATTGTCGGCAAGTATGGTGATGATGACAGGATGTTTTTGCGTAACCATTGATTTGATGGCTGCTTTATCTGTCGTGTAAAGTTTCGCATAAGAACTGATCTTGTAATTCTGCGCTTCCAACGATTGTGATGAAGTTGGTAACGTTGAACATCCATTCGTACTGCTGTAAGGCATTGTTTGAAAAGTACAGATGCCATTTAACTTAATAAAATCAAGAGCAGTTTGCATGGCTGAGCCTGAACTGCATTCGATGCTGAATTTTACCTGGTTGTATAAGAACTCAGGACTGAAAATATTCGCACTGTTGCTGTAAGATGTTGCACCTGTTCTGTAATATTGTTCAGCTGAGCGTGCTGCATAGCCTACTGCAAATGCAATACATGAACCTTCGCTTCCCTGGTTACTTACAGGTGGCATTGTTAATCTGAAACCCGAAGTAGAAGGAGGTTCAACAACTGTTGTATTAAGTGTTACAGTAATTGATCTCACTGATTGATTACCTGCAGCATCTCTTGCAGTTGCTGTAATTGTATAAATGCCGCTTGCAGCACCTGTTGTGTTCCATGAGTAACTGTAGTTTGATGACGATGAACTGCCAACTACTGTTCCATTTATGCTGATGCTTACAAAAGTTACACCGGTATTATCAGTTGCAGATGCGCCAATATTAATGGTGGCCCCTGTATTGTAGGAAGCACCATTGGCAGGTGAAGTAATGTTTACAGTTGGGGCTGTAACATCTCCAACAGTCACATTATTTACACTCACTGTAACAGAGCTGCTTGTTCTGTTATTTGCAGCATCTCTTGCTGTTACTGTTAATGTATGTGCTCCGTTTGATACAGTTGCAGAATTCCAGGTATTTGTAAATGGAGCAACACTGCTGCTGCTGATTGAAACACCATCAACAGCAAGACTAACGTCACTTATACCAACATTATCACTCGCACTTACCTGTACGGCAGATATGCCTGTAATAAAAGAGCCTGTTGTTGGTGTAATAATGCTGATGGTTGGCGCAGTTGCATCACGTTTACCTCTTGCAGCAAGCATGGATAAATTAAAAACTTCCCTGCCCGCTTCAGGAGCGTTCGATAAAAATCCGGAAGAAACGATCAAGGGCACTTTTGCCTGTAACACAGGATTATCGTCAACAACTCCTGAAACTTTCGTTTGAGTAAGTTCTGTCTCACTTTCGGGTAATGCTGTTGATTTTTCTTTTGAACAGGATGTCCATAGAACGGATACAATCAATAACCCTAACAAGCCTTTCGGCATTGTAATTCTTTTCATTTAATCTGCTGTTGGTTTTTATTAGTAAAAAAATATCTGGCGGTGACGCCCATAGGTATTGCATTCAGGTATAGTTGTCTTTCAATGCCTGACAGGTCATGCAGCTTTGCCTTTGCAAATGCAAAGCATTTACATTAGCATCCTGTTGTGATAAATCTTGTGGGAAATTGTAGCTGGTACTTTCTGTTGGGGAATGGTTCTTCTATGATCTGGATATTTGTTCTCGTGGGTCCTTAATTAAACAAATCAATTCCGCTCTGTCTCAAAATTTTATCCTGTTTACGCTGTCGTTAATCTCCGAGTATTAAACAATAACTATGCCACTCAGCTTTGCAATCGCTCATCGTATTTATATGTTAGTAAAGATATTTTGTTTTGATGCAGAAAATGAACGAATGACTTTTAAGGACAGAAAAATCACTCTTTATACTACATGCAAAACAAGAACTTTTGTAGGTATCATTTTGATAGATGCAGTTACTCCGAAAAATTGCTTTTAGTAAACAACTGATTCAATAAGGTTAACGCATGTAATAAAAAGAAACTCTGTTCACTTGATTTATCTAATCATTACTTCTCTGCACATTAGTTCTTTTATCACCAGTTTGTTCACAATTGCAATAGAGTAGAAGATCAGAAAACAATTAGCTTTTTGCAGGCAGTATTAAAACTGATGCAACAAAAAAAGGAGCTGCAATTTGCAACTCCTTTTCTAATATAATTAACAACAGTTTACCTGCTGTTCGCATCATTCATTCGGATGTTACGTCCTTTAAACTTCTTTCCGTCAATAGATCGGATCATCTGCGTTGCTGCTTTACTGTCAACTTCAACCCAGCTGTTCATTTCACGCATATCAATTTTACCGAGGGAATCTTTTTTCAAATCACTCATATCTAAAATGAATTGCAGGAAACTTGCTTTGTAAAAACCATCTTTCGTTCCGAGGTTTACAAACAAGCGGGTGTAATTGCCTGAACCGCCACCGCCGTTGAAATCACGACCTTGTGTATCTCGATAAGGTGTACGTTCACGTTCACGTGTACGTCCTGATCCCGGTCTTTCTCTTTCGATACCACGACCACCACCATCACGCTTGAATTTATCAAACTCACGGCCACGCTCACGAATGTTGAGGTCTTCTGCGTTTTCGTAATACTTGAGGAAACGATCGAACTCCATTGATGCAACACGCTTCAGAATTTCTTCTTTACTGATGTCTGCAAATTTTTCCTGCAGCATCGGTACATACGTTTCATATTCTTCGCTGCTTACATCCATGTTGATGAGCTTATCCATAAACGAGAAAAACTGTTTACGGCAAACATCTTTACCGGTTGGTATTTCAAGTTTATTAAATCGTGACTGCACAATACGTTCGATCTGGCGAACCTTGCCAATTTCACGACTATGCACAATGCTCATACAAATACCCGTTTTACCGGCACGACCTGTACGACCACTACGGTGGGTGTACACTTCAATGTCGTCAGGTAATTCGTAGTTAATGACATGCGTAATATCTTTTACATCAATACCACGTGCAGCCACATCCGTTGCAATCAGCAATTGTAATGTTCTGTCACGGAACTGACCCATCACCGCATCACGTTGTTGCTGTGTAAGATCACCATGCAATGCATCAATATCATAACCTTCACGTGTAAGTTTCTCGGAAATGTTTTGTGCATCAATTTTGGTACGTGTAAAAATGATCCCGTAAATGCCGGGGTTGAAATCGATCAAACGTTTCAATGCTTCGTAGCGGTGTTGTGATGACACCACAAAATACTGGTGATCGATATTTACGTTGGCCGTATTCATTTTACCAACAGTAACTTCTACGGGTTCTTTCATGTACTTACGGCTCACCTTACGAATTTCAGGCGGCATAGTAGCACTGAATAACCAGGTACTTTCTTTCTTAGGCGTGTTCTGCAAGATGAATTCAATATCATCCTGGAAACCCATGTTCAGCATTTCATCTGCTTCATCAAGTACCACATACTTAATTTCACCAAGGTTGATAGCCTTACGTTCGATCAAATCAATTAAACGACCGGGAGTAGCTACAACGATCTGGATACCACGCTTGATATCACGGATCTGCATGCCGATAGAGGTGCCGCCGTAAACAGCTACCACCTGCATTCCCTTCATGTGTTTCTTGAAAATTTCTATCTCTTTAACGATCTGCAGGCAAAGCTCACGTGTAGGACAAACGATCAGTGCCTGTGGGTGTTTTTTGCTTTCGTCTAATAATTGCAGCAATGGTAAACCAAACGCTGCTGTTTTGCCGGTACCCGTTTGGGCAAGACCGATCAAATCCGTGGTTCCGCTGAGCAGAACGGGGATTGCTTTTTCCTGAATAGGAGTGGGAGTTGTAAAACCGAGTTCACTAATCGCTTTCATCAATCTTTCATCCAGTCCAAGCGCTTCAAATGTGTTCATTCTTTATTTCTGTTATAATAAGCGGCAAAGGTAAGGTTTTATGGGGGAAGGAAGGGTAGAAGTACGAAGTAAGAGGTACGAGGTACGGAGCGCACCCTGTCTGACGTCCTCGTCTGACGGAAAAACGAAGAGACTAATTCAGATTTTGCCTATTAACCATTGCCCATTCACCATTCACCGTTCACCATTAACTTTGCGCCATGCGAAAACTGGGCATGGATGAGCTCAACCGCAAATCGGTTGATGAATTTAAAGAAGCGGAGAAGAACAAGGTGATTGTTGTGCTGGAAAATATCCGCAGCATGCAGAATGTGGGCAGCGTGTTCCGCACAGCCGATGCATTTTTGGTGGAAGCCATTTACCTCATTGGTTACACGCCGCAACCCCCGCACCGGGATATTCATAAAACAGCCCTGGGTGCAACAGAAACGGTGAGCTGGAAATATTTCGCCAAAACAACCGAGGCCATTGCAGAGTTGAAAGCAAACGGCTATAAACTGTTTGGGATTGAACAGGCCGAAGGCAGCATTTTACTCCAGGATTTTGAAAAAGGGCCGGATGAAAAAATAGCCCTCATCTTTGGCAACGAAGCCGAAGGAGTGGAGCAGGAAACCTTGCACGAATGTGAAGGCTGCATTGAAATACCCCAGTTTGGAATGAAACATTCACTGAATATTTCGGTTGCCGCCGGCGTGGTGCTGTGGGAAATGGCAAGAAAAGGTCTATTGAACCAATAATCAGGATTGAACAACATGAGTACTGTAAAGAGCTATTTATCGCTGATAAAATTTTCGCATACCATTTTTGCATTGCCGTTTGCATTGATTGGATTTTTTCTTCAGAGACACGAATTAGTTTCGGAAATTTCAAAAACAAGTAGTTCTTGGAGTATTTATATCCCAGCTGACTATTTAAAATTGTTTTTGATTCTCCTCTGCATGATTTTCGCCCGTAGTGCAGCCATGGCCTTCAATCGTTACCTAGACAGAAGTTTTGATGCAAAAAATCCACGCACTGCTATTCGTGAAATCCCGGCGGGAATTATTTCGGCTAACAGTGCTTTAATTTTCACCATCGTTAATAGTGTGTTGTTTGTTGCAACAACATTCTTCATTAACAAGCTCTGCTTAGCTTTATCCCCAGTAGCATTATTTGTTGTGTTAGGTTATAGCTACACAAAACGTTTTACCCCGCTTTGTCATTTGGTGTTAGGTCTTGGGTTGTCGTTAGCACCAATTGGTGCGTACCTCGCCGTAACAGGAGAATTTGCTGTATTACCGATATTGTTTTCATTTACAGTATTGTTTTGGGTTAGTGGCTTCGATATCATTTATGCGTTGCAGGACGAGGAGTTTGATAAAAAGTATGAATTAAAATCAATACCGGCATGGTTAGGTAAAGCAAAAGCATTGCGTGTATCTGAACTGCTGCATGTACTTTCAGCAGCTTGTGTAATTGCAGCAGGTGTATATGGTGATTTTGGCTTGTTCTATTGGATCGGAGTTGCCGTATTCATGGGCATGCTAATCTATCAACACACTCTTGTAAAACCTAACGATCTCAGCAAAGTTAACATTGCATTTATGACAGCCAACGGCATAGCCAGTGTGGTGTTTGCAGCTTTTGTGATTACAGATATATTGTTCATCAAAGGTTCATGGAATTTAAATGGCTAGAATCATCTGCATCGATTACGGCGGCAAACGAACCGGTATTGCGGTAACTGATCCTTTCCAGATCATAGCTACCGGCTTAACCACCATCGAAACAAAAAACTTTATTCCTTTCCTGAAAGATTATTTCAGCAAAGAACAGGTGGAGCTGATTCTTATCGGTATGCCCACCAACTGGGATGATAGTGACACACATGCCACGCCGTTAGTGAAACGTGCCATAGAACAACTCAAGAAAAATTTCCCTACCATTCCGGTTGAAACAGTTGATGAGCGTTACACCTCCAAAATGGCCAAGAGTGCCATGCTTGAAATGGGACTCAAAAAAAGTCAACGCCGGGATAAAAAGCTGGTGGACGAGATAGCGGCTACTATCATGCTGCAGGAATACCTCGAACGATTGTAGAACTCAGATATACAATTGCAGGGTTATTCCTTCGGTCCCAGTGCTTATATTTGCAGCTAATTTTTACAGTTGTGGTGCAATCTGCAATCTGAAATCGTAAATCTGAAATCGCATGATTCTTCCCATTGTTGCCTACGGCTTTGATGTTCTTCGTAAAACAGCAAAAGATATTACTCCTGAGTACCCCGGGCTGGAGAAGTTGATTGCTGATATGTGGGAAACCATGTATTCCTCCAATGGGGTCGGGCTTGCTGCTCCACAGATCAACCGTGATATTCGTTTGTTTGTGGTGGACAGTGCACAGATGTTTGCCAATATGGATGAAGAAGAAACCTTGCTCTATCCTGATAAACCAGGTATCAAACAGGTATTCATCAACGCTCAGGTAGAAGAGTTGCTGGGTGATGATTGGTTGTATAACGAAGGTTGTTTAAGCATACCTAAGATCCGTGAAGATGTGTATCGTGCTGAAGAAGTAACCATCCGTTACATGGATGAAAACTTCAAAGAGCATGTAAATACATTTGATGGCATCACTGCCCGTGTAATCCTCCATGAATATGATCATATTGAAGGCAAACTCTTTATCGATTACCTGAAACCATTGAAACGAAAAATGCTCAAAGGAAAGCTCGATGATATTTCAAGAGGAAAGGTAAATGTGGATTATAAAATGCTGTTCCCTAAATAGAACGGAGAGAAAAATGATTAAATGGTGCTAATGATAAAGCCCCGATATCAATTGATATCGGGGCTTCCTTTTATTCATCTTCGCCTGTAAGATTTTTTGCTTTCGTATACACCCGCCATTTTTCAATTACCTGCTGCATATCTTTTGCCAGTTCACTTTCAAATAACATCCGCTCTTGTGTTTTTGGATGTGTGAATCCCAGCGTTTGTGCATGCAATGCATGTCGTGGACAAATGGTAAAACAATTATCTACAAATTGTTTGTACTTGGTATAAACAGTTCCTTTTACAATTCGATCTCCGCCATAGGTATCATCATTGAATAAAGGATGACCAATGTGCTGCATATGCACACGTATCTGGTGTGTACGTCCGGTTTCCAAACGACATTCTACCAGTGTGGTGTAGCCGAAACGTTCAAGAACAGTATAATGAGTGGTGGCTTCTTTGCCATATTCACCATCAGGATATACATCCATGATCTTGCGGAAACGTTGATGACGACCAACATGACCGGTGATTGTTCCGTTATCTTCTTTTATATCACCCCATACCAATGCCACATACTTACGTTCTACTGTATGATTGAAAAACTGTTTAGCTAAATGCACGCTGGCCTGTTCAGTTTTTGCCATGATCACAAGGCCACTTGTATTCTTATCAATGCGATGCACCATGCCAAAACGAGGCAATTCATCTTCGGTAAGATCGGGTTGTTGTTGTTGAAAATGCCACAATGCACCATTCACCAATGTACCGGAATAATTACCACAGCCGGGATGCATCACCATGCCGGGTACTTTGTTTACCAGCATCACAGAATCATCTTCATAAACAATATTGAGCGGGAGTTCCTCTGCTTTTAGGTTCGTGTCTTCAGGTGCAGTATCAGTAAATGTTACAATATCATCGCCCGGTCTTACTTTATAGTTTGCTTTAACCGTGTTGCCATTGACCAGCACCATGCCGTTTTCGATTCCACGTTGCACTTTATTACGGGTAGCACCCTGGATCCTGGTCATCAGGTATTTGTCGATACGCAAAGGTTCTTGTCCCTGGGCTACTTCAAAACGCTTCTTTTCAAACAACTCTTCCGAGCCATCACCGTTCTCCAGTTCACTGTCTTCGTCTAATAATTCTTCGTCGATCATCATCCGCAAAAGTAAGCCCTGTTCGGCATCCATTCAATCCGATATTAAATTTTTCATGCCGAAATTGTCAGGAAACGGCATTAAAAATTTAATAGAGGCTCTTTCTGGCAATTTTCTTCAATAAAAAACCGCAGGAAAAATCAAGTAAATTTGCAGGCTATGACACAATTGGTGCAGTTTGAAGATCTAGGGAATATGCCTTACAAACAAGCCTGGGATTACCAGGAGATTTTGTTGAAGAAAAACCTTGATGTGAAAGCAGAATTGCGTTTAGTAGCCGATAGCCGTGAGCCGATAGTTGATAGTGTATTGCACTCACCACTCACTACTCACCACTATCTTTTATTTGTAGAACATCCACCCGTATACACCTTAGGCAAAAGTGGCCACATCGAAAATATTCTGATCAGTGATGAAGAACGTGCTGCAAAAGGAATCGAATATTATCCAACAAATCGTGGTGGCGATATAACCTTTCATGGCCCGCAACAGATCGTTGGCTATCCCATTCTTGATCTTGAAAAATTCGAAACCGACATTGGTAAATACTTACGCAAACTTGAACATGTCATCATTTTAACCATGGCCGATTATGGTTTGAAGGGCGAACGCAGTAAAGGCGAAACAGGTGTATGGCTTGAACCGGATATAAAAGGAAAAGAGCGAAAGATCTGCGCAATGGGAGTGCGTTGCAGCCGCTGGATCACCATGCATGGCTTTGCATTTAATGTAAATACTGATCTTAATTATTTCAACTACATTATACCCTGCGGTATTGAAAACAAGCAGGTAACTTCTTTGGAAAAAGAGTTAGGGCATAAAGTTGATTTTGAAGAAGCGAAAGAAAGCGTGAAGCGAAATTTTGAAAAAGTATTTGATGTAAAACTATAATGGCTTGGCGAAGTAGAGTAATGATTTATGATCGCCAAATATCCATTCATCTTTTTCCACTTTATAAACATACATGAGCCATGAATGCCCACCAGATTTTACTTCGATCTGGTTATTCACAACAGTAATAGTGCAGGGCAATACTTCTGTTTTATCTTTTGAATAAAACGTGAGTTCCGCTGTTGCGGTTTTATCACCATTATCTTTAATTGATTTGATATAACGGATCAATACTGATTCGTTGCTAACAGCTCCAGGCTTTGCTCTGCGGCGGTACACAGTCCAGTTAGCACCGGTAAGATCTGCAAGATTAGGATCTAACGGCGTATCAAGCACGGGATCAGTCACTGCGTTTTTACCAAGCGTTTCACGCCAGAAGATTTCTTTCTTAGTTAAAGTATGAACAGTGCCATCGTCATCTAATAATAACAACTCCGTTTCTGAAATTGAACCAATCGTATACACATCAGCAGCTGCAACTAATATATTTCCCGGTTCATCAATAAACGCAACACCACGCATGATGGTTTTTGTTCCGTCTCTTGTTTCCACTTTATCGCCTTCAGTAAAATGCAGATAGATTGTGTCACCTACCGGTTGCGCATTTTTATCAGCATCTGTGCGTTTTACTTCCTGCCATCTGCCAAGTAGTTGTGCTAAGGTAAAGTTGTAAACAGGGCCTTTTTTTGCTGCGGTTGTATTAACAGCGTTCACACCTCTGCGTCCAACACGTTGTGCCAACAAAAATTCCGGAGCCAAAAGCAATGCGGTAAGGAGTAAGGGTAAGTATAATTGTTTCATAAACGGGTATGCAGGGGAAGCGATCTGCACGGTGAAGCAAAATACAAAAACAAGGCCATTCTTCAAATAACCTATTAAAAATATTAGTAATCCCTTGTAATCAGGAACTTATTCTTCTCTTTCAGCTTGCCATCTTCCAATAATTCGAAGTGGTACCAACCCGATTTCATGAAGTTGACTTTATCGAGGGTAAGATAGGTGTCTGTTATTTTTGGAATAATAAAGAGCTGTGAACCATTTTCCTTTAGAAACCTGACGCTGTACTTTTTTGATAATGCATCGGGCAAACGAATGACAGGATTTCCATCATCACCGGTGAAAATATATACTGACGGAACCCAAACCGGCTTAGGTGCAATAGTGGGCCGGTCGTCTTTTTCAACTTCTTTTTGCGGCTGAGCTGGTTTGTAAGTTGGAACTGTTGTTGAAGATGTATCGATCGTTAATTTTTTTGAAGGGGTGAATACATAGTTGGAACCTTCGAATAAAATGAAGATGCGGTAATAGCCACTATCATTCTTTGCTGTTTTATCAACATAGCTGTAGGCTTTGCTGCTGGTGTTGGGTACAGAATGGATGGTACTGAAATTCCGTAAACTGTCTTTTGAACGTTGAATATTGATCTGCGATACATTTTTGAATGTGCTGATCCAACTGAGAACAATTTCGCCATTCATTTTTTTTACTGCAGCGAATTTCGGAAGCGTGTCCTGTTGTGCAGTTGCAGAGTAGGCAATAAAAATAAGAAGAATGGGTAAGATCAGTTTGTTCATGGAATTGATATGTGTTCTGTTGGTTGTTCTCTAGCTGCACAAATATAATGCCGTTCAGAATAATAACGTTCCGGATGGTAAACTGTTGTTTCCCTGCAAACCGCCGGAATGAATAACCAATAGTTTACTGTTATCCGGAAAATAGCTTTGTTCTGCTAAGGCAATAACGGCCTGCATTAATTTGCCCGTGTACACAATATCGGTAGGAATAGATGTTTTCGTATAAAATGAATTCATAAAGTTGATCAACTCCTCATCGGTTCGGGCGTAACCTTTGCCTGCAAATTCAAACAACACAATTTGTTTTGCTGCCGATGGGACAGCTGTATGTTGTAAAATGAATTGTTCCTGCTCATCAGTTTTTATTTTGAGTGCTGGCACACCGATCACCGTTTGTGATGCATTGGCAGCTGAGGCAATTCCTTTAAATGTAGTGCCTGTTCCAATTGAACAAATGATATGTGTGAATTCATCGGCCCCCGGTATGCGCTGCAAAATTTCTTGACAACCTTTCATTCCCGGTTCATTATTTCCCCCTTCCGGTACAAAGAATAAATTAGAATGCTGCTGAATGATTTTCTGAACTGCCTCACTGTTTGATGCATAATCTTCACGGCGCACAGAAATTAATTTCATGTTATGTTTTCTGCAAAACGAAAGTGTAGGATTGAGTGGTTCAATCACTTCACCACGCACAATGCCAACAGAACTCATTCCTTGTTCATCACAAGCAAAAGCTGTTGCTGCCAGGTGGTTTGAATAAGCGCCGCCCATTGTAATGATACCTTGCTTATTATGTTCATTTGCTTCTGCCAGGTTATACTTTAGTTTGAAATATTTGTTACCTGAAATGAAAGGGTGCAAGAGATCAAGCCTTGCTACCGTAAAGCCAAAAGATTTCCCTTTTGTCAGTGGCCATTCTACCGTGTTATGTGAAATTATTCGTGGTATCGTTTGCATGATGTGGCGGAACAATTGTTTCCTATCTTCGCACCGCTCAAAAATAAATGAATACATGCAACCTACATTATTGATTCTTGCGGCCGGAATGGCCAGTCGCTATGGCAGTATGAAACAGATGGAGGGCTTTGGTCCTGCCGGCGAAACTATTATGGACTATTCCATTTATGATGCCATTCGTGCAGGTTTTGGAAAAGTGGTGTTTATCATTCGCAAAGATTTTGCTGATAATTTCAAAGCAGTGTTTGAACCAAAGCTGAAAGGCCGTATTGAAATTGATTATGTGTATCAACAACTCGATTCATTAACAAACGGATATGAAATTCCTGCAACCCGTACAAAACCATGGGGAACAGCACATGCGATCCTTTGTGCAAAGGATGCCATCAACGAACCGTTTGCAGTAATTAATGCCGATGATTTTTACGGTCGTGATGCATTTGAAAAAGCATATTCTTTTTTAATGAATGATTGCACACCAAAACAACAGGCCATTATTGGTTATGAGCTTGCGAGAACCTTGAGTGCTAATGGTACAGTTAGTCGTGGTGTGTGTGAAGTGGATGAAAATAATAACCTGGTAAGTATTTCGGAACGTACTAAGATCTATGCAGAAGACGATAAGATCGTGTATGAGGATGCTGCAGGAAAACATGAAGTGCCGTATCGTTCAAGTGTGAGTATGAACTTCTGGTGTTTTGATGCATCAATTTTTAAAGTGAGTGAAGATCTTTTCTCAACATTTCTGCAGGCGCACGGACAAGAGGAAAAATCAGAATTCTTTATTCCAATCGTAGCTGATACTTATATTAAGAAAGGTCTTGGCGTGGTGAAGGTTATTCCAACATCATCGCAATGGTTTGGAGTTACCTATAAAGAAGATGCGCCGGGTGTACAGCAAAGTGTAGATAACCTTGTTAATGCTGGTGAGTATCCTTCCTCCTTGTGGAGTTAATAAAAAAAGTAGTGATATGATAAAAAAAGCCGCCCTGGTTAATATAACAGGGCGGCTTTTTTTATTGAATGATCAGAATGCCCGTTTGCACTTTCTTGTTTTTCTTCAACAGGCGGTAGTAATGTATTCCCCGTTGCAATCCTGAAAGTGAAATCTGTTGAGGATAGTCTACGATCTGTTTTTGCAAAACAACACGACCATAATTATCAATAAGTTGAAAGATTACCTCATCATCCTGTTCTGTAAGCACAGTAACAGACCCATTTATTAATGCGGGGTTGGGGTACACAACAGCTACATTGTTTTGTGTGAAGTAAAGACTTGCTGTGTCCGAAATAATTTTTCTTCCATCAGATAATTCAATCACTGCACGATAAAGATTTGTACCAGCAATTAGTTGCTGATCGGTGAATTGATACTGCAGTGCATTGCTGGCAGTTTGTTTATCAAGTAAAGAGAATCCACTTGCAAGATATTTTTCAAAACTAATGGACTTCACATTGTATGTTGTGCCGAGTAAAAGTTGTAATGATCCTTTAAGATCAAACGTGAAGTCTGCTATAAAGCTTTTTGTATAACAACCCGTGCCTTGCAATTCATAATTAAACGTATAAGTTCTCAACGCATCTTTACCTGCAAGTAATGGTGTAATTGCATAATGTTTTGAGAGATTGGCTGTTTTTGAAAGCACAACAAATGTATCTGTCGTTATGCGTATTGGCTCCATATACTTTACACCCAGTTGAGAAATACGGTAGGCAGAAGCCTGAGGCACTTTTGGCCATGCAATAAGAAATGAGTCTGGACAGTTAAACCCTACAGAAGTGGGAATGCGTTGCGAAATTGTAAACGTATCTGAAGCGAAAAAATTATTCGCAATTGAAAACCGCAGCAACGCTTTGCTTGTAATCATTGGTGTTTGAAGTTTGTAATAACCTTTTGTGAGATCAACTGAAGGAGATACTGTTTGCCAGCTGCTACCATTATCTGTACTCAACTCTAAACTACCTGTTGCAGTTGTAAAGTTTGATTGGAAACGTAACATGTTTGTTTGACCGGGAAATAAATGATCAGATGCAGTAGGGAAGTGCCAGTTAAATGTATCCAGTGTATCCAATTGGTAGGCGATGGCAAAATTTTGCGAACCGGATGGAATGCTGAATGCCTTCACGTCAATTGCATAATTTCCTGCAACAGGATTGTTTACTGTTATCTGTTCAACTACATTCAAACTATCTCTTTTGCGTGTTGGTAATTGTTGTAATGCTGCAACTGATGCAGCACTGTTAAGCACCCATGGTTGCCAGCTTGTACTACTCCCTGTATGTGTTAACATAAGATCAAGGTCATTGATCAATGCTTTTGAAGTGTTTGGTGCAGCTTGTAGATCGGTCCATACCAATGTTAATTTCAGTTGTTTAATGTTTGCAGGAACCGTAATTGTAAACTGTTGTTGTGTATTGGCAGTAACAGAACCGGTAAAATATTGTCCGTTCAAAATTGCTTCAACTGCATGCAATGCATTTGCACTTCCATAGCCTGATTTATAATCAATGCCTGCTGTTTCTACATCATCAGCACTGTTTAATAACACCGCTTTGATCAATGATGCAGAGGCTGCTGTGTTATTATGCTTTTGTTTGTAGATGTGATGTAAAACGGTTCCAATACCAGATACCAATGCTGCAGCACCTGAACTGCCATCTTCTCCAAACGCAACCAGTTCAGGTTTTACTCTGCCATCAAATGCAGGTCCCTTTGAACTTGGTATCATTACCACTCCAAACGAATCGATATGACCAACAGTGATGATGTTTTTTGCATGCTTGAAATTGCCAGTGAGGTTCGAGTAGCCGGATAAATTCATATATGTACCTGTTGCAGTAGCTTGTGAACCTGAATTACCTGCTGAAAAAATATGCAACAAAGAAGGATTGTTTATTACTGATGCATCATAAGCTGCAGCTTCTGCACCATAATAACTTTCAACAACTGTTCCATAGGAATGGTTTTGTAAAAGCACGGATGAACCGTTGTAATAACTATCAGGTTCCGGCAAAAGGTTTTGAAAACTTACTGAACTGAGATTTGCTCCCCAGGCAGCCCCTTTTGTATTATACCATGTATTACCGCCACCGGCGATCATTGTAGCCATGATGCTTGCATGATTACTCCCTGTTGTTGAAGCAAAAGCTGATGGAAGAATGCGTCCTTTCAGATCAATATCTGTTGTATCAAACTGTTGTTCTTTTACTGAAAGATGAATGCCAGTTGCATTGTATAACGGATAACGATGTTGAATAGTAGAGATGCGGTTGACAGCATAGTCAACAAAACCAAACAGCAATTCTTCTTTTGGTTGTTTGCGTATATCTGCGGAACGGATCGATGGAGTATTGATGATTTCTTCAAGTTCACTCCATTTGCATTCGATGACTGCAATATTTGCAGGTTGATAAACAGAAATGAGTTTAATGGATTTGTTTTTTGAAAGTACAGTTTCGAATTGTTTAAGATCATCTACTGAAACAGTATACAAATGCACAGCATCGGTTTGCGATTTTGCTAATTGAAGACGAAGTGATGGTAATAATTTATCCACATTTTTTTTATCGCTAACCTGGGCAAAAGCATTGTTGAACAATAAAAAAATTACAGCACAAATTCTGATTGTCTGCAAACCTGTTCGGAAAAGAAATAAATAGTTTGAATATATTCTCATCAGTTATAAATCTCATTAAAAAAAATCAAATCAGCATCTGTTTATTTTTCTGTGTAACAATTCTTAGTGTTTTTACTTTTTTCTAAAACAAGTTTTCGCTTTGCAACATTGCTGCAATGATGCATGATTATTACTTGATAAAAATAAATAATTTAATGCGTCAATCATTTTTCAACCTAAACACAAGTTAACATGAGAAAAATTGTTTTTGTTTTTACCGCTGTTGCATTTTCAGCGTTGTTTATCGTAGCCTGTAAGAAAGCTGCCAAAGAAACTGCTAACTCTGAAGTATCGCAGGATGTTTTAAATCAAATTGCTGCCCAGGGATTTTCAACTGAAGGAGTTGTACAAACGAATGGCGGTTACCTCGTAGAGGGAGATATCCTTCTTACTGACGAAAACCTCCGGCACACACCCACTTCAAATGAACTGATCTACGCTAATGAAGAACATTACCGTACTACTTACCTGGTAACTGGTTTACCAAGAACGCTTACTGTAAAGTTGAACACAACACAGGCGAATTTTATATCAGCTACGGATGAAGCCATTCGTCGTTACAATGCGTTAAACCTGCGTGTAAAGTTTCAACGTATTACTGGAACAGCCACTGCCAACATCAATATTGTTACGTATTACCAGGTAAGTAATACGTTGGGTTCTGCCGGATTTCCAACAAGCAGTGGAAATCCTTACAGCCAGATTCAAATGAACAGGTATTGGTACACACCAAGTATTGCTGTAAATGCGTTGGCTACAACTATTGCACATGAGATGGGACATTGCATTGGCTTCCGTCATACAGATTATATGAACCGCTCTTACAGTTGTGGTGGCTCTGCTGTAAATGAAGGTTCAGCAGGTGTGGGTGCTGTTTATATTCCGGGCACACCATCAGGCCCAAGTGCAGGTTCATGGATGCTTGCTTGCGGAAGTACATCCTCTTCTTTCAATCGTCCGTTTACAAGTGCTGATCAAACAGCATTGAATTATGTTTATTAATTGATTTGTATTCAACATGGAAAGGCATCCTGTACTTTCAGGATGCCTTTTTGTTTCCGTAAATATGGTTGTACGTAGTTTTACGATACTACTTATTCCCTTGAAACCTCAATTATTTTGTTTAATTTAATAGTCTATTCTAAACCTAAACATTTAAGACATGAGAAAACTATTTTCAATTATTGCTGTTGCGGCGTTTGCAACATTGTTTATTGTAGCTTGCTCTAAATCAGCAAAGCAAGACGTGCAAGCAGAAGTTTCGCAAGAAACACTTAATCAAATTTCGGCGCTTGGTTTTTCATCTGACAATGTAATAGCGTCTGATGGCGGCTATATTGTTGAAGGTGATATTTTTCTTAGCCCGCAGGATTTAACAACACAAAAAACTGCTCATAAGTTAGTTATTGCTAATGAAGAGCAGTATAGAACTAACAACCTGGTTACAGGGCTTCCAAGAGTTATTACAGTAAGCCTTAGCGGCAGAAATATCACCAATTTGCTTGAGGATGGAGTTGAGGCTGCAGTAGCACGTTATAATGCAGAAGGCTTGGGATTAACATTTCAATACGTAGGTAGGACAGGCAACGGCACCATTAATATCAGCGTGGTAAATACTGGTCAATATATTGCTTCCGCAGGTTTCCCCAGCGGAGGAAATCCATATGGTACAATCAAATATGCCCGCAACTTCACATCAGGTTACAGCCTTGGTTTTGTAACTACTGTAGTTGCACATGAAATGGGGCATTGCATCGGCTTCCGTCATACAGATTATATGAACCGTTCTTACAGTTGCGGTGGTTCAGGCGGTAATGAAGGTTCTGGTTCAGTTGGTGCTGTTCATATTTCTGGAACTCCGACAGGGCCAGATGCAGATTCTTGGATGCTTGCCTGTTTGAGTGCATCGACTAACCGCCCATTCAATGCAAACGACAAAAAGGCTTTGGATTATCTCTATTAATAGCAATCGTTTAAAAAAGCATAAACAAAGCCCCCAATTTATTGGGGGCTTTGTTTATTAGCCTATATCAAAATTGTAGACAAATGTGTCAATTTTATAATTGTAAAATTATCAATTATTTATCTGTCAGATTTTTCTATATATTCAATCTTCATTTTTTAAACCTAAACAATTAATCAGCATGAAGAAAATGAGAATGGCATTTGTTGCCGCAATTTCGATGTCCGTATTCTTTGTCTCTTGTCAGAAAGATGTAAAGACAAATGATTCTGAAATTTCACAGGATGAATTGACCAAGATCGCCTCCATGGGTTTTTCAACTAGTGGTGTAACAAAACAAGGCGATGGTTTTCTGGTAGAGGGTGATATTTATATCCCGTCAATCGACTTGGGTAAAACAAGCAACAGTCCAAATCTTGTTATTGCCAGCGAAGAACAGTACAGAACTACGAATCTTGTTACTGTAAGTGGTGGCGCAAGGAACATTACTGTTTCCATTAACACATCAGCTTCCTATTTTGTACAGGCCTTAGACGAAGCGATTGCACGTTACAATGCAGAAGGTCTCCAGTTAACATTTACACGTGTAACCGGTACTGCTGACATTAACGTGCAAACATATTATCAGGCAAGCAATACGTTAGGTTATGCTGGCTTCCCTACTGGTGGCAACCCCTACAATACGATCAGCATGAACACATATTGGTACAATGCAAATACCAATATTAATTATCTCGCAACTATTATTGCACATGAAATGGGACATTGCATTGGTTTCCGTCATACAGATTATATGAACAGAAAATTCAGTTGTGGTCCTGGCCCGGGCAGCAATGAAGGTGCAAGCACAGTTGGCGCTATTCATATTCCTGGTACTCCAACAAAAGCTGACGCAGCTTCATGGATGCTGGCTTGTGTTGGTACTGGTGTAAACCGTCCGTTCAATGCCAATGATAAAATTGCTTTAGCTTACCTGTATTAATAACAGTCGTAAAGCATAAATGAAAAGCCTCCCGATTTGCGGGAGGCTTTTCTTATTTGCGAAAGTTTTTATACAAATTGATGAGTGAGTTGGTAGATGCATCATGCGACGATACTGCATCATCCGTTATTAACTCAGGTAAAATTTTATTGGCTAATTGTTTGCCCAGCTCAACACCCCATTGGTCGAAACTGTAAACATTCCAGATAACTCCTTGTACAAAGATCTTGTGCTCGTATAAAGCAACTAATTCACCCAATGAGAATGGAGTGATCTTCTTTAGAAGAATAGAGTTTGTTGGACGATTACCTTCAAATACTTTATACGGAATCAATTCTTCTTTTACTCCTTCAGCAATTACTTCTTCTTTTGATTTACCATTCATGAGTGCTTCTGTTTGTGCAAAGAAATTACTCATGAGTTTTGGATGATGATCGCTCAACGGATTATGACTGATAGCCGGTGCAATAAAATCAGCAGGAATTAAATGTGTGCCTTGGTGAATTAATTGATAGAATGAGTGCTGTCCATTTGTACCCGGCTCACCCCAAATGATGGGGCCAGTGCTGTAATCTACTTTATTACCGCTGCGATCAACATACTTACCATTGCTCTCCATGTTGCCTTGCTGGAAATAAGCAGCGAAGCGATGCAGGTATTGATCGTAGGGGAGAATCGCTTCACTTTTTGCATCAAAGAAGTTTACATACCAAGTGCCCAGCAATGCCATGATCACCGGAATATTTTTATCGAAGCTTTCTGTTTTAAAATGTTCATCGGCCTGGTAAGCACCTTTCAACAATTCTTCAAAATTGTTGTAGCCGATTGTTAGTGCAATGGATAAGCCAATTGCACTCCACAAACTGTAACGACCACCAACCCAATCCCAAAATTCAAACATGTTGGCTTTATCAATCCCAAATTTCACCACATCTTTTTCATTGGTAGATAAGGCTGCAAAATGTTTGGCCACATGTGCTTCGTCTTTTGCATGTTGCAGAAACCAGTTTCTTGCGCTGTGCGCATTGGTCATGGTTTCTTGTGTGGTAAATGTTTTTGAAGCAATAAGGAATAGTGTTTCATCAGGTGTTACCTTCTTCAAAGTTTCAGCAATATGTGTTCCATCAACATTGCTTACAAAATACGTTTGAATCCCATCAACCCAATAAGGCTTTAATGCTTCGGTGATCATCACCGGTCCAAGATCACTACCACCAATACCAATATTGACGATGTATTTTATTTTCTTACCAGTATAACCTTTCCACTCGCCGCTATGAATATTGGCGCAGAAATTTTTCATTTGCTCCAACACACGTTTAATATCAGGCATCACATTCTTGTCATCAACCAAAACTTCTTTTCCAGAAAAATTACGAAGTGCGGTATGCAGTACAGCTCTCTTTTCTGTCTGATTGATTACATCGCCACCAAACATTTTATCAATAGCTTCTTTCACTTTGCATTCTTCAGCTAATTGTAACAATAGCTGCATGGTTTCTTCAGTGATGATATTCTTTGAATAATCAAACACCATGTCATTTTCACAAGTGCTGAATTTTTTAAAACGGTTGGCATCTGCTTTAAACAGATCACGCATGTGCACTTTTTTCATTTGTGCAGCATGTGCGGTAAGTAGTTGCCAGGCGTTGGTTGTAGTTGGGTTAATCGATGAGAGCATGTTAGTTAAATTTTATCGTATGTTATGTTTGTTGCTTTATCAGCCGTCGGCTAATTTACTCAACGTTACTTCTTTGTCTTTGTGCAGTTGCTCAATCAGTTTGTCTAATCCGTCAAACTTCACTTCATCACGCAAATGATATTTTACAAACACTTTCAAATGACGGTTGTAAATATCTTCTGCAAAATCAAACAGATTTACTTCAATTGTTTTTTGTGTGCCATCAACAGTAGGTCTTGTGCCAATATTCATCATACCCATCAGTATTCTTGGTTCACCTTCTACCTGTGCCTGCACTGCATATACGCCGTTGGCAGGTACTAATTTATCGGCATCCTGTATCTGCAAATTAGCAGTAGGGTAGCCCAACTTACGGCCAAGTTTATTTCCTTCAACCACATATCCACGAAAGAAATAAGTATAACCTAACAGTTGATTGGCTTTCTCTATTTCTCCTTTGCCGATTGCGTCCCGTATTTTAGTTGAACTTACAATTACTTCATTCCTGAGCTGTTGCGGAATTTCTTTTACTACATAATTATACTGCTCACCCATTTGCTCGAGCAAACGATAATCGCCTTCACGGTTGTTACCAAACTTATGATCGTAACCAATAATGATGAGTGATGGATGAAACCGATCGACCAGGAAATTCTTAATGTATTGCTGGGCAGTTTGCTCTGAAAATTCTTTGTTGAAAGGAACCACCACAAGATTATCTAATCCTTGCTGTTTTAATAATTCTATACGCTCTTCAAGTGTAGTTAGTTCAGCAACATACCGATCGGGCTGAACAATTTTACGGGGATGTGGATAAAAGCTGATGAGGACAGATTCGCCTCCATTTTCCTTTGCTTCGGCACATAATTGCCCGATGATTTGCTGGTGACCAAGATGCACACCATCGAAAGTGCCGATTGTAACAACGGCGTTCGTAAAAACGGGCAACTGCTGCAAACTTCTGTAAACCTTCATAATTTGAAGGCACAAAAGTAACACATTTGAAGTGTGGAAGTGTTAGTTTTGCCGCTCATAAACAAAGCGGCATGTCATTATACAATAAACGGGGCGTTTCGGCACAAAAGGAAGAAGTACATAAGGCAGTAGAACATCTCGACCAGGGATTATACCCCCATGCTTTTTGCAAACTCTATCCCGATTATTTGGGTGGCGATGCTGATTGGGTGAACGTCACCCACGCTGATGGTGCCGGAACCAAAAGTATTCTTGCTTATTTATATTGGAAAGAGACAGGTAATGCTTCCATTTGGAAAGGGATTGCGCAGGATGCAATTGTGATGAATCTTGATGATCTGCTTTGCGTTGGTATCTACGATAATATTTTATTCTCTTCAACTGTCGATCGTAACAAAACACTCATTCCCGGTGAAGTGCTGGAGCAGATCATTCATGGTTCTGCTGATTTGTTTGCACAGCTGAAAGAGTATGGTGTGAATATTCATTACCTGGGTGGTGAAACGGCTGATGTGGGTGATGTGGTGCGTACCATTGCTGTGAACGGAACTATGACAGCACGTTGGCCAAAGAATAAAGTGATCAGCAATGATAAGATCAAAGCCGGTGATGTGATTGTTGGTTTGGCAGGATTTGGACAGGCGAACTATGAAACATCATACAACAGTGGTTTGGGCAGTAATGGTTTAACAAGTGCAAGACATGATGTATTAGAAAAATATTATGCGCATCATTTCCCTGAAACATTTGAATCGAAGTTGCATGATGATGTGGTGTACATTGGTAAACATCGTTTGGCTGATGAAGTACAATTACCCAATGGTGAAACTTCATTGATCGGTCGCTTGCTGTTATCACCTACAAGAACATTTGCGCCGGTACTGAAAGAAATATTACAAAATCATTTTGATGCAGTTCATGGCTTGATCCATTGCAGCGGTGGTGGACAAACCAAGTGTATGAAATATTTACCGGGTCCCATGAAGATCGTGAAGGACAATCTCTTTACGCCGCCGATAATTTTTGATTTGATCAAAGATGCATCCGGTGCTGATGCACGTGAAATGTACCAAGTGTTTAACATGGGTACAAGACTTGAGATCTATACAAATGAAAAAGATGCTGATACATTGATCAACATCTCAAAATCGTTTGGTGTAGATGCACAGGTAATTGGCATGGTAGAGGAGAGTGAGAAAAAAGAGTTAGTGATTAAGTTGAAGGATGAAGAATTAATGTTTTGATTTAATAGAGATTGAAAGCAAGGGGGGCGGATGTTTTTTTAGTATTTCCTTGCTTAATTATTATTTCATCAATTACGATAGTTGTACCAGGTTGACATTTTGCGATAGCTTCAAGTACACTTTTATTAAATTCAGGTGACTTATTTGCAGCTATAAAATATGGATTATCAAATCCTTTTCCCGTAAAATACATAGTATAGTTTGCTATTTCCCAGTCCTCATCGATCGTCAGTTGTTTTGACTCCGTGATTTTATTTGCTGCAATCCTGCCGCCTTTTGAATCTCCCAAGGTTATAACAGGAACAGCCAACTCCTTCACAGTAAAAATAACCTTTGCTTCTTGATTTGATTTTGGATCTGTAACGGTAATAGTTGCTTTTCCTGCAAAGGATGGTCGTGCCACCCATGTGCCATTTAATTTAGTTACTGTGCCATTGTTTGACGTGACTTGTAACTGAATTCCAGGGGTGTTGCCCATTGATATAACCAAAGGATTATCTATACCGATGAATAAATTTTGCATATACGCATTTGCAACGGAAATCGGGGCATTTTTACTGACAGGCAAACGTAAGGTTAGTTTTTGCGTAGACCAACAATGTACCTTTCTTCCGTTTTGTGTTGCAGGAATCCACGTGGGTCCCTTTTTAATTGATTCAATAAAAACTTCTGCAAGTTTTGTGTTCTGCATCGTTTTCGCTTTTACTTTATTAACAAAGCCTTCGGGCGTAACAATAAATTCTACCTCACACATCCCTTCCTTACCTTCTTTCGTTAAAGCATCGATATTTTCTCTTATTATTTTTTCCATGTATCTGTTCCATGCATTTTCGCCTCCAGGGAATGCTGGCATTATTTCAGCTTTGGTAAAAATTGGAGTGCCTTGAGGAATTACAATTTCGGTCTTTGGTAATGTGTCTTTTGTTATTGGCGAGGTATGTAAAGTGGTTGCCGTATTTTGATGCTTTGCAGTTGCATAATTCACAATCCCTTTCAATACCGCTTCTGCAATTTTCTCCTGGTTCTTTTCATTGGTAAGAAAGGCTATATCTTTTGAATTTGAAACAAAACCACATTCGAGCAGTACCGCTGGGCAAGGAACAGCAGTTAATACAAAAATGCCCGTTTGCCTTTGCTTTATTGCCGGCTCTCTGATAGCTATGATCGTTTTCATTTCATTGATAATAGACGATCCTAGTGTTTTACTTTGTTCTAAGTTGGATGTTCCTTCTTTTGCAACATATAGCTCAAACCCATTTGCCGGGTTCTCAATTTCTTTACCATCCTTTTTAAGTGGTGGTACAAATGACGCATGGATGGAAATGAATAGATCAGCACTGTTTTCTGATGTTATTTTCACACGTTCATTTGCATCAATGTAGCTTTCATCTTTCCTTGTAAAAATTAATTTCAGATTTTTATCTGTATTCAGTTGTTCAATTTTTTTTGAAATCGCCAATGCTATCTCATCTTCCGATATTCCATTTAAGCCAATAGCTCCATGGGGTTTGCTTTCGTTCAGTCCATGCCCGGCGTCAATTACAACCGTCAATGATCTTTCTAATAGTGGGATACGAGAAGTAGCATCCTTCTCTTTAATTTTTAAAGCAAACGCAGTAAATAAAATGGTTAGCAACGGCAGTAACAGTAAGCGACTGATGTAGCCTACTTTCGGGTTTTGAAGTTTGGAAAGCATAAGGAGTCTTCGTTTAATAGGTGAATAAAAAAATGGATTGGTGAGCGATAAGGTGTGGCCGGGAAATGCAGCAGTAAGGATCATGGCTGCAAGTGCAGAAGCATCGCTGTCCTTTACTGATTTTCGGTCGGCAATAAATTCGTGGATCATAGTTAATTCTTTCCGAATGATCCAAAAGAAGGGGTTGATCCAGAATACAATTAATACAAGTTGCAGGAATAATTTATCTACGCTGTGTTTTTCTTTTACATGAATCAGTTCATGTTTAAATATTTGTTGTCCCTGTGCTGATTCAAAATCAATTTTCCTGTTCCAGAAAATGTAATGAAGAAATGAGAACGGTGTGCCCTTTGCATCGGTATCAACAAACGTGAGGTCTTTCATTTTCCAATGCTCATAAGCAGTGATCAGTTTTTTAATACGTAACAGTGTTAATAAAAGAGCTGTAAAAAGTACAAGTGAAACAAGCGTGTATAAGAGAATACTTATTTGCTCTTTGGTAAATGTTTCGGGTTCGGCAACTGTTGGTTCGGGAAACCAATCATCATTGGTAGTAACAGTTTGTAGAATGCTATAGGCCGGTAAATTATCCGGTTGGGGCTCCGTTGTAAAACTGATCTTGACAAATGGTAACAACAGCGATGTAACAACAACTGCCAATAAATAAAACCGGTTCCAGCTGTGAAATAATTTATTGCGAAGTGCAAGCCAGTAATAGCCGGTTAATACACCGGAACAAATCATTACTTTCAACAGGTATTCAGCAAAGGCGGTCATGGTTATTTCTTTTTCAGTGTTTGCAATAGAAGCTCCAGTTCTTCAATACTCAGGTTGTTTTCTTTTACCATAAATGAAACAGCATCTTTAAACGATCCTTCAAAATATCCTTTCACCAGGTTTTTCATACTGGCTTTCGAATAAAGATCTTTTGAAACGGCAGGGTAGTATTGATGCATACGGCCAATCACATCGGCCTTCACATATTTTTTATCGATCAGAATTTTAAGAATCGTTGCCACGGTATTTTGATGTGGCTTGGGAAGTGGCATTGCATCCACGATCTCTCTCAAAAAAGCTTTGTTGAGTTTCCAAATGATCTGCATCACCTGTTCTTCAGCTTTCGTAAGCGGTTTTAGTTTTTCCGTATTCATAAACCGAATGTATAACTAAAAAATTAGTTTAACAACTAAAAATTTAGTTAAAGAGTTTTTTACGGGAAATTGATACCTGTTATTGAAGAATAAAATGGAGTGATGGAACCTTTTTGATAACGTCACCGGATAGAACTTTTATATCGTCAATGGTAACGGTGGTACCGGGAACACATCTTGCAAGTAAACGGGCCACATCTTTCGTAAAAAGATTGCCTTTGATGTTATCTAACATACCCGGTGCTGTTTCAAAACCTTTGCCTTGAAAATAAATTGTGTAAGAAGTTACTGCTGCAGAAGTATCAATGCCCTTCACGTCTATCTTTTTTGCAGCCTTAAAAATTGTTGCTGCTAGTTTTCCACCCGATGATCCGGCAACTGATGCAACAGGGTCTTTTATTGTTTGCGAGACTGTGCCGGAACTGGTTGTTTGTGCAAATACATGGTTGATCGAAATCAGTAAAAGCAGCGTTAATATGTTTTTCATGATTTGCAGGAAGCTTTTATTTGATTCTAATTTACATACTTTTGCCAAAAGCTAAAAAGAATGCCTCCAATAGTAGAAATAAAGAATGTTAACATATACCAGAGCGGAAACCTTATTCTCAGTGATGTGAATCTTACAGTGAACCAGGGAGAGTTTGTCTATCTCGTTGGTAAAACAGGAACAGGTAAATCATCGTTATTGAAAACATTGTATGGTGAATTAGCTTTAACCGAAGGAGAAGCTACTGTAGCTGGCTTTAACCTGCGTGAAATGGATTGGAAAAAAGTTCCATTCCTTCGTCGTAGTCTTGGTGTTGTGTTCCAGGATTTTCAATTGCTCACTGATCGTAACGTGCATGAGAATTTAAAATTTGTGTTGAAGGCAACAGGCTGGAAAGATGAAAACCTGATGGAAGAAAAGATCAATGATGTGTTGGATAAAGTTGGGTTGAAATCGAAAGGATTTAAAATGACCTTTGAAATGAGTGGTGGCGAACAGCAACGTGTTGATATTGCACGTGCTTTACTCAACTCTCCGAAATTAATATTGGCCGATGAGCCTACGGGTAATCTCGACCCCGAAACAAGCGATGAGATCATGAACCTGCTGATACAGGTAGCCAAAGATTATAACACAACGGTTATCATGGCAACACATGATTTTATGGTGATCAAAAAATTCCCTGCACGTATGGTGAAAACAGAAGCCGGCAAAGTATGGGATAATGCTACTGTAGAACACGCATAAGCTCCATTGCATTTGTTTTATTGTTGAACTGTTGCTGCAACAGTCCTTCTCTCAGCTGGATATCATCATCCGTAAATTCTTTATGAAATAAACGGAACGCATGATACTTGAATTCAGTGGTGTTATTTGCTTTCTGACAAGCCCGTTCAAGTCCTGTGCCGTTGATCATGGCATCGTTCGCTAATACATGACGGCCTTTAAATAAAGCATTGAGCAACTTTAATTTAATTCCCGATTGTGTGAACGATGGAAGAATATGCAGCTGTGCTTTCTGTATAAGATCATTCAATTCTGTTTCACTTGGATTTGCAACAATACAGGTGTGTGGCCATTTATGAGAAAGCTCAACCAGTTTATCCGACGGATTTTTTCCTGCAATGACAAACGGTATGTCAAGATCTCTGAAAATTTTCTCCAGTAACCAGGTAGCTGTTTTCTCATTTTCCGCTACAGATAAGTTCCCATGATAGAGAATGAAATTGCCTTTGCCCGTTTTACTCGTAACCATACTGTTTGGAATAAAAGCAGGCAGGTAGTGGATGTTGGTTGCTTTGAATAGTTTACGATAGGTTGTGCAATCTTCCTGTGACAATGAAAGAATAAGATGGTCTTTTAATTTTTCTTCATAACGTTTCAGTAAGCGGCTTTCATGGTTCATATAAGCTTTACGTACCAATGAAGATTCCCATTTGCCTAATTGCTTATAATATTGAAACTCGGTATTATGCAGCCGTATCGCAATATTCTTTTTTGTGATGGCTCCGTTTGAAATACCATAGGTACAATGCACGCCTTCAAATAAAACAGGATGATCATCAGCATTTAAACGTTTCCATAATTCTTCATCATTGCGTGAAGCAACAATGTAAGGAAGTTGCAGCGAAAATCCTTTATGGCCTTCCTGCCGTGGATAGTAATGTATTTCTGTGCAATATTTTCCCAGCTCAGGTTGTTCTCCACGTCCATATTCAAAGCAATGCAGGTGAACTTTAACGCCCAGTTCATGCAAGGCTTTTATTTTACAGAACACATCAACAATACCGCCATAATCGGCGGGATAAGGAACATCAAACGAAACGATATGTAAATGTTTATCCAAGTAGCTCTTTGTAAAAATGAATTAATATTTTTTCTTCTTCCTGCCAGTTTAATAGTTCTGCAGCCTGTTTACAGTTCTCTTTCAGTTGTGCATATAGAACAGCATCACTCAGTAAAAGGTTTAAACCTTTTGCAATGGTTTCCTCATTTGTATCTGGTATCAGCAATGCAACAGCAAATCGATCATTGATCTGCCTGTAAGCAGGGTAATCAACACATAATTGTGGAATACCGGCCTGTATATAATCGAAAAAACGGTTGGCAAGTGAGAGATAATTACTTAGGCCATTATTTTCAAACAGCGTAATACCGGCATAAGCAGTGGCAGTAATGTCACTCAACTCTGCAGGTTTTAGTTTTCCTTTAAACAACACTTTATCCTGTAAATGATTGGAGGCAATTAAATTTTTCGTCTGCTCAATGAAATTACCATCTCCATAAATGTGCAAATGCACATCCACCTGTTTCATGGCAGGAATCAATGTTTCAAAACTGCGGCCTTCATTTACGGCACCTTGATAGAGAAAGAAAGTTTGTGGTTTGTAGTTTGAAGTTTCTTGTTCCTTATCCCTTGTTCCTTGTCCCTTGGAATTTGGAATTTGGATTTTGGATTTTTTTTCAAAAGGAACATTACGCACAACCTCATACTTCACGCCATACATCTTTTCAAACTCCCTTGCAATTGGTTCGCAAACAGTATAACCATGTTTGAATTTCGGAACAGCAAACCGTTCGATCCATTTCCACATTTTATAGCGGGAAGGTCTTGTCACAATTTCCTTCATCTCACAAAACAACTCATGCGCATCGTACACCCGTTTACTTCCTTTCAGTTGCGATACAAATAAACAGGGGAGGATGGAGTCAAGATCGATCGCACAAATGCAATCGGCTTTTTGAAACAGCAACCAGAAAAATAATCGCAGGTTATATTCTGCATAAAATAAAGGTCCCTTGGTAAAAAAGCAATACAGTCTTTTTTGCTGAAATGCCTGTTGTTGTAATGCTGCTGATTGTTTCAACTTACGTCCTACAAGTGTTACCGTATGTCCTTGTTGGGCAAGCGTTGTACAGATACGGATCATACGCTGATCGTAGGTAAGGTCATTGGTTACTGTACAGATTATACTTGCCAAGCAGAAAATTTAGCTGCCAAGATAGTTCAAATGAATGTTTATCTTACTCTTGATTTGCAGTTGATTTTAATAAACAATTTATTATGCAAGAACTCATTTCACGTTTTTATACAGCATTCGGTCGTGGTGATGCTCAAACAATGGCAGAATGTTACCACCCCGAAGCCGAATTTACCGACGAGGTATTTATTGGTCTGAAGGGAAAAGAAGTGCCGGCGATGTGGAAGATGCTGATTGAACGAAGCAAAGGGGAGATGGAAATTACGTTCAGCCATGTACAGGCAAATGAACAGACAGGCAGTGCCGATTGGGTGGCGGTGTACATTTTTTCAGCCACAGGCCGCCGGGTCATCAACCGTATTCATGCCGAATTTGAGTTTAAAGATGGTAAGATCTACCGCCATACCGATAGTTTTAACTTGCATAAATGGGCTGGTCAGGCCATGGGCATCAAAGGGAAATTGCTGGGCGGCACCTCTTTTTTCAGGAAAAATGTTCAAAAAACAGCCCGGGAAGGCCTCAATCGCTATCTTTCCCGGAATTTTTCGGCCTGAGATGTAGCAATTTCACAGACTTTTCCCCTACCTTTGCCGCCAATTTATAGATGAAAAATTTGGATGTAAATTAAAAAAATCTGAGATGTCAGCAATTACAAAAGAAAAAAAAGCAAGCATTTTTGCAACTTACGGTGGATCAGAAAAAAACACCGGTTCTATTGAAGGACAGATCGCTCTTCTTACTGAGCGTATCAACCACATCGCCACTCACCAGAAAGAGAACAAAAAAGATTTCTCTACTAACCGTGGTTTGATGAAACTGGTAGGTGAGCGTAAAAGTTTACTCAGTTACCTGAGCAAAACTAACCTCCAGGGTTACCGTGCATTACTTGAGAAACTCGGACTCCGTAAATAATTACGGCTATGTAATAAATCATTATTCCCAACACATTTAATGCGGTTGGGAATTTTGTTTTTCTTACAGGTTTCTCCCTTCAATCAATTTATCACAGAATTGCCTGTACGGCTTTCTTCCCGCCTGCCTGCTTGTCAATTCACAAACAACATGTTCTATGTTATCACAACCTATCAGTAAGTCATTCGATCTGGGTGGTGGCCGCATTGTTACCATTGAAACCGGTAAGCTTGCCCGCCAGGCCGATGGTGCTGTTACTGTTCGCCAAGGCAATTGTATTATCCTGGCAACAGTTGTAGCCAATAAAGAACCAAGAGAAGGTCAGGATTTCTTCCCGTTGTCAGTAGACTACCAGGAAAAATTCGCTTCTGCCGGTCGTATACCCGGTTCATTTTTTAAACGTGAAGCAAGATTGAACGATTATGAAGTTCTTACCAGTCGTTTGGTTGACCGTGCTTTACGTCCTTTATTTCCCGAGGATTATTTATGCGATGTACAGGTGTTGATCAGCCTCGTTTCATCTGATGCAGAGGTTATGCCCGATGCATTGGCTTGTTTGGCTGCATCTGCTGCATTAGCTGTTTCAGATATTCCCATCAAAGAAATTATTTCTGAAGTGCGCATTGCCAATGTTGATGGTGAAATGATCATCAACCCAACACGTTCACAATTGTCAAGAGCTACTTCTGAATTCCTCATTGCAGCTACTGAAAAGAACCTGATGATGGTGGAAGGTGAAGCAAAGGAATGCAGTGAAGAAGATTTAGTGAATGCCTTGCAAATGGCACATGATGCTATCCGCATTCAAATTAAAGCGCAAGCTGAGTTGAGAGATGCAAAAGGTGTTACAGGAAAACGTGAGTACAAAAAACCGGAAGGTAACGAAGAGATCAACCAGAAGGTGATTGCTTTTGCAAAAGAAAAAATATATGCAATTTCTAAAGCAGGCAGTGCTAAGAACGAACGCAGTGAAGCTTACAGCAAACTGAAAGAAGAATTAATTGCCAGTCTTGGTGAAGAAGCAACAGATGTTGAAAAGAAATTAGCCAAGAAATATTACGAAGACCTGAAGTGGGAAGTGGTGCGTGACATGATCCTCGAAGATCGTGTACGTCTCGATGGCCGTAAGTTAGACCAGGTTCGTCCGCTTGCAATGGAAATTGAACCATTGCCAACTCCACACGGTTCGGCTTTGTTTACACGTGGCGAAACACAATCATTAACAACAGTTACATTAGGTACTAAGCTTGATGAGTTGTTGGTTGAAAGTGCTGCTAACAGTAACTATTCAAAATTCTTCCTGCATTATAATTTCCCTCCGTTCTCAACAGGTGAAGTAAAAATGATGCGTGGTGCCGGTCGTCGTGAAATTGGTCATGGTATGCTTGCACAACGTTCATTAAAACAAATGATGCCGGGTAGTGAATATCCATACACCGTTCGTGTAGTGAGTGATATTCTTGAATCAAACGGTTCGTCTTCTATGGCAACTGTTTGTGCGGGTTCATTGGCATTAATGGATGCAGGTGTTCCGGTGCAAAAACACGTGAGTGGTGTTGCAATGGGATTAATTACACGTGGTGATGGTAAGTATGCCATCTTAACGGATATTCTTGGTGATGAAGATCATCTGGGTGATATGGATTTTAAAGTAACAGGAACACGTGAAGGTATTTGCGGTGTGCAGATGGATATTAAAGTTGATGGCTTAAGCATGGATGTAATGCGTGAAGCATTGAACCAGGCAAAAGCAGGTCGCCTACACATTCTTGATGCAATGTATGAGTGTATAGCAGAAGCACGTCCTGAGGTGAAACCACATGCGCCACGTATGGAGAAACTGATCATCGATAAAGAATTTATTGGTGCAGTGATCGGACCCGGTGGTAAAGTGATCCAGGAAATTCAGCGTGAAACAGGCACTACTATTACAATTGAAGAAGTAGGTAACTACGGTGAAGTAAGTATCTTCTCACAAGAGAAAACAGGTTTAGACAAAGCTGTGGCTTGGGTGAAAGGTATTGTAATGGTTCCTGAAGTAGGTGCTGTGTATGAAGCAACCGTAAAAGGAATTAAAGAATTTGGCGCCTTTGTTGAATTCCTGCCTAAGAAAGAAGGTTTATTGCACATTAGTGAAATAAGCTGGAAACGTTTAGACAGTATGGAAGGCGTATTGAATGTTGGTGATGTAGTGAAAGTAAAATTGATTGGTTTAGATCCACGCACGGGTAAGTTTAAACTTAGCCGCAAAGCGTTGATGCCGAAACCAGATGCAGCACCACGTCCGCAGGTTCAACCAAGACAGGATGAGAACAATGGCGAAGAGCGTCTTTAATTTCATTTAAATAAATGACCTTTACAGTCCCGCTGAAAAGCGGGACTTTTTTATTATCAGGTATGCCATTCTTATTCAGTCTGATTAAAAATTATCGGGTTTTATAAAGTAGGGCATACCTACACAGTTTTTATTATGAATAACTACATCAAAATAACAATGCCTGTTGCCAATGATGAACAACAGGAAATTCTGCTGGCACTGTTAAGTGAAGAAGGATATGATGGTTTTGAAGAAACAGGTACAGCACTCAACGCATACATATCTGAAGATGCATACAACGAAGATCAGTTGAATCAGCTGGTCAAGCCTTTCGGTGTTGAGTACACGAAGGAAGTAATTGCACCCAAAAACTGGAATGCAGAATGGGAGAGTAGTTACGAGCCTGTTATTGTTGATGAGTTTGTTGCAGTGCGTGCACATTTTCATCAACCCATAAAAACTGTACAACACGAAATTGTGATCACACCAAAGATGAGCTTTGGTACAGGTCATCATGCAACAACCTGGCAGGTAATGAAACTGATGCAGGGGGTTGACTTCAACAACAAATCTGTTTTTGATTTTGGATGTGGTACAGCAGTGCTGGCAATCCTTGCAGAAAAGCTTGGTGCATCATCTGTATTGGCTGTTGATAACGATGATTGGTGTATTGAAAATTCAATTGAGAATGTTGAAGCCAATCATTGCAGGAACATTACAGTGCAAAAAGCAGACGTTCCTTCAACACAACAATTCGATATTATACTGGCCAATATCAATCGTCATATTTTATTGCAATACATGGGAACGATGGCTGCATCGCTCAGCAAAGGAGGTTCTGTCATCATCAGTGGTTTTTATAAAGAGGAAAATCAATTGCTCATTGATGCAGCAAATACTCATCAACTTCAATTGATAACTGCATCCGACAGAAACAACTGGAGCGCATTGTTATTTCAGAAATTAAGTTAACATGAATTTGTTGCTGCTCATTATATCTGCTTATCTCATCGGTTCAATTCCCACAGCCTACTGGATCGGTAAACTTTTTTTTAATATCGATATCCGTGAACATGGCAGTAAGAACATGGGGGCATCCAATACCTTTCGTGTGCTTGGTTCCGTATGGGGTATTATTGTATTGGTGATTGATATGGGAAAAGGAATAGCAGCAGTGCAACTTGCACATGCGGTTCACTCGTCTGATTGGTTGAGTGGTGAACTCACATTCTGGAAATTGATATTTGGATTGCTGGCAGTAGCAGGGCATATATTCCCGGTATTTGCAGGTTTCAGGGGAGGGAAAGGTGTTGCAACTTTGTTTGGCGTGGTATTAGCAATACAACCGTGGACAGCACTCATCAGCATTGGAGTGTTCATGGTAGTTGTTTTTTTAACAAAGTATATTTCACTTGGCTCCATCATTGCCGTTATTGTTTTTGCAGCATGTGTATGGTTTGCAGTAAAAGAAACAAATGTATATATGCGTTGGTTTTCAGTGATTGCAGCGTTGCTTGTAATTGTAATGCATCGTTCGAATATTAAACGGTTAATTGCCGGGACTGAAAATAAATTCAAAGGGTTGCGTAAGAAAAAATAATCTTAACGTTCTTTGCAAAGTATCAGTTTTAAACTTGGTACGTAAATTGAAATCAATAAGAAAAATAAACATAAGATGAAAAAGATACTAAGCTCATTTATCGTAGTAACGGCCCTGATGGTTGGTTGTGCAAAAAACCAGATCACAGGACGTAGTCAACTCAAGTTACTACCTGAAAGAGATCTGCAGGCAATGGCAACCCAGCAGTACCAGCAATTTCTTGCCGAAAGTAAAGTAGTGTCTGTAAGCGTAAATAAAGATGCAGAAATGGTGCGTCGTGTTGGTACACGCATAGCCGCAGCCATCACCAGTTATTTGCAGCAACAGGGTAAGTCAGATATTCTTGATGGTTACAAATGGGAATTTAATCTCATCGACAATAAAGAAGTAAACGCATGGTGTATGCCTGGTGGTAAAGTGGTGGCATACACAGGTCTGTTGCCGGTTACACAAAATGAAGCGGCACTGGCGGTGGTAATGGGGCATGAGATTGCACACGCCATTGCTCTGCATGGTAACGAACGCATGAGTCAGGGCTTAGTGCAGCAGTTAGGTGGTGTTGCTTTATCAGTGGCAGTTGCAAATAAACCTGCTGAAACACAAAACCTGTTTATGACGGCTTATGGCATCGGTTCAACGGTAGGAGGAACCTTACCATTCTCCCGTAAACAGGAGTTGGAAGCTGATCAGTTTGGGTTACGTTTTGCAGCAATGGCCGGTTATAACCCACAGGAGGCTGTTCCTTTCTGGCAACGCATGGCAAAAGCGGGCGGTGGGCAAAAACCACCTGAGATCTTAAGCACGCACCCCTCAGATGAAACACGTATCAACAAAATGCAGCAATATGTAAAAGAGGCCATGCCTTATTATAAACCTATAGGTAAATAATTGATTTATAAGTTGTTGAGTTAAAAAGCCTGGCCATTTGGCCAGGCTTTTTAAATGGCTTCTTTTTAAAATTTTTAGCTAACGACCTTTAGAAATGGTAAAAAAAGTCTACCTTTGCCATCCACTTTAGTTCTCATCAAAATTTACATTGGCATGTCTATTTCTCTCTTGGAAAAACTCCAATTGAACGAAGAAAAGAACTTATTAATCCAGGGGTTACCCTCTTCAATCGAAAAGCAATTTGTAAAGTTATCATTCGCCAAGAATGTTACTCCGTTGCTGCGTAGTAAGAAGATCGATTTCGCCCTGATCTTTGCGGTAAATCAGAATCAATTAAACGGAATCTTAAAGGAAGTGTTACCGGCGTTGGGCCCTAATGCCAAATTCTGGGTAGCTTATCCTAAATCTGCTTCCAAAATTGTGAGTGATTTAAACCGTGATGGAAGCTGGCAATTTGTTTGCCAGTGCGGATTTGAAACTTCAGAAGAAGTAGTGTTGGATCATGTTTGGACAGCAATGCGTTTTGAACATGCAATTGCGTTAGCTCCAAAACCAACCAGAACAAACAGAACTTCAAGGTTAACTCCAGCTGAAGCTTAAATCCGGTTCACCAACTAATTACACTAGCCGTCTGAAAAGGCGGCTTTTTAGTTTACATGAGTCATCAGAATATCGAAATAAAAGCACACTGTGCCAACACTGCTTCAATCCGAAATTACCTGCAACAGCAAAAGGCACGGTTCATTGGTGTAGATGATCAAACCGATACTTATTTCAACACAAACAATGGTCGGTTAAAAATGAGGCAAGGGCCAATTGAAAATGCACTTATTTATTACAATCGTGAAAACAAAGCCGGCCCTAAATTGAGCGAAGTGAAATTATTGCCGCTCGATAACAATGCTGATCAGTTGAAAGAAATCTTAATAAAAGCTCATGGCGTAAAAGTAGTGGTGAAGAAGAAGCGTGAGATCTATTTCATCGACAATGTGAAATTCCATATTGATGAAGTGGAAGGGCTTGGCAGTTTTGTAGAAATTGAAGCCATTGATACAGACGGCAATCTTGGTCTTGAGAAAATAAAAGAACAATGCTACTTTTATTTGCAGCAGTTTCAAATAGGTGAGGACGATCTTTTAACGCATTCTTACAGTGATCTGTTGATGAATCAATCTTAGTTTTGTAATAGGTATGAACTGGAAATACAATCATCCCCTACGCAATCTTTTTACATACGCAACACTCTTGCTGTTGTTGCTGGGTGGAGCTGCTTTGTTCTATTGGAATAAAGAACAGATGTTTCTGGCGCTCAACAACCGTCATACAGATGTGGCTGATGTTGTGTTGAAATATTTCACCTACATCGGTGACGGTATTTTTATGGCAGCGCTGGGCGTTATTTTATTTCTTGTTGGTAAACGTAAACTTGGATTACTTCTGGTACTCTCTTTCTTATTAAGCGGATTACTGGCGCAAACAATTAAACGCCTTGAACAAAGACCAAGACCCGGTGCTTATTTCAAACAACCGGAACGTATCCATCGGGTAGATGATAAATTGTTGAAAGGGAATAACAGTTTCCCGAGCGGCCATACCACAACTGCTTTTGCAACTTTCAGTTTACTTGCGTTTGCTTCACGAAATAAAGTTGTACAACTTTTCTTTTTTGTAGTAGCAGTGCTTGTTGGCTATTCCCGTATTTATGTAGGCGCACATTTTGCCGAAGATGTATTGGCAGGTGCAGCTTTAG
>NZ_DATGWT010000011.1:0-14879 GCF_035299325.1 Lacibacter sp. | reverse complement strand
GCAGAAATATCTCAATAAAATTTCCGGTCCGTTGTTAGATCGTATTGATCTGCATGTGGAAGTAACGCCTGTTCCTTTCAGCGAATTATCAAAAGCAGAAAACAGCGAACCAAGTGCAGCTATCCGTGACCGTGTGATTGCTGCCCGTGAAATACAGGCTGAGCGTTATAAAGATGTGGATGGTATTTATGCCAATGCACAAATGAGCAGTAAACAACTCAAAGAAATTTGTGTGATCTCCCAGGCGGGACAAACGTTGTTGAAAGCGGCGATGGACAAACTGAACCTGAGTGCAAGAGCCTACGATCGTATTTTAAAAGTTAGTCGTACTATTGCCGACCTTGCACAAAGCCCCGACATAAAAGTGGAGCATCTGGCCGAAGCTATTCAATATAGGAGCCTTGATCGGGAAGGATGGGCAGGGTGAGTTTTATGCTCTCACAGTTATCCTAAAGAAAGCCATCTTGTGTTTTAATTTAACTTTGCGCTCAATACAAATGAATACCAGACAACAAATGCAGGCCGATATTATTGTTGATTGCGAACGGATGAAGTATCCCAACACGGGCTTGTATTACTTCTGCAAATATTTGAGTGAAGCATTAATTGAGCAAAAACCGGCCGGCCACAATTCGCCTGCCTTTTATATACGTCCTTCTGAAACTGGTTTTCTTCCGGAAGGTACTCTTTACTATCCTCAGAAATGGTGGCATAAACTTTACCATCCAATCCCCTCCAACTACAAAGTGTGGCATGGCACCTACCAGGGTAGTAATTATTATCCAGGTAGCAGCAAAATAAAAAAACTGCTCACCATCCATGATCTGAACTTTTTATACGACAGTAATAAAGACGCTGCGAAAAAGAAGAAATATTTAGAGAGAACACAAGCTATGATCGACCGTTCTGATCAAATTGCCGTTATCTCAGAATTTACGCATCAGTGTATCCGTGAGCATCTGGATCTTTCGAATGTATCTGTGCAAACAATTTATAATGGATGCAACACGCCACAAGAAAATACCGTTTTCCAAAAACCATCATTCATCACTTCTGATACGCCGTACATTTTTTCAATTGGTACTGTTTTACGAAAGAAAAACTTTCATGTATTGCCTTGTCTTTTAGTTGGCAACGATTATCAACTCATTATTGCTGGCATTAACCAGGATAAAAATTATGTTGATGAAATATTTGCCGAAGCAAAAAAACATGGAGTGGAAGACAGGGTGCTGTTGCCCGGCTCTATAACAGAAAATGAAAAATGGTGGTTGCTGAGCAATATGCTTGCAATGGCGTTTCCCTCTATTTCAGAAGGTTTTGGATTACCGGTGGTGGAGGCGATGCATTTTGGCAAACCGATCCTATTGTCAACACATACTTGTCTTCCTGAAATTGGTGCAGATGCTGCTTATTATTTCAATTCATTCGACAGTGAAGACATGCAGCAAACTTTTCGAGATGCATTGCAGCATTTTCATACACATCCCGAAATGGTTGATAAAGTAAAAAAAAGATCCGCATTTTTCAGCTGGAATAAAGCTGCAAAACAATACTGGCAGTTATATGAACAGCTGATGCAGAATAAATAGTTCTACTTCATTCAAAAATTAATTTTATGCCTGTAAAAGGATTTAAACGATACATCGAATTATTCAAGCATATTCAAAACCCTTTTGAATACATCCTGCATAAAAATGAGCGGTTCAAACGTTCATTGATCTTTACCACAAAGCCGAATAAGATCCAATTTCCTGTAGCACTTCCTTTATTCCAAGTGTTTAAAGAAATATTCATGGAAGATGTTTACAATATTAAAGACGTTGTGAAACAAATGCCGCAAAAACCTGTCATCATCGACATTGGAGCGAATGCCGGTTTTTTTGATGTACTGATCCTGTCGAAAATAAAAGATGCGAAAATATTTGCCTACGAGCCAATTCCCCGCAATACACAGCAAATAAAAACGGTGCTTGACGCCAACCCTGTTATAAAAAATAATGTGATCGTTCATCAGGTGGCAGTTACAGGAACTCCAGGTGAAAAAATTGATCTCTATATTGAATCTGAAAATGACAACAGCGTTATTGCCAGCATTTTTTCAGACTTCAATTCAAGTAATGCAAATAAGATATCTGTAGACACAATCACTTTAACCGATATCATTTTAAAAAACAATCTTACGGAAGTGGATATCATGAAAGTGGACTGCGAAGGAAGCGAATATGATATCTTCTATAATACAGATCCTGCTTTAATACGCCGTGCAAAAATGCTTTTACTCGAAGTTCATGATCTGGATGAAGACAAGAATAATATTACCGCCATGCATAAATTTCTTGTTGATATCGGGTATGATGTAACACATGAGCCGATCAATAACTTTTGCCATGCAGTTGAAGCTGTGTTGAGAAAATAGCGAACAGCCTTATCTAGATTTTTATTTTCCTGTAATTCCTGAAATCGAACAACCTGTATCCTGTCTTTTTTTCAACCCAATACAATAGCCAGTTCTTCAATGTAAATTTCTTTTGGTTGACATCCAGTTCCACATGCCAGTTTTTTGAGGCAATACGTTGCTGCATTACAACCGGGTGTGTGCCCGTGAATTTCCGTAGCGAATCAAATTGACTGAAATCAAAATGCTCTGATTTATCAGGTGAAACTTCAATCGATTCATCATCAAAATAGAACCGGGCAATATTTTTTTGCTTCTGTCGCATCTGTTGCGGGCTTTTCACCCAACCATAATGATAAACTTCAGCAGATACAGGAACCACATTCAGTTTTTCTTCACCTCTCCTGAAACCTTGTGCATCTTTATACGAACTGATTGTTGGATCGTTGCGGATAATTCTTACTTCGTGCCTGTACCATTTACGGCTATCACCTACATAGTCGTAAGTACCATAAAAATGCAGATACTGAAACAATAAGCCTTCCACACGTTTATCATCTTTGTAACGTTCTGCAGTTTCCCTGATAACAGCATGATACTTTTCATGGATCACTTCATCAGCCTGTATATAAAAGATCCAATCAGTATCGGGTGATACATGACTTTTTACTTTATCGGTTTCAAGCGCATACACCCGCCCCCCTTCCCGCAGGTTCATATCCCAGGTGGAGTAAATGATCTTCAATTTATCCGATTGTATAGAACGAATAAGACCGTCTGTATCATCATCGCCTTTGTCAATACTAACGATCATTTCATCTACCACCGGCAATATAGAACCGATGGCTTCCACCACAGGAAAGTCATTCAACACGGCATTGCGAACGATGGTTATACCGGTAATTTTCATGTGATCAAAGAACCGATTTTTTTTAATACAAAGTAAAAACCGGTGACTGATCGTTATGTATCTGTTGCTGACGGATAATGGCAGACCGCTCTTGAAAAATGCCGGTACGCATGCAAAATGCGGCTGGCTTTCCTGCAAACTTGTCTTACTTTTAGAAGCTGGTGCATTTTTTGAAACATGTGATCCCTTTACGATAACAGTGTTTAGCATAACCGGTATACAAAAAACATGACATGTTTGAGCTGATCAATTTCTGAAGAGAGTTGGCATCGCAACCACATCAACTGGAATAGCAGAATTGAAGCTTCAGTTTAAAATTGCTCATGACTGTAGTAATAAAATTATTTAATCAGGGCAAACCTCTGTCGTTATAACTTCTATCATGAAAATAGTAATTGCAAATAACTCAAAAATACCGGTGGAAAAATATGGCGGTACAGAACGGGTTATCTGGTATTTGGGGTTGGAATTAACAAAGCTGGGGCATAAAGTAGAATTCCTTGTTCCAGCTGGTTCAAGCTGCACCTATGCCAACGTAATTCCAATTGATGAAAACAAAGAAATCATTGAGCAGATTCCAAAGGATACTGATGTGGTGCATTTTAATATGACTCCATCCAATATCGATCTGTTACAAACTCCCTATATCATTACACAACACGGTAATTTTGGCGAATCTGTTCAACTGAATCGAAACTCAGTTTTTGTTTCTTCGAATCATGCAATAAGATACGGCTCAGACTCTTTTGTTTATAATGGGTTAGATTGGGATGATTATTCAAAACCCGATCTTACAAAAAAGAGAAATTACTTTCACTTTCTAGGCAAAGCAGCATGGCGTGTAAAAAATGTAAAAGGAGCCATCAACATCATTAAGAAAACCAAGAATGAACGCCTTTATGTATTGGGTGGCAACAGACTAAACCTGAGTATGGGCTTCCGGTTTACACTTTCACCAAGGGTTCATTTTTGCGGTATGATTGGTGGCAAACGAAAAGATGAGTACCTGATGAAATCAAAGGGGTTGATATTCCCCGCACTTTGGCACGAACCTTTTGGATTGGCAATAATTGAAAGTCTATATTTCGGTTGCCCTGTTTTCAGTACTCCATATGGTTCTATGCAGGAATTAATTACGCCACAATTTGGCGTATTGTCAAACAAACTTTCGGTTTTAGCAGATGCTGTTGAAAACTATTCAACTTTTTCAAACAAAGATTGCCACGAATATGCGCTGGAGAATTTCAACTCAGCAAAAATGGCGAGAGCTTATCTTGAAAAATATGAGCGTGTGCTTTCAGGCGAAATTCTGAATCCTGTGCATCCAACATTAAAAGAAATTCAAACCAGCCGTTTTTTAGATTGGTTTGAATAACAAATACAACTATAATAAACCGTCATCACAATTTAAAATCAAATGAAACTTCTGATCAAATACCTGGCACCTTACAAGGGCTTAGTTGCACTCACCATGGCTTTGGCAGCCATCAATATCGGCTTTTCACTCATCGATCCTATTTTGTTCGGCAAGCTGATAAACCTGGCTAACCGGCATTTAGGAACAACCAATGCCCAAACACTTGTTAAAGAAGATTTTTTCTTCTCCTTCAGTTGGGAGAAACCCGGCGTGTTGTATGTATTGGTCATGTCGATCTCTGTTGCAATGGTAAGCCGTATTGCCAAAGCCTTCCAGGATTATTTTCAAAATCTCACCACACAAAAATTTGGCACAAAGGTTTTTACAGATGGTTTGAAACATGCCATGAAACTGCCTTACCAGGATTTTGAAGATCAGCGAAGTGGTGAAACACTTTCCATCTTGACCAAAGTGAGGACCGATACAGAAAAATTTGTGTCGGCGTTCATCAATATTCTTTTCCCTGTTATTATCGGTATTGTAATTGTATCGTTATATGCATCATCTATCCACTGGACATTACCTTTTATTTATTTCGGAGGAATTATTCTACTAGTTATTATTTCAAATGCACTCAGCAAAAAAGTAAAATCGGTACAAAAAACAATTGTGGCACAAACGACACAATTAGCAGGTGCCACCACTGAATCGCTCCGCAATATTGAACTGGTAAAAAGTTTAGGTTTAACAGACCAGGAAGTAACACGCTTAAATAAAAACACATTTAAGATACTGGGATTAGAATTGACCAAAGTAAAACGCATACGCAGTATCAGCTTTGTGCAAGGAACTTTTGTAAACACACTACGCCAGGTGATTTTGTTTATGCTTATGTGGACGATCTTTCATGGCAGAATGGATGCAGGCCAGTTGGTAACCATGCAGATCTTTTCCTTCTTTGTATTTGGACCATTGCAGGAAATTGGCAACATACTTCTCTCCTATCGTGAAGCAGAAGCCAGCATCACCAACTTTCATATACTTATGGAAAAGAAACCGGAAGCAACACCGGTTAATCCACTGCATTTGGGAAAAATTGAAACACTCTCCTTCAACAATGTTTCGTTTAAACATCAAACAGCAGGACAAAATGCTATTACAGATATCAACTTTAATGTAAAAGTGGGAGAAACAGTTGCATTTGTTGGGCCATCCGGTTCAGGCAAAACAACATTGATGAAGTTGTTGGTGGGCTTGTACCGTCCGCAGCAGGGAAAAATTTTATACAATGGCAACGATGAGAACTCCATCAACTTCGAAGACCTGCGTAATCAGATAGGGTTTGTAACACAAGACACTCAACTTTTCAGCGGTACCATTAAAGAGAACCTGATGTTTGTGAATCCATCTGCCACAGATGAAGAATTAACGGATGCGTTGCACAAAGCAAGTTGTCAGCGATTACTTGCACGTGCAGAAAAAGGGCTGGATACCATGATTGGTGAAGGTGGGCTCAAATTAAGTGGTGGTGAAAAACAACGTTTGTCAATAGCACGTGCTTTGCTGCGTAAACCACGCTTGCTCATTTTTGATGAAGCTACGTCTGCACTTGATTCGATTACAGAAGAAGAGATCACTTCGACCATTCGTGATATTTCAGCTGGTGAAAACCAGATCAGTATTTTAATTGCGCACAGACTAAGTACTATTATGCATGCTGATCGCATTTATGTATTGGAAGGCGGCGATGTAGTTGAAACAGGAAGCCATCAGCAATTGCTGGAAGAAAAAGGTTTGTATTATGCCATGTGGCGCCAGCAAATTGGTGAACGTAAGAAACTCGTTGCAACTACTGTTGCAGAATAAGAAATAAGTTAAAGGTGCTTTTTATCACTTTTTGCAAAACGGTGATGGGTTATCTTTGCGAAAATTTTTAACGCATGCCCTCTTCTAAGCCCAGGCCGAATTATTTATGGAGTATGTTTTCAATGCATTGTCCACGTTGCAGAAGAGGCAAGCTGTTTAAAGATTACAGTGCCTACAATTTCAAACACACGTTCGATATGCATGACGAATGCCCCGTATGCAAACAAAAGTTTGATATGGAACCGGGCTTCTGGTATGGCACCGGTTATGTGAGCTATGCTTTAACAGTGGCTATTTCCGTTGCAACATTTGTGGCATGGTGGGTGTTGATTGGTGTATCGTTCAGCGATAACCGGGTGTTCTGGTGGCTGGGTTTAAACTCTGCGTTCTTATTGATCTTACAACCATGGCTTATGCGGCTGAGCCGTGCCATGTATCTCTACTTTTTTGTGCGGTATAATGAAGACTACGAAACATCGGAGCCGCACAGGTTTGATTATTGATTGTCTGAACGATGATTTATGGGATTTTTGAGATTCGCAGGATTTCCTGGATATACATGATCTCATCATGTTAATCCTATTAATCTACCCAAATCCCGGTTCAGACAATTGCTCCATAGCATTCCCGAACGTACAAGTGAGCGACCCGTCTTCGCTAAAGCTGCGAACGGGCAGGCACAACAGCCGCTGAACAGGATTCCTAACGACCGTTACCAAAAAACCTTGAAAATCGGTTGAAAATTCACGCTCAGGTTAACGCTCAATCCAATACTTTTGCAGCCAAATTCTCCCCATGCCAAAAGATAAATCGATTAAAAGTGTGCTGATTGTAGGCAGCGGCCCCATTGTGATCGGCCAGGCCTGCGAGTTTGACTATTCGGGTTCGCAAGCAGCCCGCAGTTTACGTGAAGAAGGAATTGAAGTAATTCTCATCAACAGCAACCCCGCCACCATCATGACCGACCCGATGATGGCCGACAAAGTGTACCTGTTGCCCCTCACCATTGAAAGTATTGAAGAGATTCTGGAAGAAAACCCACAGATCGATTCAGTATTACCTACCATGGGCGGACAAACGGCTCTGAACCTTTGTAAAGAAGCCGATGAGTTGGGTGTTTGGGAGAAATACAATGTGACTATGATTGGTGTGGATGTGAAGGCGATCGATACAGCTGAAGACAGGGAGAAATTCCGCCAGCTCATGATCGATATTGGTATTGGTGTTGCACCAAGCCGTGTAGCTAACTCGTTGCTGGAAGGAAAGGAATTTGCGCAGGAGATCGGTATTCCGTTGGTGATTCGTCCATCGTTTACACTTGGAGGCACCGGCGGCGGTATTGTAATGCATAAAGATGAACTGGATGCTGCACTCGACAGAGGTTTGAAAGCAAGTCCGATGCATGAGGTGTTGGTGGAAAAAGCATTGTTGGGTTGGAAAGAATTTGAACTTGAACTGTTACGTGATAAGAACGATAATGTGGTGATCATTTGTACGGTTGAGAACTTTGACCCAATGGGTGTGCATACCGGCGACAGTATTACAGTGGCTCCTGCCATGACATTGAGCGATACTGCTTTCCAGAACATGCGTAACATGGCGATTAAGATGATGCGTAGTCTCGGCAATTTCGCCGGTGGTTGTAACGTACAGTTTGCATTGAATCCCGAAAATGAAGACATTATTTCGGTTGAGATCAACCCACGTGTAAGCCGTTCATCTGCACTGGCAAGTAAGGCAACCGGGTATCCAATTGCCAAAATTGCTGCGAAGCTTGCAATCGGTTATACATTGGATGAATTGAAAAACCAGATCACACAAACAACTTCTGCTTACTTTGAACCGGCACTTGACTATGTAATTGTGAAGATGCCACGCTGGAACTTTGATAAATTTAAAGGCGCTGATGATCGTTTAGGTTTACAGATGAAAAGTGTAGGTGAAGTGATGGCAATTGGCAGAAGCTTTACGGAAGCAGTGCAGAAAGCTTGTCAGAGTTTGGAGAACAACGCTGTTGGTTTGGGTTACTACGGCCAAAGTGTAAAACATGCTGAAGAGTTGATTGAATACATAAAAGTGCCGAAATGGGATCGCATTTTCCGTATTAAAGATGCGTTGATGGCGGGTGTGAGTGTGAAGACGATCGTTGACGCAACAAAGATCGATCGTTGGTTCATTTACCAGATCCAGGATATTGTGAACATGGAAAAGGAATTGATGAAGCATGATATGCAATCGCTAACAAAAGAATTATTGACTGAAGCAAAACGTATGGGCTTTGGCGATGAGCAGATCTGCAGAATTATGAAAGAGGATGCCAGCGAAGATGAACTATATGAAAAACGTAAGGCCTGGGGTATTACCCGGGTGTACAAAATGGTAGATACCTGCAGCGCCGAGTTTGAAGCGAAGACGCCGTATTTCTATAGTACGTTTGAGTAAAACAAGAATATAGAAGACAGAATATAGAAGAAGCATTGATTAATCGTCAATGCTTTTTTCTTTTACATGCATTACGTCTCTCGACGGCAAACGTTTTTTATCTTACAGCACCATGGAGCACAATTATAAAGAGTCCTTTCGGAAACTGACTGATTATGATTTATTGGATTTACTTGATAAACGTGAAGGAGTGTCACCCCTTGCGATTCAAGCTGCAGAGGAAGAACTTGCTTCAAGAAACATTCCAACAGACAGGCTGGATTATTTAAACGAAAAGATCGCTGGTAACAAAACCCGGAAGACGAAAAACCTTGAATTCATAAACACGATCAAAGAAAATATAAACGGGCAAGTTTCGGCTATGATTCTGCCTGAAGAAAACCCCTCAACTGAAAAAATAGTAAAAATATTCTGTGCAATACTTGGAGTTCAGTTTCTTTTCCAACTGCCTCCTTTTTATCATACAATTTCAAATGCTCTTAACAGAACTCCAGTTGACTTTTTTTGGTGGGAGATGCTAAGTATTATTGCACCACCTCTGCAGCTTCTTATGACCCTTGATCTACTATTCAAGAAAAAAAGAGGATGGGCATTATTAATAATATTAACAAGTTTCGGAATTACGCTTCTTCTTTTTCAGATAATATTTTATACTGACTCGCTTCCTTTAACTGATCCTTATTTCTGGATACAACATTTACCAGCAATTGGGATTTTGTTGATTTTCCTCCGTAAAAGCTTTCGTGATTACTATAAAGTAAGCATGGACTTCGTCACAATTACAATAATTTTATCGACAATACTTGCAGTGATCTATTATTTCTTATTACAACTTACTTAACAGCATGTTGAAAAATCTGAAAGCATTATTTTTTGGGTTACTCGTTGCATTAGTGCTATGTGAAATTGTGTTGCGTATTTATAACCCGCTTACCAATTTTACCAAGCAGGGAAAGCTGGTATTGCCGGCTAATCAACAAACAGTATTCGATAACCAATGGATCAAACAACTGGATGAAAATATTAAGTACAGCCGTAACGCCTTAGGTTTTCGTGGACCGATGCCAAGCGATAGCATCTTAAAACTCAACTCCATTATTACTATTGGAGGAAGTACAACCGAATGCCGTTTTTTAAGCGACAGTACAACCTGGCCTTTTTTGCTGGAAGAAGAACTGAAAGATTCTGTTCCTGATGTATGGGTGAATAATGCTGGCATTGATGGTCATTCAACCTTTGGGCATTTATTGTTGATGAAAGAGTATATCATTAAACTGAAACCAAAGTATGTAGTGTTTCTCACAGGTGTGAATGATGTGGAAACAGAAAAGCCGGAAAGCTTTGATGTGATGAATGAAAACAAATTGCAGTATAGTTCCGTAAAAGCATTCTTTAAATCATTGCTGAATAAAACAGAAATCGGAGCAACTGTTTTTCAATTATACAATATCCGCTCTGCTTACAAAAAAGGATTGATTCATAAAGAAATTGATTTTAAACAACTGAGAGATACTACTTACACGCCTGCTTATATACAAGAAACAATCAGCAAACAGAAAAACTATCTCAGTGGTTATCAGTCAAGGTTGCAGGAGATCATCAATCTTTGCAAAGCGAATCAAATTCAACCCATCCTGTTAACACAGCCATCATTGTATGGAGCTTTCACCGATAGTACAAGTGGTGTTCGTATGGATCTGAAATTTCACGAAAGCAATCCCGGTAAAAACAATTTGTTGCAGGAACAGGTATTGGAAGAATACAACAATGTGGTTCGTTCGTACAGCACACAGGCAACAGTTATTGATCTGGCGAAACTGATGCCGAAGAATACAGTTTATTATTACGACTTTATACATTTCAATAAACAAGGAGCCGCTAAGGTAGCGGAGATTTTGAGTGAAGAAATAGAGTCACTGATGATACGGATGAAACTGATAAGCACAAATTAAATCAGTGATCATCCGCTCAAATCAGCGTCATCAGTGTTTCTTTCAAATCGCTTATTTTGCACCCATGTACATTCTCGGCATCTCTGCCTTTTACCATGATTCAGCAGCAGCCATCATAAAAGATGGAGAGATCATTGCCGCTGCACAGGAAGAACGGTTCAGCCGAAAAAAACATGATGCCGGGTTTCCTTCAAAAGCTGCTGCGTATTGTTTAAAGGAAGCAGGCATTTCTATCGATCAACTGGAAGCAGTCGTGTTTTACGATAAACCATTATTGAAATTTGAGCGCTTGCTTGAAACCTATTACGCATTTGCACCAAAAGGTTTTACTTCTTTCTTGATGGCCATGCCTGTTTGGTTGAATGAAAAACTATTCCTGAAAAAGATGATCCGTGATGAGCTGAAGAAAATTCAACTCTACGATAAAAAGAAACTGAAGCTGTTATTTCCGGAACATCATCTCAGTCATGCAGCATCTGCATTTTACCCATCGCCGTTTGAAGAAGCAGCGATAGTAACCATTGATGGGGTTGGCGAATGGGCCACCACAACCATCTGCAAAGGAAAAGGCAAAGAGATTGAAATACTCAAGCAACTCAACTTCCCTCACTCTGTTGGCTTATTGTATTCTGCGTTTACTTACTATCTGGGCTTTAAAGTAAACAGTGGTGAATATAAGTTGATGGGGCTGGCACCCTACGGTGATCCTGATGCAGAACAAACCAAACGGTTTGTTTCCATCATTAGAGAAAAACTTGTAAAGATCTATGAGGATGGCTCTATCTTTTTAGATCAGCAGTATTTCAATTATTCTGTTGGATTACGAATGGTGAAAGATAAAAAGTTTGAAACTCTGTTTGGTTTAAAACGCAGAAGCGAAGAAGAAGAATTGCAACAAGAACATTGTAATCTTGCTTTGGCCATTCAACAGGTAACAGAAGAAATTGTGTTGAAACTGGCTGCACATGCAAAAGAAATTACCGGTTCGAAGAACATTTGTTTATCGGGTGGTGTGGCTTTGAATTGTGTGGCAAATGGCAAATTGCAGAATAGTAATTTGTTTGAAAATATTTTCATCCAACCAGCAAGTGGTGATGCAGGCGGTGCAGTTGGTTCGGCCTTAGCAGCACATCATATTTATTTTGAAAAGGAGCGTATTGTCAGTTCTGCAATGGATGCAATGAAGGGCTCCTATCTCGGTCCGTGTTTTTCTGCTGATGAAGTTGAATCAACTATTCAACAATACAAAGCAGTTACAACTGCATTCAACAATCGAAATGAATTATACAAAACTGTTGCAGCGCATATCAGCGAAGGAAATGTAGTTGGTTGGTTCCAGGGAAGGATGGAGTTTGGTCCACGAGCATTGGGCAACAGAAGTATTATTGCCGATCCTCGAAATCCTGAGATGCAGAAAAAGCTCAATCTGAAGATAAAGTACAGAGAAGGATTTCGTCCCTTCGCCCCTGCTGTGCTTGCAGAAGATGTGCAGGATTATTTTGAATTAACTACTTCATCGCCTTATATGCTGTTGGTGCAACCGGTGAAGAAAACATTACAATATCCTGTGCCGGAAAATTATCATCACCTCAGCTTAAATGATAAATTATATTATCAACGAAGCACTTTGCCTGCCATTACACATATCGATTATTCAGCCCGTGTACAAACAGTGCATAAAGAAACCAATGAAGCATTTCATGACCTGATCACTGCTTTCAAACAGCAAACAGGTTGTGCAGTGTTGATCAACACCAGCTTTAATGTACGTGGAGAACCTGTGGTATGTACCCCGCAGGAAGCTTATCAATGTTTCATGCGTACAGAAATGGATTATCTTGTTATTGAAAATTACCTGTTCAGTAAACAGGAGCAACCTGAATGGAAAGAAAAAGATGATTGGAAGAAAAACCTGCAAGCTGATTAACTTTGTACAACTATGATCGAGTTTTTAAAAGATATGTGGGCCTTTTTAAAAGAGCGTAAAAAATGGTGGCTGGCTCCTATCATCATTGTCATGTTATTATTAGGCGTATTACTCATCTTCGGTGGCAGTTCCGCCGTTGCACCTTTTATCTATTCTTTATTTTAAATGAAGTGGCGGGCTAAACATACCTCACTGCTCGTGATCGCTATCGGCTTTGCCATTTTCTATCTCATTTTTCGAAAAGAATGGATGTTAACCCCCATCGGTGTTTGCTTTATTGGTTTCCTTATAGGACCGGTTGGCGACTTCACCCATATCATCTGGATGCAGCTGGCGAAATTGCTGGGGTATATCAACAGCCGAGTATTGCTGTCTGTTATTTTTTTCCTCTTTCTCACCCCCATTGCATTACTCATGCGGCTGGTGGGCAAAACCCAATTTATAAAAAAAGGCGGCGTAAAACAGACGCTGTTTGTAACCCGCAATCATCTGTATAACAGGCAGGACCTGCAAAATCCTTTCTGACAAGCTCATATCCGTTAGCAAATCCCAGTCGAAATTTGGTCAAAAAAAACCCTCAAAATTTTTCACACAACCGTACATTTGCACCGCAATGGCAAATACGATCCTCCACAACGAATCCATTCCATCTCAACGTAAAAAAATTATTGTTCTCGGCAGTGGCCCCAACCGCATTGGTCAGGGTATCGAGTTCGACTACTGCTGTGTTCATGGTCTGCTCGCCATCAAAGAATGTGGCTACGAGGCGATCATGGTGAACTGTAACCCCGAAACGGTTAGTACCGACTTCGATATGGCTGATAAGCTGTATTTCGAACCGGTTTACTGGGAACATCTCTGGGAAATTATTGAGCTGGAAAAACCATACGGTGTAATTGTACAACTGGGCGGACAAACTGCCCTTAAGCTGGCAAAACGTCTGCACGAAAGAGGTATCCGCATCATCGGTTCTTCATTCGACAGTATGGATATTGCCGAAGACCGTGGCCGTTTCAGCGATCTGTTGAAAGAACTGGAAATTCCTTATCCAAAATATGGCACAGCTTATACCACCGATGATGCCATTGAAGTGGCAAAAGAAGTTGGTTACCCGGTGCTGGTGCGTCCCAGCTATGTATTGGGCGGACAAAGGATGCGTATCGTTATCAACGAAACCGAACTGGAAAGTGCAGTTTTAAGCCTCATCAAACATTTGCCCGGCAACAAGATCCTTATCGATCATTTCCTCGATCGCTGCCAGGAAGCCGAGATCGATGCGATTTACGATGGTGAGAATTTTCATATAATGGGTGTTATGGAACACATTGAACCTGCAGGTATTCACAGTGGCGATAGTCATGCAGTATTACCTGAGTTCAACCTCACACCATTGGTTGTAGCAACCATGGAAGAATATGCTAAGAAAATTGCGAAAGCATTGAAAATACAAGGTCTCATCAACATCCAGTTTGCCATTAAAGATGGTAAAGTATTTGTGATCGAAGCCAATCCACGTGCAAGCCGCACTACCCCGTTTATTGCAAAGGCATACCAAATACCTTATCTCAACATTGCAACTAAAGTAATGATGGGAGTAAATAAACTCACCGACTTTACATTCGAGAAAAAACTAACCGGTTATGCTATTAAAGAACCGGTGTTCAGCTTCAGCAAATTCCCGAATGTAAACAAGGAGCTCGGACCAGAAATGAAGAGCACTGGTGAAGCCATCCGCTTTATTAAAAACCTTCGTGATCCTTACTTCCGCCAGTTGTATAAAGACAGAAGTATGTATCTCAGTAAATAAATTTCAAACTCCGCACTTGTTGCGGAGTTTTTTTATGCTTGCCGGGAATGCGGAATGAATAACTTACCGCCTTCCCGTCTTTCCGGCTAAATATTTTTTTGTTTCCGGCACCCGCATTTCATAGCATCACCTGTTGCGTCGCACTCTTGTTCTCCATTGCAGAAAGCTTCTATTCTTCTTAACTTAGAAGTATGAACAAAGAAGTGCAATCGATCATCAG
>NZ_DATGWT010000010.1:0-54879 GCF_035299325.1 Lacibacter sp. | reverse complement strand
GTGATATCGTTGCCTGCTTCTGAGATGGGAGATTTATTTGGTGAGATGTTTACCGTCACTTGAATCGTATCTGTAGAAAATAATCCGTCAGCATCAGTAACCGTTAACTCAAACTGGTAAACGCCATTGGTAAGATCTAATGCTTCTACTTTAATTGCAACAGGATCTGAAAAAACAGAATTCGGCGGGCCTGCAATTTTTCTCCAGGCGTAGCCAATTATATTATTGTCAGGATCGGTTGAACCACTTCCATCAAGCAATGTCTTATTTACCGGCAACGTAATGGTTTGATCTTGTCCTGCTCTTGCAACAGGAGGTCTGTTAGGTGCTGTCGCACTGTCAACAAGAATTTTCACAGTGTCTTTTGCAAACAGTCCTTCATTATCCACCACTTTCAATTCAAAACTATATACACCGGGAACTAATTTATTTACGAGGGTTTTACTTGCTGTTGTGTCTTTTATTGAAAACAAAGACGGGCCTGCAATTTTTTTCCATAACCATTCTGTTATTCTACCATCAGGATCAGTAGAAGCACTTCCATCGAGCAAGGTACTGTCGTTTGGCAATTTGATCGTTTTATCAGCGCCGGCTTTAGCGATTGGCGGCTGATTCTCTCCTTTGCAATTTTCGCAGGAATATTCCGGCTTGCAGGCAACCTGCAAAACTAAAACCCACATAATTACAATGATTGAGAAAAAGAACCCGCCCTTCATCGAATAAACATACAATTTTAAGAGCAAGGAAGCAAGTGCACACCCAGGCGGTCAAATCATTATCTTTCTTTAAAATTAAGTTTTAGATTAGCAACGCCTCAAAAGTTAGTAACAACCGACTAAAAACAATCGACATGAAAACAGTTTTTGATGCCGCAGTAAGAGATGAATTAGCAAGCAGGATCAATTCGCTAACCCTTCAAAACCATGCTCAATGGGGCAAAATGACTGTATCTCAAATGTTGAAGCATTGCATTTTGTGTGATGAGATGTTTTTTGGAAAGCTCGTGATAAAGCGTGTTTTTATTGGACGCCTGTTGGGACCAATGATGCTGAAGAAAGTACTGAAAGATGATCGTGGATTTGGAAGAAACTCACCAACAAGCCAATTGCTGAAAACCACCGGGCAAAATTGCGACATTGACCTGCATAAAAAAGAATGGATCAGTAATATTGAGCAATTTGCCGTTTACAATAATACCAACTTCATACATCCTTTCTTTGGCCCAATGACAAAAGACCAAGTAGGATTGTTTGCTTATAAACATGCCGATCATCATTTAAGGCAATTCGGCGCATAAGTAAAAACGAAGAAATACAGCCAATGCTCATAAGGGAATATGCAACAAACTGGGTTTTCGATTTTCAAACAATCAAAACAATATTGCAAGAAGTATTGCAGCACCTGCATGTAACAGTTGAACATGTTGGCAGCACCGCAATTCCCGGCTTATCAGCCAAGCCCATCATTGATATTGATATTGTATTTGAAAATAATGTAAGCTTCAGTGAAATCAAAAACAGGTTAGAAAGTATCGGCTATTATCACAACGGCAACCAGGGTATAACAGACAGAGATGTTTTTAAACGAAACAATGCATTAATCAAGCATCCTATATTAGATATCATTACCCACCACCTTTATGTTTGCCCTGCTCACAGCGAAGAGTTAAAACGGCATCTTCTATTCAGAGATTATTTGCGAACAAATGAAGAAGCAAGAATTGAATACCAGCAACTGAAGCTGAATCTTGCGGAAGAAGCTAATCACAACCAGAAAATTTATGCACAGTTGAAAGAAGAAAAAGCAAAACCTTTTATTGAACAGGTTCTTGTAACAGCTGCGTTGCAGCGTTTGGCCTAAGAGACTTCATAGTATATCACTCTCGTGTGCGATACCAATGAATGAAATCAGTTGCCGGAATTTCTGTAACTCCTAACTCCCGCATCATCGTCACTAACTGACCACGATGGTAAGTGCCATGATTAAACAAATGATGCGTAATCTGCCACACTGCTGAACGAAACGATTCGCCTTTCATGTTCTTATAATAAAACTCCCGTTGCAGATTTTCATCAGTGGTGGCGCTCACAAACCGCTCCCATTCTCCTGCCTGTTGCAGCAAGCCGTTTATTGCTTCTTTCATGGTTGGATTGAATTGTTTGCTGGGTATCACCATTTGCTGATGCCCTTCCATCCGTTGCCACCAAATACTTTCCGCATCCCATAAATGGAGAATAGTTGCGTACAAATTCGGGAAACTGCTTTTCACAATCTGCTGATGTAAATGCTCATCCATTTTAAGGATGGCATCTGTAAGCGTTTGATAGGCCCACCGATTATATGCAGCATAAGCTGAAAGTAATTCTTTCATATCAGTATGATTTTACAGCCCAAATTAATGAATATATCTTCTGCACGTCAAATCGCAAAGCACAGATTACGTACATTTATCCACGGATTACAAATAAAACGGCATATGGAATTTTCAACACGCATCATACACGAAGACAATATTAAAGATGGAAGCGGAGCGGTAATGTCACCCATTATTTTATCAACCACATTCGAACGTGGTGAAGATGGCATCAGTTACCCGGGAGGTTTCTTTTATTCAAGATACGATAACCCTAACCGTCATTCGCTTGAGCAAAAACTGGCGAAGATGGAAAACGGTGCAGGTTGTGTAAGTTTTGCATCAGGACTCGCCGCTGCAACCGTTGTATTTCAAAGTTTAAAAACCGGTGATCATATTATTTTGCCTGATGACACCTATTTCTCTATCCGTACTATTCTTGATACCATGTTCTCCGGTTTCGGTTTATCGTACACGTTAGTGGACATGACGGATCATGATGCGTTGCGAAAAGCAATTCAACCCAATACAAAATTGGTATGGACCGAAACACCGTCCAATCCGTTGATCAAAGTAACCGACCTTGCTGCTGTTGTAGCTATTGCAAAAGAACACAACTGTTTTACAGTTGCTGATAATACCTGGGCTACACCGTTCTATACGAGACCGACTGAACTTGGCGTTGATATTGTTTTGCATTCAACTACAAAATATCTGGGTGGACACAGCGATATTCTTGGCGGCGCTTTGATCTTTAAAGAGAAAGATCAACGTTACGATTTTATAAAGGCTTGTCAGAAATTAGGAGGTGCTGTTCCTTCGCCTTATGATTGCTGGTTGTTGTGCAGAAGCTTAACTACGTTTGTTGCACGGATGCCAATTCATTCGAACAATGCCATGCAATTAGCAACATATCTTGAAGCACATCCAAAAATTGAACGTGTGTTGTATCCTGGTCTTGCATCGCATCCGCAACATAAAGTGGCGGCACGCCAAATGACAAACGGATTTGGCGGCATGCTTTCCATTCTTGTAAAAGGCGATCGTGCAGCTGTATTAAGATTAGCAGATAAGCTGCAGTTGTTTACGCATGCAACAAGCCTTGGTGGTGTAGAGAGCTTAATTGAACACCGTAAATCAATTGAAGGCGATCTTTCACCAACACCTGATAATTTGCTACGCATTTCAGTTGGCATTGAAGATGTGAAAGATCTGATCAATGATTTTGAACAGGCATTAAAGTCTTTATAATATTCGTCTGACGGTTTATCACCGACGAAACATAAAACCAAAACATCACGCATGAAAAAAATCTTCTTTCTCTGCCTTGCAGTATTACTGCTGCAATCAGCAACTGCACAAACAACAGACAAGCGTCTAGCCGGTCTTGACACATTCATCAACCGCATTTTAAAAGAATGGAGTGCAGCAGGTGTAACGGTCGCTGTTGTTGAAAAAAACAAAGTGATCTTAGCAAAAGGGTTTGGTTATAAAGATTACGAAAATAAAGTACCGGTTACTGAAAATACATTATTCGCTATTGGCAGTTGCACCAAAGCATTCACATCTTCCTTGCTTGCTTTCCCGATGAAAGAAGGCAAGCTTGATTTAGATAAACCCGTTACACAATATTTACCGGAGCTTCGTTTTGTTGATGACGAATTGAACAACAACGTAACTGCAAGAGATATGATGAGCCACCGTACGGGCTTACCACGTCATGATCTGGCTTGGTATGGTGCGCCGACAAAAAGAGACAGTTTAATTTACATTATCCGGTATTTTGAAAAAACTGCACCGCTGCGCAGACTATGGCAATACAACAACTTTATGTTTCTTACACAAGGAGTGCTGGCAGAAAAATTAAGCGGCAAGAGCTGGGAAACATTAGTGAAAGAGCAACTGTTTACGCCCTTGAATATGACATCTTCTAATACTTCTATGAACGATCATGTAAAAGCGGCTGATTATTCATTTGGATATACCGAGAACAATGGCAAAGTAATGAAAATGAAATTCAAGAATATTGATGCCATTGGTCCTGCAGGCTCTATCAATTCCAATGCAAAAGATATGGCCAATTGGGTAATGATGTGGGTAAACGGCGGCAAGTTCAACGGCAAAGAAATTTTACCTGCTTCCTATTACAATCAGGCTATCAGTTCACAAATGGTTACGGGTGCTCTTTTGCCTACAAAAGAAATCCCGGATGTATTCTTCAGCAATTATGGTTTTGCCTGGTTTCTTGCTAACTATCGTGGACATTACCGTGTAGAGCATGGTGGTAATATCGATGGATTCAGCAGCAATACATCGTTCTATCCAACTGATAGTATTGGTATTTTTGTTTCAGTCAATCAAAATGGCTCACCTATTCCCGGCATTATACGTAACACAATTATTGACCGCTTGCTTGGATTAAAATACAGAGACTGGCAACGCACTCAAAAAAACGCAGTTGACAAAGCAAAAGCTGCGGCAAAAGAAAAACTGAAAGCCGACAGTACACAACGTAAGCTGGGAACAAGACCCACACATACAATTACTGAATATACCGGAACTTTTACCAACGAAGGTTATGGCACTTTAAAAATTGACTTGCAAAAAGATTCATTGATTGGCAAATACAATGGGCTCAACTTTAAGATCAAACATTATCATTTCAATTACTTCAACTTTATTCCGTACGATGAAGAATTGGGTACTGCCGAAGAAGATGATGCGATGAAAGGACAATTCAATATTAATCTCAAAGGCGAAATTGAATCATTGTCGTTGCCATTGCAGCCTGGCGTAAAAGATATTGTATTCACAAAAAAAGTAGAAACAATTGATGTTAGTAAAGCCGATCTTGAAAAATATGTTGGCGAGTATGAACTGCCGGGGCCAACGCTTGTAAAAGTTTATATCAAAGGAGAGAACACATTGATTGCATTTGTAACCGGCCAGACAGATTATGAATTAGTACCTGTAAAGCCCGATCTGTTCAATTTAAAAATTGCAGCCGGTTACAGTGTTCGTTTTGAGAAAAATGATGCAGGTGAAATCATTGCGTTATCATTTTTACAACCAAACGGAACGTTTAAAGCAACAAGAAAAAAATAAACTTCGTCGGTACGGCTGAAAGCCGTCAGACGTAAATCAATAGAAGTATGATTATCAGAAGAGCAGTAAAAGAAGATTGCCCCCGCTTACTGGAGCTTATAAAAGAACTGGCGCTTTATGAAAAAGCTCCGGAAGAGGTAACAGTTACACTGGAACATTTTGTTGACAGTGGTTTTGGAACAAATCCTGTTTGGTGGGCATTTGTTGCCGAAGAGAATGATCTTGTGCTGGGATTTGCATTGTATTATATCCGCTATTCAACATGGAAAGGACAGCGTATGTATTTGGAAGATATTCTTGTAACCGAACAGGCAAGAGGAAAAGGCATCGGTAAATTATTATTCGATCAACTCATTGTTGAAGCAAAAGAAAAAAATATGAGCGGTATTGTGTGGCAGGTATTGGAGTGGAATGAACCTGCGATTAATTTTTATAAAAAGTATAATGCGAATTTTGATCCCGAGTGGATCAACTGCAGCATCAATGTATAGCTGTTAGCTTTCAGCCATTAGCTGCGAGCAAAGGGCTTGCAGCTAATGGCTAACGGCTCAAGGATTTCTTAATTCACTCCTTCAACAACCATTTCTTTATTGATCTTTTGTACCAACCCTTGCAATACTTTTCCAGGACCCACTTCTGTAAACTTACTTGCTCCGTCAGCAATCATCGATTGTACACTCTGTGTCCAACGTACAGCACCAGTCAACTGATCGATTAAATTTTGTTTGATCTCATCTTTATCCAACACCGCTTTTGCAGCCACGTTTTGATAAATAGCACATTGGGGAGTATAGAAATTTGTGCTTTCAATTTTTGCTTTCAATTCTTCACGTGCAGGTTCCATCAGCGGACTATGAAACGCACCACCAACAGGTAATACCAATGCACGCTTTGCACCGGCGGCTTTCATTCGTTCGCAAGCGATGTCAATTCCTTTTAATGAACCGCTGATTACTAATTGTCCGGGGCAGTTGTAATTCGCAGGAACAACAACTTCACCTGTTTCTTCCTGCACTTGTTTGCACACTTCTTCCACTTTCTCATCTGCCAATGCAAGTACTGCTGCCATGGTTGAAGGATTGAGTTCACAAGCTTTTTGCATAGCTATTGCACGTACGCTTACTAACTGCAATGCATCTTCAAAACTCAATACTCCATTCGCTACTAATGCGCTGAACTCGCCTAATGAATGTCCGGCAACCATATCCGGCTTTGCCGATTCAATGGTTTTATAAGCAATCGCTGAATGTAAAAACACCGCCGGCTGTGTTACGTTCGTTTGCTTCAGATCCTCATCTGTTCCATTGAACATGATATCAGAAATACGGAAACCTAAAATTTCATTGGCCAATTCAAACAATCGTTGGGCCGAAACTCCTGCATCATACAAATTCTTTCCCATTCCACTAAACTGAGAACCCTGGCCCGGAAATACAAACGCATGCTTCATAATGAATATTTAATGGCCAAAAATAAAGAAGTCTGTTGCAATAATTACAACAGACTTGCACTATCAAAAAAAGAAAATTTAATTGAACTTACCAGAGATCAGTTTCAGAAACTCACTACGGGTGGCCTCTTTCTGAAATTCGCCGGAAAAAGCGGATGTAGTGGTGACTGAATTTTGTTTTTGCACACCACGCATCATCATACATAAATGTTGCGCTTCCACTACTACAGCCACACCCATTGGGTTCAAAGACTCCTTGATTGCTTCAAGGATCTGCGTAGTTAATCGCTCCTGTACCTGTAAACGGCGGCTATATACATCCACCACTCTCGCCAGTTTACTCAACCCGGTGATCCATCCATTTGGAATGTAAGCAATATGCGCCTTACCGAAGAACGGCAACATATGATGTTCGCACATGCTGTACAACTCAATATCTTTTACAATCACCATTTCACTTACTTCTTCGTGAAACTTTGCACTTTCCAGAATCGCTTTTGCATCCATCTGGTAGCCTTGCGTCATATACTGCATCGCTTTTGCAACACGCTCAGGTGTTTTCAGTAAGCCCTCCCTTTCAGGATCTTCGCCTAATAAATCTAAAGCACTCCTGTAACTTTCAATCAATCCTGAAGTAACCTTCTCTTCGTATTGTTCTGTTTTTTTATAAGCCATGGTCTAATTTGAAAATTTGTGAATTTGAAAATCAGAAGCCGCATACTCTCCCACATTTTCAACTATCAATTATTAAAATTTTATTTATGCCGGATACTCTACAAAATTTCTTGGTGTTTCATACAAACGTATCTGCAGTTCTTTTCCTGCATCGATATGCGGACGTAACAGATCATGAATCACAATGGCAATATGCTCTGCAGTTGGGTTCAGATGTTTGAACTCAACCGTATCAAGATTCAGATTCTTATGATCGAAACGTTCCAGAATTTCACTCTTTATTAAATCACTCAATACTTTAAGATCCATCACATAGCCGGTGTCTTTATCAGGCACACCGGTGATCTTTACCACCAGTTCATAATTATGACCATGAAACGATGGGTTGTTGCATTTGCCAAATACCGCATCGTTCCGCTCATTGGTCCATTCCGGATTGTATAAACGATGGGCAGCGTTAAAATGTTCGTGACGAAAGACGGATACTTTTTTTTCCATGACAGAAAACCTGATTACATTTTACCTGCCATGAACTTTCCTTAAAGCACCTTGCAGGGCGAGTGAAGAACTATAACAAGGTACGCCGCAAAAGGTTTATTCTCCAAAATATTCAACGTAAATGCGGGGCGTTTCGTAGAGTTTTATGCAGTGAAGCAGCACTTCAGAAGGCAGATGTGGTTGTAATTGTTGCCAGATGGCTTTTGCCAGATTTTCAGTAGAACACATTTTTCCCTGCATGAAATCAACATCCATATTCAGGTTCTTGTGATCGAGTTTTTCCAGCACATGAATTTTGATGAGCTCACTCAGTTTCTTTACATCAAACAAAAAACCGGTGTCTTCATTCACTTGTCCTTTAATGGTAACGAACAGATCATAATTATGCCCATGCCAGTTTTCGTTGGCACATTTGCCGAACATCGCTTCATTCTTCTCCAGGCTCCAGTCAGGATTGTAGAGTTTGTGCGCAGCATTAAAATGTTCTAATCGTGTTAAGTAAACCATTGCCTAACCCATCAAATTGTTGGGCCGCAAAGGTAATAAGAATGCTGCATTTTGATGTTATTCCTCGATTTGTTTTATTCTTCCCGAAATTTGCCCCATGAATTGTTTAGTTGTTTCAGCCACCGTATTGGAAATCAAACCCTTTATTCAACATTGCCGCACCACTAATAAGCTGGATTATATTGATTTACAGCTCGATTTCCTGGTTACAGGCGTTGGTTCTATCAATACCACCTATGCGTTGATGAAGCATTTACAGGTAAAAAAGCCAGATATCGTTATCATGGCTGGTATTGCAGGAGCGTTTGACCGATCATTGAGTTTGGGTGATGTGGTTGTAGTAAAACAGGAATCTTTAGCTGATTTAGGAGTGCATGAAAAAGATGGTTATAAAGATGTGTTTGATTTAAAACTGTTATCCGCCAATGAATTTCCTTTCAAACAAAAAAAGCTGGTGAATCCGTTTACCGTGTTGATGGAACGTACAAAATTGCCATTGGTGGGAAGTGTTACAGTGAATCAGATTACATCTGCCAAAAAAACAGCCAAACTTTATCAAACAAAATACAAAGCGAAGATCGAGAATATGGAAGGTGCTGCATTGCATCTCGTTTGTATGAAAGAAAATATTCCGTTTGTGCAGATCAGAAGTATTTCAAATTATGTGGGCGAACGTAACAAACAAAAATGGAAGTTGAAAGAAGCCGTGCAGAACCTGAATAAAGAATTGATTCGTTTGGTTGAAGGTTTATAAATAGTAATTCATGACAACTTACACACTTGGCTTTTCGCCTTGTCCCAACGACACGTTTATTTTTGATGCGTTGGTGAATGGCAAAATTGATACGGAAGGTTTATTGTTTGATGTGCAGTTGGAAGATGTGCAAACTTTGAATGAATGGGCAAAGCAGGGCAAACTTGATTTTTCAAAGATCAGCTACGGTGTTTATCCGCTCATTCGTCATCAATATAATTTATTAAAGAGCGGCGGTGCATTGGGCAAAGGTGTGGGACCCCTATTAATTACGAAGAACAATGCAGGGAGTACGAAGGTTGAAGAACTTCAGCAATTGGTGAATGATTCAATCATTGCAATACCCGGCACAAATACTACAGCTCATTTTTTGTTTTCACAAGCATTTCCCAACGCAAAACAAAAACAGTTCATGGTCTTTCATGAAATTGAAGAAGCTGTATTGAGTGGTAAAGTTGACATGGGTGTGATCATTCATGAAAACCGTTTCACTTATCAGCAGAAAGGATTGCATAAGCTGATGGACCTGGGTGAATATTGGGAAACAACAACCGGCTATCCGATTCCGTTAGGTGGTATTGTTGCACATCAACGAATTGATGTTGTGCTGCAGCAGAAGGTTAATCGATTGATCCGTAAAAGCCTGGAGTATGCATTCAGCAATTATCCGCTCATAGCAGATTATGTAAAACAACATTCACAGGAGATGAGTGAAGAGGTGATGCTCCAGCACATTGATCTGTATGTAAATAATTACTCGCTTGATTTAGGTGAAGATGGTATGCAGGCAGTAGAACAAATGCTGCAAGCAGCCACACAACATTCCTGATCTATTTCTTCAATGCTTTGCTGTACACCTCGAGACAACGTTTACGAGCAAATTCATGTTGCACGATCGGTTTTACATAATCAAAACCTTCAAACTCCGGAACCCACTTTCGTATATATTCCAGTTTGGGATCAAATTTCTGCGTTTGCAAATAAGGATTAAAGATGCGGAAATAAGGCGCTGCATCACAACCGCTACCTGCCGCCCATTGCCAGCCACCGTTGTTGGCAGCCAAATCAAAGTCCAACAATTTTTTAGCAAAGTATGCTTCACCCCATCGCCAATCTAGTAGTAAATGTTTGGTGAGAAATGATGCAACGATCATGCGTACTCGATTGTGCATAAAGCCCGTTGCGTTGAGTTCACGCATTCCGGCATCAACAATAGGATAACCTGTTTGTCCATCGCACCATTTTTGAAAATCATTTTCATCGTGCCGCCATTCAATAAAGTCATATTCTTTCTTGAATGCTTTTCCCTCTCCTACCTGTGGGAAATGCCAAAGGATCATATGATAGAAATCACGCCAGATCAGTTCATTCAAAAATCCTTCACTTAATCCTTGTGCTTCTCTTGCAAGGTCACGAATACTGATTGTGCCAAAACGTAAATGCACACTCAATCTGCTTGTTCCATCTATCGCAGGAAAATCCCTTTGCTCTTTATACTTTTTGATAATTTCTTTCCTTGTTTCAGCAGATGGAAATGGCAATCCAACAGCTTCAAAACCCATTTCCTTTAATGAAGGGATCGCTGCCGGTGATTGTTTGAAAAAATTCGTTGCGTACTCCTCCACCGGATAACTCTTCAAATAAAAATCATTGATTTTGGCTTTCCATTTGCGGCTGTAAGGAGTAAAGACCGTATAAGGTTTCCCATCATCTTTGAGCACTTCATCTTTTTCAAAAATAACCTGGTCTTTAAAAGTATGAAACGAAACACCTGCATCATTTAGTTGATGCTGAATGGCTGCATCTCTTATTTGGGCATACGGCTCATAATCATGATTGGTGAATACTTTATTGATTGAATATTTTTCAAGCAGCTTTGCAAACACATCGAGCGGAAAACCATAAGACACTTCCATGCTGCTGCCCATACTTTGCAGTTGCTCTTGTATATCTGTAATGGCATGATGAATAAATTCAACACGGCGGTCAGTTTTATCTTCCAGTTTATCCAGGATTGCTTTATCAAAAACAAAAATGGGCACAACAGGCAAACCATCTTTCAATGCATGATATAAAGCTGCGTTATCATGTAACCGGAGATCCCTCCTGAACCAGCAGATATTTACTTTCTGTTTTGCCATGTGCTTATAACGATCCTGCCAGCAGAATGTTTACGGAAATAAGGGAGAAATGAAGCGATTGAAAATAGTGGAGGCCTGCTGAAACTGATAAGTTCTGTCGCCCCATAGTTTTACCCATCGCAAACCATACATGGCATTGCTTAAGAAAATCTCATCGGCTGCAGCAATTTCATCGGGCAAATAAGCCCCTTCTTTTAGCTGGAATCCTGCATTACGAAGTTGTTCAAGGAGGAAACTACGCATCACCCCATTGACGCATCCTTCTTTAAGACCTGGAGTATGAATCATCCCATCCTTACTGAAAAACACATTGGCAATGGTGGCATCGCATATACGACCATGCTGGTTGAGCACCAAACATTCATTTAGTTTTTCAGCTTTTGCATATTGTGCTGCCAAAGCATACAGCAGATAATTATTGGTTTTAAGATTGGAGAAACTGTCGCATGATTTTCTTCCGGCTTCAAACAAGCCAATGTCCAACCCGTTTTCATTCATGCTGAATTCCTTTTTCTCCAATGGCCAGCATTGCACTAAGCAATGGAACGAAGAACTTGGCCTTTCCCAAATGCCACCTTCTCCTTTAAAAAAGGTAATCCGCACTCTTGCAGCATCCACACAATGATTTCGCTTTGCCACACGCAGAATCTCTTCCTTCAATTCTGCTTCGTTAAAATGCAGAGGTAATTCAAAATACAATTTGGACAACGATTCGCTCAGGCGTTTCCAATGCAAGCTCCATAACGGAATCTTTCCTTTATTTAAACGGATGGTTTCAAACAATCCTTCACCGTAACGAAAGGAACGGTTGTCAGGGTGAATACGCAGTTCATCTTCTGCAAAAATCTTCTGATCAAGGCTATAGTAAAGTGACATGCAAAGCGAAAGTAAAACAAAAAAAGAGGCGACACTTTTCAGTATCGCCTGTGCGGTTGGTTTTGGTTGAAAGTATCTTATCCTTCGATGATATTATGTTTTACAGCGTAGAGAATTAATCCGGCTGTAGATCTGGCCCCAATTTTCGATTTGAGTTTATCACGAATGGCTTCAACTGTACGTGGACTCAGATCAACGATATCAGCAATCTCTTTCGTACTCTTTTCCTCACACATCAAACGGAGGATATTGATTTCTTTATCGTTCAATTTCACGTCATGCCCCATCATTGCGTCGCCCTGACGTTTCATTTTCAGACCGTCAATCAATGCTTTGTTGGTAAGTGTGTTGAAGAAATATTCCTGTTCATGGCAGGTTTTGATCGCTTCATAGATCACTTCACTATCTGAATTCTTGGTTAAGTATGAATTTGCACCAAGCTCCATTAAACGGGTGATCATGGTATGCTCATCATGCATGGTAAGCATGATGATCTTAATATCTGGATAAAGCTTCTTTACTTCGGGGAGTGTGGCAATGCCATCCATAATGGGCATTTGTACATCAAGCAAGATAACATCGGGCTGAATTGACTTGAGCATGTTCAACAGATGCATGCCGTTATCGGCTTCAAAGATCACCTGAATATCCTTTTTCATGCCCAATGCTGTTTTAACACCGGCACGATACAGCACGTGATCGTCTGTGATAGCTACTTTGATTAAGTCAGTTGTCGAGTCGGCTGGTTTTACGGTTTTCATTGTGTACATAGGATATGTATGTTAAAGACAGAATACTATTTATCTGAGTGCAAGTTGTTAAATTTTTTGGTCATTTTCACAGGTAGTAGTACCTGACTTTAAAATTGTGGTTTTTACGGTCTTATTCGATTAACCGGTTTCGCATTCCGTACACAATAAGCCCGGCAATTGTTTTAGCGCCAACCCGGTTTTTCATGTTCTGCCGAATCGTTTCAATAGTACGTGGGCTAAGGAAAACGATCTTTGATATCTCCTCCGTAGTTTTGTCTTCCGAGAGTAATTTTAGAATCTGTAATTCCTTTTCTGAGAATTTTGTAGAGTTAGGATAAAACTGTTTTACCGTTTTTTTGTAATTCAGTTTCAGCAATACGGCCTGGTTTACCAGCTCGTTAAAATAAAAATCCTCGTTCATACATGTGAGGATTGCATCGTAAATTTCATTGGGGTCTGTGGTTTTTGTGAGGTATGCGTTTGCCCCCATCTCCATCATTTTACTCACCATTTGCTGATCATCATACATACTGAGTACAACAATTTTCACTTCTTCATATTCTTTCCTGATTAGCTGAAGAGCATTTATTCCATCTAGCTCGGGCATGCGGATATCCATTAAAAGGATGTCGGGCTTTTTGATGGTGAGCTTATGCATCAAATCTTTACCATCTTCAGCTTCCCAAATTAATTTTAGGTGAGGTCTGCCGCCGAGTGCCATTTTAATGCCATCACGAAAGATTTTATGATCGTCGGCTATGGCGAACTTAATGTTAGAATCAACAGACATGGGATATTGTGGTTTTTGAGGTTTCTGCAAAATACTCCAGAGTTTTCATACTTCAAAGAATACTAGATTCAAAAATGGGTTTAAACTTCGAAATTTTCAAGTAAGGTATGCAAAAGAAGGTAGGGGATTTGCCATTCCAATGGTATTCTCCACTAAAATAAGAACGGTTACTTGTACGCTTGCACACTTACTTAAGAGAATGTACATTTGTTTCAGGTATAGGATCTACACTGCAAAAAATTATTGAACGTAGTTCACACCATACCGCAAACCAAAGCACCGTTTTTCAGAATCTGCAAAACGTACGGTTACTAAGTGTTTTCACTTATGCACATTTTTTTCACACCGTACTACTACTTGCGCTTTATCCTTCGTTTATTCACGTTAATTTCCCATTTTTCAAATAGTAATTTTACGCAAAAACTATCGTAATATTGCTTTAGTCTAATTACTTATTTTCTGAATTATCAGATATAAAGTATTGGTTCAATGCAATTTATGACACTTTCTACTACTTATTCACATCGAAGGCTCTTGCATAGGCGCTCAAATTTTGAAAATTTACATTCTTAAACTTCACTTCTTAAACCTACAACTATGCAAAAAGAATTACTTCAAAAACCACAAGTCGAAACCATTGGTAAGCACATTGGCTTTGAAGCTGGTGAGGAAATGGCAAAACGCTTTTTCGACAAACACCCTGAGCAGCACTATGCTAATACAATGGGAAGAGAAATGATTGAAAAGATCCTTGCTCAACCTGGTTGTGCAGGTATCACAATTGTTCCCGGCTATAACGAGCAAGGCATCCGTCAGGCAATCTTGGTTGGTGTTGACAGCAACATGAACCCAATCTTAAACTACAATGTTGTAAAAGTTACTGGCGAATTGGAAACCGAAGAAGGTTTGGTAAGCGATCAGACATTTAAAACAGCTGGCTGGTAATTTATCGTGAGTTTAAACAAGTCTTTAAACTTCATTATATTTGACTCCAAAACTAATATTTGGAGTTTTTAGAAACAATAGCAAGACTTTCATTATTACTACCCTGTTTTCTCTTTTTTCTTCGTAAAAGAAGCCAAAGTAGAGAAAACTGGGTAGTTTTTTTATTTGTACTATTTTCGATTTTACAGCAGGCTGCATTTATCATTGGTGCTAAAACCGAGCACCCCGAAGTCGTTAAATTAATTAGCTTTTTTAACCCATTAACCTATCTGATTTTTATTTATTTCTTTTTTCAGCAAGTATTAGTTGGACCGATAAATAAAAAAGTAACTTTAGTTTGTACGATTACTTACGCCATCCTTCAATTTATTCCCTTTCTTTTTGAAACAACATCTACGATTACTTCAATTTTCACAACAGTTAATACAGTTTTCATCCTACTTTTTTGTTTGTTGTATTTTTTTGAACAAATACGTTTCCCAAAAACAATGTTCATTTATACCCAAAGTTCTTTTTGGGCAATTGTAGGTTTTCTGGTATTTACAGCAGGTACATTTTTCATATTTTGGTATAACAACATCATTAAACAATCGGAGGTTTTTGAAAATCAGTATATCATTATACATGCTTTGATTTTTATCATCAGGAATTTGCTATTTTCAATTGCCTTTGTCATAAAACCGGATAAGCAACCTTTAACAGACAGCCATTTATCCCTAACCTAAACGAACACTAACCAAAACCACTGCCACTACAAATGTTTTTTTTACAAGCCACAAATTCAACCAACGTAACCTATGTTGTGTACTTCGGCACATTCGGGATGTTGTTGCTGGCTATCGGCTTAATTGTGTTTATTGTTTTTCATCAGCGTAAGGTGATTTATTTCCAACTACGCATGAAAAAAATGCAGGAAGAACAGCAACAGATGATGCTGCAAGCTTCTATTCAAAGTCAGGAGGAAGAACGACAACGCATTGCTGCAGATCTGCACGACGATGCCGGCCCGCTTCTGGCAACTGTTCGCTTATACCTGAATGAAAACCTCATTCACCAGGATCAAGGCACACAATTGCAAAGCATTTATAATGCCAAACAAATTATTGATGACACCATTCAGTTGATAAGGAATATGTCTCACAGCCTCATTCCCCCCACATTGAAGAACTTCGGCCTGGAGAGTGCTGTAAATGATATGTTTCAAAAGATCAATGGCAGCGGATCGATCAGTGCAAGTGCAAGATTTCATGATTATAAGCGCCGGTTAAAGCTGGAGTATGAATTATCCATCTTCAGGGTATTACAGGAATTGGTAAACAATACGATCAAGCATAGCCACTCAAGCTTTATTCATTTAACTCAAAACAAAACAGATCAGTATATTTATATCCGTATGCATCATGATGGTGAAGGATTAACACAAACCGAATATGAAAAACTGCGGGATACTCCACAAGGCATGGGGTTGAAAAACATCTATAGCAGGGTAAAAATATTGAACTCGAAAATTCTGTTTGAAAAGGATCCTTCTAACACGTATTATAAAGTAACGATCGAGATCCCTATTGAAGCGATGTTATAACAACGGAAAACATTAACTTTACAATCCTTGATCTTATGAACCAGATTAAAGTTGCAATAGCAGATGACCACCAGATTTTCCGGAAAGGAGTGATTCTTTCTCTGAGGTCGTATACTAACATCAGATTTGTTCTTGAAGCAGAAAACGGAGAAGAATTATTAGCAGGTTTGGCCGAAGCCCAACCCGATGTAATTCTGATGGATTTACGTATGCCCGGCAAAGATGGAATTGAAACAACAAAGGCCGTGAATAAGCTTTATCCCAACATGCATGTGCTGGTTCTTACAATGTATGAAGATGAACGCTTTGTAACCCATTTGATGGAAAATGGGGCAAACGGGTATCTCTTAAAAAGCTCCGATCCTTCTGAAATAAAAAAAGCTATCTTTGAAGTATTTACAAAGGGATATTACCTCAATAATTTTGTAAACAGAATACTTCTCAAAAAATCGCACAATAAGGTTAAATCTATTCCTACTCTTAATAGCGAAATTCAGATCTCAGACAAGGAAAAACAGGTGATACGCCTTTTGTGTATGGAATACACTGCGCAGGAAATTGCCAAAGAAATGGAGATCAGCGCAAGAACTGTGGAAGCAATTAAAGACCGTTTAATGGAACGTTTTGGAGTTAAGAATTCTGTTGGGCTTGTTTTCTTTGCAATGAAAAATTCACTGATTGATTAAGCAACGAGCATTGATCGTATATGTTCCTGCAAAAGTGATTTCTGAAAAAACTCTTCAATATACTTCGACAGTTTAGGGTTCACTTTACCAAGTATTTCTAAATCTTTCATACCGAAGTCATAAGCTTTTTTTACAGCCTCACCGTTGTCTCCAAGCTCAATGATCATATTCTCATCGCCATTTTTTCGATCATCTTCGAGATCCTTGAAATCATCGAGTAATAAAACAGGCCTTGCTAAAGAATACCAGGTTGGCAAAAAAGACCTTACCCATTCATCAGAAACATCAAGATCAACTAATGTAAAAAGAAAGCTGTCTGACCGTGCAAGTGCTTTATGTTTCGTCTCAAACTCAAAATAAGAGGTTTCCTTTCCTGAAAATAAAGCAAAAAGATCTGCCGCCAAATGTTGCTGTTTTACTTTCCCATTCAACAAAACTTTGCACTCTGTAAGAAATTCTGAAAATGAAATTTCATTGCTTTCGTATCGGCCCACTTTATCAAAACCTTTCTCCATTAATGTTACGTGGTCATCTTGCAGCAAAACATCAGTTGAGATACCACATTTATGTACAAGGTCAAACATGAATGGAATTGCCTGAAAGCCAAAACCAAATGAAATATAGATACGTTTATTTTTCCAATAAGCATTTTCAGCTGGCACTTTCCGTTCGTTGGCAAAATAGTGAGCGATCTCACTATTTATTCCCATCTCTGATTCTAATTTTCGGGCTGTTATTACCATTTGGCTTAGGTTTAACGGTATCGGTCGTTAATTTAAGATTTTCTCTGTTAAGTACTGCGGAAACTGAATCGGAAATAACCCGAAGAAGATCGGGGCGACTCAGATAAAAATTATAGCTCCGCATAAACTCATTCTTAGTAACTCCGTGTATTTCGAACACTTTTAAAAAATACGCAGCATTTGCATCTTTAATTTTCAATGATGTGTCTTTAAATGACCTTTCAGTAGACAATGCATCTGCCAGCATTACATCAGTTAGTATGTTTTGAAATTTCTCAGGTCCAAGAACATTTGCCGGTGGCTTTTTGGTTTCGGAGCAGGCAACTACAGCAAATACACAAAGCATTAACAGCATTACTCTCATCGAAGTTCCTGTTTATATTTATTCGAATTGGTGACATCAAGCCGGCTTAATATCTCAATCACTTTTGCTTTTTCCTGCGGTGGCGCTTTTTTAAAGAGATTGATCAGTTCATCAGCCTTGCCTAACATAAAAAATTGCACGATCATTAAGTTAGGCGTTTCCCTGTTCAGGTTATCGAGGTATGCCAACGAGTTCATTACTTCCGTTCTTGCACCTGCTTCGTTTTCATACAAATAATCCATTCCCTTTCTGTAGTAATTATAATAGACATCATGGATTACAGTATAACGGTTATTGATCAGGTTTTCAGTAAGCCAATACCTGTTTCGATTATTATTTTCAAACGATTTCCATCCTGATATTTTACTGGCATCAGGAGCATTGTTAACGATATTGAGCGCTTTTTGAAAATATGGATTACCACCACGCAAAGAGAACGATTCATAATCAAATCCAACAATGATGTAAGCATAATATGCCATAACAGCTGTTAGATTTGAAACCAACGGATCTGAGCCTGATATACGATTCTCATTAAACTCCATCGGCTGCGATTCTATGTATTTAAAATCGAAGTTGGGATCTTTAAAGTTGATGATTGGCGATACATATGAGGTTGAATAAACCGGACGTGCAGCCTGGATGGTTATACTTGCCGAAAAAACATTTGGCTCACCCATACCTTCAAGATTAATAAGGATCTGGCAGTTGATCTTTTCGTTCTGTTTGAAATTATCTGCAGACCATCGACGGTTGTTTAGAAAAGTGGTGAGAGAAGCTTCAAGCGTACGAAATATTTTTCTGTCGATCGTTGTTGGGATTTGATTATCTACCACACGAACTCTTGCATTCAGCTCCTGCGCATTACTGAACCATGATAAAAAGCAAAATAGTAAAAGGAATAAGCCTTTATGCATGCATCAATTTTTTTATGGTGTCCACAATATCCTTTGCAACTTCTTTCTTCGTCTTTACTGTAAACGAATATTCCTGTTTGTTCTTGTCGAATATGGTGATTTTATTTGTATCACCACCAAACCCGGCACCTGCATCGTTCAGTGAATTCAGCACGATCATATCTGCATTCTTTGAGCTTAGCTTACCCAAAGCATATTCCTTTTCATTGGTTGTTTCAAGAGCAAAGCCTACCAAATACTGATCAGGCTTTTTCATATCGCCCAAAGATGCAAGTATGTCCTTTGTCTTTTTCAATTCAATTTGCATATTGCCCTCGTTCTTCTTTATCTTTTCAGCTGCAGTTTGTACAGGAGTATAATCAGCAACTGCCGCAGACATGATTGCCAGTTGAGAATCGGGGAAATGCTCTATACTTTTTTGATACATCTCTTCCGCACTCATTACCCGTATTAACTTGATAGAACTACGTGTTATTTGTTGAGATGATGGACCCAAAACCAAAACCACATTTGCGCCACGCATAGCCAGTTCCTCTGCTATCGCAATACCCATTTTACCACTTGAATGATTGCCAATAAATCTTACCGGATCAATTGCTTCGTAAGTTGGGCCAGCTGTTACCAAAACTTTATGGTCTTTAAATTCAGAGCCGGTCAAAAAAAAACCTTCTACTGTGTGCATGATACTTTCAGGCTCGGCCATTCGCCCCTCGCCAACAAGCCCACTTGCAAGCTCTCCTGCTTCAACAGGGATGAGATGATTGCCATAAGACTGAAGTGTGGTGATATTCCTCTTTGTTGCCGGGTGTTTCCACATGTCCTCATCCATTGCCGGAGCAATCATCACCGGACATGTTGCTGATAGATAAACAGCCAATAAAAGATTATCGCACATTCCATTTGCCATTTTAGCCAAGGTGTTGCAGCTTAATGGAGCAATTAACATCAGATCGGCCCAGCGTCCAAGTTCAACATGGTTTGCCCAGCTGTTCTCATCAAACAGATCGACAAGTACATTGTTCTTTGATAGTGTTGATAGCACAAGTGGGGATACAAAATCTTTTGCAGAAGGAGTGAGTATTACTTTTACGTCAGCACCTTCCTTAACCAGCAAACGCACCAGCAAAATGGATTTATAGGCAGCAATACTGCCCGTAATTCCTAAAACAATTTTCTTTCCCTGTAACTTCATCTGAAAATGAAAATAGAGTAAAATATTCAATAAAAAAACAGGAATGGCGGTCATACATTGACCGCCATTTAAATCATTTATTCAAGTATGAATTAAGAGAACAGATCATTCTCAGCTCTGCGATGATATACTTTATCATCTACAAATTCCTGCGTTGCAAGCAAAGCAGGGTTCGGCATTCTTTCGTAAGCCTTTGAGATTTCAATCTGTTCTTTATTCTCGTGAATTTCTTCGAGACTATCGGTATGACTTGCAAACTCTTCCAGTTTATTATGCAATTCTTCCTTTAAGGAAATATTGATCTGGTTGGCACGTTTAGCAATCACAGCAATTGATTCATATAAATTACCTGTTTTCGCCTTCAAGTCAGCCACATTTTTTGTTTCAACAACATTGCTGGTGTTGGCGCTAACTTTTCGTATCAGTCTGCTCATTTTTATTTGGTTTTAAATTATTTGAAGAAAGATTAAAATATTTTTCTGCGTCTTTTAAAAGCTTGCTCTCAGGGAAACGATCAACAAAATCATAGTACTCTTCTACCACCTTTTGAAAACGTTCTTTCTGCTTTTCCTCAATACTCATTTGAGCGTACTGATAATAAGATTTAATGATCATCAGCTTATACTCGTCTGCTCTTTTCGACTCAGGATAGCTATTCAGTAAGTTTGTGAAGGTAATTGCTGCTGCTCTGTGTGAACCTACGTTATAATAGAGTTCGGCACTTTTATATTCCTTCTCTTCAAGCTTTGCATAACATTCGTCAATAATTTTCCTGGCATCTTCGGCTTTTGAAGACTCTGGATAGTTATTAAGATGAGCCTGCATTGAACCTATTGCTTTCTGGGTAGTTGTTTGATCCAGATCTACACCGGGCGATTGTTTATAATAACAATACGCTCTCATATAATCAACCTCAGCTGCTTTTTGGCTTTTGGGAAATACTTCCAGGAAACCTTTAAAAAGATTTTCTGCACTCAGGTAGTCCTTCTGATAGAAGCCACAGTAAGCGTACTTATAATAAAGATCTTCAAAGCGTGGATCGTTCCTTAATAAGGGGAACAGATCTTCGTAAAGAATCTGTGCCTTACTGTATTTCTTGTTGGCATAGTATTGCTCTGCCATACCAAGCTTATACTCCACGTCTTTACTCTTGAGGATATTTGTAATAGTCTTTTTATTACACCCTGCGAGTGAGCCGATAACAACCACGAAAAATACAAGACGGATAATCAAATTCATAAAAGCCAGCAAAGTTAAGATTTTCAGGCAAATTAGGCCTATCCTTTTTCTGAAAGGGAAAGTCCCGGTTAATCTTTTCCTAAAGAAAAGCCCCCCGGATGACCGGAGGGCTTTATAAGCAATTAGTCTATATCAACTTATTTCTTTTCTGCACGGAGTTCAACTACTGAAGGATCACCTTCATGACAGTCGTACTGAGCAACCACACGGTCAGCGCTGATACCTTGTACTTCTACCAGGTATTTAACGATAGCGTCAACACGCTTCTGACCTAATGCCTGACCTGATTTGCTCTTAGCAGCGCTACCGCAAACGATCAATTTACATTCTGGATTACCACGGAGTGAAGTAGCTACGCTACCAACCAGTGCTTTACCTTCTGCGCTCAATGAGCTGGAGTTGCCACCGAAATTGATGCTTGGAAGATCAACCAGGTTACAAGCAGGAGGAGCAGCTACAATATTTTTGCAACACTCAGGATCTGGACACTTACCAACACCGTCAGCATCTACTGGCTGACACTGAGTTGGAGTGATCAATTCCTTATCCTTACAATCAGGAACACCGTCACCATCAGTATCACGGGCAACACCATGAGTATCAACCGGGCAACCAGCTGGAGTGTTTGGTTCGTTATCGAACTGATCAGTTACACCATCACCATCAGCATCATCCAAAACTGGTTTTGGAAGCTTCATGTGACGTGGAGCATTCAATTCGTTGTAAGCATAATCCAATGGATTTAACCACCAGAGAGGCTCAACTGATTTAGCACCAAGGCTATAATTGAAATTAATATTTGTATAATGCCAGTTGTCAAAATCACGAGTTAAAGAAGCATCACCGAAAGAATGCTCTTGCCAGCGTTGTCCATCGAGAAGATCGTCTTTAACGATAGTCAATACTTCTTCAACACCAATGCTGAAACGCTTACCTACTTTGAAAGCTAAACCAGCACCAACTTGTACCATTGGGCGGAAAGTCATGTCAAATAACTTGGGACGACGTAATTGATGACCGTCGGCAACACTTTCGTATTTTTTATCCATTGCTGCTTTTAAATCACGACGGATATCACCCCTGTTCTTATTAGCAACCTCGTATTTTGCATAGATAGCTGCAAAGTCTGCTGCATATGTTCCACCATTTGCATTTTCAGCATCAATTTTTGTTTCGTAAACCATACCGCCAATACCACCAAGACCATAGATGATAAAGCTGGTTTTTGACTTGTGGAAACGAATATTGTTCAAGGTGATGATACCTTGCAAAGCCAATTGGTGAGATACAGTTCTGAAATTGTAGTAAACAGGATCTCCTTGTTCAGGTCCAAAAGGATACGCCTGAGTAGGGTCAACGCTGCTAACTTGATATAACTGACCTGGAATTTGACCCGGAATTGGTGCGTTAGGCCACTGTGTATTTACAGGAGCAACATAGCTTGAAGCCCAAGCCGGATTCTTTGCATAGTTAAATGCAGGAGTCCAGTTTAAACCTTTTGCGATACCACCTGCATATTGCAGTCTTGCAGAAAAAATATAACCGAAAGCTTTACGTACATGTGCGCCCCAACCAATTTGAGGAATAACAGGTGTAACGTCTCCGGCTACCAGAACATTACCAACGCTTAAGCCAATTTCCCACTGATTACGAGGTTTTGCCGGAAAAGGTTGTTGGTTCTGTAAAAATTCGTTGTGTTGAGCTTGAGACTTTTTAGGAATCAGAGAGGAGTCTTTCCAATCGTAGCTCTGAGCGGTAAGATTTGTTAAAATAAAACATAGGGCCCCTATAAGAAGGGTGTACTTTTTGCTTGCCATAGTTGTTGTAATTAAGTTTCGAAAATTCCTGATGATTAATGCAAAAATAGAGATCACAGTTTAAAAAGCAAATTTTTTGCAATTTATTTACAATCAGATAGTCATATAAGACCTATTTCGCACAAATATAGCTGCATTCTATCCAAATTATGTGAAAGATGTTCAATTAATGTAATTTGCCGACCCATGAGTGCTTCCTCCTCCATTCAATTATTGGTCAAAGACGAATTACAGGCTTTTGAAGAAAAATTCCGCCAAGCTGTTAAAAGTAGGGTGTCCCTGCTCGATCGGATCATGCAGTATATTATCAAGCGGAAAGGGAAGCAGGTAAGACCCATGTTTGTGTTTCTGAGTGCAAAATTGTTTGGCCCTATTACAGAAAGTACTCACCGTGCAGCCGCCCTTGTCGAATTATTACATACCGCCACCCTTGTCCATGACGACGTGGTTGATGAATCGATGGAGCGAAGGGGGTTTTTCTCCATTAATGCGCTGTGGAAAAATAAGATCGCCGTTTTAGTCGGTGATTATTTGTTATCGAAAGGCTTGTTACTTTCCCTGAAAAACGACGATTTCACCACGTTAAAGATATTATCGGAAGCAGTTGAAAAAATGAGCGAAGGTGAATTGCTTCAAATAGAAAAGACCAGAAAACTGAATCTTAGTGAAGAAGTTTACTTTGAGATCATCAAAAATAAAACAGCTTCGCTCCTGTCATCTGCGTGTGCTGCAGGCACATGGTCTACTACAATGGATGCTGAAAAAACGGAACAGATGAAATTGTTTGGCGAAAAAGCGGGTATTGCTTTCCAGATCAAAGATGATCTGTTTGATTATGGCAGTGCTTCAATTGGCAAACCAACCGGGAACGACATCAAAGAAAAAAAACTGACACTTCCTCTCATTTATACGTTGAACAATGCAGATGCTGCCAAGAAAAAAGAATTAATCTATCTTCTCAAAAACGAAAACAGGCAGAAGAAAAATGTACAATATATCATTGATGAAGTAATTAAAGCCGGTGGTATTACCTATGCTGCTGAAACCATGAATCGCTATCGTGATGAAGCGATCAGCATTCTTCATCAATTTCCACAAAATGAAATAAGAGACGGACTTGAAGCATTGGTAAGATATACCACCGATAGAAAATATTAAGCATGCAGAAACGATGGACCTTTTTAAAAAGAGATACTCAACGGATTGATGCACTTGCACAAGAGCTCAAGATCCATGCCGTACTCTGCAGTATTCTTGTGCAAAGGGGCTTTGATACATTTGAAAAAGCGAAACAATACTTCCGGCCGCAATTGAGCGAACTTCATGATCCCTGGTTAATGAAAGACATGCAGAAAGCAGTTGACAGACTACTGCATGCATTTAACAAAAACGAAAAAATTCTTGTATTTGGAGATTATGATGTTGATGGTACAACCAGTGTTGCCTGCATGTATCAATTTCTCTGTTCAGTATATGATCCAGCGTTTTTAGATTTTTATATACCTCACCGTTACCGTGAAGGCTATGGGGTTTCGAAACAAGGAATTGATTTCGCAAAAGCAAATGGATTTAGCTTAATAGTTTCGCTCGACTGTGGTATTAAATCAGTTGAGTTAATTGCTTATGCAAAAGAGTTGGGCGTTGATTTTATTGTGTGTGATCATCACTTGCCCGATGCTGAAGTACCAGCTGCCATTGCCATCCTTAATCCAAAACAAAAAGATTGTGCTTACCCCTACAAAGAATTATGTGGTTGTGGTGTAGGATTTAAACTTATTACTGCACTGGCACAAACACTGAACCTTGATGATGAACATGTGTATCGCTACCTTGATCTTGTTGCAACAGCTATAGCAGCAGACATTGTTCCAATGACAGGTGAAAACAGGATACTTGCTTTTCACGGTTTGAAGTGTGTGAATGAACAACCATCAAATGGTATAAAGGCATTGATGTTTTTGAGTGGTGTAAAAACAACTATGCATATCACCAACTTAGTGTTTTTGATTGCTCCAAGAGTAAATGCTGCCGGACGAATGGACGATGCACGCAAAGCTGTGCAAATGTTTATTGCATCAACTTATGAAGAAGCATTAACCTTTGCGGAAATGCTGCATGCCGATAATGATGAACGTAAAGAGGCTGACATGTCCATCACTGAAGAAGCCCTTGCGATCATTAACGGTAACGAACAACTGAAAACAAAAAAATCAACTGTACTATATCAATCGCATTGGCATAAAGGCGTTGTCGGCATTGTTGCGTCAAGATTAACAGAGCACTATTATCGTCCAACAATTGTACTCACGCAAAGTGGCGACTATGCGGCTGGTAGTGCAAGAAGTGTAAATGGATTTAATTTATATGAAGCTATTCACGCATGCCGTGAACATTTACTGGGATATGGTGGCCACTTTGCAGCAGCAGGTCTTACATTAATGCCCGAGAATATCGATGCATTTGCAGCAGCATTTGAAAAAGAAGTAAGCCGTACAATCAAAGACGAGCAACTTATTCCTGAAATTATTATTGACGAAGAGTTGCAACTGGCAGATATCAAACCCGGGCTTTATAATATTATCAAACAAATGGAGCCATTTGGGCCGGATAACATGCGGCCCGTTTTTGTTTCCAAAAAAGTGCGTGATAACGGTTACAGCAAAATTGTAAAAGATCAACACCTTCGCTTGGTGGTTAAACAAAACGATACGGTTTTAACAGGTATTTTCTTTCGTGCAGCTCATTTATTTCCGGTGGTACAACAAGGTGCATTTGATGTTGTTTATACCATTGATGAAAATGAATGGAACGGAGCTGTAAGCCTGCAATTAAAAGTCATTGACATCAGACCATCTACTGATTGAAACTACTTCAACACATAAAGTACTTCTTATACATCGCTTCAAACTGGGGCATCAGGATTGGCTTCTTTACTTTGAGACAGGAAATAAAAGGCGAAAAAAAATACGGCATCAACAGTACTTCAGCCAACGATCTTGCAGAATTTCAGATCAAAGGAAATCAATTGTCACATGCCACTGAATACATGCCTGTGAATTATTTCACCATTGAACATGTGCTTGATCATCTTCCTGAAAATGCCAGACAAGGCACCTTTTTAGATATTGGTTGCGGCAAAGGAAGAGCATTGTGTGTAGCTGCTGCTTATGGATTTACAAAATTGTATGGAATTGATTTTGCAAAACAATTGATAGAAAAGGCGGAAAAAAATCTTTCTCTTACAAAAAAACGTTTTCCTTCCATTCACTATGAATTATCATGGAGTGACATCAGCACGCTGGAGATCAGTAAAGATGTAAGCACTTTGTTTTTATTTAATCCGTTTGACGATGTGTTGATGAAAAACATCATCCGGAAAATCAACAGCTCCCTGCAACAATATCCACGTGAGTTTTATGTGCTTTATTGCAGCCCCCGGCATGAAGAGTTGTTTTTTGCAGATGGTTACGATGTTTTGTACCGCATCAAAAAATATAATTTCCTGGAAGGAACTATTCTTTCGAAAAAGAAGCCACAGGGCTGAGCATGATCTATTGTTAATAAATATTTCATCCGGTTTTTTAGCGCAAACCCGTTGATAGGCCTTACATTTAATCTTCCAAATCCTGCCGATTAATCCGATCCTTTTCCTGTAATCTTCCACATTTTTTAAGTAACGTAAACTAAAGCAATGAGAAAACTTCAACTGGTTTTGTTGTTAGGCATTCTATGTTTCAACAAAACATTTTCACAAACTCCTGTGCCCATGGCTTCGCAACCGGGCCAGTCTTACACCGAAAACTTTGCTGATATCGCCAATTGGACAAATGCATTTGCATCTGGCATTGGAGCAAACAGATTTGGCTCTGTGGCTGTGAATGCAACAGGAACAATTCCTGATGGCGTGCGCATCACAACTTCAACTGCAACATTTGTTACGGGTTCTTCAGGTGGTGTACAAAAAGGGACAGGTACGTTAAACCTGTTATCTACAGGAACAACAGATAATACAACCTCTGCAGCTGTTGATTTTTTTATGGACTTCACCGGTGTTGATGCAGGCACGTTAAGTTTCGATTGGGCATCTGTTAATAATGGAACAGGCGACAGGAAAGGATCTTTACGTGTTTATTACAGCACGAACGGAACTTCATTCTCTGAGTTAACAACGGCACAAGTTCTCAACTTTACCAATAACACTCTTACGTCAGGAAGCATTACATTAGTTAATCTGCCAGATGCATTTAATAACAATGCAAATGCAAGACTTCGCTTCTACTATCATAACGGAAGTGGTGGAACAACAGGATCAAGACCAAAGATCAGCATTGATAACCTTACTGTAACAGCGGGCGCAAGCACACCTGGCACAACGGTTTCTGTTGCTGCTGGTTTAAATGCTGCCGAGCCGGCAACCAGCGGCACGTTTACAATCAGCTCCAGCTCTCCCGCTCCTGCAGGTGGCATTACTGTCAACTATACGCTGGCGGGAACTGCAACGGTAGATGCTGATTATTCTAATACACAAGCAGGCACTGTTATTATTGCTGCCGGTACTTCATCTGCAACTGTAACATTGCCGGTTTTGAACGATAATGAAGTAGAACCAACAGAAACAATTCAACTGACGATAACAAACGTTTCGGGCTCTGCAACAATTAATACCGCAGTTGCAGCGATCAATTTAATTGACGATGATGTTGCCCCCGGCATTCTTCTCTCTTCAACTTATTCGCAAAACTTCAACTCACTTGCAAATACCGGCACAGGTTTAACATGGACCAATAACACAACTATTGAAGGTTGGTATTCTTCACGTTCAACCTACAATTCCGGCACGGGTGTCTCGAATAGCGGAGCACTTTATAGCTTTGGTGAAGCGTCGAACACAGACAGAGCATTGGGTTCTGTTGGATCTGGCAGCACCGGCACTGTTTACTACGGTGCACGTTTTAAAAATAACACCGGTACAACAATTACCAAATTGAAAATTATTTACACCGGTGAGCAATGGCGCAATGGAGGTAACACAAGTACAAACAAAGTGAATTTTGCTTACCAAACAAGTAACTCAGCCATTACTTCATTAACGGCAGGTTCATGGATTGCTGTACCGTCACTTGATTTTACAAGTCCGGTTACCGGAAGTACAGCAACAGCATTAATTGGAAATGCCGATGCAAATTCTGCAGATATTGTTTATACGATTCGTGATCTGAACATTCCTTCTAATGCAGAATTCATGATACGTTGGGAAGACATTGATCACATTGGTTCTGATCATGGTCTTGCTATCGACGATTTCACTATTGAAGCAAACCCTGTTGATCTTATTCCTCCAACAGTAACAACATTGGTTCCTGCAAACGGAACAACAAACACACCAGTTAATCTTTCTGCATCTGTTACATTCAATGAAGATGTGGTGAAAGGAACCGGAACGATTGTGTTAAAGAAAACAAGTGATAACAGCATTGTACAAACGATCAATGTAGCAGATGCAATACTTGCAGCACGCACGTTAAGTGTTACACTTAATAATCTCCAGGTGAACACGCAATATTACCTTGAAATTTCTGCAGGTGCTATTGCTGATCTTGAAGGCAATCCTTTTGCTGGTATCACCGGCAACAGTACCTGGGCATTTACAACAGGTATCAATATTTATGTTGCAAATCTCCAGAACTGCACAGCGGGCCTGAGTGATGGCTTTACACAATACAGCCAGATTGGAAGTATTGTATGGGCATGTACAACTTTTGGTCGTGATCCAAATGCTCCGGCAGGCACAACTGCTTTCCCAAGCGGCGTACAGATCAATGGTTTTTCCGGAGGTACAAATGTGTTGAATACAGATTGGTTGATCTCGCCTTCATTTAATTTAACAGCAACGAACTATCCTTTGCTTTCATTCTGGAGTCGCACTGCGTTCAATGGTCAACCGCTACAATTAAAAGTTTCAACTGACTATGTAAGTGGCGATCCTTCTTTGGCAACATGGACTGATATTAATGGCAAGTTCCCATCACAAACTTCAAACGTTTGGACCTTGTCAGAAAATATCAATCTCTCTGCATTCAAAGGAAGCAATGTACATTTTGCCTTTGTTTATTATTCTGATGAAGATGAAGGTGCCCGTTGGACATTGGATGATATCAGCCTTGGCAATTCACCTGTGCCACCGCCGCCAAGTTTAACTGTAAGTACAACTGATGTTCAGTTTGCATTTGCTGCAAGCGGAACAACTGCAACTAAAACATTCAACTTTATCGGAAATGATCTAACGAATGATATCACATTAACATCAACCGGAGCATTTGCATTATCAAAAGATGGCATTAGTTTCAGCTCGTCCATTACATATACCGTAGCAGAAGCAAACAATATCTCGAAAACAGTTTATGTTCGTTTTGCACCAACGCAAAACAACCAGGATTTTATAGGCAATATTTCAATTTCAACCGGAGATATTTCTCAAACAGTTAACCTCGGAGGAACAAGTATTGATCCTGTTACCACACTTGAAGTAGTGAACTGGAACATTGAATGGTTTGGCAGCACAGGTAATGGCCCAACTAATGATGCGCAACAGGAACAGAATGTAAAAACCATTCTTAGTAATCTTAATGCAGATGTGTATGCTGTTACAGAAATAGTAAGTGAAGAAAGATTGAAAGCGGTGGTAGATCAAATGCCCGGTTATACTTATGTGATCAGCAACTACGGATCACATACTAATACAAGTATAAACCCTCCTTCAGCATTGGCAACTGCACAAAAGCTGGCATTCATTTATAAAACATCGGTGTTGAGTAATGTAACTACAACTGCATTGTTATCTGCAGGTATTAACTCTGCAGCGGATATTACAAACCCTGCTTACGATTATTGGGCAAGCGGACGTTTTCCATTTATGATGAGTGCAGATGTTACGCTCAATTGTGTAACCAAGCCTGTGAAATTTGTATTGGTTCATGCAAAAGCAAACACAGCACCCACTGCAACATCCTACAACAGGAGAAAACGTGGTGCCGATACATTGCATTACACGTTACAACAGAACAATGCAAATGACAACATCATTATGCTTGGCGATTATAACGATGATCTGGATGAATCAATCACTGATGGATTTACAATCACATCATATTCCATCTTCACTAACGATACAGAAAACTTCACACCTGTAACATTGCCGTTAAGTTTAGCGGGTAAGAAATCAACGGTGAGCTATGACGATGTGATCGATCACGTAACCATTTCAAATGAGTTGGTTACCAACTATCTTCCATCAAGTGCAAAAATTCTCACTGATGTTACATCGCTTGTGAGCAATTACGGTTCTACAACATCAGATCACTATCCTGTATTCAGCCGTTACCGTTTCAACAACACAACAGCACCTGCGGTAACCACCTGCACTGCTGAAGTAAAATTCTGCGCTGCAACTTCAAACAGTTATTCTGTTCCTGTTTTTGTTGCAACGGATGATTGTGGAGATGCACTCACTTATGCATACACAATTACCGGATCAACTGAACGTAACGGTACAGGTAATGATGCAAGCGGCACATTCAACATCGGTACAAGTGTTATTGTATGGACAGCAACTGACAGCTGGGGTAACCAGGCAACTTGCAGCACTACGGTAGTCATCAATACCAATCCAACTGTTACTATTCCCGATGCATATGCATTACCAACAGGCACATTGGCTAATACAGTTTACATTGGTTATACACCTGCTTCATCGCTTACATTGACAGCAAATGCAAGTGGCGGTTCACCAGCTTACAGTTATAGCTGGTCAAGTGGCGCAACCACATCAACAGCTACAGTAAGTCCAACAACAGAAACAACTTACACGGTTACTGTAACCGATGCAAATGGTTGCCAGGCAAATGCTGAAAAATCAATTGAAGTATTGGATATCAGAAGTGGTAAAAAACTCGATAAGGTTACGATCTGTCATAAAAATCAGCAGTCGATCAGCATTAGTCAGGCAGATGTAGTTGATCATTTAGCACATGGCGACATGTTAGGTGGTTGTACTGTAACAGCTCCAACGGCTTCGGCAAGATTGACGGGTGCAGCAGTTAGCAAGCTGTCTATACAGGTATTACCAAACCCCTCAGCGGTTGAGTTTACCTTGCTCATTAAGGCTGAACAAACCGGAACCATCAATTTACGGGTGCTGGACATTCAGGGTCGTGTGCTGGAACAGCGCAACAACATCAGCCCAACCCAAAGACTCACCATCGGTGAAGGATTCCATTCCGGGATCTATTTTGCCGAGATCACCCAGGGAACTGATCGAAAAGTGATCAAACTCCTGAAGCTCTGATCTTTCTATTCATAACTTGTAAAGCGTCCCGACTCTATCGGGACGCTTATTTTGTTACAGATTACCGGAAAACACATTCAAAACCAATTCTTTCAGCCGATCTTTGCCAGCAAAGGATTTCAGGCTAAAATAATCGGCTTCTCCTGCGCCATCTTTGGCCTCTTTCCCCTACCTTTGCAGCCCCAAATCTGTATTGGCAGATTCTCTGGCTTTAACGGTCGGAGTCCAATGGGCAAACCCAATTATTAATTTTAAATCACAAACAGTAATGAACAATTACGAAATGATGGTGATTTTTACCCCGGTTCTGTCTGAAGATGAATTTAAGGCAGCACAAAAACGCTACACCGATTTACTCGCAGCTAATGGCGGCGAAGTGGTGCACAGCAATCCCTGGGGTTTAAAATCTCTCGCCTATCCAATCGAGAAAAAAACAACCGGTATTTACTGGGTAATTGAGTACAAAGCAGCTTCAGATTTCAATGCTAAGCTGAATGTACAACTCCACCGTGATGAGCAGGTGCTCCGTCACATGTACACTGCACTCGACAAATACGCCGTTGAGTACAATGACAAAAAGAAGAATGGCGTTCCTACTGGCAACTTAAAAGCGGAGGCATAAGTCATGGCAAAAAATGAAATTAAATACCTGACGGCGATTAAGACCGAGAAGCCACGCAAAAAATATTGCCGCTTCAAAAAGTATGGTATCCGTTACATCGATTACAAAGATGTTGAGTTCCTGAAAAAGTTTTTGAACGAACAGGGTAAGATCCTTCCCCGTCGTTTAACTGGCAACTCTCTTAAGTACCAACGTAAATTATCAGATGCAATTAAGAAAGCACGTCAAATGGCATTGCTTCCTTATGTAACTGATCTTTTAAAATAAAAACAATTAGTGAACCTTTCCCTAACCTCTGCAAAAGCAGGGAGGACAGTCAGCCAAAGCCGACTGGGTTACGGAAACTAAAAACAAAACAATGGAAGTTATTTTAATTCAGGATGTAAACACACTCGGCGGCAAGAACGAGGTGGTTAAAGTTAAGAACGGTTACGCTCGTAACTTTTTGATCCCTCAGAAATTCGCTGTTGAAGCTTCTCCTTCAAATGTAAAGCAATTAGCTGAACGTTTAAAAGTGCAGAAGAAGAAAGAAGATGCAATGTTGGCTGAAATCAAGTCGGTAATTGCAAAACTTACTGAAGCTCCTGTTAAGCTTTCTGCTAAAACTGGTACAAGTGGTAAGATCTTCGGTAGCGTTACAACCGTTATGATCGCACGTGCAATCCGTGAACAAAAAGGTTACGAGATCGACCGTCGCAAGATCCACCTGTTGGAAGAAGTAAAAGAGCTCGGTACTCACAAAGCAAAAGTTGATTTTGCTAACGGTAACGAAGCTGAAATTGAAATTGAAGTTGTAGCTGAAGCTTAATTTCTTTTTGATCGAAATAATGAGTCCTGCTTTTTAAGCAGGACTTTTTTATTTTCATGCTATCAATCTCATCGAATGCTCCTCAAAACACTTTGCAAGGCATCTTTACTCCTGACTATTGTAATAGCTGGTTTTACACGTTGTAAATCATCTAACGGAAAAGACAAAGCCGTTAAAACAGATACAATCCCTAAAATCCAGCCCGATATTACATTACCCGGCAACTTCAGCTCGCAAACAATATTAAAGTTCGACAGCAGCGCAATTCCTGCTTTCTTCAGCAAATACCCGAAGCTAAAGCCGTATGAAAAAGACCTGTTGAAATTTTACAGCCATCGGAAATTTGCTTACGCCTGGTTTGATGCCAATGGAATGATTGAACAGGCAAGTAACCTGTTTAATAAGATCGAAAATATTTCAGATGAAGGTGTGCCTGTACAGATATTGTATGAAGAAGATTTTCATAAACTGATGGACAATGACTCAACTGTTAGCTTTACAGAAAAAGCCAACAGTACCGCCGAGCTGATGCTCACTGCACAATACTTCTTTTATGCAAAGAAAATATGGAGCGGGCTTGATGCAAAAGCCATGCGTGCTGCAAGTTGGGATCTGCCTCGTAAAAAATTGTCTTATGAAGCTTTTCTCGACTCTCTGCTGGAGGTGCCGTCATCGGCATTCATGCAAACAGAACCGGTCTACCGTCAGTACGGTTTACTAAAATCATTTTTGAAGCATTACAGAACACTTGCAGAAAGTGGCAAATGGAAGCCCATTAAAGCGGATAAAAAATCGTACCGACTGAACGACAGCAGCAAGATCATTCCAGAGATAAGAGAACATCTTTATCTATTGGGTGATCTTAAAAGCAACAATCAATCACCGCTATTTGATCTTGAATTAGAAAATGCAGTGAAGAATTTTCAGCAACGGTATGGTATTAAAGACGATGGTATTGTGGGCACAAGCATGCTTGCAGAACTGAACTACCCCATTGCAAAACGTGTTGAACAGATCATTGTAAACATGGAACGTTGCCGATGGTTACCTGTTGTATTAAACACCGATTATATTGTTGTAAATATACCGGAGTATAAATTTCATGCGTATGAACATGATTCGCTGGTGTGGAGCATGAACGTTGTTGTTGGCACGGCATTAAACAAAACAGCCATTTTCAATGGCATGATGAATAATGTGGTGTTCAGTCCTTACTGGAATGTACCGCCGGGCATTATGAAAAAAGAAATTCTTCCTGCCATACGCAGAAACAGAAATTACCTTGAACGTAATCATATGGAATGGAATGGCAATGCAGTTCGGCAAAAACCAGGCCCATGGAATGCATTGGGGAAAGTGAAATTTTTATTCCCAAACAGTCATAGCATTTACCTGCACGATACACCATCAAAATCATTATTCAGCCAGGATAAGCGTGCTTTCAGTCATGGATGTATTCGTGTGGAAGATCCGAGACGTTTGGCCAACTATGTATTACGTCATCAACCTGAATGGACCGAAACCCGTATTGATTCAGCCATGAATGCAGAAAAAGAAATGTATGTAAAGATCAAAAAACCGATTCCTGTTTATATTGCTTACTTCACATCATGGGTTGATCGTGACGGAAGATTAAATCTCCGTAATGATATTTACAAACGTGATGGCCGCTTAGCAGAAATGATCATCGAAAACTCGAAATTGAAATGATTTATTCAAAGATAATTGCCGGCACCATGAAATGGGGTGCATGGGGATCAAAGTTTAATACTTCCGCATTTGAGCAAATGATCAAAGATTGTATTGCTGCTGGTGTAACCACGTTTGACCATGCTGATATTTATGGCGACTATACAACTGAGGAAGATTTTGGAAGAGTATTGAAAGAGCAACCCTCCTTGCGTCAGCAGATTCAGCTAATTACCAAATGTGGTATTCAAATGCTGTCGGTCAATCGTCCTCATCACAAAATAAAATCGTACGATACATCGTATGAACATATCATTGAATCGGTTGAACGATCGCTTTCAAACTTAGCTACTGATTATATTGATTGTTTGCTTATTCATCGTCCCGATCCTTTGTTCCATGCAGATGAAGTGGCCAAAGCATTTGAGCAATTGAAACAGCAAGGAAAAGTGTTACAGTTTGGCGTTTCTAATTTCAGAAAATGGCAGGTTGATTTGCTCAGAAGCCGCTTTCCTGTTTCTCTTAATCAGGTTGAATGTTCCTTGCTGCATCTTGAACCATTTGGGGATGGCACATTGGATCAATGTCAGCAACACGGTATGATCCCAATGGCATGGAGCCCGATGGGCGGTGGTAATTTGTTTATTGAGGACGATGAAGACGAACGTAACAAGCGCATCATTGCTGTTGCCAATATACTTGCTGAAAAATATGCTACAGGTGCTGATGTGATTTTGTTAAGCTGGTTAATGACGCATCCTTCAGGCATTCTTCCGGTATTAGGCACTTCAAAAATTGAACGTGTACATGCAGCAGTAGCAGCAAGCCTTTTGAAACTTGAACGTGAAGAATGGTTTATGTTGTGGAGGGCAAGTACAGGAAGAGAAGTTGCCTGATTATTTTTTTCTGCAACAAACAACAAGGTACCTGTTCGTAAATCCGTAACGTATAGTTGATACGATTCGTTTGATTAATGCAGATGGGTGGGACAAATAATAACCTGACAGATTCTTTCTTAAACTCTCCGCACGTTTTTCTTTCTTGTTTAGTACCTGAACGGGTGAGAAAGGTTGCACCTGTATCATTTTTTCTTCAATGAAAAAGCCTGCTGCAACCAATAATTTCAAAAATTGTTTCTCTGTAAAATCATGCATATGATAAGGGTTTGCATCAACAGATGGCGTAACCGGCACAGAACAAATCAACAAGCCATTGCTGCTGAGCAATTGAAAGAGCTGCGCCAAAAAAAGTTTCGTATGCGGCAAGTGTTCAATTGTTTCCAATGACACTATACTATCAAACTTACGGCCATCATCAAAAGTGGTAGCATCTGCCTGTAAAAAACTGATCAATGGATGATTATACCGCCCCCGGGCATACGCTATACAATCTGCATCAATATCAACTGCGGTAATTGATTTTACAGTACCAATGGCTGTACCGGCAAGCAGATGTGCGCCATAACCTGCACCACAGGCCATGTCTAATACCGTTTCCCCTTTAACATGCGATGCTGCAAACCGGTAACGCTCCAGGTGAAGCTCCAGGGTTTCTGCCGACCATTGAACAGAACCGTTCACTTCGTCGGGAACAATTCGCTCAAGTGAATGAATATCCTTCATGTGTTATGCGTTAAAAATAAGACTCAACGCCTAACTTTACGTTCTACATGGAAAGAAAAAATATTCTGGCGGTTTTTGCACTTGTCTGTGCCGTTTATTTTATTGGAATCGGCGTTGATACCATGGATGTAGATGCGTCGCAATACGCAGCTATCAGCCGTGAGATGAAAGAGAGTGGCAGCTATCTGCAGGTATATGAACATGGGAAAGAATACCTGGACAAACCTCCTTTCCTATTTTGGATATCGGCATTCTCCATGAAAGTATTTGGCGAAAATAATCTTGGTTATAAATTCCCATCCATCCTCTTTGCCATCTTTGCTGTGTTTGCAACGTTTCGTTTTGCAAAACTATTTTACGACAGAACAATTGCCTTATTGTCTGCTGCAGTGTTAGCAACATGTCAGGCAGTATTCCTGATCACCAGTGATATACGTACCGATACAATTTTAATGAGCTGGGTAATTATTGCCATGTGGCAATTGGCAGAATGGTATCGATCAAAAAAAGCGCTGCATTTTATTTTAGGTGCTGCTGCCATTGGTGCAGGCATGATCACAAAAGGGCCCATTGCTTTGTTTGTTCCCATTTTTGCATTCGGCAGTCATTTTATATTAAAGCGTGAGTGGAAACAAATTTTGCAACCGGTTTACCTGTTAGGTATTTTGGTGATTGCGCTTGTATTGCTGCCTATGAGTATTGGATTGTACCAACAGTTCGATCTGCATCCCGAAAAAACAGTGAATGGATTAAAAAATGTATCGGGTTTAAAATTCTTTTACTGGACACAAAGCTTTGGCCGCATTACCGGTGAAAACGTATGGAATAATAATGCTCCCTTCAGTTTCTTATTTGAAAATTTATTGTGGGGCATGTTGCCATGGACCTTGTTTTTTGTTGCAGGACTTGTGTATGAGATCATCAGAATTATACGCAACCGTTTCTTTGTTGGCAGGAACGAAGAGTTCTTGACAACAGGTGGTTTTATTCTAAGCTACTGTTCATTGGGTATTTCAAAATATCAATTACCACATTATATCTATGTGGTACTGCCATTCATTGCCATCATTACGGCAAAAATGATGTACCGGTTATTTTGGGAGAACAAACTTCCTTTGCTGCGTACTATTCTTACGCCTGTTCAATGGATCGTTTGTGCAGCTTTAGTAATTGCTCCTGCAATGATTCTTCTGTACAGTTTTCCAACAACATCTGTGTGGCCATGGATCATTCCGGTTATCAGTCTTATTGCAGCAATTCTATTACTGTTAAACAAACAGGTGAGTAAAAAACTCATCAGCGTATCACTTGCATTGATCATTGGATTAAATATTTTTCTCAGCTCCTGGTTTTACCCACAGTTGCTGCAATATCAATCAGGCAATGTAGTGGGACGATATATTGTTGAGCAGAAGATTCCTGCGGATAAATTTTTCTTTTATAAGTTCAGGGGTAGCGGTAAAGCCGTCCACTTTTATGCAAAGCATAATATTGGTACCATTGATTCACTTGATGCGGCAACAACAGGCACTTACCTGTATACATCAGACGAAGGGTTGAAAGAAATTCAACAAAGCGGCAAGCTTCATGTGATTGAAAAAGAAGGACCCGATTATCATGTAACTGCATTAACAGGAAAATTCCTGAACAAGAATACGAGAGAAGAACAGTGCGGAAAATATTATGTGGTGAAGATGCTGTAAGGTTATCGGAACAAATTATACTTCAGAATACACCAGATAGCACGGAACCCATCCTTCCAGTTGATCTTCTTTCCCTCAGCATAAGTGCGGCCGTAATAAGAAATACCAACTTCATAAATGCGTATATCGGGTTGACGTGAAATTTTTGCCGTCACCTCCGGTTCAAAACCAAAACGGGTTTCTTTCAGATCAATTTTCTGAATGATCTCCCGGCGGAACAATTTATAACAGGTTTCCATATCTGTTAAGTTCAGGTTGGTAAACATGTTTGATAATGTGGTAAGTACTTTATTACCGATGCTGTGCCAGAAGAATAAAATACGGTGCGGGTTACCACCCATAAAACGTGAACCATACACCACATCAGCAAAGCCATCCAACACCGGTTTCAGCAATACATTAAATTCCTGGGGATCGTATTCAAGATCGGCATCCTGTATCACCACCAATTCACCCGTGGCCTGTTTAATACCAGTATGCAAAGCGGCACCTTTGCCTTTATTCACTTCATGATTATACAACACGATCGGCAACGTTGATTGCTGCATATACCGTTCAATAGCGCCTTTGGTATCATCGCTGCTGCAATCATTTACAATGATCACTTCCTTTTCAATATTATTGAGCAATTGCACTGCATTGATCTTATCAAGAATCATATGGATGGTTCTTGCTTCGTTATAAGCAGGGATTACAATCGAAAGTTTTTGAAGGTTTGCTGTCATGTAGTTGGCTGTTCCAATTAAGCTGCAAGATTACAGAATTCCTTGGCTGATAAAAGAAAAATCTACACTTCCTGTAAAGGCATTTCCATTTGAGAAACAGGCTGGGTCTGCATCTTGCGAAATAATCGCCTCGCCAAAAAGAAACAAATAACCAGGATAACAATGCTCAGGTATCCCAACCATTCGTAACGCAATATCTTTCCGCCTTGCCCTTGTACCACAATAATTCCTGAAATAAAAGATGCAGATGCGGTTCCCAGTTGTTGCACACTGCTGTTGAAGCTCATAAAGCTTCCCCGATGTTGCGGACTCACCACATTACTGATCATCGCCTGTGCCGCCACACCCCTGCCGGTTGCCAACACAAACCATATTCCGAAAAGTGCAAGCATCAACGCCACATGAACAGGAGGAAGATTTGTAATGATCCAGATAAAAGCAAGAGAAGATAAAACCGATACTGAAAACACCTGCAGTTTACCATACTTATCGGACAGCTTACCCAGGATATTTGCAGCAAAAAAAGAAGAGATGCCGCCAACGAGATAGATCATTGGTGTAACAACTTTTGAATAGCCGTTATTAAACTCCATATACGGGTTGATGAACGGAATAATGAGGAAGTGACCCATCATCATTAAAAAAGAAAATAACAAGGCAAGACGTTGTGTTGGATTTTGTACCACCACGTGTAAGGCTTCAAATTTATTTCGGTCTTCATCACGTTCCCTGATATGTCCACTCATGGCAGGGATATATTTCCAAACAAAAGGAACAACAACAAAACCTAAAACTCCCACCAGTATAAATGGCGCATGCCAGCTGATAATGTTAGCGAGGTATAAGGAAAATGGAACACCAAATGTTGAAGCCACTGCAAAAGCACTCATAATAGCGCCCATTGCTGCACCTCTTCTTTCATAAGGAATAATGTCTGCTACAATTGACAAAACCTGTGCGGCGATCAATCCGCCAAACAAACCGGCCAGTATGCGTGCTGCAAGCAGCAGTTCATACTTAGGAGCTATACCGCAGGCAATGGTGCCCAGCAGAAAACCGATGTAGCCAAATAATAATACTTTTTTTCGGTCGAATTGATTTACAAAAAATGCAGCTGTGAAACCGGATATACCTGCTGTTAATGTATAAGCCCCCACAAGAAATGTAAATTGCTGTGGTGTTATTTTGAAATAAGGCATCAGGTAATTTCCCAATGGCATCATGATCATAAAATCAAGGATGTGGGTGAAATTGATGGACGCCAGCAAAACAATGATCAGCCGTTCATTTTTACTCATACTTGTTCCAACTTTTATTTCCGTTTTGCAGCAGGGGAAGGTGTTCACCGGAGCAGGTTCAGAGCAGATTTTTCCCGGAGAAGCAGCAAATTTACAGAAAGACGAATCAATTACGGTTTCACCTTTCCACGAACGGGAAATACCGTAGGCAAACGATTGAGCGTTCGCATTTCTCCATTTCATAATTACCTATCTTTAAGCCTAACATTTCCTGTCAATAAAAACAAATCGATTGAACCATGTCCGGTAATAATTATTCAAGAAGAAAATTTTTAAGAGATGCTCTGTTAGCCTCGGCTGCCGCCGCCACACCCGGTTTATTAATGGGCAGGGGCTTTGGAAGTGCAGATAAAGTAAACCTCGCCTGCATTGGTATTGGTAACCGTGGAGCAGAAATCATTAAAGAACTGTATAAAACCGGTTTGGCAAACATCGTTGCACTCTGCGATGTAGATATGGAAGCGCCGCACACGCTGGATATCTTAAAACAGTTTCCGAATGTGCCACGCTTTAAAGACTTCCGCCAGATGTTCGATAAAATGGGCAACCAGATCGAAGCTGTTTCCATTGGCACTCCTGATTTTGCACACTTCCCTATGACGATGATGGCGATTGGTTTAGGTAAGCATGTGTATGTGGAGAAGCCGATGGCCAGAACTTTCCAGGAAGTAGAACTGATGATGAAGGCCGCTGCGAAACATCCGAAGGTTGTAACACAGATGGGTAACCAGGGACATTCAGAAGCAAATTATTTTCAATTCAAAACATGGAAAGAAGCAGGCATCATTAAAGATGTAACAGCCATCACTGCACATATGAACTCTGCCAGACGCTGGCATAGTTGGAATCCAAAGATCACTTCGTTTCCTGCAGCAGAACCCGTTCCATCAACACTAGATTGGGATGTTTGGCAAATGCACACGCAAGGGCATTCGTATAACAAAGATTTTGTAAATGGTCAATGGCGTTGCTGGTTCGATTTTGGTATGGGGGCGTTGGGCGATTGGGGTGCACATATTCTTGATACCGCACATGAGTTTCTTGATCTTGGTTTACCGTACGAAGTTGATCCGCTGAAATTAGACGGACATAATAACTTCTTCTACCCAATGTCAACAACACTTTCATTTAAATTTCCAAAGCGTGGTACAATGCCGCCGGTTGAAATAAAATGGTATGATGGTATCGACAATCTTCCTCCAATACCGGCTGGTTATGGTGTGCAGGGACTTGATCCAAGTATTCCGCCACCGAGCACAGGTGCAATGCAACCTGCAAAACTGAATCCCGGTAAAATTATTTACAGCAAGGATCTTACGTTCAAAGGTGGATCACATGCAAGTACTTTATCAATTATTCCGGAAGAGAAAGCAAAAGAAATGGCTTCGAAGCTGCCAACTGTTCCAACAACTCCTTCGAATCACTTCGCAAACTTCTTGAAAGCATGTAAGGGCGAAGAAAAAACACGTTCATCGTTTTCCATTGCAGGTCCGTTAAGCCAGGTATTCTGTTTGGGTGTGTTGGCGCAATGGACGGGTGAAAAAATTGTATTCGACAGAAGCAAGAAAATAATCACAAGCAGTAAACGTGCAAATGAATTATTGATTGGTCCACCGCCACGGAAAGGTTGGGAGCAATATTATAAAGTATAAGTTTCGTCAAACGATCAAAAGCAATTCGTTAGTAGCTATAAAAAGAAGAAGCCAACTGTAATCAGTTGGCTTCTTCTTTTATGATATGATTCAACGGACGAGTTACTCATCATTCATCACTCATCACTCATTTTTTCAACTCTCTTATCTTAATGCTCTTAAACCAAACTTCATTGCCATGATCCTGCAAAAGGATATGTCCTTTCGGTGCTTCACCAAAATCTTTCCATACTTTGTATTTGCTGATGGCAACAAGATCACGAAACGCTTGTGAACCCCGATCATATTCCAACACTTTCACACCATTGAGATAATGCTCAACATGATTGTTCGGATAAACAATAATTCGTGCCGTGTTCCATTTGCCGGGTTGACGAACAAAGCGGCTTGTCTTTTGTGCTTTAATGAGATCATACAACGAAGCCAATGTGCGGTTTCCTTCTCGTCCTGCCCTTGCATCAGGATGCAGTGTATCATCCAGCAACTGATACTCTAATCCAATGGCAGAACCCTGCGTTTGTTCATTGAGGGTAACAAAATATTTCAACCCGCTGTTTGCGCCGGGTGTGAGTTTAAATTCGAAAGAAAGATCGAACGCACTGTACTGTTCTGTTGTAACAATATCACCACCATTGGTTGATTCACCGCCATTGGAAGCTAATACTTTTAAAATGCCCTCTTTCACTTCCCATCCTTTTTCAGGAAATGTTGGTTTGCCTGCCCCTTTCCAACCTTTTGTGCTTACACCATCAAACAATAATTTCCAACCACTCTGTTCCTCGTAGGGAGTGAGTTTATTTGGGACTAAATTTGAAACATACAAACCTTTCGGGAAAGGCATTGCTTTGATATTCTTTGTTTGAATACGGATATTTTTCCAAAACATTTTAATGCCGGCAAGTTCAGGTTTGCCGATAGAATGCACCTGCAGCCCGATGATTCCTTCGTTCTCTGTTAATGTATCAACAAGGTAAGAAACAGGTACACCATCCAACCATGTTTTGGTTGTATTACCAATACATTCGATCCTTATTTTGTGATATACATTCGGCGAAAAGAAGATCTGCCCTTTGGGATTATTTGAAACAGTATACAACCACTCTCTTCTTCCTTCATCATAAATACCACCACTCCACTTGCGTGATGATGGATCAAAATCGTATTGATAACCATACACACGGCCTTTACCATTGTTTGCCTTTGGATCAAAATTACTTTTGAACTGAACACCTGAGTTAGTGGTTGTATCAGTCATCATCGCTTCCAGTTCCAATACAAAATCGCCGGTAAAGCGTAGATCACTTACTAAAAAAGAATTGGGTGAGCCGGGTATTGTGGTTCCAACAATTTGTCCGTTCTCAACTGCATAAGGTGCGGAGCCTGTCATTTGTTTCCAGCCGTTGAGCGTCTTCCCATCAAACAATGATTGCCAGTTATTGCTTTGTGCAAAACTGCCGGCTGTGAGCAACAAAAATGTAACAACAAATACTTTTTTCATTTTGATTGTTTATACGAGGTTAAATTCCGGTTTCCATGTTTCAATGGAATGTTTATAAATCGATTGATTCATCAGGTGCACACAAAAAGCTGTGGTAGCACCGGTGATCACATTTGATACTGGTTTTAAATTTTCTGTAACTGTTTTATGAAATTCTTTCAATGCATACCAACTGCCGTCTTTTGATTTTTCTTTCAGAATGGGAATGCCACCGTCTTTATTCCATTCAATTTTTGTGGCACCCGTAACGCCATCAACAGTTTCCAGTTCACTCTTTGTTTGTTTCTCAGGAAAGAAAATGCCATCGTTCATCAATAACTGGATGGTTCCTTTTGTTCCTTTCAGCTTAAAGAGATAGCCATCTTTTTCATTGCCGCAAGTAGCACCAAAGTTGCCGATCATTCCATCTTTGTTATAACGCAGAATGGTTTGCACATTATCAAACGTTTCCCTTCCGTCTTTGTAATAATCAATACCTCCTGTTCCAAGCACTTCGTCGGGATGTGTATTGAAAGCCCAGTTAATAAAATCAACCTGGTGCGACAATAACTCCGCAGGCAATCCTCCGGAATATTCTTTGTACATGCGCCAGTTCACTTGTCTGTCGGTATAACCTTGCGGCACTGCTCTGCGCCAGTTCCAGTTACGATCCCAACGGCAATCTATCTGTGTTACTTTGCCGAGATAACCTTTATCGATCAGTTCCTTTACTTTAAAATAAAGCGGTGTGTAACGGTATTGATGACCAACCTGCAATACCTGTTTAGGATATTGCTGTGTTAATTTTACCAATGCCAATGATTGATCCGCATCATAGGTCATTGTTTTTTCGAGATACACATGCTTGCCTGCTTTGATCGCAGCTGCAGCAATTTCATAATGATTGTGCAGTGGTGTAGCAATGATCACCGCATCAATCGTTTTATCATCGAGAATTTTTCTGTAATCTTTTTCGTACCCAAGATTATTTTGTTTGTCGAGTTTTTTTGCCTGGTCGAGACGAAATGATAACACATCGCAAACAGCTTTTAATTGAAACTGTTCGGGCATATTGTTGATTACACTTCCAAGGCCAACACCCCTGTCGCCACAACCAATTATTCCTATTGAAATTGTTTTAGCAACAGCAGTTGAACCATATGCCTGCAGCATTTGCTGATGCACTAAAAAACCGGCAGTAAGCAATCCCGATTGACGAATGAAATTTCTACGTTGCATGAGTGGACTAAGTTACGGATTCATGAGTTTTAAAAATGCAGAACTTGCTGTATCTGCTATGCTTCCATTGGCATTCTTATAAACAAAATATGCAGCAAGGTCTTTTCGGCGCTCAACAAATGCTAACGCTTGTTTTAAACCCATCAGCATAAGTGCGTTATCATATGCATCGGCTGTGATTGCATCTTTGGCATAAACAGTTACGCTGATGAGTTCATTTTTATGCGGATAACCTGTTTTGGGATTGATGAGATGCGTGATCTTTTGTCCCTTACTTTCATAATATTGCCGGTAGCTGCCCGATGTGGTAATGGCCCCTGCATCCAGCTCAATGATCTTTTGCAACGGATGATTTTCAAACGCATCTTCATTTGGCGATTCGATCCCGATCTTCATTTTTTCACCTGAAGGTTGTTTTCTTCCTTTCACGCTGATTTCACCACCTAACTCAACAATGTAATTTTTTATACCATGCTTTTCCAGCAATGCAGCCAATACATCTACAGAATAGCCTTGTGCAATTCCGTTGAGATCAATTTTTACACAAGGCTTTGCTTTAATCAACCTGTTTCGTTTCAACCGCAACAATTTTGTATTTACACAAGAGAGTATATTTTTAATGGCGGTTGCATCAGGAACAGTGTTTGTTTTTGTAACACCAAAACCCCATGCCCGCACCAATGGCTGCACGGTGATATCAAACAACCCGTTTGTGGCTTTGCAGGTAGCAATTGATTTTTTTACAACTTCCCGTAAATGGTTGTCAATGGCTATCCCCTTTGCAGAATTGTTGAATTGATTGATGCGTGAATAGGGTTTGTATAGAGAAAGTGAACTATCGAGACTCATAAGCACACTGTCAATTACTGATTTTGTAACCGCACTGTCTTCTGCATAATAACTAATAGAATAAGTTGTACCCTGCGCTGTACCTGTAATAGTATAACGTTTCCATTCAACAGAACGATGTGCACCCAATACCACAAGAATCAAAAGAAGAAACAATCGCATAGATCAAATGTACCAAAGAGCTTGTTTGGTAATTGTGAAAAGATAGGAAGAATTTGTATGGCAGCTATCAAAGTATGCTGCGCAAACGATTACACAGTTTTATAGTTCTTTCCTATTCATTGGGTAATAGTATCTGAGATGTAACTTCCTTGCACGAAAGACAGGGAAATGTTGCCAGCATTTTTGCATATAATCTTATTTCATGATTGCCGGATAAACAAAATCAGTATAGATATCAAATGAACTTTTTCTTAGATCCCAGCGATTATAATTTCCTGCTGTAACTATCAGTAACAGATTATGCTTTTTATCATGAATGATCAACTGCCCCCCATTTCCCTGGCATTGTGCATAAGTAATAGTGTCTGCTTTATTAACCTCTGTAATGATCCAAAACTGGTTGCTATACCCAATTTGCGGAACCCCCGGGTAAGTGTCGGGTGTTGTAATTTGGCTTTTTAATGTTTGTGTTACAATTGAAGATGAAACAATCTGTTTGCCATTCCATTTTCCATCATTCATATACATCAATCCATACTTTGCCATATCTCTTGATCGCAATCGAAGCCCTGAAGCTGCGGAAGGTTTTCCATCAGCTATTTTAAACCATGTGTATTTTTCAATCCCCAATGGCTTAAAAAGATATGACGCAAGAAATTTGTCGACCGGCATACCTGTTGCTCTTTCAGCAATTGCTGCCAGCACCTGCGAACATCCTCCACTATAATTAAATTTTTTTCCTGGCTCATCTATCATTGTCTGACTTAGCACAAAATCAATTGCATCGGTAGAGTTATTCATAACTATTTCACTGTTCTTTGGATCTGTGTAAGGAATATTTTCATTCCATTCCAACCCTGCCGACATATTCAACAGATGTTGAATCGTGATCTGCTTTTTCATTCCCGTATCATACTTTGCATATTCCGGAAACAGATCAAAAACCCTTTGCTCCAGCGATTTAATTTTTCCTTGGTTCAATGCGATCATGATAGCCGTACCTACAAAACTTTTACTAACACTTCTTTGATCATGAAGCGAATCCCGATGCTGATCTGTAAAGCCAACAAAACCTTTTCCCCTCACAACATCGTACCCCGGCCAGTATTGTTCAAAAACAAGTTTGTTATTTCTTAAAATCAGAACACTATGTATCCTTGGGTAATTACCATTAGCAATAGAATCAACCATTGTCTGTAATATCTTTTCATTCAAACCTGCTTCTTTTAATGTTGCTGTTTGAATGCCGTCATTCAGCTGATCCAGTTTTTTATATGACGTAGCAGATTGTTTTAATGCCTTTGATTGGTATTGATCAATGTGATAACGTATCGCATTGACAACTATATCCGGCTGAAATCTCGCAATATGATGGCCGCTGTTGCTAATAATCTCGTATTTCATATTCGGTCTTTTCTTTCCCCACTTAATTAATTCCTCTACCCAAATACGATTCAGAGGATCTGTTGTATCCCGATCCTGACCGCCATCCGCTTTTCCTGCGGCAATTAATAAAGTTGTTGGAGTAGCATGCCATGCATCCGATCTCCTTCCTTGGTTCATACTTGAATCAAATGCAAGCCACTCTCCTTTCTGGCCTACCCTGTTACTACTCATTAGCCTGTCGTGATGTGCTTTCTTGTCTGCCAGATAGGTTGGATCTTTTTCATACAAAGGGTATGAATTTTCAGGTGCCGGATCTACCAGAACTAATCCTGATACATCCTGAGGATATAATCCGGCAAACACTCTTACGAAACTGCCTCCAAGTGACCAACCGGCTAAAATGTATGGAGGTTTTATACCCGATTTTGTCAATGCCTCTTTTAACTCCTTAGCTACTGTAACTGCATCCCTGGTACTATTGCATTTTTCAGAATTCAGGTAACCAGGCCTGTCGTATGAAACTACTTTAGTAAATGAAGCCAATTGAGCCTCAACTTTTTCCCAGGTTTCTTTATGGCTTGAACCACCACCTGCTTCCAATATCACTGTAGGCTTACCATTTCCTGATGAGTAAAGGGTCATGACATGATCGTGTACTTTTACTTTGATGGTATCAACTTGTTGCGCATTTGAAAAAAAGGCAAGCAATATGCTTATCAAAAACAAAGATTTCGACCCACTCATACTCAAGCTTTAAAATGAAAAAATAAATTTCTTTCAAAGGAGACGGTTTATCGTTCAACCAATTCAATCTGCAATCCATCCATCGCTTCAGAAAATATAAAAATACTGTTCGCATGTACATTACCTAAAAGCTTTTTTGATTCGAGAAATACTTTAGCATTCTTAATAGACTCTACTACGATCACAATTTTCGGAATTCGGTTTTTCGCCTCTTGTTGTAATCTCAAATCAGGGCCATCACGAAATGAGAACAGCCCGCTTTGCTGTTTTGTTACACCAGGCAGCTTCGGAAACTGCTCATCATATTTTTTGAAGTCAGAAGTGCTTACTACAATTTCTTTTAAATAAAGAACTCCTAATTTGCCACCATTGATTTCTTTTAATTTATCTGCTGCTTTCTTACGGCCATCGGCTATATGCTGCCTTTTCTTATAATCACATACAAACAAATTGGCTTCATTCGGCAACAAATCCTTAGGTGTAAACAACGACCAGCCATTTAAAGCACCGGTTGAATCTTTTGACACATTGCTGTTATCAATTGTATCATGTGCAATGCCGAGCTGATCAAGTTCCTTTTCAAATTCTTCCATTGAATGCAATGGTTCCAATGCAATGCCGTTGAAAGAAGTTGTGTCTGCACCTTGAAACGTTACCAGTTCAAAAACAACATTACCAAGCGTAACTCCGCCACTTGCAAAATCGCCCCATGATTTATAAGGCCATACAATCGGCAACTCTAACTCTTTTGAAAAAAATCGAAACAGTTGCTCTGCCTTGGGCGAGCTCGCAAAAAAGTGTTCGATCTTATTTACTTGGGCTTTCGCTTTAGCAGATATGCTGATAAGCGCAACCGTCAATGCAAAAAGGAATTTCATAACCAGTGATTTATTTTTTTAATGCTAACCGTTTCCCATAAGTCAACTGCCGCCATATCCATTCCAGCGGACCGTATTGAAAATATTTGAACCACCAATTGCTGTATATTATCTGAGTGATATAAACTATAATTCCGATAGGTATAAAAAGCGAAGGACCGATATCTCCACCCAACCCTAACCCTATGCCATAATAAATAAAAATGCCAAGTACAGTTTGCATAATGTAATTAGTAAGTGCCATGCGCCCCAGCGGTGCTAAAAACTTTAAAACTGTATTTCCTTCTTTTTTTATCCAGTATAAACAAACAATAGAGGTGTAAGCTAAACAGATAGGAACGACGCTCGTTGTATAAAATAATGTTTGAAGCAATCCCGCCGGATTCGGTATTTCTTTTTGCGTAATTTGAAAATAGTAAGAAGCGATGCCTGCGGGGATGCCAATAACAAGTCCCCAGAAGCGCAACTTTCTAAGCAAGGAAATATGTTCAGTAAGTCGTGCGAACATCATCTTTCTTCCTGCATAAAATCCAAGCAGGAACATTCCAAGTACTTTCGGAATCCGATTACTGTTAAGGATATAGCTATAGCGGTATGCCCAGCCTGAAGTTTGCCAGTTACGCCATTCTTTCCATCCACTTTCATCAGTAAAAAGATAACGGGAATAACTCTTTTTGTCTAAAGGCAACCCTGTTTTCATGTCAATAGACACAGCAACTGCTTCTAATTTGTCACCAAACTTTATTTGTAAAAGAACTGCTAAGGAATCCAGGAGTATAGGAGACAGTATAAGAATTCCTGCCAGAATTAATAAGGCTCTGTCACTGCATTTTCTGAATAGCGGCAAGCTTAAACCAATGATTGCATATAATAACAGAATGTCTCCTTCCCATAAAAATAAAATATGAAAGATGCCGAACAGCGTCAGTATGAATAATCGCTTATAAAAAATACGGAATGGGTTTAGTCCTTTTTGTTCATTCCGAATCAGGATGATTGAAAATCCAATTCCAAATAATAGTGAAAATATGCTGTAGAATTTCCCGCTAACGAATATATTTTCTACAGCTGCAATAACTCCATCTGTTGGCCATGTTGATAATGACTTCCGGTGCTCATCAGTGAAATATGTCCAACCAGTGAATCCAAATAGGTTGTCAATCATTACGCCCAGCAATGCGAAGCCTCTTAAAACATCCAGAATATCAATTCGTTCTTTTTGCAGAACAGGTGAAATGCTTATGCTCATGATTCATTTTTTAAGATGGGTAATCGTTTCTCATAAGTCAACTGACGCCACACCCACTCAAATGGACCGTAATTGAAATAAAAGTTTGATTTGCTCATAAGTTAAGTGACACAAAAGCATATCACTTTTGGCGCTTCTTTATTGCTTCATCATTCACTTCAATGAGCAACTTTATCAAACCTGTGATGCATCATTCGAACATGCTGCATATTGATCCCGTCTATTTCTCCTTTCTTGTTTTTGGTGGATTCAGCCACTACATACCACCTGTCTCCGCCGGCTTCCATTTCAAATAGAAATTTATTTTCGCCATCGGGTACCAATACTTTATCAGAAATCGTTGGCCGCCTGATGACCAGTTGATTGTTTTCATTCAGAACGATCCTGCAATAAAAATCAAGATGCCTGCTGTGATATTCGCCTGCAAATTGCTGGAGATATTCCGTTGAAGCATTGTTTGCTTTATTGGATCTTACAAAACTCATTGTAGTGCCATCAACAGCCCATGCCTGCATTTTCTTAGCTGAGTCAACATGCGTTTGTGTGATTTGCATGATAGTGCCAAAATCCGGATCCTTAAATAAATTTTCACCAACTGGGATCATTGTAAAAAATTCATTGGACGTATAATAAAAATGAAGGCTATCCCCTTCGAGTTTAATATCATAAAACCGGATATTGGGCAAATGACTGCTATGGCCAACGGGTATTTGTTCAAAATAACGACCGGCATGTTTTACCAATTCGTTTTTCGTTACTACCACATTACTTGTTTGTGCTGGCGGGGCTGCTTTTGTTGAAATGCTTTTTTTATTCAACAGCACATCTGAAAGGCTCATGGCCAACGTCATGTTATGAAATGAATTTCCTAAACCAATAATCGTAATTTTTTTTGATGGTATGCGGGTCATGTAATAATCCTGGTTAACACCGCCATGTTTGATGATATCTGTATTCCCGATCTTGTGCCATTCTTGTCCAAACACATAATGAACTTCAGGAGAGAGTACAGGAATGGGTCGTGCATTTTTATACAATCTGCGGATTGCCTTTGCAGCAATGGAGCTGGAATCTTCTAATGCTGTTGCCCATTTTTCAAGATCGGCTGCAGTTGTAACAATCCTGTAATTACCACCGGGAGAAGTTTTTACTCCAACCTGTTTAAAATACTTTTCACTGCCATAATATTTATCTGCCAAGCCCGGGATGATCTGATCGAGATAATCATTCATAAAGGTTGCGTTCATTCCTGACGGTGCAAACAGTTTCAGTTGCAAATAATCAGGTAAACTTTTCCCGGATGCTTTTTCCATGATCATCCGCAGCAATGCAAAATCAGAATTGGAATACATGTAACCTTTCCCCGGCTCTACCTGTGGCCTGGGTTGATTATACAACAGTGTGAGCAATTGTTCTTTATCAACCCGGTTATCCATGTGTGCCTGCATCAACAACATCGTTGCCCATTCATCATCAAAACCACTACTGTGATTTAATAGATCCTGTATGGTTACATCAGCACTCCATGCCGGTAGCTTTGGAAAATATTTTTTCACCTGATCATCAAAACGCAAAAGTTCATCGGCTTCCATCATTGCTAACCCTGCACACATAAATTCTCTTGCACCAGAGTATCCAAGCCTTACTGGTGTCTGATGTGTAAACGCTACCTTGTGCTCAAGATTTGCCATGCCAAAATCTTTACTGGCTATTATTTTACTATCATGAATAACGGTAACGGCAATGCCGGGAGATTTGTCGTTATTGATTCGTTGAAATAAGGAATCTATTTTTTGTTCCAGCGTTCGCTTATCCGGTAATGATTGTGCCTGTACTTGTGTTGAAAAAAACACAATGGCTGATAACAGAAATATTCGATTCATAACAGATTATTTATTTATCTGACTTTGACCACCAGAAAGATACTTCTCAAAAAACGGCAACAACTCATTAAAGATCCGTCCATCAAAACCACCAAGCATGTTCCCATGATCACCAATATATTCTTCAGCAAAATGTTTGATGCGGTATGCTTCCAGTTTCTTACTGAATTGTAAGCTTGTAAAAGGGATATGGGAAAAATCTTCATTACGTCCCCAGTCTAATTTCAAAGCAGTAAGACTACGTAACTGCGGCAGATAATGATCGACCATGTGAAATGGAAATTGCTTTTCCCATTCATTGATCACTTCCGGATGATAAACAGCACTGTCGCCAACATACGTGACAGGAAAATCGGCAAGCAGCTCTTTGTTTGAAATATTGGGCGAATACACTCTTGCCATAGCTGTAAGCACTGCAGCATAAAACGCATCGAAATCACCCGTCTTATCCGATTCGTCCAACGCTTTCACAATTGCTTCTTCATTATTCAATTTGCTGATGCGTTTGAACCCACGACTTGAAAGAGAAAAATCACCATGCCAATCAAGCACTGCCGGACTAAGTGCATACACCGCACTGAATATATCTGCAAATTGCATCCCTAACTTTAATGCACCGTTACCTCCCATTGAATGTCCGCATAGTCCACGGCTTTTCCGGTCGGGTATTGTTCTGAAATTTTTATCCATGTATTGCACCACATCTTTTGCAATATAATCGGCCCAGTTACCTGTAACCGAGGAGTTGGTATAAAAACTTCCCTGCAATTTTGTATTACTGTTTGGTGCCACTACTATCATGGAACGCATCTTTCCCGTTTTAATCGCTTCATCAAGTAGCTTTTTAAAATTGATCCATACGCTCATCATTACACTATCGGTTCCTCCATAGCCATGCAACACATAAATAACAGGGTAGCGTTGTGTTCCCTGTTCATAATCGGGAGGCAGATATACCGTTAACTGACGTAAAGGATCTTCGTCTGCTTTATTATTTTGCAAAGAAGCAGCGATGAACTCACGCCTCAACAATTTCCCCTGGGCAATACTGGTTGTTGATATAATCAGCAACAGCAAGCCAACTAAAATTTTTCTCATGTTGATACTTTTTATTGATGGTGAAAATAAGATCAGGAACGCTTTCATATTTCCAATTTTAAGTATCCGATTGGATTACTTATCAACCGCATTTTTTTATGTTATCTGCGATACTAAATCAGTTGATTTATTCATGTATGGTTTGCCTTGGAATGTTCCTCTTTGCTTTTAAATGTATAGGCTACCGATGGCCACCATATCATGATGATCTCAGCCACAATCAATGGCACAAACGAAAAGAAGTATTCATTCACTACTCTTCTGAAACCGGGATCAGTTATTTCGCCAAATAAGAAGTTGAGAGAGAACACATCATCAATTCTCACTGCAACAAAAGCGATCACACATACATAACTACGCACCATCATCTGGCGATGAGTTTTCATATTCCTTGCTTTTATTGCCCGCCATGCAAACCAGGTGCTGAGTACAGCAAAAACAGTGAGTAGAAAAAGTGAGATGCGGCAAGGCACACAACTGCTGATCAATGACAGTCTTCCTGCTGAAATACCAATCAAAGCAATTCCAACCATATAGATTTTGCCAGACAATCGATGAAAAGAAACAAATCGTCTGCGGATAAATGGCCAGAACTGCATAGGGCCTAATAGCAACGCCATACTGCCGCCAGCCATATGCATCATCACCCAAAGCTGATTGTGAAATAAAGTTTCGCCAAACATCCGGCTACGGTAACCGTAGAAATAAGCGATCACATTATCAAAGAAGAAATAAAGAGAAAGAAAAACAATAAATAACCATAACGCAACTAGTGTAATTGATCGAAACGTAAACATAAGCGGTTGGTTGGTCTTTTGAATATACAGCAGTTTTTCTGCAAGTACAAAACTCCGCCAATTACGCCAATCATAAAATCACCAATATGGGCGATACAAACCATGCTCCAGGAATGAAACAGGTTATGAACTTCCGGAAAACAAAAAAGCCCTTCAGTAAACTGAAGGGCTTAGAATAAATATGGCAGCTACCTACTCTCCCGCATTGTAGTGCAGTACCATCGGCCATGAGGGGCTTAACTTCTCTGTTCGGTATGGGAAGAGGTGAACACCCTCGGCAAAACCACCATAAACTCTTAAATAATATAACATATTGGGAAGTTGTAATTGCTAGAAGCAATTTAAAAAAAATTAAAGCTTACGGGTAATTAGTACTACTCGACTTTACTGTTACCAGTTTTACATCTGTAGCCTATCAACGTCATCGTCTTTGACGGCCCTTAAAAGTAAACTCATCTTAAGGAAGGTTTCACGCTTAGATGCTTTCAGCGTTTATCCTGGCCACACGTAGCTACTCTGCGCTGCACCTGGCGGCACAACAGATACACCAGCGGTGTGTACGACCCGGTCCTCTCGTACTAAGGTCATGTCCTTTCAATTTACTAACGCCCACCACAGATAGGGACCGAACTGTCTTGCGACGTTCTGAACCCAGTTCACGTGCCACTTTAATCGGCGAACAGCCGAACCCTTGGGACCTTCTTCAGCCCCAGGATGTGACGAGCCGACATCGAGGTGCCAAACCACTCCGTCGATATGAGCTCTTGGGAGTGATCAGCCTGTTATCCCCGGAGTACCTTTTATCCTTTGAGCGATGGCCCTTCCATTCGGAACCACCGGATCACTATATCCTAGTTTCCTACCTGTTCGACTTGTCTGTCTCACAGTCAAGCACCCTTGTGCTATTGCACTCTGCGCATGGTTACCAAGCATGCTGAGGGTACCTTTGAAAGCCTCCGTTACGCTTTTGGAGGCGACCACCCCAGTCAAACTACCCACCATACACTGTCTCCCGACTTCGTCGGGATTAGGCGCCAGATAAACAAAGGCTGGTATTTCAAGGTTGACTCCACGACTCCTAGCGAAGCCGCTTCACAGTCTCCCAGCTATCCTACACATTGTTTATCCAGAGTCAATGTAAAGTTATAGTGAAGGTTCACGGGGTCTTTCCGTCCCGTGGCGGGTAACCGGCATCTTCACCGATACTACAATTTCACCGGGCTCGTGGAGGAGACAGCGTTCAACTCATTAGACCATTCGTGCAGGTC
>NZ_DATGWT010000009.1:0-21227 GCF_035299325.1 Lacibacter sp. | reverse complement strand
ACGAAGCGAAGAAAAAAATTGTTTAGTTCTTTTATTACGACGAAGGAACTAGTCAACTAATGTATGTTTAAGTGTCTGTAATGAGTTTGCTAGCTTAATATCGTCCAAGCTTTTAATTCTGTATTTTCGATATATTTTTTCACCTTCTTGAAAGATCACTTCAAAGTCATTTGTGTCAACGGCTTCGACTTTTAAGTGTTTTTGATCAGGACGTAGTCCGTGGTTTACTGAACGTGAAATAGTCAAAGTATGCATAGAAGTACCCAGTCGAAAGTATTTGTCTTCGCCCTTTCCTTTTAATGTCAAAATGAAATGTAGAACAGGTTTGAGTCTTTCAAATCCCTCATGATTTTCAACCAGATCACTATATCGACTTTCAGTTTCCACCCAGGATTTAGCAAAACGATTTAGTATTTCTAATGTTCTTTCGTCCATTGTAATGAAAGGTTGTAATGATAATGCAGACGAACAAGCTGGAATTTATTTTGAATTTGGAGGAAGAAAGTCTTTTAAGTTAATGCCGGCGTTCTTTGCCAATTTTTCAAGGTCTTGCAAAAGCTTTTGCTCCATTGAAATGGTTTTGTCTTCAATGTCAATTCCGAGTATCTGTCCTATTTTATTATACAACTCATAACAAAACTCCCGATCCTCTGTATCTAAAACATAATCTTCAATTTTCTCCAGGTTTGCACGAACTGTTTTTTTAAGATCCTGCTCGTGTATGTTCTCTTGCATTAATTGTTGTAAAAGCTCCTTACAGCATGCATTCATCTCGGCATTCACAAACTCCCTGGTTTCCTCAGTTGAGTTTTCAACGGCTGGTTGTAGATGCTGGTATTCTTTAAATTTATCTACTGCTATAAAATCTTCGAGTTCAACCCGGATGTTTTCGATATTGTTCATTTGAATTATGTTTTTTTATTCTAATTCCCGGGGGCGGCAAGACCAGACTCCAGACCGAAAATCTAGCAATCGTTATTTTGGTATTTTAATCGGTAGATCTTTTATTCTGCCAGTTGAAAGTAAAATTGTATCACCAAATTTGTTCTTAATATAGTATGTATTGGATGTCATTACATCATAGCCATATGAATAGGCCACCGTGTCCACAGATTCTTGCCTTTGCTTCACGATTAGATATTGTGGTGTATCTTTTGTTGACTGATTGATAACAAGTGGTTTGATATTTTCCAACAATACCGGTAATTCATTCCCAAAAATTATTTCATCAATTTTGTTGTTTACAGCTTGCCGTTTTAAATGCTCAAAAAGGCGTATTTCGTCATGAAAAGATGCAAAGTCATCTTGCTTGCGAGGAGACAAAACATGAAGCATACTGTCAGTCAATTTAATTACATCATCCCTTTGAAAATAGATTTTGTAGGTGGTCTTCTCATTCCAAGGGTCCATACTGGCTTCATAAAAGAAATTTGAAATTTCAGTAGTTGGGTTAGTGGGAATAAAATAAACTATGTCTTGCTGCCAAATAGTATCACCATATTGAATGAAGAAGGTCTTATTCTCATAAATAGTGTCTTTAATATTTATTTGAGGCGTCGCTTTTTTAATAGAATTTTCAACGCATCCAAAAAACATGATAAAAAGTAATGGTGGAATTAAAGAATGTAATTTCATAACAGCTGCTAACGGTACGGCTTGACGATGTGGCGCTATTTGAAAATCGTCCTCCCGTAACAGTAGCTAAATTTATAACTAAACGTTCATTGTTTATTCCCCACCCGGTGTAAGTATCATTTACGATAAATTTAGGAAATCTGGCGCAAGAATGAGGCGGTGCTTTTGTGGGTTGGCTTCTTGTGTCTTGCTATGAAAGATTCTGTACTTCAGGCATCACCTGTCCCGCCCCAGCGGGAAGAAGCCAACACTCTTTCCTTCGCCTCATTCTTGCGCCAGGTACCGGTACCAACGTCCTTTACTCTCGCTTTTCTGTTACAATATTTCCAGGTAAAGAAGATTGTTTATCCGTGAATAATATTTTATCATGTTCAATTTGATTTCGCCAACGATAAAAAGAATTTTATTCTTTTCATACATCAAAGCAGATGGGGTGATTACATGACCTTTCATTTTTGTTTTACTGTCTATTACAGGATTCTTAAACAATAACTTGGCATTGGAGTCGTAACCAACCGATATTGGAATGATTCCTTCCGGTGTGCGAATTAAATTTATGTCCTTGTCCTCCATTTCTTTTTGATGATTCCTGGAATGATCAGAAAAAATGCAAATAAGTTTATCCTCATAAACATAGGTTGTATATCCCGTAAAAATGTTTGAAACCTGTTTTTTGGGCACAAATGCAACTGATGTTTTACCATCGGGTTTAAAGAAAGCATGAAGTAAGGGTCCTGAAAAATAGGTGGTCATATTTGATGTATGGCCCGTTGATGATGTCTCTAAATCGGTAGATACTACAATTGTTCCATCTTTCATTTCATTGATCTGAATGTCGTTTGCCTGCCCTGTAATTGAAATCGCTCCTTTTTTTCGTGTTGCAAAATCCAGATCAAAAGTTCTTTTTATTATTTCATCAGTAAATGCACAAAATACCGGGTTTGAAATTGTTTGTTTTTCGATTTGAACCTCAGCTAATAAAATTCCCTTAATGCCATCATCGTACTCCTGGATAAAATATTGACCACCCAGGTATAATTTTTTGCCGTCTGCAGATTCCTTCAAAACAAGCTTTGCGGGTATTTTTTTATCAGCAAAATTAATTACCGCAAATGTGCCTTTTGAATTGGCAGGCTGAAAAAAGATCCCTCTTTCGTAGAGACTTTTAAGTGCAGGATTATTATGGCGATATAAAATTACTTTATTACCATTGTTATCTACATGCAAATCCGTAACCATCAAATTACGGAGATTTACACTGGTAAACTCAGTTTTTTGAACAGGGGTAAGATCTGTATCTACTACGCTTGTTACGATGAGTTTGGGACTTGTATGCGCTAAGAATATCTTTTTTTCATCCGGTGAAACAGAGATTTGGCAATCCGTTTCATAATAGGTCTCTGCTAATCCGAATGAGCCGATGTTCTTTCGATCATATTCCAGTATAAGGCTTGTTTTAATAACTTTTAAATCGTTGAGATCAACCTTTGTGGCGTACATTCTTATTTTGTCATCATTTGTATAGCGGAAATAAACTACCAGGATGCCGGTTTTTGAATAATGCACTTTTGGTAAGAAAGGCCCTAGATCCTTTTCGTTATTGTCAATAGAAATTGTTTTCAGTTCTTTTAATTGTTCGTCGTATTGTTTTATGCTGATTCCATACGTCACTTTTTTCAGGTTTCCTATAAAAGCAACCTGCATTTTTCCGTAATCAATATTGGCTGCATATACATAGTTGCCATTTTTATAAAACGATGTTACATTGTCTTTCATATCGCCACCGTCACTTAAGCTAACTTTGAATTGTTGGGCAGGTGCCTCAATTGAAGAGATTGTAAAAAGCACAAGCAGGAGAAACAGGAATATGTTTGCTAACGAAAAATGAGTTGAAAAATGTTTCAGAGAAGCGTTGGTTGATGTCATCAGACTTTAATTAATAGTTTTAAGAACCAGGTATTTAAGAAAAATATTTTGTTGCGCTTGTTTTACTGGTTGCTGTCCTCACCAACCAGCTGTTTAATTTTTATTTCGGTTGGTGGGGACACCAACCGATAAGAAAGCGTGGTTAAAATAAGTACGAATACAATGCTGGTTAGTTTCATTTTTTTAATAAAGTAATGAATTGGAAACAACTTAAAAAAAAATCACGACCGCTAAATTTATAAGTGTGTGTATTCAAAACTTAACTGTGAGAATAAAGCCAGTGCTGATGTGCTCACCTCCTGTTGAAAAGAGGTCCTTACACTCGGGATCAGTTCTTACCTCCGTCCGGGGCTGGCGTTTGCTGCCCCACGGATGCCTGTACCTATCCGTTACTTATGTTGAAATAGAATGTTGTAGTTAGATTAATTACGACTGCACACAGGTCAGAGACCTGCGCCAGAGAGAGTATTCTTCTTTTTTCTCATGATAAAAATTATTCCATAAGTTCCCCCTGTTCCTTGATATGCAAAACTATAATCTCTTGATTCAACAAGCTCATATTGGTTTTCTGCCATGTGATTCAATACCGCTGCATATGATTTTTTGTTTGTCAGAATTTCAGATAAATCCTTTCCCGCAGTCATTTGTTCCGGAGAGTCACCTAAATCAACATCAACTTTAAGCTTTTTACTAAATGCCTTGCCTTCAATACTTATAAAAGCATAGCTGTAATTTTCAGTTTGTTTTCTATAAGAAGTGTCATTACTATTTTGAGCTGAAGCAGTATGAAAAATAAATGCAATAATAGTAAGAGTCAAAAGTAATCTCATGTTAATAGTATTATGAATTGATCGTTTGTCGTCACACCTCGCACCGACAAATTATTTTAAATAACACGCCATATCAATATTAGCATTTATCTGTCCTCTGTCAACATCTTTATATTTAATCCGTAACAGAATCTTACCGGTTGACTTCACTTTGCCAAAATTAATTTCAACAATTTTGGAAATCAATTTGTCAATTTTAAGATCATCCTTTTCTCCAAGATTTGAGCTTTCCTTTTTCCATGAGTATCCATCCCATTCTCCAAATGGAGTTGAAGCCGGCGCATTTATTTCATTGCTATATGGAACCGTATCATTGTTAAATACCACAATTTGCTTTTTAAGGTCAATTTCAAGCAATTCAATAAACTTTAATTCTTCATCTGTTGTAGTGAAGCTGATGTTACCGGCTGTATGTTTAACTTTTATCTGTACCGAACCTTTTACCACAACTGAAGGAGGCGACTGATTCATATCTGTAACTTTTTGATATTCTTCTATTGTAATACCAAATTTTTCATGATACGGCAGCCCTTCTCCTGCCTTGTAATTTTTAGAAAAATATTCCTCAATCCATTCTTTGTTATCTGCCATTGCTTTCTGAAAGCGCAATAGTATATCCTGGATTTCAGGAGAGAATGCAAAATCAAGAATCTCTGCAGTCATGTCGTCTTTATTCAAAATAGAATCAACAAATACAAAAGGTTTAGTTTGATCTTTTGGTACAGTTTGCCCATAGGCAACTTGTGAAATCATGGTTACGAGAAGTAAAATTCTATAAAGCATAATACAGTTTATTTATGTTTACAGCAAATTCTCCAAGTGCTGCAAACATTAACGTCGCTAAATTTAGGAAATCTGGCGCATGAATGAGGCGGCGCTTTTCCAGATTTGCTTTCCTGTGCCTTGCTATGCTAGATCCTGCACTTCAGGCACAAGAAGCCAGCACTCTTTCCTACGCCTCATTCTTGTATCAGGTACCCGATTTTTTTATTGCGTAGACACTTGGACTATACGGGGCTTCTCATAGGTTATATATAGTCTGTCGTTTTTTAAATGCAGTCTCACCTCCTTCAAGAATACCACATGCAGTCTTATTAGTTTTGCTACGCCTTGGTTCGTGTCTTCACGAACCATTGAGCAACTGAATATTCTTTCGTACGCCCGGGGTCTCACACAGTGGACCCCGAAATTTGTATATCCTAACTACCCGGTGAGGTTACCCAAGCCCTCGGGCCTTTTTATGTCAGCCCGGGGTCTCACGCAGCGGCCCCTGGGATTTAGTTTAATTATTCTTAGTCCGTGTCGGTTACACCAGACCTCGGGCCGACGAAGAAAATGTTTTTATCGTTCGCTTGTATCATAACAAATTTCTTCCCACTCTTTTATCAGCTCTTTGTGGTTGTCTTGGTTTTGATAAATGAGGGAGATAAACTTTTTGTTGCATTTGTACACATACAACAAATGATCAAGATGCCGCCTGCAGTTAGGATGATTGAATTGATATAAACAATCGGCAGCATTGCAACAATCTTCGTTGCCACAGGAATTACAATCGGGGCAGTAGCGGGAATCGGTGGGTATATGTTCGTGCATAGCTTTCAGTTATTAAGGGCGTACAAACAAAAACTTCTGAAAAATGTAACCCGGGAAATTATCCGGGGCATATTCAGAAGTTTTTGTAAAGTTATGTTTTTGCTGTTTGTTTATTATGAACCTTTTTCAATCAGGTCTATTTCTTCTTTTGTCAACTTGTAGAGCTCATACACTATTTCGTTTATTCGCTGTTCTGCATAGTCAATGCGGTTTTGTAGCTGGTCAGTTTTACTTGTTAAATTACTTTCCTGTTTATCTCTGTTCAACTTGTGTAGTTGTTCAACAAGTTTGACTATGTCAGACATTATCTGTTTATTGCCAAGTTCGATGGGTAACTGAACTAAAAATTGCTTGTTAGCTGCAAAATATCCACTGTTGAAATTAGTGCTGACCTTTTTTAAGTACCAATCCAAAACTTTGCTGTTTAAAAGACCTGTAATAAATAAGGGATTGATATTTTCTTTGATTATCCTTAACCCAAAGCCGCCTGTAGTTACGTTTACAAAATAGTAGCTCTTTTCATCATAATATGCGGCAAGTTCCTTAATCATGTAGGGAAGCATTATCTTAGGCTCATCCCACATTTCTAAGTTTTTAGGGTAAAGTTGATACCACCCTGAAGCCTTGAATTTGCCGTTTTCTCGATTTTCTAACAATGCTTTATTTTTTAGCAGATAATACCAAGCCAAAGGATATTGCGTTTTTAGCTCCTTTTCACTCATGAGAGTTGGCTGACCATCTTTTATGTGGTAAGGAAATAGAACCAATGCATTTGGATTAATCCAATGCTTACCGATTTGCCCACTTCTTACAACTTCTTTCAGTAACTCTGTTTCAATTTGTACTTCTTCATCTAATTCCTTTGAATAAACGGAGATTACCTTTTTGTTCGTTTTAAGGGTGTCTTTAAATAAAAAAACTGTATCAGCACTTGTTTGCAGCCCAACAAAGATTTTTGAAATCTCACCTAATTTTAAAGGCAAAGCTTCAAGCTTTGAAAATAGTTCTTGCTCATTGCCCGTTGATAAGTTCCATTCCTTATCGGTTATTCTTTTTGCGTCAATTGAGCCTTTTTTAGAAGTAAGGTTATTCTTCCATTCAACAAGATTATTAACTTCTGAAAAAGTGAATTCTTTAGACTTTTTATTACTTAGAAAAAGTAAACAGGTGTAGGTTGTTGCTCCTGTGAAAACTTGTTTATCGCCAAAATGTACAATTTCAGTTAGATTTTGACCTTTACTTAAAATTTCTCTAGTTGGTACGCCATATTTGGAATTAAAAAACTTGTGCGGCAGGATATATCCTGACATTCCCTTCTCGTTCAAAATCTTCAGTGCTTTTTCGATGAATAGAACATAAATATCGTAATTGCCGACGGCAGCGGTTTTATAATTGTTCGCAAAGTAGTTTAGACTTTCTTTAGAACTATTTAAGAATTGCACTCGTATGTATGGTGGATTCCCAATCACACAATCAAAGCCACCCTGTTTAAATACTTCAGAGAAAGCCTTCTTCCAACTAAAAGGTTTAATTTTTCGTTCTTCACCAAAATCCAGTTCAGTATTATAAAAATCAACATCAATTAAGCTGTTACCACATTTAATATTATCGTCGAGCGTCGGTAATATACGTTCGTGAAAAAGGCGGAGCTGTGTGGCAATACTGGCTTCTGTTTCACCTTCCATACATTTTAGTAATAATGAAAGCTTGGTTACTTCCACGGCATTTGCATCGAGGTCAACACCGTAAATATTATTTAAGAGTATGCGTTTCTTTTCTGCTGTGGTAAGATTGCCATCTGGTGTAAGTGGATTGTCTTTACTGCCTTTGCTCGGTTTGCCATTATTGCTGTAATAATCTTTGTGCCAGTTAAGCAGGAACTGGTAAGCACCAATTAAAAAACTGCCACTGCCACAGGCCGGGTCAACAATTTTTAATTTGCTTATCTCCTTAGGTGTTTTTCCTTCGGTGAGTTTGCCCACCGTATTGTTTACAATGTACTCTACAATATATTCAGGTGTATAGTAAACACCGCCAGCTTTTCTTACCTCCGGCTTTTCTTCAATAAGGGCTTTGCCTGTTTTGGAGAGTGTAATGGTTTTACCTAAAAACTGTTCATAAGCACTGCCAAGAATTTCAACTGACAATACAGAAAACTCATAAGGACTTAATGGATAGTAAAGATCATTGATAATGCTCTTTATTACTTTATTATCAATGGCAATACTATCGCTGATCTTGTCTTTTTTAAAATCGAACAGGCCGGAATTGTATTTCTGATCGGCGGTGTGAAACTGCCGGAGAAGGTTTTGGTAATAATCATCGCCTTTTAACGTGTCTTTTAAATTACCATAGTTCTCAACACTTCTATCTTCTGCTATGCGTAAAAAAATAATCCGGTCGATAATATGCTGAACAATAAAATTCAGTTCATCTTCATCAATATTATTCCGCAGTGCAATATTGTTTGCAAGAAATGTTCGCCATGTATCAAGCGATTGAAGAAACTCATGATCAACTGTAGTGGTTCCTTTTTTATGCTTATCGCTTTGGATAAATTTATCAAAACTTCCTTTTAAAACCCGTTCCTTACTGAATGTATCCCAGATGAAATCAAATTCATTTAAGTAGTTGGAATAAGTGAGATACTTTAAGCGGCCATTGCTGGCTTTGTCTGTTGGGTTTGGTTTTTTTGTGCAATCGTAGATGGCAAACTCTTCAAAGTCGGTAATAATGCTGATGGGTAGCTTAGCACTCCAGCCATAACGCCGAACCTGATAGGCAGGTGTAATATCATCTTTAATAAGTACGCTTGGTTTTTTCGCTTCTACAAAAAACAAACGCTTTCCCCCACTTAGCCTGAAAGAATAGTCGGGTGCTTTTGTTGCTCCACCTACTTTCACCCTGTCTTCATGTATTACTTCACGGTAGCTTTCTGCAAATCCATGTTCATTGTCAACATCCCAACCTAATGCTTTAAAAAACGGATCAATGAAATCACGCCGGGTTAGGGTTTCGTTATAATCGGCACGATGATAAGATTCTTTTTGTTCGTGAAAGCGTTCAACAAGCTGTAAGATTTTCTGAATAGCAGAGTCCTTAGTAGGAAAGTTCATAAGCAGTTTGGCAGAATTGGTTGCCAAACGCTGGGTTCAGACCGGAGCAAAAAAAGGGGTGCTCCTACATCTGAATCCTATCTACAGAAGGTACGACCAAGCACCTAAACAGAATTGAAAACAGCAAGGAATGCACCCGTACGGGTGCATCGCATGAACTGTTTCTTTCTGTTTTCTAAAATTGGTCGTTTTACTGTAGAAGAAACGTCAGCAACGCAAAGCGTTATTGATAATATGTTTTGTCGGTAACAAATCTAATGGAAAAGGGTCATACGCAGAAAATGGTTGTTGGCGGGGCGTAGCTGACTCACTGTTACTAGAAGCGTTGCTGAGGCTGGGTCGGCTGGTTAAAATTACAATCTCACATATCAGCTGAGAATCAAGGATCAAAATAAATAAAAAAAGCCCCCGTCACCGGAGGCATTCAAAAAAACTCGCTTTATTTTCTTTCAAATAGCTTCTGTAACAATTCAATCTTCTCATCCTTCTCTTTCAACATCCTTTCATATAACTGAATCATTTTGTCAATAGGATCGATTGTGCATTGATAATTTATTGTTGGCCCGGCATTAATCACCGAACCATCATAGTTATTTTGAATATTCAATAACGCAGCTTCTTCATCAAAATTCTTTATCGCTTCCACAGGCACCTTCAACGCCTTCGCCACATCTTCCAAAATACCTGCTTCAAGCTTATCCTTTGCTTCCAGCAACGAAATTTTCTTTTGGTTCCACTCATCACCCAACGCAGCAGCCAATGCTTCCTGCTTTATCCCTAACATTTCACGAAAGCGTTTTACATTACGTCCTTCATGTATCGTTTTAGTTGTGCTTGTATCCATAAAACAAATATAAGTTTCCGCTATCACAAATGAAAGTGCATTAATACACCCCTTGCGCATAAATTATCCCCCGCATAGGAATAATCTATCCCCTCGCAGAATTGCATATCCCTCCACAGCCCATCAACTTTGTACAGTCAATACACAACCATCAGCCCGGCACTCACCACTAACAACTCACAACTCACGACTATCGGCTATCGGCTACCAACTATCGGCTATCAACTACCAACTATCGGCTATCAACTACCTGCTCACCATGAACCATGAACTATGAACTATTAACCATCAACCAATGCTATACCATCAACTCCCACCGCAATTCAACAACACCCCGGTCCGCTTAAGCAACAAGGAAGCAAAGCATGCCTGCAAATTCATCCAAACCTTTTTCGGCGCCTATCATCTCCACGAGATTCGTCGCTCACTCGCCGCACTTACTGAGATAGCCCTTACCACAAACAATACCCATTTCGAAGATGCCAAAGAAAGAGACAGCATCCTCTGGTTCTACTACGAGCTCGAGATATTCATCGAAGCTGTATGGTTCCAGAATCAGTCAGCTATCAAATCCAAACCTAAACCCAAAAAGAAAAACAGTAAAGGATCAAGGAACAAGAAACAAGGCACAGGAGCTTCGTAGCAAGCCCGCAACCGGGAACACGCAGCCGGTAACCAATCATTAAATAAACAACATGCATACAATAAATCAACCTATTACACAGAGGATGATCGTGAAAGCACAACAGTTATTCACTACAGTAGCACCAAATCCAAATCAAGGCGTAAACCGAAAACCAGGCTGTCGAAGATCCCGGCCGCACTTGTCCCGACGAGCGAAGCATCTTCGGGAGCGTCGGGATACATTGGTTTTCGGGGTCCTTTTTGTTTCTTTTTGGACAACCTGTCCCGATGAGCGAAGCATCTTCGGGAGCAAAAAGATAAAAGAAAAAGAGTTGAACCAACAACAGGATGTTGAAAGTCTTTTACGTACCTCAATAGCGATCCAAACTCATAACCTTTAACCCTTAACCCCCTTATCTATGTCTTACTCCGAACAGGAATTCATCAAACTCCTCTTCCTCCTTTCCGACACACAGCAATGGCTCACACAAATGAGTAATGATCTCTTTGCTCAGCTACCAAACTCAAGCCGTTTAAAACAAAAGTCTTACTATCTCAGCATCACAGCATTTGCCCACATCATTGAACGGCACTACTACCGCATCGAACGGCACCCTGGCACAGGAAAGTTTTGTCTGCCTGTTCACGACATCATTCAACACATCAAAGAAGCAAAGGAAGAAACAACACAACCTGTACATGGCACCTTAAACTATTACCGCACCAAAGACACAGGCACCATCATCGGGCACGAACGTAACGGCAATCCCACTTCCCTCATTACAGTCATCACCTGCCCTGCGGGTAATATCATCACCGCCTTTCCCGGCTCGCCTTAACAGTATTTCATCCGTGTACCTCCGTGCAATCTGTGAGCAACCATCACCAACAGCTCACTCTTCTTGTCATTTCGACGTTAGTGCCTGTCCCGTTTTACGGGAAGAAATCTGCTAAGCCTTTGCACCTCAGCAGATCCCTCGTACCTCGGGAAGACAACTCACATCAACAGCAGCATAAAACATCATCACATGAGCACACTTTCCATCCACCAACAGAAAATGAAAATGCAGTTGCAACAAACCAATTGCAGTAAAGATCAACTCTGGAACATCATCGAAGATCATTTCAGGTATTACACCGCACCGGGCATCAAAGACGAACTATGGATGTTAACCATAGCCATCCTTTCAAGTGATCAGGCTCCCGAAGTAGAAACCGGCAACGACTGCAACAGCCGACTTCATTTTTATGAACAAAGCATCCTTTTCATCGAAGCAGTAGACCAATTATACCGGCAACACGAAAAGAAAAAGAAAAAACGAAAATCAGAACCCTGACCAAAAGCCGTCTGTAGAGCCTCCTGCCACAGCCACTGTTCCCTTCCCGCCCCAACATCTCAATCCAGCACACCAATTCCTAATTCCCAATCCCTAATTCCCAATCCCTAATTCCCTATTCCTAATCCCTTTGCCTATTGCCCTTTGCCTATTGCTCATTGCCCTTTGCCTATTGCCCATTGCCTACATCCTTCGCTTATTAAGCCACTTTACTCCCACTCAACTCCCATGATACTCCCTATTAAAAGCGCTCACAACGTATAAATCCGTCAGCTTCCGCTCACCTCAACACAGTATCTAAGGCATTGCATCTGCCAATCCTGGACCATGGTCTTTTAAGCCGGGGCGCTGGTTTCATTTACCTGCATCCATGGCCGGCCCTGCTCCAGAACTGAACGCTTCTGCTAACAAACTCATGCAGCAGCTTCAGCAAATCCTTAAGCAATACCAATAGGATAAATGATTGTCTCTTTGAAACGAATGTCGGGATGACTGGATTCGAACCAGCGACCTCTTCGTCCCGAACGAAGCACGCTACCGGACTGCGCTACATCCCGAAGGAGGTATAAAATTATTTATTTTTTGCTTGAATCATAAACACACCAGGCACCGGACGTTGCCCTTCTTTATCACTTGGCTTGATGGTTTCCTTTCCATTAACCAACATGCAGCTACTTCCACCCCCATCGAGGTTTAATGCTTCCACACATCCAAGATCTAGTAAGAGTTTTGCTAATTGCGTTAACGAAGCACCTTCTGCAATACCGGGCATACGACCTTGCACAACAAGAATAATGAGTTTGCCATCAGCTGTATAACCCATGGCTGTTCGTGGATGTTTATCGTTGATGGCTTTGTCCATGAACATCCGCTCTTCGTTATTGGTTATTTGTATTTCTTCTTTTTGAATTAGTACCGGTCCCCCGCCAATAGCGGTTTGCATCTTCCATTTGCGAAAAATTTTTTCGAAGAATAAATGATGTTCCTTGTGGAATCGTTTATTACGTGGCACTTTAAACGATGAAACCCACTCATAAGGAATAAAGGCTAAAGAATCTTTGCGAGGATTCCAATTATCTTGTGATGCTAATGCTTTTTTCTTTGTGCTGTCAGTATACAACCAAGCCACGTCAGCTTTTCTTTTTTTACTGATGCCAATGGCTGAACGAAATGTATGCATATACATCAAGGTATCCTTTCCTTTCAATGCAGTTGTATGCACATTGTATGAAACAAGTTTTCCATCTTTGATCACTGCATTCAAATTCCTGTTCGTAGCAAAATCAAAAAAAGTTCCATTCACCACCAGTAAAGGCTGCTGATTCTTTTCATAAAACTGTTGTGGAGTAAAGCGGCGTTTGTAAGTTGTATCAGTAGTAAAATTCAGTTTCCTGTCTTTCAAATCAGCAATTAGATAGTAAGCAATATTGGGCTTCCCTTCAATTTTATCATTTGTGGTATATACATGAACTGATGAAGGCAATGATCCAAAAAGAGAATCAACATTCTTCCAGTGAACCTGTGCTAAACAAAAAGGAGCAGTGATGATATACAACACTGCTCCAAGTAATATTTTCTTCATAAAAGATCTATGCAATAAAATTTGCTTTCTCTTCTTCCCATTTGGCTCTGCCATAACCGGGAACCACATGCTTTTCACTATGATAACTTGAACGCACCAACGGACCACTCTCCACATAATCCAATCCAATGCTGTAACCAATTTCACGGTACTCAGCAAATTCATCGGGATGAACAAAACGTTGTACAGCTAAATGTTTTTTGGTTGGTTGCAGGTACTGACCGATCGTTACCACGTCCACTCCGTTATTCTTCAAATCGTTTAACGTTTGAATCACTTCTTCTTTTGTTTCACCCAAACCCAACATGATACCGCTCTTCACCCGCATACCATTTTCTTTCAGGTAACGTAACACATCCATACTTCGCCAGTACTTGGCCTGAATACGCACCTGCCGTGTTAAACGTTCAACCGTTTCAATGTTATGCGATACTACTTCAGGATGTGCTTCCACTATACGTTGCACATTTTCCATCTGGCCTTTAAAATCAGGGATAAGGGTTTCCAATGTTGTATCGGGGTTCAATGCCTTTACTGCCCTGATGGTATTGTACCAGATAATGCTGCCACCATCTTTAATTTCATCACGATCCACAGACGTAAGTACAGCATGTTTCACTTTCATTAAATGGATGGCTTCGGCTACACGTTGCGGTTCGTCCCAATCAACCGGATCGGGCCGGCCTGTTGCTACGGCACAAAAACCACAGCTGCGGGTACAGGTATTACCCAATATCATAAACGTGGCTGTACCTTCTCCCCAGCACTCGCCCATGTTTGGACAATTACCACTTTCGCAAATAGTATGAAGTTTATTCTTATCAACAAGATTACGAACATGGCGATAGCTTTCACCAATGGGTAAGCGTACTCTCAGCCAATCGGGCTTTTTTAATTTCTGCTCTGCGGCAGCATCATTCACTACAATTTCCTGCATAAGTTCATCTAAATGAGGGGCAAAGTTAGGCTACTTTCGTTTACCAAACATAAGGGCTATATAGCCGTTAAAAAACACCTGCTGCTCGGGGTTCAGCAGCATGATCTGCACTTTACGGGAATATGCTTCGATGTTCATGCCTATTTCAATGGCGGTCACCACTTCATTAAATCGTCCGTAATCGAAACGCAGAGCTGCTTTTGCATGTACTCCGGGAACAAATTTTAATTCGTTCCAGCCAAAACGCAAGCCTGTACCCATAAGAATAGTTGGAGCGGGCGCAAGAAAAAGGCCGCTGTCTGCAGATGTATACTTTATATTTCGTGTACCCTCAGGGGTATTATCCTGCACACGAACATAATATGGACGTTCTAACCCTGCAGAAAAACCGCCAGCGTAAATAGCATGTACCGCAACACCGTTCTTATTAGTTTTACCGCCAATCATCCGTTGTTGCCCATATGACAATTTCAATTGGTAAAAGCTGTTACGCTTACCATACACGAAAGGGTTACCAATTTGAAGGAAACCATTATTATCTAATATCCTGTTGATTTTTTGTTCCTTAGGATGTTTCTTTTCGTTGAACTCAAGTGCAAAAAGATTGGTTGTTTTTACAGTTTTCAAATAACCTCTTTCATAAACCACTCCCCATCCATCGGTATTGAGGCGTAACCCAAATACATTTTGTTTATTGAAGACAAGTGCACCTTCTTCCTGCTGGCGGATAAGATTATCAATTTTCTCCCTGCGTGCTTCTTTCTTTGCATCACGCTCTGTTTTACGGACATTTTTTTCCTGTGCAACAGTTGTACTCATTACCAGTAGAAGAGCGAAGCTTAGGTAAATTATTTTCACAAGCCTGAAATTATTGTTTGAACGTAAATTTACAGATTAAAACGATAGATGTGGCATTGTGGTATATTGCCACCAATTTCTGAACCATAAATTTAACAACATGACCTCCGCAATTGTTTATAAAGGCGAATTACGTACCGAAGCAGAACATCTCCACAGTCACAGCAAAATTGAAACCGATGCCCCGCTCGACAACCAGGGCAAAGCTGAACGCTTCTCCCCCAGCGACCTCGTTGCAACGGCTTTGGGCAGCTGTATGCTCACCATCATGGGTATTAAAGCAAGGGATATGCAAGTAAATCTTGAAGGAGTAAAAATTAATATTCAAAAGCACATGAAATCGGAGCCACGGCGAATTGGTGCTGTTGATGTAACCTTTCATTTTCCATCACATCTTCAGCTCGATGAGAAGCAGAAAACCATTTTGCAGAATGCAGCACTCACCTGCCCGGTAGCAAAAAGTATTCATCCGGATATTGAACAGAACGTAGTGTTCAACTGGTAAACTGCATTTTTAAAATACTGTTGCCAACAGCACATTGCAGACAACGTTTTGCTGTACAGTAATTCTTTTTCAGGAAAAGTAATGCCTGTGAATCGAATGCTGATTGATGAGTTGCACCTGCATCTTCCCATTGCTGTGTGATGCTGTTTCGTTCTTTCGGCATTTGCTGCAACCATTGAATAGCCTTTTCCTTTGTGTGTTCATTGTGCTGTTCATCGGCATAAACAAACAACAATGGAATAACAGTATTGATGAGCAGGTTATCGATCATTGTTTTACCCAATTGCTTTTTACGATAGGCGCTTTCTTCATTGAGCATGTAATGATAATGCCAGTAATCATTTGCAGTTACTGAAAACATTTGCCTGGTATCATCAAGGCTCTTTGCTTCCATCACTTTTGAAAACAAATGATTTGATTGATGGATAAGCATCGCCAGCTGAGCCAACCTGATCGTGGGAAAATTCGAAGGCCGCATCCGCAAAAAATGGATGGGATGAGATACTGGCTTTAACTGATGTTTCTGCTGCAGAAATTTATATTCTTTCTGCAGCATGATGGGATAATCTTCTGCAAACTCGCCAATCAATAATCCCGCCTGTCCCAACAACAATGCTTCAATTTGATGGATCTGGTTCTTGTGTTTAGCCAACAATGTTACAGGCAAGCTTTGAGCAATAGCTCCAAATGCATCAGCATTCAACGGACTGCCGAAATTTCTTGCAAGCAGTTGCCAGAATGCTTCCTCCCAATGACGATTGGTTTGCTGCAGTATGTTTTGAATATGTTCATTTTTCTGTTGCAACCGTTCAGCCACCATTCGTTCCTTCCAGCTATCCCAAACAATTTCACTTACCTGTTGTAACTGGGTTTCGCAAGCAACAAAACTATTTTGCTCCATCAGTTGACGGTAGTGTTGCAACAAAGAAGATGAAATGCGGTTCTTTAACTCAAGAACAGGAATTGTGGTTTCAGTTGTTTCATCATGTTCATACACCACATGCAGGATCACATTGTTGTAATGTTCGTCATCGGTATGACCATGCTTCTGCCAATCACTTGTTTTTAAATGGAGTTCAATTGTACCGGCCCATGTAACATTATTGATGAGCAACCTGGCATGCAAAAAATCAGGGCCTTGATTTGTATTGAGTAATCCCTGTGAAATAATTTGTACAGGTTCCTGATGAACAGTTGAAAGATAATCACGGTTAAAGTATAGGTGCTGCCAGATAAATTGCAGCAGGTGTTCGTTCATGAGCAGCAATTTGAAGGTTTAAGAATTGGTTGATTTGAAAATTAAACAAAGAACTTCGCATTGTCAACACCTGCTCAATTTTCAAATTCCAGAATAGCCTTCATCACCCTGCTCACAGGTAATCCCATTACATTATAAAAATCGCCTTTCACCCGTTTAATACCAACCACACCGATCCATTCCTGGATAGCGTAAGCACCGGCTTTATCGTAAGGCTTGTATTTGTTTACATAAAATTCGATCTGCGGCTTACTGAGTTGATGAAACTCCACTTCAGTAATATCAGCAAATGCCATCTCCGTATCATCACGCATCAATACCACACCTGTAATCACCTGGTGTACCTGGCCGGATAGTTCGCTTAATATCTGTACCGCATTTTCTTTGCTTGTTGGTTTGCCGATCACTTTTCCATTCAACACAACAATTGTATCAGCTGCAAGGATCAATCGGTCGTGACTCAATTCTTCTTTTACTGCCAATGCTTTGTTTCGTGCAATGTACACAGGCACTTTTTCTATACTTAACGAAGCCGGATACATTTCATCCGTTTCCTTTACTATTACATCAAAAGGAATTTCTGCCCACTCCAGCAATTGCTTGCGCCGGGGCGATTGAGAAGCAAGAATGATTCGTTCCATCAGGCAAAAAATTTAAACAATACCATGGAGACAATTCCGGTGAAGATCACCGCTTTGATCCATTTACTTAACAAAGAAAAATCCTTTGTTTGGTTCGCTTTGAACAACAGGAATAAAACATAGGCCGTAGGAAGAATGATCAACAGGAAGTTGTAGCCGGCAGCGATCCACATCCTGAACTGCAGCACGTAAAACAAAACCACGATCAGTAGCACAAGTAAGATCACCATCCAGATCGATACAAATACTTTTGAAAACGGAACGCCCCATACGATCGGCATGGTTTTACAACCATACTTGGCATCACCATCCATGTCTTCAATATCTTTTACCACTTCACGAATAAGCGTAATGATAAAGGCAAAACTGGAATACAGAATTGCCAACCTTAATAATTTTTGATGTGATCCCGGTTGCACCGGATGCATGAGATCGGTTTGCTGATGAACTGTCAGCAGGTACACCACAAACACAACCCATGCTGTTAAAAGTGAAATGAGAATATTGCCGGTCAATAATCGCTTTTTAAATGTTGTACTGTAAAACCACAATACAAATACACAGCCCATGTTTGCAAAGCCGATGATCCAGTTACCATTCTGCAAACCGATGTAGAAACCCATCAGTACGCCTGCAAATGAAAAGAATAGATGAAAGAAAATAGCCCATCTCCTGCTGATGCTTCGATCAACCACCATTCTGCCGGGCTTATTCACCAGATCAATATTCAAATCAAAATAATCGTTGATCACATAACCGGCTGCTGCAATAAATACGGAGGAAAGACAAAGAATAAAAAACAGTTGATGATACTCTCTCGTCATGTAAATACTCCCAAACATTACAGGTTTTACCACGCAATAGAAAAACAGCACTTGTGTTAACGCAATAAAAACAAGATTGGGCCAACGAATGAGTTTAAAAAAATCAGCGAGCTTCTGCATCGGTTAATTTATGATGTGAAGATAAGTCGAAATGCCAATAAGCAATGGACAATGGGCAATGAGCAACTGGCAAACGTTACAAATTTCTTTTTTGCTTATTACCAATTGTCTATTGACCGTTGATTTTATAACGCACTTACTCCCGCTGCCTCAACCGCCCAGTCATCATTCAGCTTTAACACTTTCTCAATTACTTCACGCACACAACCTTTACCGCCGTTGATGGTTGAAATAAAAGTTGATACAGCTTTTATTTCAGGCACTGCATCAGCCGGGCAGGCCGAAAGCCCCACCAACTTCATCACTTCCAGATCAGGGATATCATCGCCCATAAACAGGGTTTCTTCCCATTTCAAATGATTAGAGAGTAGGAACTGTGCCAGCACTTCTTCTTTATCCTTCACTTTCATGAACACATTACGTATGCCGAGATATTCCAGTCGCTCTGCACAGGGTTTGCTAACACTGCCTGAGATCACTGCAACGTTGTAGCCTTTCTTTACTGCTAACTGTAAAGCATAACCGTCTTTTATATTCATCGTGCGGATATGCTCGTTGCCGGGCATAATGATGAGTGAGCCATCGGTGAGCACACCATCCATGTCAAACACAAAAGTCTTAATACCGGAAAAACGTTCGAGCAGGTTCATACGTAATTGTTGCGGCCGAAGTTCTTACTTTTTTCGATACAGCCTTCTTATGCTTTCCGAAAGTTCGTGGTAAAGATCCTGTAAGTGCTCATCGATCTCCAACAGCAGCAAATGCTTTTTAATGGTTTCTTCATCGCCCCTGCGAGCCGGACCTGTTTGCATATCCACCGCACTGCCTTGTGTTAACCGACAGGCCACTTCAATAATGAGCGGGTGCAATAATTTAAAATCGAGGTGACGGTCTTTGCAATAATCTTCAGTCAACGCATACAAATGATTGGTGAAGTTGCTCACCATTACAGCTGCCAGATGCATCTTTAAACGTGTATCATCATCGGCGGGTTGAACATTATCGGAAAAGGAAGCAGCAAAATCGGCCAGCAACACATTCACTTCATCTGAATTTCCATCTACTAAAAAAGGAACAGGCGGAATAACGATCATCTCCTTTCGCAAACTTTGCAGCGGATACAACACCCCATAGTTTGGTGAACTGTTACGCAACACATCTTTGTTTACACTGCCCGCCGTATGTACCAATATCTTCCGTTTTAACTTCAGCTGCTTTGCCAGCTCAGGAATTGCAGTGTCTGTTACGGCCATGATACAAATGTCCGCTTCGCTGGTAATATCGTCTAACGAAGCAATGGCTTTTGCATGTACTTTGGCAGCAAGTGCTTCTGCATAGGCAGTATTCCTGCTCCACACCTGCGCAATTGTGTGGTCTGCTTTTTTGATCATTTTGGCAAGCACCGTGGCTGTGTTACCCGAACCGAGGAGAACAATGTTCATACAATGCAACAGTTAATGAAACGGAAGAAGTAATTTGCAACAAAGTAAAACAGTATTACCGAAATATGAAACTCGCCCAGAAATTAGTGATCGGTTATTACAAGGCAAAGCTGAACCTGTTTGCCAAACTATCGAAACGCAAAGCTGCAGAGAAGGCATTTGAATTATTCTGCACACCTTACACTACTAATAAAAAGAAGGCCCCGGCGGTATTTGATAAAGCAGAAAAGCTGCATTTAAAATTTGAGAATTACCAGTTGGTTGGTTATCGCTGGAATCATCCACAAACAAAGAAAGCACTCATCCTGCATGGCTTCTCTTCTACTGTAAAAAAGTTCGATCACTTTGTAATGCCTTTGGTGAAGAAAGGTTATGAAGTTATTGCGTTTGATGCTCCGGCGCATGGCGACAGCAGCGGCAAAACTGTAAATGCATTCCAGTACAGAGATACGATCAAAGCAGTGTATGAAAAATTCGGCCCCATACATTCATTTATTGCACATTCATTTGGTGGTTTAGCGCTTTCTCTTTTTATGGAAGAACAACAATACCAGGAAAACAAAAAACTGGTGTTGATTGCTCCGGCAACCGAAACAGAAAGAGCGGTGAACACCTTTGCTGCTTTTCTTCATATTGATGAAGTGGTGAAAGAAGAGATGAACAACATTATCAGGGAACGCAGCGGACGAGAGCCGTATGAAATTTCCATCCGACAAGCCGCTCAAAAAATGAAAGCTGAAGTGTTATGGATACATGATGAGGATGATGATGTAACTCCCTGGGCCGATGCAGAAAAAATTCAGCAAGACGATCATCCCAACTTTCAGTTTATGCTCACCAAAGGTTTGGGACATCGACGTATTTACCGGGATAACAAAGTGAAGAAGGCAATTATTGAGTTTTTGTAAGTTGTTATTACTACTTTTTCTTAAGCCAATGATGTTCATTCACAATTCAGTTGAGCAGACATCTTCCTTGATTTTCAATCACTCATCACGCATCATTCACCCCTCTTTCCCCATTCTTTTCGTCCATTTATCAATCATTTTATAATATTGTGCTGCCGATGTCCGCAAAAAAACCGGCTTGTTCAACCAACTTATGGCTAAGAATTTACTGATTGTAGAGAGCCCTGCGAAAGCAAAAACGATTGAA
>NZ_DATGWT010000008.1:0-78371 GCF_035299325.1 Lacibacter sp. | reverse complement strand
AAAAAGATTAGTTGTTTTTGTAGCATAAAAACAAGAGGTTCTTGGTTCATCAAGTACCACTTTTCATGTCTAACAAAACAATTGAGATGTTTACAATACGCCAGATTCTACGGCTGTATACCTCCGGTAAAGGAACCAAATCCATCAGCCAGTCAACGGGTATAGCCCGTAACACCGTTAAAAAATATTTGTACCGCTATATACTTTCAGGCAAAACAATTGAGCAGATTGAAGCGATGAGTGATGCAGCGATGTCACGTCTGTTTTTAATTCATGCTCCCATTGTTGTACCGAATAAGCGCCAGGAAGAGCTGGAACCGCTGCTGCCTTCGTTGGCAGCCATGTTAAAGAAACGGGGTGTAACAAAAGGGATGGTGTATGATGCGTACAAACTTCAATGTCCAGAAGGATATAAAAGTTCTGCATTTTTAGAACGGCTGAATGGATACATGCAGGTGGGTAAACCATCGATGAAAATGACGCATAAAGCAGGCGATAAACTATTTGTTGATTTTACCGGTCAGAAGTTAAACCTCGTAGATAAGCAAACAGGAGAAGTAAGTGAAGTGGAAGTTTTTGTAGCCATCCTCGGCTGCAGTCAGCTCACTTTTGTAATGGCTGTCCGTTCGCAATGCAAAGAAGATTTTATACTGGGCTGCGAACGTGCACTTCATTTTTTTGGTGGGGTACCACAAGCCATTGTTCCCGATAATTTAAAATCGGCTGTTACCAAAGCCAGCAAGTATGAAGCGCAGCTCAATGAGAGTTTTGCTGCTTTTGCAGAGCATTATCACACTTTTGGTTTTCCTACACGAACCTATAAACCTAAAGACAAAGCATTGGTAGAAGGTGCAGTAAAGATTATCTACAGCAGTATTTTTTCTAAGATCGATCAAAACATTTATCATCATCTCGATGAGCTCAACAAAGACATCCTTGTTCATTTAGATGCGCATAACAATGCAAAACTTACTGGCGAAGATTACAGCAGGATGCAACAGTTTACAGAACTGGAGAAGCACACACTGCAACCACTTAACCCGTATTTATTTGACCCAATGACAACGCAGCTGTCAACTGTAAACAAATACGGCCATGTACTACTAAGCGTGGATAAACGCTATTACAGTGTTCCCTACAAACTGATCGGTAAACGGCTGAAGATAAAATATACCAGCAGCAAAGTAGAAGTCTATCACGAGAACGAAGTCGTTGCCGTGCATGAACGTTTTTTTGGCAAGGCAAACAAATACATCACACAGCAGGATCATCTTGCCACACAACATAAATATTTAGCCGAATGGAATCCGCAGAAATTTATGGCCACCGCAGCCTCTATTGGTGAAGAAGTAGCACAGTATGTTGCCAAAATACTGGCAAGAGAACTGTATCCTGAACAAAGTTATAAATCCTGTTCCGGTGTATTGAGTTTTGCCAAACGTGTAGGCCATGCACGATTGATTAATGCCTGCAAACGAGCTGACAGTTTTGGCATTTACAACTATGCAATCATTGATCAGATACTGCGTTCCAAAGCCGATGCAATCCCTTTTGAAGATGAGGTAGCCGGCACCGATATGCCTTCTCATGAAAACATCCGTGGACAACAGTACTACGAATAATTTTTTATCACAACAATCAAAGTACATGAACAACGAAACAGTAAAGAAAATGGGCGATATGCGCCTGTATGGTATGCAAACTGCATTTAAAGCATTTGTTGAGCAGCCGCCATCGGTCAGCTTCACCAACGATGAGATGGCGCAGTATTTAGTACAAAGCGAATGGGACGACCGCAAACACCGATCCCTGCAACGCAACATTAAAACAGCAAAGTTCCGTTACGTGGCAGATGTAAACGGAATAGACTTTAATGAAAAACGTGAACTGGATAAAAATCAAATCGACCGGTTGTTTACCTGTGAGTTTATTAAAAAAGCGCAGGACGTTTTTATCACCGGCAGCACCGGAACAGGAAAAAGCTACCTGGCTTCTGCCATCGGCCATCAGGCTTGCTTGTTAGGCTTTAAAGTATTTTATACCAACACGGCCAAACTGATGTCTGCTTTAAAAATGGCTAAAGCCGATGGCTCACACTTAAGAGAATTAAACAAAATCGAAAAGCAAGATCTGTTGATACTGGACGACTTTGGTATACAGGCTTTTGATGCAAGCGCAAGAGCATTGCTGATGGACATTGTAGAAGACCGGCATGGCAAACACTCCACCATTATTGCTTCGCAGGTGCCGGTAAGAAACTGGTACGATGTAATTGGAGAACAAACCATCGCCGATGCAATACTCGACCGGCTCGTTCACCAATCTGCACGTGTTGAACTGAAAGGCGAATCGTTACGCAAAAACAGAAAGGAACAAACTGATAAAACTAATTAATCACACAAGACATAATTTTATCCTACGTTTGACAAGTAAAAACAACCAGTTCTTTAACAGCTTCAGAGTATCTCTCCTCCAGTTTTTGGAAGATTTTTTTAGGGGGTCAATTTAAAATGGCGGATGGGGGTCAGTTTGGGTGGTATTTACACATTATAGCCTTTACCTAAACGAAATACCCCGTACTCTCTACAAATTGTCTCGTGAATAAACTCATATGTTTTGTTTGCTCTGTCACTCCTATAACCATCCTCACCAATTGCGTCTCGTATTATATGAACTATTTGAACTCGTAATGGTTGAGGAAATTTGTCGTACGTGAAAATATCTGGCATTTCTCCACGCAACCTTTTTTGTCTTTTTGAAAATAAGTCTATAATTCCCATTGTCTAATTATTGAGGTCTGTCATACTATTGTGCCTAACGTTGAAGCATTGGCGATGTGGCGGCATTCATTGAACGTCCAGCCCGGAACCAATACTGATTAAAGATACAAATGCTCATTGTTTATTCTGTTGCTTGGCGTTATTCGTCTGCCGAAACCGAAGTTGAGTAGCGAACAAAAGCTGAGAAATTATTCGTCGCCCCGCCATATTGCCAATGAAATGTTAGCCACAGTAGCTTTTGATTATTTTCTCTGATTCTTTTTTCATCTTCTCAAAGGTTGCAATAAATTCGTCACAACGTTCTTTCACAATTGGGCTATTCTTTTTTACAAAGCCTGCTCGTTTCCCTAAAAATTCGAAATTGTCGTGATAGTCCCAATACAAATCCCAATCGCAACCTTCAACATCGGGGATTGCAACTTTTAAAAAAGCATACTCATTTGTCTTAAAGGTTGCCCTTCCAATTTTTATCTTTTTAAGTTTGTCAAGGTGAAGGATTGGCAATAATGCTGGAAACTCTGTTTTGTTGATGATAAAACCTAAAGAGAAAACTTCAAGATTAGGAAGTCCTTTTAAAAATTCAAAGTCTTCAATCGGCTGATTCCAATCAAGTGTTCCGTCAATACACAAGTATCTTAAACTATTTAATCCTTTAAGTCCGTCGAAGTTTGAAACTCTGCGAAGGTTTTCAAAGTGCAACGATTTTAATTTTTTCAACCTTGCAAGTGGTGTCAAATCAGAAAAGCCTGAAACATATTCAAGAATTAGTTCTTCCAAATTTTGCAAGTCGCTAATGAATTCAATGTCTGTCGCTCTGAAAAAAGTTACTCTTAATCTTTTTATGTTTGTCAGCTTACGGATTGCTTGAACTTGTTCTTTACTTGGGTCGTGAAGTGTCAACTCTTCAAGATTTAAACAGTCAAAAACTTGTTTCCAATGTTTTTCGTCTTGATGTTTGCTGATAGTTAGGATTTTTACTTCTTCCTTGTTTGCTATTTCAAAGTCTGCAATAAATGCAAATCTTTCTCTATTGGGAATTGCCGTCCAGTAGTCGCCTGTCCTGTCTAAAAAGTCTCCAAAGTGATGTTTCATTGTTTGTGAAGTGTCGCTATGCTATTGTGGCTAACGCTTGTATTTGCGCTATTATACGCAACATCTCCCAAATCACAAAGCTTGTGCATCAAATATTTAGTGTTCGCCTTTTTGTATTGTAGTTGCGCAATTGCATTTTTCATATAACCGTGTGCAAACGTTTCATAAGCGTTTGCACATGATTAATAACTGATTTTACAATGCCGTATTTTTTTCAATTGTTTTTTGTTCATGAAATAAAAAAAGAAAGTGCATGCCCATATATCATGCCTGCATTCCTAATACATGATGAAGACCATCCTTATGTATGATGCTGCCCTTCCCTTTACATGAAGGAGCTCTTCCCTTTACATAAGGAAGCCATTCCCTTTACATAAGGAAGCCCTTCCCTTTACATTAGGAAGCTCTTCCCTTTACATGGGGAAGCCTTTCCCTTTACATGAGGAAGACCTTCCTGTGGTTTAATATTAACCATCTTCCTGATTGTTTTTGTCTTTTTCCTGTTAAAGAAAGCCGCCATATGGTCATAGAAAGGATAAAGAAATGTTGCAGGGGCACTCACCTGCAATTTTTTTTCGGGTAGTTTCCCTCAATTTAAGGGGCGAACAAATAAGTAAATTCCTCAATATAACATGTGTGGCAGCGGCTGTAAAACGGCCCCTATATATATTCAATATATAAAAAAGTTTCATTTGTGCAAGCGTTAAAAAACAGGCAACCGGGGCCACTTGCAAAAACAAAAAACGCTGTGTTGCTTTGTTGCGTTAAACCGTGTTAAACACCTCCCTCCTGCACCACGTGTAACGCACGGAAATGTTTACTTCAAAAATTCAATTTGTATGAAAAAAGCTACCACAAGCTTTGCGTCGCTTTCCGATGGTAACCTCGAAAGTAAAACGCACGAGATCCTTACTTCCATGACGGGCAACACAAATTTTCCTGCGCCCATTCCTGCATTGGCCGATGTTACCGCTGCTGCCACGGCTTACTCCACTGCCCTCTCAAAATCGGGTACGGGTAACCGTATTGATGTGGCCGATAAAAATGCCAAACGGGAAACATTGATCGGGTTGCTCCGCAGCCTCAGCACTTATGTAAACCTGGTGGCCAATGGCGATGCTGCCATGATTCTCAGTTCAGGTTTCGACCTGAGTAAAGACCGCCAGCCTGTTGTGCTTACACGCCCTGAAAACATTCGTGTGGAAAATGGTGTGGCCACCGGCAGCTTACTGGTGAGTGTAAAAGCAGTAAAGGGTGCTTATGCCTATTTTCATGAGTACACTACCGATGCTACCATGGCACCGGGCAGCTGGGTGAGCACAAGCGGCACCACCAGTAAAATGCAGTTTACCAACCTGCAGCCGGGTACTACGTACTATTGCCGTGTGGGTGCCATTGGCACAAACAACCAGGTGCTTTACAGCGACCCTGTGAGCCGTATGGTGATTTAAGATTTGATTGTTTTTAAACGCTTTTGAAAGATTGTTTGGAAGGCCACCTGAATGGGTGGTCTTTTTTTGTGTTGGGGTGTGGGTGGAAGATGGACGACAGACGACGGACGACAGACCATCACAGCCTTATATGCCGGGCACTTGCTACTCATCACTGCCCACTCACTATTGATTACTGATTACTCATCATTCATCACTCATCATTCATCACTCATCATTCATCTCTCACGCCAAGGCTTCGGCGGAAAGGCATTACTCATTACTCATTACTCATCATTCATTACTCATCACCTTTATTTTGCAAATAATGCAACACCACCATTTTGCAGGTATCTGTACCGGTAGTTTCTGCAAATAACAACAAAGCCGGCAGAAAGAATCGATTTCGTACACGGCATTGTTGAACAGTAGCTTTGTATCACTAACTAATGATCACCAAAAAACTTTACGTATGAAATGAGCGATAAAAAAATATTCATGTTTATACCAACCGGTAATAAATATTTTTTTGTGGCGAATAACATGTGGCCAAATTAAAAACTAAAACAGACATACATGAAACAGAAAATTATTGCAATGGCGGTTATTGTTTTAATAACAGGCTGTGTGAAAACAGATCCCGGGCCTCAACAGAATCCGGTTATAGAAGGCCAGGTGTTATCGTTCACAGATAATGCTCCTGTAAGTGGCGCCACTGTTGTAACCTCGAAGTGTGTTGAACCTGATTATTATTTTGCCGGATGCAACCGTTGGGAGGATACTAAATACAGTACATCAGGTGACGGAAGTTTTACGATGGGAAAGGGCGATGAATATAAAATGGCTGTTTCCAAACCTGGTTATTGGAGTTGCCGCATAACGGATGGCAGAGCCAATGCCGGAGATATTCAATATGTTACCGGTACAACAGGTCTTAAAACGTTTGTAATAAAGCTGATTGAGGAAGTGAGAATAAACGTACATATTAAAAACACTTCTGTAATTGCAGACACAAGCCTTTTGTACTTTGTTGCTGAAGGAATTCATCCCCAAAAATTCAGCGCCAATGCTGTTCGCTTGCGGAAAGGCATTGACACTACGTTTCAGTACAGCGCTTTCGGGCATCTCAATAATCGTATGAAAGTGTTAAGTAACGATCACTATTATTCCTACCTGGGCTCAGACTCCGTAATGTACTCCAAAGATGTTTTTGTGCCGGCAGGAAGCAATACTTCAATCGATATTCAGTTTTAATATTTTTTACTGCAACCTGTTTTGAAACAACGTCCCCGTCAGATGCTTAAAAAAATAAAGTAGCTTTAAGCAGCAGATGTTATCTATTTATAAAAACAGATTTTATGAAACGGAGTGCATTTCTGAAGTTTTGTTTGGCGATAGGCAGTGTGGCAACTGCCCCATTTAAAACAGAAGCCGGAAGTAAACCGAAACGCAGGGTTGGTAAAGGCATTGTGGTGAAAAACGGGAATGACCGTTTTAACAAGCCACTGTCTCTTTTTGATGGCGATAAATTTTACTGCAAAGTATCTGGCAAGGATACAGATGGCGATCTGTACATCTTTGATTCAACACGGTTGAAAGAAGGTGGTCCGCCATTGCATTTCCACTATGAGCAGGATGAATGGTGGTACATTATTTCAGGAGAGTATATGATAAAAGTTGGCGAGGAGATTTATCATGCCAAAGCAGGCGATTGTGTGTTTGGTCCACGGGGTGTGCCACATACATTTGCAAAAGTGGGTAAAGAAGAAAGTAAATTAATTATGCTGTTTCAACCGGCGGGTAAAATGGAAGAATGGTTTAACCGTGTGCATAATGGAGAGATCGCTAAAATGACAGAAGAAGAAAAAGATAACGCCAGGAAAGCACATGGGTTTGAGCATATTGGTCCGCCGTTAACATTCTTGAAGAAGTCATGATGAAGAGTTTCTCCTGATTTGCAGTTAGAATAAAAAGTTGGGTAATTTTTTCATTCCATTAAGCCACTCGTAAAATCTTTTCCATCTTTTTGCCTTTTGCCAGTTCATCTACCAGCTTATCTAAATACCTGGCTTGTTTTGTTAAAGGAGTTTCAATTTCTTCTATGCGATAGCCACAAATCATACCGGTAATCAAGTGAGCATTGGGGTTCAGTTTTGCTTTTTTAAAAAAGGTTTCAAATGTTACTTTTTCATCAATAAGTTGCTGCAGTTTTTTGTCATCAAAACCGGTGAGCCACTCGATTACCTCATGCAATTCTTTTTTTGTTCTGCCTTTACTTTCAACTTTCTTAACATAGTGCGGATACACAGATGCAAAGGTCATCTTTGCAATGCGTTCATCATGTTCGGGAGTTGTTTTCATACCGAATGAATTTAAGAGGAAAGTTAGCTGATTTTTTTATTACCGGATAGCCTTGAACATGCTTCGCTTATGATAACATTGTGGTGCAGGTTTACTTTTTTATTTAAGTATCGTACGTTCATATACTTTTATTTCTGAACCTTCGGCCACAAACAACGAATCGGGTTGCATATCGTTGAGAAAAGAAAAATCTTCGCCATAAAGTTTTCCGAAATCGATCTTATACGAGAAATTATTCACCGGGTAAATATTCCATCTGGGATGTTCAACTTTATACTCACCTGTGCGAAAAGCTGACAGCGATGTATAACCCCAGTAATGTTCAAAGATGAATTCTTCTTTGCTGCCTTTTGCAATCGGCTTTACCTGTATGGCTGTTTCAACTTTCAACTCATGTTCCCGTTCCCTACCCCATTCAAAGGAGAGGTAACGTTCATTGGTTTGTTCAATCTTACTTTTGATTGGAGAATAAGAATATTTTTCCTGGTAAATAAGTTTAGCGATCCACGCAATCATGCGTTTGGGCACCAGTTCACTGATGAACACAACACCATGTTTCATGCCCTCAGCCGAAGGATATTTTACATAGAACCGGAGATTGATCTCTTCAAAGTCTTTATGAAACGGGAAGCCGATACCTTTTACTTTGGTATCAAGAAAATGAAAGGCCACAAAACTTACATAACATTTCCCATCAAAGGCATCGAGCTCAACTCCATTGGGAAGATGAGGTTTTAATACATGTTCCGGTACCACAAAATTCATCATCACCAGGTTCCGCCATTCGCCTGTAAGAAATGCTTTTGTTTCTGTTTTTTTATCACTCATTTCATCATTTACTTTTATTCAGAAGGTTTCCGACATTAGTGAGAAATCTTTTTTCAACTCCTTTCTCTCTTTTAACTCTTAGCTTCTTCTCTTCTATAAAACTCTTTAAAGATCAACCGCAAACTCTGGTCGTAGGTAAAATAATTATACAACCAGTTTGTAAACACAAAGAACCTGTTCTTCACACCAAGGATCAACATCAGGTGTAAACCCATCCAGATGAGCCATGCAAAGAAACCACCGAAATGGAGCTTTGGCTTTGGCACATCCACTACAGCAAGGTTACGACCAACAGTTGCCATAGCACCTTTGTCTTTGTAACGGAATGCTTTTGCAATTTTTCCTTGTCGCAGATTCAGCAAATTTGCTGCCAGTAATGTGGCCTGCTGTATAGCGACGGGTGCAACCTGTGGATGACCATTGGGAAAATGCTCTTCTTCCATATATGCAATATCGCCGATGGCAAATACATTGTTGAGTCCCTGCACAAAATTGAACTCATCCACTTTAATTCGGTTGCCTCTTGCAATTAAGGAAGAATCAATACCCGCAGGAACATTTCCTTTAATACCGGCAGCCCATATCACTAACTTCGAAGGAATGATTGTACCATCTTTCAGCGTAACATTCTTTCCATCATAATCCTGCAGCAAAGAATTGGTCATAACGGTAACACCCAATCGTTGCAGATAGTTCAAACTATGTGCACTGCTTTGTTCACTCATGGCTGCAAGTGTTTTGCCTGTGCCTTCAAGCAGATAAATATTCATCATGCTGAAATCGAGTTCAGGATAATCTTTGGGCAATACATATTTTTTCATTTCAGCAATGGCGCCACTCAGTTCCACACCTGTTGGTCCGCCACCCACTACCACCACATTCATTAAGCGTTGTAATTCATCTTTATTGTCTGCATGCAATGCATCTTCAAAATTGTGTATGAGTTTATGACGCAGCTGTAATGCTTCAACAGTTGATTTCATTGGAAATGCATGTTCTTCCAGGTTCTTATTGCCGAAGAAGTTGGTGGATGCTCCGGTAGCTATCACAAGATAATCGTAGGTATAAGTGTCTTCATTTGTGATCACTTGTTTGGCAACTGTATCAATACGTTCCACTTCTGCCATGCGGATACGCACATTCTTACTTTTTTGAAAGGCTTTACGGAGAGGGAACGAAATGTTCGATGCATCGAGCCCTGCTGTTGCCACCTGGTAAAACAGGGGTTGAAACTGATGATAGTTGAACCGATCAATTAATGTAATGTCGATCCCTTCTTTATTGCTGAGAATATTCGCTAACCGTAAACCACCGAAGCCGCCGCCGAGTATGATGAGTTTCATATTGATTGTTTGAGATCATAAAGTTACGAAGTTTTCAATATTTTTTGAAAATATCGGAATAATTTAATTTTCTTTCAGCCGAATCGGTGCTTACTTTAGTTATCAAATAGTGATTTACTTATGAAAAAGGCTTCCTTTCTTATTGGATTGTTTTTCCTGTTTCTGTTTGCCTGCAATCGTGAAAAGAAACAATCGTTTCTCTCAACCGATAATATCCGAATGCAGATTTTCAACATCGACCCAACAAAAGAGAATCGTATCACCGGCGCAAGAGGTGGCATCTTTACAATTCCTGCAGGAGCATTTGAAGGATCGGGAGCCGTTACCATAGAATTGAAAGAAGTATACGCTCCTATTGAAATACTCGCCGCTGGTTTACGTACCGAATCAAATGGTGAGCTATTAGAGAGCGGTGGGATGTTCTTTCTTAATGCGAAAAGAGACGGAAAAGATTTAGTGTTGAAGAAAGAGATCAATGGATCAATTCCTTCAGACTACATCAACGATTCAATGAAATTGTTTTAAGGTGAAGTAAACGAAGATGGGAACGTGAATTGGGTTGATCCGGCTCCATTAAAAACTGATACCACTCCGGTTAATTGTATTGAAACAGGCAGGCAATTGTTTCAGACAAATTGTGCTTCGTGCCATGCTGTAAATATGAGACTAACAGGCCCTCCTGTTGCAGGTGCTGACAAGAAAGTTTCCAGGGATCTCTACTATGATTTCATTCGTAACCCTGCAAAAACTGCAATGAAATCAAGTTACTACAGTCATTTAATTGCAGAATATGAGGGAGTAATGATGACAGGCTTTCCGGGGTTAAGCAATAAAGACATTGACTGTATTATTGAGTTCGCAAATTCACTGGTAAATGATTCTTCATTATTAGCTCAACCCTGTGGCCTCGACACAATATTTGTAAATGATGATTTTGAAGAGGTCCGTAGAAATGCATTTGCTCGCCGTAATGACAATACGGAGCCATTGACTGAGACCCAAAATGACAAACTGCTTAACAGCGATACAACCATTCCAGCAATCCAAGAAAGATACAGCTTTGACATTAATACATTCGGTTGGTACAATATAGATATTTTCATAAAAGAGATGGAAGGAATTGATGAGGTAACCCTTTCTGTAACTACTGATTTCTCAGATAAAGAAATCGTTGATGTTACACTCTATTTTCCTGAAAAAAGAGTATTTGGAAGCGGTTATTACAATTCGAGATTAGACAGATTTACATTTGGTACTGATGAAACCAAGACCCCTTTATTTATTGGGGATTTAGCAATCTTGTTTTCGATTGCCAACAAGGACAGTAAAGTATTTTACGATGTACACGAATTCAGAGTAGAAAAATCTCAATCAATCAAGATTTCGCTACAAGAATCCACAGAAGAAAAATTGCAGGAAGCATTTGAAAAAATAAACCTTGATAACATCAATCTAGACAGGCTTACAAAAAAACCAGTTGTTGTTCCAATCCCCTGTAATGATTCAACTCATTTACCTGCCAAATAATTAATATACCATCCTCACCTTAATGGTTTCTTTTACTTCCTTCAAAAGCTCAACTGCTTTTTTTGAAAGCTTGCTGTCAACATCCAGTACCACATAACCGATCTGGTCGTTTGTTTTTAAATATTGACCAAGGATGTTGATGTTGTGTTTACTTAATTGTGTATTGATCTGGCTCAATACACCCGGTACGTTTTTATGAATATGCAGAATACGGTGAGTGCCTTCCTGCACAGGCAATGCTAACTCAGGAACAGTATGTGAACCAATGGTGGTGCCACCTTCTAAATACTGAACAAGTTTATTGCTTACATCGGCACCAATATTTTCCTGTGCTTCTTCTGTACTTCCACCAATATGTGGCGTAAGAATAACATTCGGCAGATCCTGCAAAGGTGTTTGAAAACGATCACCGTTTTTTTCAGGCTCCCAAGGGAACACATCAATGGCAGCACCCGACAAATGTTTATCAAGTAATGCCTGGCGCAATGCGTCAAGATCAACCACTTCTCCCCTTGCATAGTTTAACAGGATAGCTCCTTTTTTAAATTGTTTAAGGGCGGCTTTATTAATGAGATTTTTTGTTTGATTTGTTTCAGGAACATGCAGCGATACAATGTCTGATTTGTTCAACACATCTTTCATGTGTTTGTATTGCACGGCATTGCCCAATGGCAGTTTTGTTACAACATCATAGTAGATCACTTTCATACCAAGCGATTCTGCCAATACACTCACCTGGCTGCCGATATTACCATAACCAATTATACCCAGCGTTTTTCCACGCAATTCATAACTGCCCTTTGCTTCTTTGTTCCAGATACCTTCGTGTGCAGCTTTATTTTTATCAATGATCCTGCGGATGAGTATAATGCTTAATCCAATCACCAGTTCAGCCACACTTCTTGTATTGCTGTAAGGCGCATTCATCACCACCACCCCTTTATTGGTGGCAGCTTTTAAGTTCACCTGGTTTACACCAATACAAAAGCAACCGATGGCCTGCAATTTGTTGGCAGCATCAAGCACTTTCTGCGTGATCTGTGTTTTTGAACGGATACCAAGCAGGTGCACATCTTTTATTTCTTTAATGAGTTCTTCTTCACTTAAAGCACCGCTGAGTTTTTTAACACTTGCATATCCGCTGTCTTTTATATTTTGCACAGCTGCCTCGCTGATATTTTCAAGCAATAAAATATTGATCTTGTCTTTGGGATAACTGGTGGTCTTTTTTTCTGCCATGATCGTATGAGTGATTTGCTTATTTTGCAGCGCAAAGATAGTCCACTGAACAACAATAGAATTAGGTTGTTTTGAAATTTTCGAAATAAGGACAAACAATCACCGTTATTACTTAAACCAAACGACCGAATTAAAAGCATGATATTGGTTAGAAAACGAACGTTCTTTTATTATATCGCCGCTACCCTGTTACTTTCGGGCTGTGGTGCGTCTTCAGCAAAAAAGAAAAACAAGGAAAATCAGGATATTATTACTGCTGCTGTAAACAGCCTGTCAAAAGCAGAAGCAGAAAGATGCAGACGTATTGCTGAAGATTTTTATGATTCATCACTAAAACGTACCGGTTTCAATGGTGCCATGTTGGTTGCCAAAAAAGGGCAGGTTGTGTTTGAAGAATACAATGGCTTTGCTCATTTGAAAGGGAAAGATTCAATTACTGCCAATACCCCGTTTCATATTGCTTCTACTACCAAAACGTTTACAGCAATGGCAGTTTTGAAACTGGCAGAAGAAGGCAAACTGAACATCAATGATTCATTACAAAAATTCTTTCCGGGGTTTCCATATGAAGGCATGACTGTAAAAATATTATTGAATCAACGAAGTGGCTTACCGAATTATGCTTACTACCTTGAAAAGATAAACTGGGACGACAACTTAAAGGTTACAAATGAAGATGTGTTACAAACATTAATTCAACACAAACCGGATCTGCAAAATGCTGTTAACAGACGTTTCAATTATTCCAATACAAATTTTGTATTGCTGGCATTGATCATTGAACGTGTATCGGGTAAATCGTACGCTGATTATTTGCAGGAGGTATTTTTTACTCCACTGCAAATGACCAATACCAAAGTATTTAACCGTAACGATTCTGCAACGGCTACTCCATCTTATATGTGGAATGGTGTGCAGGAAGCATTCACTTATCTTGATGTTACCTATGGTGATAAAAATATTTACAGCACGGTAAGAGATCTGTTGAAATGGGACCAGGCATTGTACAGCAATAAACTCTTTAAACAATCAACACTCGATTCAGCATTTCAACCTTACAGTTTTGAAAAGCCCGGCATTCATAATTATGGTTTTGGCTGGAGAATGTACACATTGGCAAATAACAACAAGATCATTTATCACAATGGCTGGTGGCACGGTAATAATTCCACGTTTTATCGTGTGCTTCCCGATTCGCTTACCATTATTATTCTTGGAAATAAATTCAACAGGAATATCTACAGGGTGAAACCATTGATCGAAGCATTGACTCCGTTGAAGTTCAGTTATGGAGATGAATAGTGCTACTCAGGAAAAGAATGTTTCCTGTTCGGTAGTAAATTTTCTTTGCTCCATTCTATTTTTTGAATGAATGGTTGTTTCCGTACGCTGCAATCACTTAGCTGGCAATGTGTACAGCTTGATGTTATACAAGGGTCTGTATGAATAAAAAATTCAATACTCCCCTTTTGAAAATTTGAATTCAGGATTTTGTCGAGCTTGGTGATCTCTTCGTGTACTTCTTCCAGTGAGAAATAATAAGGCATGGTTACATGGCAATCCACATGGTATAAACTGCCATAGCGTTGCACACGCAGGTTGTGCATATCGATCCAGTTAGGTTGCCGTTGTTCTTTTAAGATAGCAACCAGCTCATCCACAATTTTCATATCCACTTCATCCATCAGTCCACGCACCGATTTACTCATCAGCTTAAAGCCGGTAAAAATAATAATGGCTGCAGCTACAGCTGATGCAATGGGGTCGATCCATTTATAACCCGTGAGCAATATCAATACGATTGCTACTACCACACCAATACTTGAATAGCTGTCGCTTAAAATATGTTTTCCATTTCCCTGCAACGTAAGGCTGTTGTTTTGTTTCCCTTTTTTCAACAAAAAGAAACCCAACAGGAAATTCGCTGCTCCGCCTGCAAGCGTTAACCAAAGACCAGCCGTTAATGATTGCAATTCCGGGGGATTGAAAAAGAAAACAATGGCTTGTATGAGAATGCCAAAACCTGCAATAAGAATCATAGCCCCTTCAAATCCAATAGAGAAAAATTCAATTTTTCCATGACCGTAAGGATGTTCCGTATCCCTTGGTTTATTCGACAGGTAAATACTGTACCACGCAAACGCCGCCGCCACTACATTAATAATGGACTCCAGTGCATCGGATAAGATCACCAATGAACCGGTTACAAACCACGCAACAAACTTTACCGCACAGATGAGGGTGCTGAAAAAGAAAGAAAGGCGGATGTAGAAGAGGTCGTTCTTCTTCAAGTAAAGAGTGATTTAATTGCTTTTAAACAAGCTTATTGATTCGACGGAAAGATAATATTATTCGGATAAATCACACCTGTTAGTCGGCAAAAGCGCCTGTGCTCTTAAAAGCCAAAACTGCCCGAATATGCACCCTATCAGGTTGCACTATGCCGATTACTGCCGTACCACAAGTAAAAAAATGCATTTTTATGCAGGTTTTTTCCACGATTATGCTTGTTGGTTTGTTTTTGTAAACATTAATTTCCTAATTTAGGTTACCAAACTTACATGAATATGAGAAAAATCAGACGCTTGCTTCTGCTAAGCATGTGCACTTTGTTTTACTTCCATTCCTTTGCACAGGAAGTTACCGTCAGTGGAATTGTCACTGATGCTTCAGACAATAGTCCTCTACCAAAAGTTTCGGTGAGGGTAAAAGGCAAATCAGGTGGTGTAAATACAAACGATGCAGGTTATTTCAGCATCAAAGCCAACAAAGGACAAACACTTGTTTTTTCTTTTGTAGGGTATGCCAATAAAGAAATCTCCGTTGGCGACGCTGCAACTATAAATGTATCTCTTTCAACCCTGGAAACACAATTGGGAGAAGTGGTTGTTACTGCTTATGACATTAAGCGTAATAAGCGGGAAATGACCTATCAAACCACCACTATTGCGGGTTCAGAAATTGCATCTACCCGCAGAGAAAACTTCATTAACTCTCTTGCCGGACGTATTCCGGGCGCAACAATTACTTCAACAACGGGTATGCCCGGCTCATCAGCAACTATCGTTTTAAGGGGGCCTACTTCCATTGATGGTAATAACCAACCATTGTTTGTGGTTGACGGCTTAATTATCGATAACAGTTCATTTGAAATGCAGGATAGAATCCCGGGTTCCGGTGGTTTAAACCTTGCTAATCGTAGTAACGACTTCGGTAACCGTGCAATGGATATAAACCCGGAAGATATTGAAACCGTTACCGTTTTGAAAGGACCTGAAGCGACAGCTCTTTATGGATCAGATGGCGCAAACGGGGCTATTATTATCACAACAAAAAAAGGAAAAAAGGGACAGGCAAATGTTTCTTATAATGGCAATTTCCGTTGGGAAAAAGTATACCGTCTGCCGGAAATTCAAACTGAATTCGGACAAGGCAGCGCTGGCGTAAACAATAGCACTGTACGCACCTATTTTGGTCAGCGCATACCTTTAGATGAGCAAATTTTTGACAATATCAATAGCTTTTTCCGCACGGGTAAATCACAGCAACACAATATTGCTGTTGATGGAGGAAGCGATGTTGGCACATACAGATTCACCGGAAGCTATATCAACCAGGAAGGTGTTGTGCCGAATACAGGTTTTCAACGTTATAATTTCAGGTTGAATACCACATTCAAGCTAAATCCGAAAATGAATATCACCAACTCATTTGCTTACATCAATTCAAGAACTGATAAGGCTTCAAAAGGGTCTGGTGGATTTTTGTTGAGCTTATTAAGCTGGCCGGTTACTGATGACATCCGGGAGTATATCACAGCAACTGGAAATCGAAAAACAATTCGTGGAGATTTATTAGCCGCTGAAGATGATAATCCGTTCTGGGATGTCAATAAAAACATAAACTATGACATTAATGATCGTTTGCAGGCGAACATCAACTTTAGTTACGACATCACTAAATGGTTGAACTTAACAGCAATCCACGGCATTGACTTTTATACAACCAAAGGCACATGGTTCAATCATCCGCAAAGTAATGTTGCCAGAACTGTTGGTGGTATTCTGCAGCAATGGAACGAAAACCAACGGCTCATAAACGGCGTTTATCGTGCAACTGTACGTAAGAAAATAGGCAAAGTAAACAACACTGTTGTTGGTGCTGTTACGTTCGACACACGTAAGCTTGAAGTAAACGCTGTAAAGGGCGAACGTTTTTTTGATGCCGAGTTCGTTAGTATGAACAATACTGATCCACTCACAATTGCATCAATTACAACGAACGTAAATTACAATCGCTTTGGTAGTTTTATAAACTACACCGGAAGCTTTAATAACTGGTTAAATATTTCTGCCACAGGAAGAATGGATGGCTCCAGCCGTTTGGTTGATCCCGTGAATTATCAGTTAAAAGATGCTCTTTATTATTATTGGTCGGCTGGTATGAGCATTGTTTTTAGTGACCTAATTAAATCACTTCCAAAAGAATTTAACTATGGAAAACTTCGGGTAAACTATGCAACAACTGGTAGAGATCCCAGTGCTCCTTATGTAAAAGGAAACCGTTTCTCTACATCTACATTTACGGGAGGTGGTTTTACTCCTTTTGTAACGCAAGGTAACCCAAACCTGCGACCTGAGTTTAGTCAGCAATTTGAAACCGGTGTTGAAATGAAGTTTTTAGCGAACAGGCTCAGCGTTGATTTTGCTTATTACGATAATCGTACAAAAGATCAGTTAATAAACCCAAGGATATCTTACGCATCAGGTGCAATTCTTCAATGGATAAATGGAGGCACTGTACAAAACAGAGGTATTGAATTCGCAGTAACTGGTACTCCTGTTCGTTCAAAGAATTTTACATGGGACGCAACAGTAAACTTCGGCCGCAACCGAAATAAAATTCTTGAAATGCCTGCCGGGCTTCCGCAGTTCTATAATTCTGATACATGGATTGCCAACATTCGGAATATTGCCGTGCAAGGTGGCAGCATATTCCAACTTGCTGCCAACAGATTTGACAGGAATGGCAATGGAGACTTGGTAATTTCTCAAACCACCGGCTTGCCTGTGCGCATTTTTGATTATACAGTTGTTGCTGACCGCCAGCCCGATTTCCTGATGGGAATAATCAACAACTTTACTTTCTTTCAGGACTTTAATCTTTCATTTAACCTTGATGTGCGTGTGGGCGGGGATGTATATAATGGAACGGAAGAATTTCTGTACTTACGTGGTTTAAGTAAGCGTACGCTCGATCGGGAAACTCCAAGAGTTGTAAAGGGTGTATTGAATGATGGTCTGCAAAATACCACTAACCCAACACCCAATACCATTGTTGTTACACCTTTATTCCGATCAGATTATTACAGTGCAGGCACAATTGCTGAAGATTTTATTGAACGTGATGTAAACTGGGTTCGTTTGCGAGACATTACGTTTGCTTATAATATTCCTTCAAAATTGCTTAAAAAACAGCGGGTGATAAAAAGTGCAGCCATTACGTTTACCGGTACAGACCTTTTCATTCTTACTAATTATTCCGGTGCAGATCCATCAGCAAATGCTAACAATGCAGCTTCAAGAGGTGGCATTGGAGGAGTTGGTCTCGACTTTGGGAACCTCGCTACACCTAGAGGTTTAAATTTTGGAATACGTGCACAATTCTAAACCACAAAAAAAGAGTTATGAAAAAAATAAATAAACTATTTCTCTTACTTGTTTTGGCAATAACCACTTTTTCGGGTTGCCGTAAATATCTTGACATAAATGCAGATCCTGCAAGTCCTCAAAATCCGAATCTTGCAAGTTTGCTGCCACCTGTAACAGGCGTTATGTCCAGAGCAATGGTATTGCAAGGCGTTACAATATCGCAATACATTCAAAACTTCAATCATACAACTGCAACCGAAAATTATGATGCACATGGAGGGAATGCCGGAGGATCTGGTGGCAATCAGTTATGGCGTGATTTTTATACTGTTCAGGGTACAGCTATTAATCTAATAATTAAAAAAGGCATTCTTGAAGAACAGTGGGATTATGTAGGAGCAGCCATTGCCTTACGTGCATGGGGGCTGCAAACAACAACAGATGTTTTTGGCGAAATGCCTTACAGGCAGGCATGGGAACCCAACCGTGTTTATTTTGAATATGATAATCAGGAATATTTATACAATGCGGTTGATTCACTTTGTCGCAAAGCTCTTGAATACCTGAACAGAACAGACGGAAATGTAAACCAATCGCTCATGGCAAGAGGCGATCAGGTGTACCAAGGCGACCGCTCAAAATGGATAAAATTTGTGTATGGTATTATGGCCCGTAACTGGCATCATCTCACAAATAAAGGCAATTACAATCCTGATTCTGTAATAGCTTTTGTTGACAAAAGTTTTGCTTCGAATGCAGATAATTTCATGATTGTTCATTCGGCAACCCGTAACGATGATTCAAATCCACTTGGACCTGCCCGAGACAACTTTGCAGTCAGAAGGCAATCGAAGTTCATTGTTCAACTGCTTGACGGTACCATCTTCTATGGCAACAGTACCCCCCCGAGCCGTGACCCACGTCTTTCACGTATGCTCAGCGCAAGTCCTGATACTGTTACTACCAACAATAATATGTTAGAACCAAACGGCGGATACAGATATATGCTTCCGGGTGCCGGCTATACAATTGGCTCTGCAGGCACTGTTACATTCCGCAGAGCACCAAGTACACCATGGGGCGACAGTGCAATCACTAACCCGGGGCTTAACAATTTCACTGCACGAATTGGTAAATACCTTTTTCAAAACAGTGCGAGTTTTCCAATCATGACTTACTTTGAACTTCAGTTTATAAAAGCAGAAGCTGCGTTTCGTAAGCAGGCTGGTTCAGCAGTTGCCCATGCAGCTTACCTGAATGGAATAGGTGCTCATTTTGATTTTGTAAACACGATGAATACGTCTGCAAATGGAGTAACACAAATTCCAGCTGCTGCTAAAACGACTTATCTCCAAAGTGCTGCTGTTAAACAAACACCTGCTGAATTAAAGCTCACAGACATTATGCTGCAAAAATATATTGGCGATTTTGGCTGGAATTTTGTTGAATCCTGGAGTGATTTGAGAAGATACCATTATTATGATCTGGATCCTTTAACTGACCTTCCTGTTTATAAAGGATTTACAGTCGTCACAACATTTTCATCAAATAATCTTGGGCCTAAACTTGCAAACAGGTACAGACCCACCAACTTTTCAGAGTTTGACTGGAACCTTAATGAATTACGGAAAATTGGGGCAACCAATACCGATTATCATACCTACGAAATGTGGTTCAGTAAACCCTAACATCAACATAATTCAACTATCATGAAACGTATTCATTCATATTCTTTCATTACAATTCTTGCAGCTTTAGTCCTGTTTAGTTGTGAAAAAAATGAACTTAGACTTACCATATACGACCTGCCGACCGATAAAGCCTATGCAAGATTTTTCTTTCTTTCGCCCGGCACACCGTCTGTGATGATTAAAGTAAATGATGTAAAACTTAACGGTTCCAATACCGCAGGCAGCGGCGGATTATTCCCGTCAATTATCAATCAGCCTGACTATGCAGCAGTAACTCCTAATGCTGCGATGAAATTGTCATTGCCTAACATTGGTACGCTGAATGATTCGGTCATAATTTTTACCGGTAACATTGGATTGGCTGCCGGCAAATTTTATGCAGTAACGCTGGCAGATACCGGAGTTGACAGAACTCTTTTTGCAAATGAAACAAGCTTATCACCAGTTCCGGACAGTGGCTTTTTCTACATCCGTTTTATTAATGCCATGGCAAAATCACCGTCTTTGTCATTAATAAGAATAGACTCAGCTTCTGCTGCTGTTGTTACGAGGGATACTATTGTAAAGAATCTTGATTTTAAAGCAGCGAGTAATTTCATAAAGCTTCCGATTTCGGGAACAAACGCCAACGTACGTTACCGAATGGCCACTTCTACAGGTATAAATGTGGGAACCGTGCAAACCCCACCTGCAACTGCAAGTTTAAATCAACGAAGTATCACTTACTATGCTGGAGGTTTTTCTAATGGCACTGGAATTTATGTTCCTACATTAAGCACAGCTATATACAATCAATAAAATTGCTTTTATGAAACGATCAATCATTTATCTAACTATAATTCTTGGTGCGGGGATAATTATTTCGTCCTGCAATAAAACAGATGATGCTCCTCTTTACCCTACCCTAAGCTCGTACCTGCAATCACAGTCTGATCTCAGCCTTTTTGCTGCAGCACTGGACAGGGCTGGTTTGCAGTCGTTCAAAGATGGGCCAGGGCCGTTTACGTGGTTTGCTCCCAACAATGATGCGTTTGCAGCCGCCGGCATAACACTTGATTCAATTAACAAAATGAAAGCAGGTGATATCAGTTATTTGTTGATGTACCACTTGGTCAATGCTTCGTTTGCATCAAATGAAATGGTTGCACAAAACAGTTTTCCACGCACAACTCAATTGGGGGTTGCAGTATATATTGGCAGAAAAGGCGCTGATTATTTTGTGAATGGAAGCAGAATAACCAGTATTGATAACCGTGTTTCAAATGGCTATGTGCATAAAATAAACCGAATTAATCTTCCACCGTTATACACAGGAACAATGCAGGCAATATTAACCAAAACGGGACAGCATTCTCTTTTTATTGCTGCATTAACAAGAGCTAACAGATGGGCAGCATTGAACACTACTGCGGTGTTTACTATTCTTGCTCCAACCGACAATGCAATGACAGCAGCCGGACTTACAAGTGCTGCTATTGCTGCGGCACCTGTTGCAAGAGTTGATTCAATTGTCCGTTACCATTATTTCAGCAGTGTTCGATTGTTCTCTAACGACTTTGGAACAAACGTAGAAACCCCGCAAACAGCTCTTGGCGCAGGAAAAACAATCACTTCACTGGAGAGTGGCAATAAACTAAAAGGTAAAACGAATGCTACGCCTGTAAACGTTACTGTCAAAGACATTCTTGGATCTAACGGTGTAGTACATATCATTGATGGCGTTTTAAGTTATTAAAAAAACACCCACTCATAAAAGGCTGCTTTTATCTAAAAGCAGCCTTTTATTTTAGCTACATTTTTTACATTTACATAATAAGTTTTTGCTTCTATGCGTACACTTTATCATCTTATTCTTGTTGCATTATTACTTATCGTAATTGTTCAAAATGCGATTTCGCAATCGCCCCTTCCCTCGCAAATTTCTACTGGCATGAAAAAATGGGACCAGGAAAACCCGCAGGAAAAAATCTTTCTACAGACCGACAGGTCGCACTATTTTGCTGCTGAAAAAATATGGTTTAAACTATGGGCATTTATTGATCAGCAGCCTGCTTTCTTAAGCCGTATTGTTTATACCGATCTTATTAATGACTCAGGAAGAGTAATCCTTAAACAAATGTATGAGCTGGACAGTATGGGCACTTCTGCGGGTTACATGGAAATACCTGTTGATATAAAAAGTGGCAATTTCAGCATACGCAGTTACACGCTTTGGATGTTAAACTACCCCACATTTCTTGCATCTGAACCAATTTACATTTACAATATCGATTACAAGACAAAAAATAATACTGCAAAACCAGCTCTGTATATGCAATTCTTTCCTGAAGGCGGAAAACTAATCGAAGGACTTTCAGCAAGGGTTGCTTTTAAAGCAGTAAATGAAAAAGGTCTGCCTGTAAGTATTAATGCTAAACTTAATGATCAAACCGGCAAAACAATTACTACATTAACAACAGAACACGATGGAATGGGACTATTTGAATTTATACCAACTGCAAGTACAAGCTATCATGCGGTGATTGAAGGCATTTCACAAAAATTCAATTTGCCGGCAGCAGAAAAAGAAGGTATTTCAATTCGTATCGACAATAGTAAGCCATCCAGAATATTTGTTTCAGCCGAGCGAAATGAAACAAATAAAGATTTTTATAACCGATTGTATTTATCTGCAACGCTAAACGGTAAACTCGTATTCCTGAATGAATTAAATTTTGATGAAGGCCTTTCAGCAGCAGCTATCTCAAAGAAAAATCTTCCTCCGGGAATTTTGCATATCACTTTTTTTCACCCTAACGGATCTGTTGTTGCAGAACGATTGGCATTTATTGATAATTACACGGTTGCTCAACCATCAATTGTACAAACCAACAGTAAGGAACAGAATGGCATTACGTATTTAACGTTCAGGATAGACAGTTTATCTACCGTCAGCAATTCGTTATTATGTTCCGATGCTTCTTTGGTGTCACCAATATTTACAAACAACAATCTGGTATCAAGCCTGTTTCTAACCTCTGATCTGAAAGGAAGTATTAATAATCCCGGCTATTATGTAGAAGACAAATCAATTGTTCGCTTGAAACATCTTGACCTTTTGTTAATGACGCATGGCTGGAAGCGATATAACTGGAAAGATGTAATTACTTCAAACAGCACTACTCTTAAATTCCCTGTGGAAACAAGTATTAATATAAAAGGAAAGGTCACAAAAAGTGATCGTTCAGAAATTATAAAAGACGGTAAAGTAAGCTTTATTATAAAAGCAGAGGATTCTACAACCATGCTATCTGATGCTACTCTTACAGACAAGGGTGAATTTATAGTAGACAAAATTAAATTCTTTAAGAAAGCCGATGTTTACTACCAGGGAACAAACAGTAAAAAAGAAAAATATGTTGTTGATGTTACTTTTTACCCCTCATATATCGACACCTTAAGTCATAGCTCAGTTGTAAGCCCGATCGATCTTGATACTACAAAAAATAGTGAAAGCACTTTTTCCAACTATTTAAAATCGAGCTTTACTCATTTAGACAGCACCGTTAGCAATTACAAAAACCTGAAAGAAATTATTATACAGGGAAAGAGAAAGCTGGCACGCAAAGATTCTTTGAATATCGTTTACGCTTCACCGGGTATATTCCAAAGCGGTTTGTCTCTTGACCCTTCGGAGCGCCAAAGCAATCAAAACATTTGGTATTATCTGCAATCGCAGGTGCCCGGGCTTCGAGTGGAAGGTACATTTAATCCAAACGTTTATTTTTCAAGATACAGCGACCTGCAAATTCCCGGTAGTGAAGAACCATTAGCCGATGCATTTGGCAACAGGGAAGTTAATGGCGTTTTACTCAACAGAGGCGGGGTTGCTTTCTACCTTAACGAAATAAATGTACCTCAGGAAGTAGTTGAAACACTTGTTCTTAGTGATGTGGCGTTGGTAAAAGTATTACGAACAGAAGCGGCCGCACTTGGTATACCTACCGGAGCAATCGCTATCTACACTAAAAAAGGTGTGAATGCAGGAAAAGCGATTTATGAAAAAGATTTTTCGAATCTGAAGGTTACAGGCTACACAGTTAATAATAGCTTTTATGCTTTACCTGTAACGTCCCAAATATCTACCTCGCCTCAACCAACACTGCTGTGGAATGCAAATATTTCCCCAAAAGATAAATCAATTGTTATTGCAGTTAATCAAAAAACAAAACCTAAAGCAATCCGCTTTACCCTGCAAGGTGTAGACATTGATGGCAATTTAAATCTCGTTGAAAAAATAATTGAAATCAATTATAAGTAATAACTGGAATGGCTTCTGCTTAAAGCAGAAGCCATTCCAGTTTGAATATTCGCCTTCTTAATTAAAAAATACTGCATTACACAACATCAACTTCCCGTTCTCCCAGAAATTGCGGAACATAATATCATCAGTGATATACACTACTGATCCACGACCGATGTTCTGTGCACCAAACAATAATCCATCTTTCAAACGGTCTTTCAGTTTAGATCCAACAAAGCCGGCAAGCTGACCTTCTTTCTTGATCACACCAACGTTCCAACCGGTGTTATTGAAGAAATCGAAAATATTGTCATCCATCTTTAATGTGAAATAGTAATTGGGATAACCAAATGCCAACGGATGCGTATTATCCAATTCCACTTTATAAATAGAACCTGGCGTCATATTTCGAACAAAATCACGTTCACGGTTTTCGAACGAACGTAAAGGATCGTACGGATCTTTGCTTGCAGCTTCATCTGTTTTCTTCGATTTTAAACCCCAGTCTAAACGTGCAAATGAAGAAGCAGCACCTTCCATGGCAATTACTTTACCGCCTTTGCTTACCCAATCTTTCAATTGATCAGCCGAAGCCTTATCAGCAAGGAAACGATAGTTACCATCGGGCATAATGATCACATCAGTTTGCTGCCAATTAATGCGACTGATATCATTTGCATATACCAATGAAACAGGATATTCCAGTTGTTTATCAAAGAAATGCCAGACCTCACCAGCTGCATTTCCATTTACTCCTTCACCTGTAAGCAAAACCACATTCTTGAATTTGAATGGTGACACCAGATCACTTCCAAGATCACCTCCAGCATCAACAAAACCGGTAGAGATGGGATATGTTTTTACGTTGGCTGCATTAGCTGCATCAGCAACATGTTTCCACAATTGTGCTCCAAATGACTGGTTACTTGTTTTCATAATAATGATGGAACCACGATCGAATTTCTGTCCACCAACTTCAAACGGCACTTCCGTATAACGAAGCTTGATTCCTTTCTCCAGCAAATCACCTACAACTTTCGCACTTTGCACACTCTCCCACTTAATAACATATGCATATGCATCAGCAGAAGAATTATTTACCTGTGCCGGTTTTTGATAAGCACTTGTATTGATACGATCTTTTGAAGCAAAAGCCTGCAAGCCGTAAGCATAAGGCAAACTCCATGCAGTAATATCATAAGTTGCAGAATCGCTGAGTTTTGATTTTGGTTCAAACAACACCTGTACCATCGCAGAGCGTGGTTGAAAAGCACTGATCACCAGATCTCCATTTGCAACATTGAAACTTTCATCTTTGCCTGTAAAATAATTATAGCCTTTCCCTGCACCGGAAGCAGTTCCATATTCAATACCATTCTTATCGAGTAATAGTGTTAATGCAGCTATGCGATCGGCATCTTTTGCATTGTTCTTAACTACATAGGTCTTGTATTCACCAAAACCACTGCTTACTCCTTTATTAAAAAACTTACGGAACTCAGCAATGAGTTTGTTCGCATTCATCGAAGAAATTTCAACCGTGCTTAAGCCAGTTGTAAAATGATGTGTTGCTCTGTCTAACAGAGTTAAGGTATCACCTTCTTCTGTTAATGCAGTTGCACCACCTGCCGGACCACCACCCTGTTCATACGTCATACCAATTGCTCCGTTATATGTTGGATAGGTATCTCCATACGATGGATAGAATAAATCGAAACGGAGTTTGGTGAAATACAGCCATCCGTTTGCATCAAAATATTTTGCGTGGTTTTTACCAATAGTTGTTTGAAAATCACGTTGCCATTGTGTGATCACTTCATGAAATGGTTCTGCTGCAGGAGCAAAATAATACGGCTCATTAATTCCCTGCTCATGATAATCCACATGTATCTGCGGCATCCATTGATTGTATAGTTTCAAACGCTGCTGACTTTCTACCTGTGTTTGCCAGGCCCAGTCACGGTTGAGATCAAAATTGTAATGATTGGTTCTGCCGCCCGGCCATGGATCACGGTGCTCACGGGTATCCATACGAGGATTTGCGTTTACGCCCACAACAGAATTGAACCAGTTTACATAACGGTCACGACCATCGGGGTTAATACAAGGATCCATCACCACCACAGTATTCTTCAACCATTCTTTTGTTTTTGCGTTTGAAGGATCAACCAATGCATACACGGTCATCAATGCCGCTTCACTGCTTGATGTTTCGTTACCATGCACATTGTAACTCATCCAAACGATAGCAGGTGCATTCTCATTTGGCGCAGCCCTGTCTTTTGTAAGATTCGCAAGTCGTAAATTGTTTACACGAATGGCTTCAAGGTTACCCATGTTTTCTTCTGAAGAAATAAAAGCAACCATCAAGGGACGGCCTTCATTTGTTTGGCCATACTGCTGAAGCTTTACTGTTTTTGGTGCATTTGCCGCTACATGTTGAAAATAGCTCACCACTTTCCAATGTGGCGTGTAACGTGTGCCGATCTTATAACCAAGAAACTGTTCAGGGCTTTGAACTTGCGCAATTGCCGATATTGATATGCACAGCGCAATTAACAGGGAAAGATTTTTTCTCATACATTAAATTATGGTTGCAAATTTAAAAAAGCGACCGACATAGAGTCAGCCGCTTATCATACAGTTGGTTTAATTTATGCCTAAGATAAGCGGAGTTACCCAGTAAAAAATTAATTTCGGTAAAATTAAGTTCATGAGAAAACTGGTTGTCTTACTTCTGTTGGTTGCAGCATCTCCTTCCCTTGCTCAATACAATCCCTATAACTATACCATTGAAAAGAAAACAAGCGGAAAAGCAGCAGTTGTAAGTGCGCATCCGCTTGCCAGTAAGGTTGGCGTTGCTATCATGAAAAAAGGAGGCAATGCATTTGATGCAGCCATTGCAACACAATTAGCGTTAGCAGTAGTTTTCCCCGGTGCAGGAAACATTGGCGGCGGTGGGTTTATGGTAGCTGTTACCAATAAAGGCGAACAGGTTGCTCTCGATTACCGGGAAAAAGCACCTGGTTCCGCAAGCAGGGATATGTATCTCGATAAAGATGGTAATGCACAAACCAATCTCAGCCAGAATGGTCATTTAGCTTCAGGTGTGCCCGGTACTGTTGCAGGTTTATTTTCAACCCATGCCTATGCAAAACTCCCGTTTAAACAATTGATACAACCAGCCATTGATCTGGCAGAAAAAGGTTTTGTGATCACAGAATCAGAAGCAAATAGTCTTAATAATTATGCGGGCCAGTTTGTGCGCTATAGTTCAAGGCCAAGTGCATTTATCAAGTATGGTGGCTGGAAGGCTGGCGACACTTTAGTGCAAAAAGAATTGGCCAATACACTCAAACGCATTCGTGATCTTGGGCAGAAAGGTTTTTATGAAGGCGAAACTGCACGGTTGATCGTTGAAGAAATGAAACGTGGCGCCGGCGTTATTACATTGGCCGATCTGAAAAATTACAAAACAGCGAAGCGTGTGGCAATGGTATCGAAGTACAAAGAGTACACGATTGTCGGCATGCCATTGGTAAGCAGTGGCGGTATTTTAATTCAACAGATGATGGGCATGGTTGAGAACCGGAATATTGGTCAGTATGGTTTTCATTCCTGGCAAGCTGTGCAATTAATGATAGAGGCTGAGCGTCGTGCATTTGCCGACCGTGCAGAATTTCTTGGTGACAGAGATTTTGTAAAAGTGCCGGTGAAAAAACTTACTTCACCGGAATACTTACGGGAACGGATGAGCGATTTTGAATTAGGCAAGGCAGGCAACAGTAAAACAACGAATCATGGAAACATCAACCCTGAAAGTGAAGAGACCACTCATCTTTCGGTTTATGATGCAAGTGGAAATGCAGTTTCAGTAACAACAACGCTTAATGGAGGTTATGGAAGCAGAACAGTTGTGGGTGGTGCCGGTTTCATCTTGAATAATGAAATGGATGACTTTAGTATTAAACCTGGTGTTCCAAATATGTATGGAGCTTTAGGTACGGAAGCAAATGCCATTGCTCCCAACAAACGCATGCTAAGCTCTATGACGCCTACCATAGTTTTGAAAAACGGGAAACCATTTCTTGTGATTGGTTCTCCCGGCGGTACAACTATTCCCACACAAGTATACCAAGTGCTGCTAAATACAATAGAGTTTAACCTGAGTCTTGAAGATGCAGTTTGGAAACCACGTTTTCATCATCAATGGCTGCCGGATGTTGTGTATGTTGAGAAGGGATTCCCAGCAGACTTAAAAACAAAACTGGAAGAGATGGGTTATAAAATCGCAGAACGTGGTACTATCGGCCGTTTTGAAGCAATTAAGATTGTAAACGGAGTAGTTGAAGCAGTTGCTGATAACCGGGGGGATGATCATGCAGAAGGATATTGACCGTGACGGCATAAAATAAAGGAACAAGATGATAACCCAAAAGCCAAAAAACAAAATACAAAGCACAAGTTGCTATATTAAATCAGAATTCATACATCCTAAATCATATATCTGAAATGCTATTAGCAGAAACCTTTTTATCATCTTACATTAAACGCAGCACTTATTACAAAGAGCTGGCTGATAAAACATTTGATCAATTGAATGAAGCAGACTTTCATTACCAACCCAATGAAGAAAGCAACAGCATAGCCATCATCGTACAACATCTGGTTGGCAACATGCTTAGTCGCTTCACAAACTTTTTAACAGAAGATGGAGAAAAAGAATGGCGCAACCGTGATACAGAATTTGAAGAACAGCAATTAAGCAAAGAGGCTTTGCTGCAAAAATGGGAAGAAGGTTGGACATGTTATCTCTCCGCTGTAAAAAGCCTTACTGAAGATGATTTGCTGAAAACAATCACCATCAGAAGCGAAGAACTTTCGGTTGTTGACGCTCTCAATCGTCAGCTGGCACACTATCCCTACCATGTTGGACAAATCGTTTACATTGGACGCATGATAAAAGATAAGCAGTGGCAAAGCCTTTCGATACCAAAAGGCCAATCACAACAATTCAATGATCAAATGCAAAAACCTTAATGGTTACTTTATCACAGGCACCCGGCAGAACAACCATCATTGAAGGAAAAGAACATCTGTTCTTTTCAGGTTACTCCTATTTGGGTTTGGGGTTGAACAAAACGTTTACTGATCTCGTAAAAAAAGGCATTGATCTGTATGGTGTGGTTTATCCGTCTTCACGCATCTCAAACACAGCACTTGATCTTTATGCAAAAATGGAAGAACAGTTAGCTTCATTTACATCAACAGAAGATGCTGCTGTTTTTTCTTCAGGTTTTTTATCTGCACGCACAGCAGTTGATGTGGTAAGTAAAGAAATGAATGTTTATTGTTTGCCGTATACCCACCCTGCTTCATCGGCATTGCCCGGCATCAGTAAAATACCGGAAACATTATCATGGCAACAATTTCTTGATGAACGTGCTGTTGCAGGTGAGTTTCAATTTGCAGTTACTGCAGACAGTATCAACCCAACTCCGGGTCATATCAACAACTTTGCATTTCTTGCTTCAACGCCTGCATCTTTCAATATCACACTCATTGTTGATGATTCGCATGGCATTGGCTGGTTGGGGAAAGATGGAAAAGGCATCGCTTCTTTATTGAGCCTGCCGTCAAACTTCGATCTGTTGCTGAATTTCTCTTTATCTAAAGCATTTCATATCAACGGTGGTGCCATTACCGGCTCACGGAAATGGATAGCCGCTGTGCGCAGGCATGTGAACTATGCCACCAGCACTCCGTTGATGCCTTCACTGGCTTACGCATGGTCTGAAGCAGGTGATTTATTCATTCAACAAAGGGAAATTTTGCTGCAAAACATTGAATACTTGCAAAAACTCATAACAAACGATACATTTGTGGCCGGTGAAGGAACTCCTGTGTTTGTAGTAGCGAAAAAAGGCATCGCCCCGTACCTGTTACAGAACAATGTTATCATATCTTCCTTCGGCTATCCTCATCCTGAAAGCGACCCCGTCAACCGGGTCGTTGTGAATGCCCTCCATTTAAGATCCGATCTTGAAAAGCTTGCTCAGCTAATTGAGCAGTATTAAACCATTGCGGCAATCACTAAATTAAATGTATAAAATGAAATCGTTTTTTCTACTGCTTACCTTCTGTACCGTAATTACATCTGTTACAAAATCGCAAGGTCTTGGTAAAATATACTATGGCGTAAGAGGTAGTTATGGCTATGTCCTCTCTGCTTACACTGTAACAAAAACTGAAGGCACACATGGCGGCAATGCCGGCGTAATGATGAAGATCCCTTTTGATAATCGCCTGTTCTTTACTCCCCAGGTCGATTTTAATTACCGTGGCATGAAAGCAAAAACCTTAGTGCCGAATGAATTCAGCAAAGTAAACGAACTGCAGTTTCGGGTAATGCCACTCGTGCAGATCGATTTTAAACACCCCGACAGAAATGAAAACACTGTGTTCATCAGCACCGGTCCATCATTAGGCTTTGGCTTACTTGGAAAGCAGACCAAACAAGATCAGAATGGCAACCCTGTTGACAGAGATCTGCATTATGGTTTTACACGTTACGGCCAGTTTGATGCTGAATGGCATTTGGGCCTTGGATATGAAACCACGAACGGGCTTCGTTTATTACTTAACTACTCTCATGGCTTGGGCAACATGATCAATACAAATGATGCCGGCAATTTAAGATATAGGACAATCAGCGCAGGAATTGGTTATTGGTTCGGAAAGAAAAAGTAAGAACTTTGTCGCTTACCAATTACTGTTATGATCAGGTATAATCCTAAAGAGTGGTTCACGTTCATATTCCGGTTACATAAATCGGATACCATACGTAAGTTGTCGCCGCTTTTGTTCGGCATAGCCGTCTATTCAGCTATCATTGCCGTGCTTGAAGTGGAGGTATTCAATCTTTCAGACAACAATCATCTAAAGAACATACCCATGATGCATAGCCTGTTGGGCTTTGCAATTTCCATGCTGCTTGTATTTCGAACCAATACCGCATATGACCGTTGGTGGGAGGGTCGCAAACTCTGGGGTTCGCTTGTTAATAACAGTAGAAACCTGTCGATAAAACTGGCTGCTATTCTGAAAGAAGAAGACAAGAATAACCGGATGTTCTTCAGCAGCAGTATTCCTTTCTATGCCTACAGCTTAATGAACCATTTGCAGCAGGAGTCAACAAAAACCGCTTTGTTTGATGAGGATGATCATGGGCATCTGCTGGCCAATATTGATCAGGGGAAACATATTCCGAACCAGATAGCAGCGCAACTCTTTAAACGGGTGTACTTGCTGCATCAGCAGGGAAAAATTACGGGTGATGAATTGATCATCCTTAATGCCGAATTACAGTCATTTGCCGAAATATGTGGCGCATGTGAACGGATAAAGAACACCCCTATCCCGTTTTCATATAGTGTTTTCATTAAGAAATTTATCTTCTTCTATGTTATGACGCTTCCTTTTGGCTATGTGTTTACAATGGGATATTATGTAATACCGGTGGTAACATTTGTGTTTTACGTACTGGCCAGTCTTGAACTGGTAGCTGAAGAAATTGAAGACCCGTTTGGCATTGATGCCAACGATCTGCCAATGGAAAAGATAGCATCCAACATCAAAAAACACGTTCAGGAAATCCTTCATTAAGTTTTCAGCGTCTTTAACATGCCTGCTGCAATACTTACAGGCATTTATTTGTTTTGTTAATAGTGGTATTGAATTTGCCGTACCAGCACGAATGGTTACTTTTACAGATCAAATACCTTGGCTAGAAAAATCTTAAAAATACTAACCCGCATTTTACTTGTCCTGTTCCTGCTTTTGGTGGCAGTATGGTTGCTTATTCAAACAAGTCCCGTGCAAAACTGGCTCTCAAGGAAAGCAGCAAAGTGGCTCGCCAGTGAATTAAAAACAGAAGTATCGGTAAAACACGTAGATTTTGCCCTGTTCAACAAGGCACTTATTGAGGGTGTTTTGGTGAAAGACCGAAATAAAGACACGCTTGCCTATATCGGTCGGCTCAGCACCAATCTTTCCGATTGGTTTTTCCTGACAGACAAGATCGAACTAAAATATATCGGTCTTGAACAAACGCAGTTATACGCCCACCGCACCGACAGCGTTTGGAATTACCAGTTCCTGATCGATTATTTTTCTTCTCCCACAAAATCCACAGGTAAGAAAAAACAAAAGGAACTGCAGTTAAAAAAGATTGAACTGAAGAACATCTCTATTATCCAGAAAGATGAATGGCGTGGGCAGACTATGGCCGGGAAACTGGGATATTTGCTCGTTGATCTCAAAACATTTGATCTTCCCAATAAGATCATTGAAGCGGAAATGATTGAAATCACTTCACCCTACTTTGCTATTAACAATTATGTTGGCAAGAGAAAGAAAAGTGAGCCAAAATCAGATAGTGCATATCATACGCAAGAAATAGTTGCGCAACACTGGAATGAAGCGGGCTGGAAAATGAGCGCAAAGAACGTAAAGGTTGATAATGGTGAATTCAGGATTGATAACGCAACAGATCGAGAACCACTTGAATATTTTGATGGTGCCCATCTTCGTTTTACAAAGTTGAATGGCCAGTTTAAAAACCTGCAATTCCTTGGTGACAGCTTAACAGCCAATATTCAACTCACAGCAAAAGAAAGAAGCGGGCTTGAAGTGAAGCAGCTTGATGCAGATTTTCTGTTTTACCCACAAGGCATGGAGTTTAAAAACCTGACCGCCCGCACCAACAAGAGCAGGTTAAGTAATTTCTTTGCCTTACGATATGAGCAGTTTGATCATGACATGAGCGAATTTCTTACACATGTACGGATGGAGGGCGTGTTTGAAAACAGTGAACTGCATAGTGATGATATTGCTTTTTTTGCCCCCGTATTAAAAGACTGGAATGACCGTATCAGTATTAAAGGCAAAGTGAGGGGCACAGTTGATCATTTAAAAGGAACCGATATTGTCATCAATACATTACGGCAAACAGTTCTTGATGGAAGTTTTACCATGGATGGTCTTCCCGATATTAACAATACATTTCTTGATCTGAAAGCAAACAGGTTGCAAACTTCTTATGAAGATGCAGCTTCCATTTATCCGCCATTACGCAAGATCAGCAACCCGGCTATTTCAAAGATCAGCTATCTCAATTTTTCAGGATCGTTCACAGGCTTCTTTAAAGATTTTGTTACCTATGGTACAATTCAAACAAACCTGGGTACACTGGTAACAGATATAAACCTGAAGCTTCCCGATAAAAGCGAACCTATTTATTCCGGGAAGATCAAAACAAATGGTTTTGCGTTGGGCACCTTTATTAATGATCCAATGTTTGGAACAATTGTAATGGATGGCTCACTGAAAGGTCGTGGGTTTAATCCCAAAACTTTGTTTGCTGAAGTTGATGGTAATATACAGGCATTTTATTTGGATGGTTATACCTACAGAAACATTACGGCAAAAGGTGTATATGAGAAAAGAAAGTTTGATGGTTCATTTATTGTGAAAGACAGTAACCTGTCCGTAAACTTAACGGGCATGGTGAACCTGAGCAAAGACACACCTAGTTATAATGTTGTTGGCGACGTTTACAATATCAATTTCAAAGAACTTGGCCTCACAAAGAACAAGCTTCGGTTGAAGTCATTTGTAAACGTTGATTTTAAAGGAAGAACAATCGACGACTTTCTTGGCACTGCCAACCTGCAAAATGCAGTACTAACAAACGACACCAATCAACTTTCATTCGATTACTTTTCACTCTCATCGGTTATTATTGATGGTAAAAAACAATTAGCTGCACGAAGTAATGAAGCAGATGTAAACATTGTTGGCAACTTTAATATTCTCGACTTGCCGAATACTGCTTTATCGTTCCTGCATATTTATTTCCCTGCTTATATTCCTAAACCGAATAAACAGGTAAAGAACCAGGATTTCAAATTTGATATTACAACAAGAAATATTGCGGAGTATATTGACTTGCTCAATATTCCCGTAAAAGGATTTGACAACAGTATTATTAAAGGTTATATCAGCACAAATGAAAGTACATTCAACCTGCAAACCGATGTGCCTGAATTCAAATACAAAGACATTGGTTTTAACAGCATTGCCATTACTGCAACAGGTGATTACAAAAAACTCGATCTGAAAGGTGCTATCAGCGAAGTGATATTAAACGACAGTCTAAGTTTACCACAAACAACGTTTACGGTTACTGCAGCAAACGATACAGGTTCAGTAAACATTCGCACAAGAGCATCGCAAACATTAAAAGATGCGAACCTCAACGCAAAGATCAAAACCAACAGGGATGGTGTTGAAATTGTATTCCAGCCTTCAACATTAGTGATCAACGATAAAGTCTGGAATATTGAAGACAAAAGCGATCTGTTTATTGGGAAGAATATGATTCATTCCGAAAGTATAAAACTTGAATCGGGAAATGAATCGATCAAAGCCTATACTAAGTTTTCAGAAACAGGTTCAACAGAAGATTTTGTTGTTGAATTAAACAACGTGCATCTCGAAGATGTAATGCCCTATGTATTAAAGGATCCCCGATTGGAAGGACAGGTAACGGGGCAAGTGAACGTTACCAATCCATACGGAAAGATCAGGATCGATGCAGATCTAAAGGCAGAACGTTTCCGTTTCAATAATGATTCAATTGGTGTGGTCGCAATCACTGGTAACTACAATGTTGAAACAGGTGAAATCAATTCAAACATTGTTTCCGATAATCCTTTTTATGATTTCTTAAGTAGTGGAAAGATCAACATTAAAGATCCAAAGAATCCAACCATCGACCAGGTGATTGATGCAAAGAATCTGAAGCTGAGTATACTTGAAAAATACTTATCGGTTATTATGACTGATATGAAAGGTGTGGCAAATGGTGTGATCCGTTTACAGGGAAATGCCAGTGCACCTGATCTTATCGGTAATGTAAAATTAAGTGACGCATCTTTTGTTCTTGATTATACGAAGTGCCGTTACAAAATGAATGAAGGTGCAGAGATCGTTTTCAGGCAGGGAGAAATTGATTTTGGCAGCATCATACTCACTGATACGGCTAAACGCACTGCTACTTTCTCAGGAAAAATGCAACACCAGTTTTTCAAGAAGATGGCTTTTAACATGGAGTTTCACGCCAACGATGCAAAGCGGGGTTTCCTTGTACTGAACACAACTAAAAGAGATAACAGTCAGTTTTACGGCCATGTAGTAGCAAATGCCAGCGGTACAGTTCGAGGTGCAGTTGACGACATTGTTCTCCGCTTCAGAGGTGAGCCAACCGATAGTTCTAAAGTTTATCTGCCAACATCTGATTCCCGTGTTACCGGTACTGCTGATTTTATTGTGTTCCGTCAATACGGTAAAGAAATGAAGGTGGAATCGAAAGTAAAAGAATCATCCAACCTCACAGTAGATCTTGATGTATTTCCTAATCCGCTTGCGAAAATCTATTTGATCCTTGATGAGACCACCAATGATATAATTGAAGGGCAAGGTAATGGCAATCTCAATATCAGGGTTAGCACCAATGAAGGAACATCGATGAGTGGCCGTTACAACATCACCAAAGGACGTTACACATTCAACTGGCAGGCGCTTATCAAAAAACAATTTATCATCAATAACGGCACTGTAGATTGGAACGGAGATCCTTATAATGCACAAATTAATATTGATGCCCGTTATGAAATTGAAAGAGTGACATTACCTGCTGATCTTTGCAGCAGCAATGAACAAAACTCTTTAACTGTAATCAGCAATCTTTCCGGTTCTTTATCAAATCCTGTTATATCATTCCGGTTTGAGTTACCTCAAGGCCACCCATGTCGTAACAACCCCATTACTGATGCCGGTTTTCGACGTATGCAGAGTAACCCGAATGAATTGAACAACCAGGTCTTCTCATTACTGGTATTTAATCAATTCCTGAGCAACAATGCAAATGCAGCAAATGCCATTGGCGGAATAGGTTCAAGCGTTGCAGGAACACTTACCGAATTTTTGGCACAACAGGTACAGTCGGGTCTTGGTCTTATCCTGAAAAATATTCCCGGTATCAATAAGTTGAATCTTGATCCTTATGTAACATTTACACCCGGGTTAATTTCCGGTACAGATGCTGAATCACAAAACTTTGGAGGCACCAGCCGGTTTGGTGTAACGAAACGATTACTAAATGGGAAACTCATTTTAAAAGCAGGTGGTTCCTTATTGGTTAATACCGGTCAAAACACCCCTATACAAAACAACAACCAGTTAACACCTGACTTTACATTGGAATGGCTGCTCACTCCGGATGGCAAACTACGTTTGATTGGTTTTTACCGTAGTGTGTATGATGTACAATGGCGTGCAGCAAACAGAACCGGTATCAGTTTCTCTTATGTAAAAGATTTTGAATTCTGATCTTACTTCAAAATTTCGTGACCTAATTTATCACGCTTTGTTTCAAGGTATTTTTGATTGTATTCATTCGGAGCAATCCGTACGGGAACAGTTTCCACGATCTCTAAACCATAACCTAACAAACCTGCTCTTTTCTTGGGGTTATTGCTGATCAGTTTCAGTTTGGAAACATTGAGTGTGCGAAGAATTTGTGCGCCCACGCCATAATCTCTTGCGTCCATCGGTAAACCCAAATGAAGATTTGCTTCTACCGTATCTAAACCTTCTTCCTGTAGTTTATAAGCTTTCAGTTTATTAAACAATCCAATACCTCTTCCCTCCTGGTTCATATACAACACCACACCCTTCCCTTCTTTTTCCACCATTTGCATGGCACTGTGCAACTGATCGCCACAATCACAACGCAATGAACCAAGAATATCACCCGTAAAACAAGATGAGTGCACACGCACCAGCACAGGTTCATCATTTTCCCATGTTCCTTTTATCAATGCAAGGTGTTCCTGTTTTGTTTCTTTTTCACGGAAAGCGATCAGTTTAAAATGACCATAAGCCGTTGGCATTTCAACCCGAACAATCTCTTCGATGAGTGAATCGATCTTAAGTCTGTATTCAATTAAATCTTTTATTGAAATAATCTTTAAACCGAACTTTTCTGCAATAATTTCCAATTGAGGAAGACGGGCCATGCTGCCATCTTCATTCATAATTTCCACCAACACACCTGCAGGTTCCAGTCCGGCTAAGCGGGCAAGATCAATGGTAGCTTCAGTATGCCCGCTGCGGCGCAATACCCCACCGGGTTTTGCTCTGAGAGGAAAAATATGTCCCGGCCGGGCAAGATCTTCGGGCTTGGTATCCTTGTTTATAAGTGCCTGTATGGTTTTCGCTCTGTCCTGGGCTGAGATACCGGTGCCGGTACCGGGTCCGGTTAGATCAACAGAAATGGTAAAGGCAGTTTCGTGCAGGGATGTATTCGATGAAACCATTGGTTCCAGCTTCAGCTCTATACATCGCTCATCTGTAATGGCAGCACAAATGAGTCCACGGCCTTCTTTGCTCATAAAATTGATCACCTCAGGCGTTACATGGCGGGCTGCAATAATAAAATCGCCCTCATTCTCACGGTCCTCATCATCCACCACAATCACCATTTTACCATTACGGATATCCTCGATCGCACTTTCGATAGTATGAAGCATAATTAGATTTAAGGCCGCAAAGTTAGTTGAAAACAGGAGGCTTTCCACAAATCATCCCCAACTGTTAAATGATCTGCTTTTACTTGCAGCAAGAACTGCAACACGCTTGTCTTTCTTTACGAAATGTTAATATTTGTTTGCTTTCTGTAGGTAAGATTGTTGTTTATTTGCACACGTAAAACTATACAAGTATGCTAAAAATCAGAAAACTGCTGCTGGCGGTAACGGCAATGTTCTTAACAATTGCTGCTGCTGCTCAGGTTACTACAAGTAACTTAGCCGGTGTTGTCTTATCAGACAAAAAAGAAGCGTTGGTTGGTGCAACTGTAGTTGCAAAACATCAACCTACCGGTTCTGTTTACCAAACTACCACAATCTCCCGTGGTGCTTTCACATTGTCAAATATTGCTCCAGGCGGACCTTACACTGTTGAGGTAACATATGCCGGGTTACAGGCACAAAAACAGGAAGACATTTTCCTTAATCTTGGAGAAACATTCCGTTTAGAATTCATTCTTGCGCCAGCTAATGTTACACTTCAGGAAATTGTTGTTACAGGTAGCCGCACAAGATCAGGCGCCAAAGGTGGAATGGAAACAAACATTGGCAGAGATCGATTAGCCAATCTTCCAACTGTTGGACGTCAGTTAACTGATTTTGTTCGTTTAACCCCGCAAGCCCGTGTTACATATGGTGGCGGCATCTCAATTGCCGGCCAAAATAATCGCTACAATCAATTGATGATTGATGGAGCGGTGAATAACGATGTATTTGGCATAAGTGAAACAGGTTCAAATGGAGGACAAACCGGCTCACCACCCATCAGTATTGATGCAATTGATGCCTTCCAGGTTGGCGTTTCACCTTACGACGTATCATTAGGTAACTTTACGGGAGGTTCAATCAATGCAACTACAAAAAGTGGTACAAATAAATTAACGGGGTCTGCTTACTATATTTTCAGAAATCAATCACTTGCAGGAAAAACTCCAACAGGAACTAAAAATGCAGCAACAGGAGTTCCCGACTTTACTGCACAAACATTTGGTATCACTTTGGGTGGTCCGATCATTAAAAATAAAGCGTTTTTCTTCCTTAGTTTTGAAAGACAGGATGATGAAAGACCGCAGCCTTTTGACGCATCAACTTTCCGGGTTTCTACTTTTAGAGATACAGTTGCACGAATTGTAGACAAGTTGAAGACATTCAGTTATGATCCAGGTGCATGGGAAAATATTCCTGATTTAGTTGTAAGTAATAAACTTGCTTCCAAATTCACTTTTAATTTAAACAACAAACATAAGTTGAATGTATCTTACCGTTATACTGGTTCGGAACGTTCTCTTACATCAGCAAGTACAAGCACACAGATACGTTTCTTTAACGGTGGTTACCTTTTCCCAAGTACTACTCATTCTGCTTCTGCAGAATTGCTTTCAAACTTTACAAATAATATTTCAAATAAAGCATTGCTTACATTCACTAATGTGCTTGATGACAGGGATGCATTGGGTGCAGATTTCCCTCGTGTATTATTGAATTCGGCTAACGGATCAAGCTATACGTTTGGTACTGAAGAGTTCTCTACAGGTAACCAGCTGAAGCAAAACAATATTGCTTTCTTTGATGAATTCAAAGTAAGATTAGGTAAAGGTCATGAGTTAAAGGCCGGAGTAGATCTGGAGTTTAGTAATTCCTATAATTTGTTCGTTCGTCAGAACTACGGCTCATATACTTACAACAGTGTACAGGCTTGGTTAGATGATTTACGCCCTGCAACTTATAACCGTTCCTTTTCTTTAGTTGATGATAAAGTTGGCGACGGTAGTGCAGCCGGTACTGAGTTCAATACATTACGTATGGGCTTCTTTGTAGCTGATCAATGGGATATCACAAACGATTTCCAATTGAATTATGGTGTGCGTGTTGATAATTTTGAATTCCTTACTATACCTAACGAGGATACATTTTTCAACAAATATGCGGTACCACAGATCAGTCTTTATCATGATTTGCTTGGAGCAAGATCAGGCATTCGCCCAAATGCACAAGTAAGTTTATCACCTAGGATTGGATTTACATATAACATCCGTGAACAAAAATTACGTATTAAAGGTGGTATTGGTATGTTTACCGGCCGTATTCCTTTAGTTTGGCCTGGCGGCGCCTATAATAATACAGGTGTTAACGTCGGTGGTATTGGTTTGAACTCATCACAAATTAATGCGTTACCAAGTTTTACTTTCCGAGCCGATCCATTTAATCAATACAAGCCTCAGGATGTTGGTCTCACATTCAGACCTCCAAGTGGTCAGATCGATTTGATTGCCCCTGATTTTAAATTACCAAAAGTGTTGAAAGCATCTTTAGGTATTGAAAAAGATCTTGGTAACAGATGGAATTTCTCTGCCGATATCTTATATCAAAAGAACATCAACGAGGTTGATTACAAGAACGTTTTTGCATACAAAGGTTTAACTAACATTTTGGGACAAACCACCTATCTCTCAAACAGCACAACTTATAACCGTATTGATATGAACGGTACAGTTGCAGGCAGCCAAAATCCTTACTCGGAAGGTATCTTCATCATTACAAACGCTAAAGGACAGAAAGGTTTCTCTTACAACTTGTCTGTAGCAATTGATAAAGCCTTCTCTAAAGGCTGGGCGCTTAATGCCAATTATTCTTATGGTGATTCATACAGCGTGTTTGATGGCACTAGCAGTCAGAACAACAGTAACTGGCGTTTCATGGAAACTTCAACAGGCAGAAGTGATCTTCAATTAAGCAGAAGTGATTTTGCTCAATTGCACAGAATCAACTTATATGTTTCTAAGAAGTTCTCTTACTTAGAAGATAAACTGGCTACAACTGTTACAGCGTTCTACAATGGACAATCAGGTACTCCTTATTCATATGTTTACACACGTAGTTTGATCTATGACAGAAATGGTGTAAACAATGAAACCAACGATCTGATTTATGTACCGAGAGACCTGGCAGATTGGAGCCGCATGGCAGTCCCTTATACTTCAGGGTCTACTACTTATTCAGTAGCTGATCAGTGGACTGCTTTAGATGCTTATATCAGTAATGATAAATATCTGAATTCAAGAAGAGGCCAATTTGCAGAAAGAAATGGTGCAGTTTTACCATTCAGTCACATTGTTGATGCAAGAATTCAACAGGATTTTGTATTGAAAACAGGCAACATCAGCAACAAGCTTTCTGTTATTCTCGACGTTTTCAACTTCACAAACCTTCTCAACAGAAACTGGGGACGCATTTACCGTACCCCAGGTGTTGATCAATATCAGTTAATCAATATTGAAAGTACAAACTATAGCACTACTTTAGTTAATGGTCAATTGAAGCCTAATATGACATACAGAAATACCGGAAACAGAACTGCAGCAGATATTCTGGATCTTCAGGCAGGTGCTTACAACTCTTCACGTTGGAGAGGTCAGGCAACTATCCGTTATACATTCTGATAAATCAGAACACATAAAAAAAGTCCCGAATTATTTCGGGACTTTTTTATGTAATTACGTTAAGCGATTAGTAAAGCACTACAGCAAATCATTAAACATCATTTCCCCAACCCCACTCCAGAAATTCTGGAAATGCCTTTGCCCAGGTTGTTACATCGTGTTTACCATCTGTCATTTCAAGATAACGGATGGCTTCGTCACTATAGCCCTTCTTTTTTAATGCAGCGATCAGGTCAAGTACATCATCAATTGAATCGATAATGCCGTTATTGTTACGATCCAGTTTTTCATCAAGTAATCCGGTTTGGAAAAAAAACTTTAACCAGGGAGCAGCAACACCCTCTCTAACCTGGTTGTGCATAATGCGATCGGCTTCATCTGTATAACCGTCTTCATAAGCCTTCTGTCGCCACCAGAACGAACCTGAGAACACCCCCACTTTACTAAACTCCTGCGGATGATTCCATACAATATCCATTGCCATTAATCCTCCCAACGAAAAACCTGCAAAGGATTTTTCTTTAAACTGAGGTACATTATATTGACTACGCAAAAAAGGAAGTAATTCATCAAAAATAAAAGAGGTGTAAGCGCCGGCTTTTGCACCACGTCCCAGATAATCGGCCTGGCTGGCAATACCATATTCCATTTTTCGATCGGCACCGCAATGAATACCCACACAAAAAAGAGGCTTTATTTTTTGCTGCGCATACAATTCATCCAGCATGTCAGTAAAGGGCATTTTTGGAAGATCCTGTCCATCATTAATAAGCAATAAACTCATTTCTGCAGGATCATGTACCTGTGTGGGTAAGTACATATCAATTTTCACATCCCGTTCAAGCAACTCCGACTTCAACAGCACCGATTCAAATACCATGTGCTTCAATTTCTCCTTCAGCATATTTTCAAAAATAAGGAAATGCAGGTAAAATTATTTTATGCCGCAAGTTAATCTTACCGAATTGTGTACTATATTAAAGCAATAATTCATAACAAAGTTGCCTGCTACTTCAACATCATTTCCAGGACCATAAACATTTAATATGAAATATCCACAAAAAAACAGGCAATTCATACAAACTGCACTGCTCTTTTTTGTGGATATACTATTTGGCTAAAAAACAATAAAAATAAACAAATGAAAAAGATCGGTATTCTTCATGGCAAAGAACGCTCCTTTCCCACTGCTTTTGTTGAAAGGATCAACAGTAAAAACATTCCGGGTATTATGGCCGAACCAGTACGCATCGATAAAGTGGTACAGGGCGTAAACAACGGGTATGCTGTGATTGTCGATCGTATTTCACAGGATGTACCACATTACCGTGCTTATTTAAAAAACGAAGCTATTACGGGAACAGCGGTAATCAACAATCCATTTTGGTGGAGTGCCGATGATAAGTTTTTTAATAACTGTCTTGCAACAAAGATTGATGTGCCCGTACCTAAAACGGTGATTCTTCCATCGAAAGAACGTCCGGATGATACAAGTGATGAATCGTTTAGTAACCTTGCTTATCCCATGGACTGGGAAGGTATGTTCAACTATATTGGTTTTCCTGCTTACATGAAACCATTTGCAGGTGGTGGATGGAAAAATGTTTATAAACTCCGGAGTGCCGATGAGTTTTTTGAAAAGCATGCAGAAACGAATCAATTGGTGATGTTGCTGCAGGAAGAGATAGTGTTTGAAGAATACTACCGCTGTTATTGCATTGGCCGAAAGCATGTGCGTATAATGAGTTATGAACCACGCAACCCGCATCATTTGCGTTATGTGGCAGACTTTCAACCATCAGCTGAGAAATTAGCGATGATGACAGACATTGTACTCCGCATCAACAATTATCTTGGTTACGATTTTAATACGGTTGAATTAGCATTAAGAGATGGTGTTCCTTATGCCATTGATTTTTGCAACCCTGCTCCAGATGCAGATCTTGCAAGTGTGGGCCAGGAAAATTTCGACTGGGTAGTTGAATCAGCAGCCTCTTATGCAATTGAACGTGCACTTGAACAAAAAGATGGAGCTGATAATTTAACCTGGGGAGAATATGTAAAACGTGGTGCGAATAAACAACCGCTATATTAATTTGATTAACAACAATGGGTAACATTAATTACAAACAATTCACATTAGGTGTTGAAGAAGAATACATGGTGTATGATCCCGTTACAAGGGAATTAAAAAGCCATGAACAGAAAATTGTAAGCGAAGGCCAAAAAGTAATTAAAGACAAAGTAAAGGCAGAGATGCACCAGGCTGTGGTAGAAGTTGGGACTGATATTTGCCATGGAATTGATGAAGCATATGCAGATGTATCGTTACTACGGAAAACCATCAGCGGCATTGCAGGAACACTTGGATTAAATGTTGGTGCCAGCGGAACGCATCCGTTTAGTCATTGGCAAGACCAGTTGATCACCGATCATGTACGTTATAATCAAATCGTAAATGAACTGCAGGAAGCTGCAAGAAGTAATCTCATTTTTGGTTTGCATGTACACGTAGGTATGGAAGACAGGAAAATGGCAATTCACTTAGCAAACAGTGCCCGTTATTTTCTACCGCATGTGTATGCGCTCAGCACTAACTCTCCTTTTTGGGAAGGGCGAATGACAGGTTACAAATCATTCCGAACAAAAGTGTTTGATAAATTTCCACGCACGGGCATACCCGAAACATTCGAAAGTATTGAGGCATATGATAACTATGTCGCATTACTCATCAAAACTAATTGCATTGATAATGCAAAAAAGATATGGTGGGATTTGCGTGTGCACCCATTCTTTAATACGATCGAGTTTCGTATTTGCGATGTACCAATGACGGTAATGGAAACCATTGCAATTACAGCTTTGTTCCAGGGAATTACTGCTAAGCTTTACAAGCTGCGGAACAAGAACATGAACTACATTCAATACCAACGTGCATTGATCAACGAAAATAAATGGCGTGCAAGCCGTTATGGTATCGATGGTTATTTGATCGATTTTGGTAAAGAAGAAGAAACCAATACACGTGCATTGATCTATGAACTTTTAGATTTCGTAGATGATGTGGTGGATGAATTAGGATGCCGGCATGCGATCAACTATATCCCTACTATGCTGGAGAGAGGCACAGGCGCCGACCGGCAATTAAAAGTGTATGAAGAAACCAAAAACTTAAGTGCTGTGGTTGATTATATTGGTGGAGAGTTCTTAAGTGGAACTTAACCCTCGTCAGACGTCCTCGTCGGACGAATCGAATCTGACTTAACGCTTCGTATGATGAGGACGTCTGACGGAATATTACTAGACATGCAACGAATACTCTTATTCGTTTGTCAACCTAAAAAGAAGAAAAATGAAAAGCATTGTCACTTTAATTCTCTTTGCAATTATTCTTACGGGTTGTAAAAAAGATTCAGCAAAAAGCGAATTTGAATCGCAACTGATTGGCGAATGGGAGCTTGAATTAGTTAGCAATATGACTGGTCCGACAAATTATCCTCAAGGAAATGGGAACATCATGATATTTGAAAAGGGTGGTGTTTATAAAGGCAAACAAAATAATATATTGGTTTCCGAAGGGAAATTTTTAGTTACAATTAAAAACGACTGCTTTAGTTTCGGTCCAAACACCTTTCTAACTACAACAGGTTCTTCCTCAATCGAAATGTATGTAGCAATAGAAAATGGGAAACTTAATTTAAGTACCCCAAATTGCTATAGCGATGGAAACTTTTTAAGATATCGAAAGCTATAACGGCAGCGGTATATTTCACTTTTCCATATAAGCAACACTTCCTCCTACCCAGGTTTTATCTTTATTATAACGCACACCAATCATTTTCCCTTTGCTCATGCGTGCCAGGTTAATGGCTGCATGCGGACGTTCATCACCATCGGGCCACACATACATCATGCGTATCTCAACCTTCGCATGATCATCAGGTGTTTCAACCACATCAGCATATTTTACTTTACGTTGAAGAATAAAATTCTCCGGATCTTTAATGGCATCAATATCTTCCTGTGTTACATCAATGATCACTCCTTGTCCTGCAAAAGAAAATAAAGGCTTCAATACATAATTCGAAAGATCGCTTGGCAATTGCTTGATCTCATTCAGGAAAAATGTTTCAGGTACATAAGGATGATCAATAAACGGAAGTGTGAATTTGCTGATACGATAGAACCAATTGGGATGAGGCACCCACTCCACATCGAGGTCTTGTGTTATATCAACTACATCACCCAGCTTTTCTTTATTGGCTTTGAGATCATCAAAGATGATGCGGTTGTAAATACGTTTGATCTCTGTTTGTACACCATCTTTCAAATAGTAAAGCTTTCTGCCCTTCTGAATTAGTTTGGTTAAGCAAACAACTTCAATACCCGTATAATCTTTGGTACAGGAAAAATCAATTCTTGTTTTTTGTTCCTCCGGTTTTATTTCTAACAGTATTACATTCTCTGTTGGCAAATCTCCAATGAGTAATTTACGCAGCATGTCGATGTATGTTTCTTTTGTATAGTCGCTGAGATATTGACTGTAATTTGATGGAACAGGAAAATGTCGTTCAACCACTTCAGGATAATACACCTGGAAACCAAACAATGTAGGGAAGCCTTGCATCTCGATCAGTTGAGGTTCCAGTTCACCTTCTTCATTCATACACACACCAAAATCGAAAGCGATCATGTGCGATTGTTTATTTTCATTCGGCACTTTTTCACCTGCAGGAATTGCACGCTCCGTCATTGCCGGGAACTTTTCATTGCAGATAACATCAACTATACGTTCACAGGCATCAAGCATTTTTTGTTTGAAAGCCTTATCAACAAATACAGGTGTCTCACTTACACGAAATTCAATATCACCCGGATGCTTGCTGTGCAGATCCTGCAAAAAAGCTTCATATTTTTCAATAGTAAAACTGTCGTTAAACGCCTTGCGGATTGATGGAACCATAGAAGATGTTTTGTCTTCTAAAAGTATCAGATTTTATCTAAACTTTTTCAGGGTTGCCAACCTTTAATCAGGTTATTTCAATTTCACTACCCGTAAGAAGGTTGGCAACCCTTTTATGCTTCTACTGTATCCATGGAAAATACTGCGTGATGAAGAAAGTTAGGCAGTATGTGAGAGTAGGTCAACAGAATTTTATCAGGATCTTCCAGGTGCTCGATCATACTCTTCCATTTTTCAAACCCATGGTTATCGATCACCGTTTTCTTTTTATCTTCTTTTTGCAGGTACATACTCATACCAATAGCATCAGCTTCGGGATGAAATTGTGTACCGATCATGTATTGGTTGAAACGCACACCCATAATTGCACGTTCAAACGGAACATGTGGTCGTTCCTTTTCAATGCAGAGCAGTGTAGCTCCTATTTCACGAAGATGTTTATGATCGGGTTGTATTACCTGGTAGTCACGGCTGTCAACAGCATAGAATGGATCTTTCAACCCGCCAAATACCACTTCATCAGAAGCATTGCCAATAAAATGAACAGGGAATACACCAAACGCAGTCGACTTACGAACACAAACATTACCAATATTAAAATATCTGCACGCTAATTGAAAAGAATGGCAAATAAAAAATACCGGCTTCTTTTGTTCGTTCAAAGCATTGTCATTCCATGCTTTTACATCGCCCACCCATTTGAAGAATCTATTCTCCCAATCAGTTCCTTCACTTTCCAAAGGACTGCCGGGGCCGCCCGATGAAATAAACACATCATAAGAAGATATATCCGGTACAGCACATTTACCACGCACATCAAACTCATCCCAGGTAAGATCCAATACGTTTATATCGGCGAAGCTGTTGAGTATTTCACGTATACAGCGCATGCCCTGGTTGGCAACGCCATCATACATATCCAATATTGCAACACGCACCTGTTTTACTTCTGCCATAAACGGCAAATTTATTGATTTTTTGATGTTTAAACTGTCGTTCATCTATCCACAAATGTGTAAAATGAAACGGGCTGCAAAAAATTGCAGCCCGTAACGTATAAGGATTCGTAAAAAATCTTACATGCCCATGTCCATTTTCTTCTGCTTCAAGCTGTTTAAAGATGGATCCATTTCTATGGCTTTATCGCAAAGCGCCATGCCTTTATCTTTTTGTCCCATTTTTTGATAGGCCATACCAATCATATACAAAGCTCTTGCGTTTTTATTATCGGTCTGTAACACCATATCCCAATTATCGATGGCATCTTTATAACGGCCACCTTTGTATAACGACTCTGCCAATGCATAACGAACCGTTAAGCTGTGTGGACGTTTTTCCAACGACTTTTCGAGGTTTTCAGTTGATTTAGCAAAATTGCCAAGATTCATATAGCAATAAGCTAAGCTTTCAAAGTAATCAGCATTTTGTTGCCATCCACGCTGAGCAGCAAGCTCAAATGTTGCAATAGCATTCTTATCATCAGGAATGGCGTAATACACCATTGCCATTTCATAGAGATAACGTGCATTCTTTTGATCGGCATTCGCTGCTTTCTGGTAATAAGGAATAGCTTGTTTGTAACGCTCCATTTCAAGATAGCTGCGGCCAATGGTATAAAACATAACAGCGTTTGATGTATCTGTTTCTGCAGCATGCAACAAACGGTTGATGGCTTGCGGATAATCTTCTAAATAGTAATGACACATCCCTGAGATGTAATGCATGGGTTTATCCTTATGCAGTTTCTCCCATTTAGAAGTAAATTCCAATGCGTCCTTATGACGGCCGAGATTGAAATACAGATTTGCTAATTGCTGAAAAGTTGCTTCGTTGTTTGGCTCTAACCTGTGCCAGCGGGTGTAGGCATCAACTGCCTGGCGGTAGTTCTTACTTTCCAGGCCATACTCACCCATTGCTTTCAAAGCATCGATGTTAGTGGTATCGTATTTTACCGCTGTTTCAAAAAGATTAATTGCCAACTGGATGCGTCGTTCCTGTTTGGCGGTAATCGCTCTTTGTAAAACGGCATTGGAACTGTCCCTGTTTTGTGCAAGTGCACCGTAGGAAAGGAGTAATGTGGTTGCGGTAATAAGTAACCGGGTTTTCATGGGATTTCTATTTTGGATATTGTGTAAAATTAGAGATTATAAATTTAGTTACAAGCGTAGTTTTACTCGCATAAATCTTGCCATTTTTCCTATTTCTAAGGGTTTATTTTAATAAAACTGCAGCTAAGGGAGGTAAATGGAGATTTAGTTCATACCAACCGGCCTGCCCGTCTACTACTCTTACCCCGATTTCAGGGTTAAACACATCGCCTGTACCCCAGAACTTCCGATCATTACTATTGAACAACTCAGTCCAGTTTTGTTTGCCCTGTACATGTAACTTCCAGTCTCTTCGTACCACCGGCGTCATGTTTAAGATCACCACAATATCATCTTCCGGCTTTTTACCTTTTCTTCTGAAAACCATTACCGACTCAGCGCCACGATTCAGATCAACCCATTCGAAACCGAATTTATTAAATTGATTCTCGTACAAAGCCGGTTCTGACTTTAAGAGATTGGCGAGAGTTTTTACACATTCCAGCACGCCGTTATGCGAATCGAACTGGAGCAACTCCCACTGCAATTCACTTTTATAATTCCATTCACTGGTGGCGCCAAATTCGTTACCCATAAACAAAAGCTTACCACCCGGATGAGTAAACATATAGCTGTACATCAGCCGCAGGTTGGCAAATTTCTGCCATTCATCACCCGGCATTTTGTACAACATCGGGCTTTTTCCATGCACCACTTCATCATGACTTAAGGGTAACATAAAATTTTCGTCATAATAGTACATCATACTGAAAGTGAACTGATCCTGTTGAAACTGGCGATATACGGGATCCTGCTTAAAGTACTTCAATGTGTCGTGCATCCAGCCCATCATCCACTTCATTCCAAAGCCTAATCCATCACCAAAAGTCGGCTTGCTCACACCCGGCCAGTCGGTGGCTTCTTCAGCAATTGTCTGCACATCAGGAAAATCACGGAAGATGGTTTCGTTCAGATCTTTGATGAAAGCAATGGCCTCCAGGTTTCCGTCGCCGCCAAATTCATTTGGCTCCCACTGCCCTGCTGTGCGGGAATAATTCAGTTTCAACATAGACGATACCGCATCAACCCGAATGCCATCAATATGATATTTCCGGAACCAATGCATGGCACTGCTGATGAGGAATGATTTTACTTCGCCACGTTTATAGTTGAAGATATAACTGTTCCAATCGGGATGATAGCCTTTCCGCATATCGGCATACTCGTAGGTATGTGTCCCATCGAACATAAAAAGACCATGGGCATCATAAGGGAAATGCGAAGGCACCCAATCAAGCACCACACCAATGCCTTCGTTATGAAAAGCCTCTACCAGTTTCATAAACTCCTGGGGTGTTCCGTAACGTGATGTTGGTGCAAAATAACCTGCTCCCTGGTAGCCCCAGCTTCCATCAAACGGGTGCTCCATGATTGGCATCAACTCCACATGTGTAAAGCCCAACTCCTTTACATAATTCACCAATTTATCACGAAAGAAATCATAAGTATGATAAACTTCTTCATTGTTTTTATCCGGACGCATCCAGCTGGCAAGGTGTACTTCATACACACTCCACGGTGCATCAAGTTTGTTATGGTCTTTTCGTTTCTCCATCCAGCCGGCATCCTGCCATTCATAGCTAAGCTCCCATGTTCTTGATGCAGTATTGGGTCGCACTTCCCAGTAATTTGCATAAGGATCACCTTTGTCTAATTTCTGACCGGCATAACCATGGATGTGATATTTGTAAGAAGAGCCTTTTGGAAGATTGGGAATAAATCCTTCCCAAATGCCTGAATTATCAAGGCGAACAAATAATGGATGACTCTCTTTGTTCCACTCATTAAAATTTCCAAATACAGAAACGAACGTTGCGTTGGGTGCCCATACGGCGAAGTAATAACCGGTTGTGCCAAGCACTTCCATTACATGCGAACCAAATAATTCATCGCAACGATAGTTAGTACCATTTTGAAAATTGGAAATATCATCTCCCTCGAAACGGGAATAATTCCAAACAGGCTTTGTTGTATCAACAAAATGATAGTCTTCGTATTTTTTAGTCGCTCCCATTAGTCTTGTTTTTAGTTGAACGGTAACACTTATTTCTCTATCTGCACACTTGTAAAAAAATGCAGGACCGTTTGTATGGAAATATAACACTTTAACATCTTTCACACATAATGTGTAACGAAAAGATTTTAATATAGCGCTCAATTATCAACCAAAACCTTCATCATCCATTAACCAACACCATGCAATCACCCAAACTCTTACTGCTTGTCAGTATCTGCTTGTTCTGTTCTTTCCAGTCTTTCAGCCAGCAAAACAAAATCTCCGGTTATATAACCGATACCAGTTCAGGAAAGAAACTGGGCCAGGCCGTTGTCAGCCTCATACGCACACAGGACTCAATTCTGTCAAAGTTTACACGCACAAACGATGAAGGCTTTTTTGAATTGAAAAATATTCCGCAAGGGAAGTATATTTTCATGATCAGCTACCCTGGTTATGCGGAGTATGTTGATGAAGTTGATATTAACAGTGATGTTGTGTTAAACAAAACAGTAACTATTATACCCAGGAGTAAATTATTGGAAGAAATTATTATCCAACAGAAAGTAAGTGCCATCCGTATAAAGGGCGATACCACAGAATACAAAGCAGACAGCTTCAAGGTCGATGCAAATGCCAACGTGCAGGAATTATTGAAAAGACTACCGGGCCTGCAGGTAAACTCAAAAGGAGAAATAACAGCACAAGGACAAAAAGTTGAAAAGATATTGGTTGATGGAGAAGAGTTTTTCAGTGACGATCCTGCTGTGGTTACACAAAACCTACGGGCCAACATTGTAGACAAAGTGCAGGTGTTTGATAAGAAAAGCGAGCAGGCAGAATTTACAGGTGTGGATGATGGACAGAAAACAAAAACCATCAACCTTGAATTGAAAGACGATAAGAAGAAAGGTTACTTTGGAAAAATTGAAGCGGGCAGCGACTTCGATAATTACCGAACGGGTAAGGCAATGATCAATTCATTTAAAAAGAAACAAAAGATTGCTGCTTATGTTACGCACAACAACACTACGTTTGAAGGATTGAACTGGAACGAACAACGCAATTTCGGCAGTTCATCAAACCAGAACATGGAGATTATGGAAGATGGAGGTATGATGATCTGGAGTGATGGAGGTGATGATTTTGCACGAGGCCAAGGCTTGCCGGTTGCAACAACAGGCGGTTTATCTTATATCAACAAATGGAATAAAGACAAAAACAGTATTAACGGCAGCTACCAGTTTAATGACCAAACAGTAACAGGTCGTAACGAAAGTATTACACAAAGTATTTTAGAGAACAGCAGTTTCACCAATACAACATCAGAGATTTTTAATACTTACCGACGCAGGAACAAACTCAATGCATTATATGACTGGACCATTGACTCAAGCAGCAGTTTAAAACTAAAAGCAAACGGTTCTTTGGTTACTGGTCAAAGAGAAAACAGTTTTTTTGGAGAAAGTTTTGGTGATGATGGGCAATTGATCAATGAGCAAACCCGAAGCACCGCTACTGAAACAGAGAACCGTGACTTCACCTCTGAATTGAGTTTCCGCAAACGTTTAAAAAAAGCCGGTCGTACGATCAGCTATACGGGAAACTACAGTAACAATACACGTTTAGGAGATGGGTTTCTCTTTTCAAATAATAAATTCTTTGATACAAACGGCCAATTGACAGATGAGGATGATGTAGATCAGAAAAAAACAAACAACGAACGACAGCAAACGATCCAGAACAGTATTATTTATACAGAACCGATCAGCAAAACATGGAATCTGGAATTGACTTACCGGAACAATTTCAGTCGTAACAATGCGGAGCGTAACACGTTTGAACGTCCCACTGCTAATGACAGTTATAAAGATATTGTTGATACTCTAAGTAATCATTTCTTATTCCGTACAACAGATCATAGTGGTGGAGTTTCGTTCAGGTATAACGGCAAAAAAATTGTTGCCTCGTTTGGCACAGCAGTTGGCCGCACAAATTTCAATCTGGAAGAATTGAATAAAGGGGATGAGCGTAAAATTGCATTTACAAATCTGTTACCTAGAGCAAGCATCAGGTTCACTCCTAAAAAACAAAAAAGTTTCACATTAGCGTATAATGGCAGTACGCAAAATCCAACGCTGCAACAGATCAACCCGATCATTGACAATATTGATCCGTTAAATATTACCATTGGCAATCCTGATCTGAAGCAGGCATTCCGACATAACTTCTCTATCAACATGAACGATTACAAGGTCATTAAAAGCAGGAATTTTTATTTGTCGGGTAATTTTTCATTCGTTAATAATGCTATCACCAATTCAAATACGCTTAACATTCTTACAGGAGAGCGAACCAATAAAACCATTAATACCAATGGCAATTATAACGGTAACGTTTGGTCGATGTATGGCTTTGAAATCTTCAAAGGTGTTAACCTCCATTTTAGTGCCAGTGGCAATGTGAGCAGATTTATAAACGAAGTAAATGGCGTTCGTAATGTAAGCGATAATTACAGTGTTGGAGGGGGTATCGGCCTTGGCAAATGGAGCGACAAGTGGCTTAGCTTTAATTTGAATATTGATCCGAGGTATAACAACTCCCGTTCTTCAATCAACAAAGGCGTCGTTACAAAATACTGGAGTGTAAACGCCTACCCCTATATAGAAACGAAATTCAAAAAGCAAAAACTATACTTTAACCTGAATGGAGAGTTGAACGTCTATCAAAAAACATCAACTTTTGCCAACCAAAGAAATGTGTTTCTGTTGAACAGTTCTTTACGCCGCACATTCAGTAAAACAGATGCGTTTGAAGTAAAACTTTCAGTGAACGATCTGCTGAACCAAAACCTGGGCATCAGGCGTAACATCACCAGCAACTTTATTTCTGAAAATACGTTTCAGAATATCCGTCGTTTCTGGCTACTTACATTCACCTGGAATTTTACAAAAAACGGATCACCATCTAATTTCTAACCTTATCAATGTTTACACATATGAAAAAGTATTTCTTGTTAACTCTTTTATCTGCTGTTTCCCTTATAGCAAATGCACAGGTGAAATTCATCAGCAGCGGAAGAATTGAATTTGAAAAACGCAGTAATCAATTTTCTTACTACGACCAGGAAGATGATCAAAGTCCATGGGTTGTAGAAATGAAAAAAGCGTTCCCGAAAATGGTGAGTGAAACTTACGTGATGGATTTTAATGAAGAGAAAACTGTTTATAAAATGCTGAAGGAAGACCCCGCAGGAAAATATGTTTGGGGAAGAAAACCAAGTGAAGATGATGTTATCGTAAAAGACATTAAAACCGGGCAGATCGCTTTACAGCGTGATATTTTTGAACAAACTTATTTAATTAAAGACAGCTTACGCAACTACAAATGGCGCATGACCAATGAAACAAGAACCATTGCCGGTTTTGAATGCAGAAAAGCTGTAACAATTATTTCCGATTCTGTTTACATCGTTGCGTTTTACACGGATGAAATTACGGTAAGCAGCGGACCTGAAAGCTTTGGTGGCCTGCCGGGTATGATACTTGGTCTTGCTGTACCCCGTTTACAAATGACATGGTTTGCAACAAAAGTTGAACTGAAAGAACCTGCCGCCACAGCACTAACGCCTAAACAAAAAGGAAAAACAGTTACATGGGCAGCTTATGAAAAGGATCTGAATAGGGCGATGGCTGATTGGGGAAAGTATGGAGCAAAGGTTTTGTGGAATAGTATGTTGTAGCAGGATACTCCCATGATACTAGCTGGATAAAGCCTGTTAAAAGCGCTCAAACAGGCATCTGCAGGCCATCATCTCCCCTCAGAACCGGATAGATACAGGCCCCTGCACAACGCAGAGGCCCATGTAAATAACAGACAATTTTCGAAATTTCAGGCACGATTACTTCAACTCCAATACCAAATTCGATACCGGCATTAACTGCAGGTTCTTTTCTAACCGGAACTCAACACCTGCTGCTATATCAACTGCAGTTTGAAATCCCTTGATGCGTTCCATGAATCGGTTGATATCAATTGTTTTTGGTTCAGCATTGGTGTTCATAATACACATCACTGTTTGCTTTGCATCATAACGGAAGTATACATATACCCCATCAATAGGCAGAAACTGCATCAATTTACCTGTTTTAAGTGCTGATGATGTTTTACGAAAGTTCGCCAGTCGTTTGATATAATTAAATATTCTGTTCTCTTTTTCTGTACGTCCTGCAGCAGTAAACTTATCAGCTATATCTCCCTCCCAGCCGCCGGGAAAATCCTGGCGAACATAGCCATCGTTGGGTGATGTTAACCCGGTCATTAAAATTTCATTGCCATAATACATTTGAGGAATTCCACGGAACGTAAGCATCCATGCAAAAGCCATTTTGTATTTGGCAGTATCTTCTCCAACTACAGAATAAAAACGTGGAAGATCATGATTATCTAAAAAGATCACCTGGCGCATTGGATCTTTATACAGAAAATCCTGTGCTGTTGTTGTATAGAGTTTGTTTACACCTTCTGTCCAACCAAATTTTTCATTACAAGCCGGTTGTATACCATAGAACAATGTCTGAAAATCAGTTGTCGCCTGTAAATTGCTTTTGTACTTATTGGTATAATTATTCTCACAAAAGAAACTTTGGTTGGGCACACCATGCACCCATGTTTCACCAAAGATGCTGATCCTGGGATACTCATCATACAATGCTTTGTTGCAACGGTTCATAAAAGCCAAATCGTTGTAAGCATAAGTATCAATCCTCCAGCCATCAATACCGTATTCTTCTACTGTCCATACAGCATGCTGAATTAAAAAGTTTGCAACAAAGGGATTACTCTGATCCCAATCGGGCATGGATGTTACAAACCATCCATCACTCATCATACGTTTGTCTTCTGTTGCTGCATAAGGATCAAACAACACCTGGTCTTTATAATTGGTTTGTGTAAACTTGGGCCAGCGATGAAACCATGTACTGTCAGGCTGATCTTTAAACAGGAAATGCTGAAGACCAAGATGATTGTACACGGCATCCTGTATCACCTTCAATCCTTTTGCATGCGCAGCTTTTATGAGTTGCTTATATGCTTCATCGCCACCTAAACGACGATCGACACGGTAATGATTTGTAAATGCATAACCATGTTCTGTACGTTCAGGCATATCATTTTCAATCACAGGATTTAACCACAATGCTGTCACACCAAGATCACTTAAGTAATCAAGTTTATTCTGAATACCTTTCAGATCACCACCATGCCGGTTAAATACTGTATCACGACGAAGTGTTTGATCGAGCATGCCCGGCACACGATCATTTGATGGATCGCCATTGCTGAAACGATCAGGCATGATGAGATACATCAGATCAGCTGAAGTGGCGCCATTGGCAAATAGTGATCCACGTCCCGGTCTTCTTTGCTGTAATGAGAATTCAAAATTCACGGCCTTTCCATCAGCTGATTTTGAACGGATACCAATGGTTCCGGGTTTTGCAGAAGCTGCAATGGTAACATCAAGTATCACATAATTCTTACTCTGAAATTTATTCACCTTTGTTAATGTAACACCGGGATAATTAATGGCAAAGCCTGAATGTTTTCCAACATCAGTACCATTGATCATCAATTGCAGTTTATTATACTTCATCCCCACCCACCAGTTAGCAGGATAAAGATTGTAGGAAGTTTGTGCAAATGAAAAAGTTACTGCCAGCAGCAGTAACTTGAAGGTTATAATTAATTGTTTCATATTATTATTTTTTCAGGAAGAATAGTACTGGTGAATCAGGATGCTGTTTTCTCCTGTTTGATGATAATTGCACCGGGATCATAAACATAGATCACACTTATAGCAGCACAAATCATAAAGATACCCGCCGTAAGCACTGCATACACAGGTTGATTATTATAAACATTCTTCACCATAGGACCGCCAATGATACCATTCAGTATTTGCGGCAACGTAATAAAGAAATTGAAGATACCCATGTAAATACCCATCTTGCCCGCAGGGATAGAACTCGAGAGAATTACATAAGGCATAGCCAGGATACTGGCCCACGCAATACCCACACAGATCATGGAGAAGATGAGGAATTCTTTATTGGGTGCAAAGAAGATCGAGATCAAACCAATACCACCAATGATTAACGACAATGCATGTGTTTGCTTACGTCCGATCTTACGGGCAATAAACGGCAGACATAGAGCATAAATAGCTGATACAAGATTATAGACACCAAAGATCACACCTGTCCAGCTTTGCGCTTTACGATACATATCAGAGCTCCTGTCTTCAATTGGCAAACCCATAATATGCGTAGCAATGGTATCTGTTGTAAACACCCACATGCCGAATAAGGCAAACCAACTGAAGAATTGTACAAGACCCAGTTGCTTCATTGTCTTTGGCATCTTTTTCAAATCAGTAAAGATGCTGGCAAGTCCTGTGTTATGCTCTTCAGATTTGCCATGATACATTTCATATTCAGCAGGTGGATATTCCTTTGTTTTAAATACAGTGATAAGAATACTGGTGATGAACACACCCGCTCCTATGTAAAAACCATATTTCACATTATCGGCCACTACTCCATCCGGCGCACTTTCTGATACACCAAAGTAAGCAAGTATTGCAGGCAACCATGACCCCAACACAGCACCAATACCAATCAAAAATGTTTGAACAGAAAAACCTGCGGTTCGTTGTGAATCGGGAAGATTATCAGCAACCAGTGCACGGAAAGGTTCCATTGATAGATTAAAACAGGCATCCATGATCATGAGAAAACCTGCGCCAATGATCACCAATGGAGCAATGGTTCCTAATATGCCTGCATTGGGCATTAAGGTTAATGCACCCGATGAAAGAATTGCACCTGCAAGAAAATAAGGTCTTCTGCGACCAAGCTTTGTCCAGGTTTTATCGCTGTAGTGACCAACGATGGGTTGCACAATTAAACCAACCACAGGTGCAGCCAACCAAAACCATGAAAGATGTTCAACATCTGCACCATAGTTGCGGAGAATGCCACTTGCATTTGAGTTTTGTAAAGCAAAGCCAAACTGAATTCCGAGAAACCCGAAACTCATATTGAATATCTGCCAAAAAGAGAGTCTGGGTTTGGGCACTAATCCCGTTGAGGATGGGCCCATGGAAGTACCTGCAGCCATAGCAATCAATGATCTTCTTCCCCCTGAAAGAAGATCATGTTTAGGTTCATAATCAATAGTAGTTATCCTGATCTTTTCACGGGGCGAAAAGGTTAGATCACAAATCCATCCGGTATAATTGCTCCTTTCTTGATCACCACAATGCCATCTTTCACGGTGTACAACGAATGATCAGTGTTAGGCAAATGTTGACCACCATTTATGCGCACATCATTACCGATGCGGCAGTTCTTGTCAATAATGGTATTCTTGATATAGCAACGTTCGCCAATACCAATTTTCGGAATACCACGTGAAGAAGCATGATTCATTTCTTCAAGTGTTTCAAAATAATCTCCACCCATCAGGTAACTGCTCACAACAGTGGTGCCATGCCCGATGCGTGTACGAATACCGATCACACTGTTTTCGATTCTGCTTGCAAGAATGATTGAACCTTCCGCAATAATTGTTTTCTCGAGTGTAGTACCGCTGATCTTAGCAGGTGGCAACATACGTGCACGTGTGTAAACAGGTTTCGTATTATCGAACAAATTGAAATCTGGAATCTCTTGTGTTAAAGCAAGATTTGCTTCGAAGAAAGAATAAATATTTCCGATGTCTGTCCAGTAACCATCATATTGATAGCTCACCACTTTGTATTTTTCAATCGACTTCGGCATGATTTCTTTACCAAAATCAGTTGCGTCTTTATATTCTTCCTGTAACAGATCGATCAATAATTGTTTATTGAAAATATAAATACCCATTGATGCCAGGTAGATACGCCCCATTTTACGCATCTCATCACCTGTATCACTCACCCACTCTCCCAATATTTCTTTTTTTGGTTTCTCAATGAATGATGTGATGGTGCTCTTATCATCTGCTTTCAAAATACCAAACTCAGGTGCTTCACGCTCAGCAACAGGAATTGTTGCAATGCTGATATCTGCACCACCCGCAACATGATCTTCGATCATTTGCTGAAAATCCATTTGGTATAACTGATCACCGGAAAGGATCAATACATAATCTGCTTCATGTTGCTGCACGTGACGGATACACTGGCGAACAGCATCTGCTGTGCCCTGGTACCAACCTGAATTATCAGGTGTTTGTTCTGCCGCAAGAATATCAACAAACGCACTGCTGAACATGCTGAAGTGATAAGTGTTCTTAATGTGTTTGTTAAGCGAGGCAGAGTTAAACTGTGTTAATACAAACATCCGGTTAATGCCGGAGTTGATACAGTTAGAAATGGGAATATCAACCAACCTGTATTTTCCTGCAATAGGCACTGCAGGTTTACTACGGCTTGCTGTTAACGGATATAAACGTGTGCCGGCACCACCACCAAGGATTACCGCCAATGTACTTTTTGCAGCTGATTTACTCATATAACTAATTTAAGTGTAAGGGTCTTGTTCTAAAATTATCGCAAACTTTGGTATAAAGCAAGATATTGTTGAACGCTGGATTCCCAGCTGAAATCGAGCTGCATCATTCGTTCACGTGCAGCTGTAAATTTTTCTTTGTTACTGTATAACTCACATGCACGCCACACGGCATTGCACACATCACCAACAGATGCATTATCAAACACCAATCCGTAACCATCCGGCAACAGAATGTCTTTCACAGTATCTTTTAACCCACCCGTATTACGAACCAAAGGCACAGTTCCGTAACGCATGGAATACATCTGGTTCAAACCACAGGGCTCAACACGGCTTGGCATCAACAGGAAATCGGCACCCGCATACATCAGGTGACTTAACCCTTCGTTATAGCCGATATAACAACTGTAATCGCCTTGCGAAATGGGCGACATGCCATTCAATTTTGCTTCAACATCAGGCTCACCACTTCCAAGAATAAGAAAGTTCATGCGCCTGCCTATGTAATAAAATGAATCGCCGATGACGCCGGGCAACAAGTCGGCAGCTTTCTCTCCTACCAACCGGCCAATGAAAACAAACAATGGCTTGTTCATATCAAGCCCGAATGTCTCGCATAGCTGTGCTTTATTTTTTGTTTTGCCTTCTTCTACTGTTGCAAGCGAATAATCGTGTTTGATGTATTTATCAGATTCGGGATTCCAAACATCTGTGTCAATACCGTTTAATATACCACTGCATTTGCCTTTCTCATACTCAAACAAAGCTTCAAGCCCATTGCTCATAAACTTAAGTTCCTCGAGATAGCTGTTGCTTACAGTTGTTACTTTGGTTGCACATTTAATGGCACTTGCCAAAGGGTTGATGCTTGTGCCCCACTCCAGCATACCTCGCTTCCATTCGTCATAGGGAGGAAGAAGAGTACTCTGCTCCCATGTCATCCAACCTTGGTATTGTGCATTATGAATGGTTAATACAGTTGGTATTGATGCTAATTGATTGTAACGGTAACAATGCTGCATCATAAACGGAATCAAGCCTGCATGATAGTCGTGCACATGCACTACATCCGGCTTAAACTGCCAGGAAGCGATCCAATCAACCACACATACCTGGAAAGCAGTGAAGCGTTGTACATCGTCGTCATAGCCGTAAATCTTATCTCTGTCGAGCAAGCCGTTTACATCAACTAAATAAAGACCAAAGCCAAGCACATTGGTTTTTTCTTTGATGATAGTATAATCGAAGAAGTAGTCACCAATATTTGTATAGCCCTTGTGCACCACATCCCATTCGTTATTCATGAGGAATTTGGTACGGTACATCGGCATCACCACTTTTGCCTGGTGACCTGCGTCTCGTTGGTATTTAGGAAGAGCACCAACCACATCGCCTAAACCGCCTGCTTTGGCAACCGGGTAACATTCGGCACTCACATGAAGAATTTCCATTGGCAAGAAATTATAACTATTTGTTGCCTTGAATATAGGAAGGACTTTTGCTTACACCAAAAAACAATAAATAATTTTTCGCAAAGCAAATTCTTTATACTTTCAGCCTTTACAAACAACTACTATTTGATTTATGTCTCAGCAAACAAAATGGTCTCAATTTGGGGTCCTGATCTCCGTATTCTTTTTCTGGGGATTTGTAGCAGCTTCAAATGACATCTTAATCCCCGTTTTTAAAGAAAAACTCAATCTTGAACAATGGCAATCGCAAATGGTATCATTTGCATTTTACGTTGCCTACACCGTTGGTTCTATTATCTATTTTTTGGTCTCCAAAGCAATGGGTGGTGATGTGTTGAATAAAATAGGTTACAAGAACGGTATCTCGATTGGTCTTATCATTTCAGCATTAGGAACACTTTTGTTCTATCCTGCTGCAGAAAATGCATCGTTTGGACTAATGATCACAGGTTTGTTTATTGTTGGTCTTGGTTTCTCTTTGCAACAAACAGCAGCCAACCCGCTTGCCATTGTAATGGGCGATCCTAAAACCGGTTCGCAACGCTTAAGTATGGCGGGTGGTATAAACAACTTTGGTACAACCATTGGACCATTGATCGTAAGTTTTGCAATTTTCGGTTCTGTAGGCGCTGCAAATGTTGCGAGTGTAGAGAGCATTAAAACACCATACTTGATATTAGGAGCTGCATTTCTCGTTGCAGCAGTGATATTCAGAATGTCATCTGTTCCTAACAAGATCGATCTTGATGCAGTTGCAAGCTCTGAAGCAGAAGACACATCAAAAGTGGTGCATAAGAAAAGCGTACTTCAATACCCACAATTGGTATTGGGTATGATCGGCATTTTTGTTTATGTTGGTGTTGAAGTTTCAACAGCGTCAAACCTTCCGGAATTTATGAAACAGCACCTGAATACTCCTACGGATCAGATAGCTCCTTATGTTTCGTTGTTCTGGGCAAGTTTAATGATCGGTCGCTGGACATCTGCAACAGGCGCTTTCGGAGTAAACAAAAGTACAGCACAGATACTTCGTTTCCTAATGCCCTACATTGCGTTCGGTGTGTTTCTTTTGGTAAATGCTATTGCACAACACGATCTTTCGAAATTCTATATCTACGCAGTTGTAATTATTTTTATGATCGCCGGTGATATCATGAGTAAAGGAAGTCCAGCCCGTTTACTCCTTATTTATTCGCTCATGGGCATTGCTGCTTTATTTATTGGCATGTTGGCCGATGGCATGTTGAGTGTGTATGCATTCATTAGTGTTGGCTTATTCTGCAGTACATTATGGCCTTGTATATTTACATTGGCAATTGCAGGACTTGGCAAACATACCAACGAAGGCGCAAGCTTTTTGATCATGATGATCATGGGTGGTGGTATCATCAGTCTTGTGCAAGGTGTTGTAGCTGATGACGCTATTCTTGGAATTCAATGGTCGTACCTGGTGGGTGTAGCATGTTTTGCTTATCTCGCCTTTTATGCCATCAAAGCCAAATCAATTTTAAAAGCACAAGGTATCGACTACGATAAACTTGAAAGTGGCGGCGGACATTAATGAATCGTAAAAATTTAATTGTTATAAACGAATAACGAACTATGATCAAAGATTATGCAGTAGGAATTGACATTGGCGGAACAAATACCAAATTCGGAATTGTTGACCGACATGGAATTATTCTTGAACAGGACCGTATACGTACGGATGCATATGAAAATGCAGAAGATTTCATTGAAGGATTGTATGGTAAGTTACGTTTAATGATTGCCAACCACGGCGGCAACGATTATTTTAAAGGAATTGGTGTGGGCGCACCGAATGGAAACTACTACACAGGCACCATTGAATATGCACCAAATCTTAAATGGAAAGGCATTATTCCGGTAGCTGACTTGATAGAGAAAAAGTTTGGGATCCCGACTAAACTTACCAACGATGCAAATGCTGCGGCGGTTGGCGAAATGATGTATGGCGTAGCCAAAGGCATGAAGCATTTCATTACTATTACATTGGGTACAGGCGTGGGAAGCGGCATTGTGATTGATGGTAAAATTGTTTTGGGCCATGATGGTTTTGCTGGTGAATTAGGACATACCGTGATTCGTCCCGGCGGACGTTTGCACAAAGGCACAGGTATACGTGGCTCATTGGAATCCTATGCATCTGCAACGGGTGTGCGAGAAACTGCGATTGAAATGCTGAGCGAAAATCCCGGCGCACCGAGTCTTTTACGCAACTACGCCATTGATGATTTAACGAGCGAAACCGTATTCAAATGCGCTGAACAAGGTGATGCTATCGCCAACCAGATTTTTGAATTTACCGGACAGATCTTAGGAGAAGCGTTAGCCAATTTTGTCATGTTCTCTTCGCCTGAAGCAATTGTTTTGTTTGGTGGATTAACAAAAGCAGGCGACCTGATATTGAATCCAACTGTTCAGGCGATGGAGGCGAATTTGATTCAAATATTTAAAAACAAAGTAAAGATCCTGTACAGCGATCTCAAGGAAGCAGATGCTGCGATTCTTGGTGCCAGCGCATTGGTTTGGGATGCTTAACTGACGTTTAAATCGAATAAAATAAAAAAGGAGCTATCTGGCTCCTTTTTTATTGATCGACCTGTTTATATAAGATCAAAAATCTTCGAGCAATTGAATACCTAACCCCGGTTTCTCACTCACGGCAACTTTTCCATGATCATACGTTAAACCGGTTGCAATATCTTCCGCCAATAACAACGGTCCATCCATATCAACATAGTCAACCAATGGCGCAAGATGTGCTATGGCTGCTGAACCAATTGTTGATTCATTCATACAACCGATCATGATCTTCATCTCCAGTTCTCTTGCTTTATCGATCATTCGTTTTGCTGGTGTAATACCACTGCACTTTGTAAGTTTAATGTTGATGCCATGAAAATGATGTTGACATTTCTCCACATCAGCTTCAAATACGCATGCTTCGTCAGCGATCAACGGTAACGGCGATTCGTTATACAATACTTTCATCCCTTCCCAATTATCTTTTGCAAGTGGCTGTTCAATAAACTCAACACCTAGATCTTTTAACTGCGGAATTTTCTCCAATGCTTCTTCCAAGGTCCAGCCGGCATTTGCATCAACACGAAAAACTGCATCGGTGTGTTTTCTTAATGCAGCTACCAGTTCAACATCACCTGGCACTCCTACTTTAATTTTATAAATGGGCCATGGCTTTTCATTCATCTTCTCCACCATCTTTTCTACTGTATCAATGCCGATAGTATAATCGCATATTGGTGCTTTGCTGTAATCTAAATTCCAGAGTTGATGCAAGGGCTTGTTTCTTAGTTTGCCATACATATCCCAACTGGCAATGTCCAATGCACAAACAAGAAAATTATTCTGTGGAAATAAATGATGTAGGTAATGCCAGTAACGTTCTGGGTCGGTATAAGCAAATTTCTCAACGAACATTTTTTTCCGTTCGAGATCTTCCACCATCTTATCAACCGGTAAATTGTAATAAGCAATAGCCGGTGCTTCGCCATAACCTTTTGCACCACGATGTTCAAGTTCAACAATTAATGCAGGCTGATGCGTTTTGGTTCCTTTGGAAATAGTAAACGGATAACGAAACGGAAGTTCTGTTTTTTTATAACGGACTTGTAAAGGCATCGAGAGAAAACTTTTAATAAGGTTGCAAGTTACAAGATAGAAGGCACACGGTTCAAGGCACAAGAAGAAAAGCAAAATCCAAAATACAAGGAACAAGAAAAACCAAGAACAATGGTACAAGGCACAAGGAATGTCACAATCTGCAATCGTCAATCTAACATCTGCAATTCACTTTTACCCTCTCCCACTCATCACAACAAGCTCTTTCAACTCTTCATTAAATTTTTCTTCGTGTAGCAGATCTTCAAGATTGATGTGCATCCTGTAACGCCAGTAATTCTTGGGATTAGCAGGCACATTAATACGTTCATCATGTGGATTCTCTCTACGCAGTTCGCCACTCATACCCAGCAATTCCTGTATCTGGAAAACACTCCACATGGCAGGCGACTGTAAATGCTGCGAAATTATTTTCTGTACGATCCATGGCTCACAATAGTAAGGTGCTTCGCCAAATTGCCCCAGTTCATGTGTGTAAAACTTTTGAGTCAGCATACGATCTTCTTCCCACCATCCACGTATCGTACTCATATCATGGGTACTTGGTGTAACAACACTCAGGTAAGGAGCTGTTGACGGATGAAAGAATTGCTTCGATGGATCTTTTGGCATCCGTTGAATTTCCAGACTAAGCATGCCGAGCTGATTCATTACATCAGGCACACAATCCGGCACCATGCCAAGATCTTCGCCACACACCAGCATATTTGTAGATCGTTTCAGGTAAGGCAATTTTGCCATTGCTTCTTTGCGCCAGAAATCATCCTGCCTGCGGTAAAAATAATTTACATACAGATCATCAAGATTATTTTTCGTTGCTGCATCAAGATAACGGAACGATGATGTTGAACTCATGCTGATGCGGAAATGAAACTGCTGCGATTGGCTGCCTTCCACTTCAAAGAAGATCACATTGCTGATGCAATCATACAAACCATGTTTTATCCAATCGTTATGATCGCTTGCTTCAAGCTTTGCAAAATGTGCTTCTACTTTTCGTTGCGTATTGAATTCCTCTTTCAATTCAAACTGACCATTACCCATATGATTGAGGTATGGCTTCAGCACTTCTGTATCACCGTTCATTAATTCACGTAACACATCATCATTAATAAAAGGACGGCAAAAACGTTGATAATCGAACTGTAAACCACGTGAACCAAACTCATTAATATGAATGGGAGTAGCAGGAACAAAGTATCCAAGTATACCTTCTACAGCATGCATTGGAATACTCCAGATGCGGAAGAAACCAAGAATGTGATCAATGCGGAATGCATCAAAGTAATTACTCATTTGCTCAAACCGCTGACGCCACCATTTGAAATCGTCCTGCGCCATGCGTTGCCAGTTGTAAGTAGGGAAACCCCAGTTCTGCCCCTTTACTGCAAAATCATCGGGAGGTGCACCGGCCTGCATGCTCATATTGTACAGTTCCGGTTCAACCCATGCATCGCAACTGTTACGGTAAATACCAATGGGAATATCTCCTTTCACCACAATGCCGTTTGCATGCGCATAAGCCGTTGCTGATTGCAACTGCAAATGCAAATGATATTGAATGAAGTAATAAAGAGCTATTTCATCGTAATGTTTTTTTGTAGGGTCAACAAACTCCTGGATAGCATGTTCATCATACACACTATGCGATTTCCATTGACTGAAATCAGGCGTTTTGTATTTATCACGCAAATAACTGAAAGCAGCATAAGGCACCAGCCAATGACGATTTAATTCAAAGAATTCAAAGAACAGCGCATCTTCATGCATTGCTTTCTTTTGTTCTGCATATAATTCTTTTACGGAAGCCCATTTTACTTTCATCACTGCTTCGTAATCGATATCGACTAATCCGTTCAGTTCTTTTTGTTTCTTCTTAAGGGATTTCACTACAGGATGATTGGCATTACCCGCAACTGCCTCAATATTGAGGTAGATGGGATGCAAGGCAAATGCAGAGATAGCTGCATAGGGATAAGAATCCATCCAGGTATGTGTGGCTGTTGTATCATTGATGGGCAGAATTTGAATAAGTTTCATATTCACTTTCTTCGACCAATCAACCAATGCTTTTATATCAGTAAACTCACCAACACCTAAACTCTTTTGTGTACGTAAACTGAAAACAGGAATGGCAACCCCCGTGCCTTTCCATGTATTATTGGGCAGCAGAGCAAATCCATCGTGTAATATGGTGATTTTCTTTCTGCCATAACTGTCGTAAAGAATACGGTTGTTACCGCTCTCAAATGAAACAAAGCTTTTTGTTTTTAAATTGAATACACCATACTTATACGCAACAGGAAAACTTTCTGTAGAAAAATTTAATCTGGCTGTCCACCAGTTATCTTCCATATGCATGAGCACAGGTTCTGTAGTACTCCATTTTGAGAGTGTATCATTACTGCCTGAGATAAACAGCACCTCGTCTTCTTTCAATAACGGTGCTTTTACTTTAAACACATGGGTTACTGCTTTAAACGATCTCGATTTCGCTTCTTTATGTTTCGGCAACAACACATTTTGGAATGGCTGTGTATAAAATGCATTTTCAAATTCACCTGCATGGTTCCATGTATCAATAAGTGTAAGTTCATCCACACCCAATTTCATTACCTCCACCACACGGTCGTTACCCCATTCAACAACATCGCCCCCATGATCGTTTTTGAGAATATAGTTATACTGAAGTTCGTTCTCGAAATCCTTTCCAAGATCAATACTCACTGTCCAGAATTCATCTGTTAAGTATTGCATGGGCAAAGCAGTAGCAGGATCGTTATTGCCAAGCGCCTCACAATTTCCCGAAACAAAGAGGCTTTGGCCATACTGCGTAAAAAAACGCAGATAGAATTGAATCTTCATAATCAACAATTGGGCGGTAAAATAGTGAAATTCTGAGGTTTATAGTCAAGAGATCAATAAAAAACCGGGATGTTTTTCATGACATCCCGGTTAGAAAACGTTTGCGGACAATTAAAAGGCCCTGTTCTCCAAATGATCAGGCAGTTTTAAACGGTCGATTCCGTTTTTCAGCCAATCGGGAGCTTCTTTGCCTTTGAGATGATGATCAAAAAATTCCATCATACGAACACTGTAATCTTTGCGGTTTTCCATTTTGGCCAACCCATGATTTTCACCTTTGTACTGCATCATGATCACCGGTTTTTTCAAACGGCGTAATGCATTGTAATATTCAATACCCTGTGTGAAATCAACCGCACCGTCTTTATCGTTATGTAACATCAGTAACGGTGTGTTCACTTTCTTAACATGATACACAGGTGAGTTGCGCAAATAAGAATCCCAGTTTTCCCATGGAGCACCACGGAAACGGCCTTGCGATGCTTCAAAGATGGACATGTTACCTCCGCCACTGTTCCAGTAAATAAGATCGTACATGCTCACCATATTGGTTAATGGTGCACCGGCAGCTGCAGCTTTAAACATATTTGTTTGGGTGATGAGGAAAGCTGTTTGGTAACCACCCCAGCTATGTCCATGAATACCGATCTTAGTTTCATCGATCACACCCGTTTGTATAGCCGCTTTGATTGCAGGCAACACACACCACACAGCACTCATACCCGGATCATCCATTTTATAAACAATATCCGGAATAAACACGGCGTATCCATTGCTGGTGTACATAGCAGGGTTCCAGCCCGTACCACTGAAACCGGGGTTGCTGTAGCTGTGTAATGTTTGTGATAGTTTTTCGTAATAATAAACCAGTGTTGGATACTTCTTCCCTTTTTCATAACCTGCAGGGAGGAACAATGCACCTTGCAGTGTATCGCCTTTATCTGAAACATAATTTACTAATTGTGTACCTGCACTCCATTTGTATTTTGAATAATCAGGCGCATTTTTTGTAAACTGTACAGGGCTTGCCAACTTTTCGTTTGCAGTAAAAAATTCTGTCGGCTTATTGAAATCTTCTTTTGAATACATAAACACATTGGCATTCTTTGCTTTTGCAAATGAACCAACAGCAGCATCTTCCCATAACAAAACAGTTGCACCCGGTTTTAATCCGTTTGTACCGGGATCGAGTGTAACAATCCCGCTTTTCTTTGTCCACTCTCCGTATATGCGGAAATAGTTTTTCTTCTTCAGATCAAATCCTTTTTCTTCTTCATCAATGGAGTAACGGTTGGTGTAACGTATTTGCTCTTTCTTTCCATTCAATGTAAGATTAACCGCACTGCTTCCGTTTGCAGCTACCTGCCAGATATCCCACAGATCACGGATGAGAACATATTTACTGTCGCTGCTCCATCCAATTACAGGAGTGAGCGGTTTTGTTACGTTATGATCATCCTCTGTGTTTACAAAACTCGTTGCAATTTTCTGTGTAATGTTGGTTGATGTGTTTGTTGCAAGATCATACACATAATAATGTCCATCTTCGCCATAGGTAAATTTCAAACCATCGGGTGAAGGACGTGGAGTTGAAGAGAATGAAGGACGATAAAATTTCTCTTTGAACTTTGTTTTAGCACCGGTTTTGAGATTGATGATGTAAAGATCCGAATAACTCTGTCCATCAAGATTCTGATCCAGTTCGTAGGCATCAATATCTTCTGCAACTGCAAAAAGCTGCTTGGGCATAATACTTAATGAACGTGTGTTGCCATCATTCAACCGTGTGAACTTATTGGTGGCCACATCAACCATTGCTACATAAGAAAAATTCTTATCCTGCATTTCCTGCACCTGCTGGCGGCTTTGCAAACGTTTATCCTGCCAATGCCAGATGGTCATATCAGGTTTTGTTGCATCGTTTGCAGGTTTTACTTCAGGCTTTCCTTTTGCTTCTGCTTTCTCCAATGCCCGTTTGAGATCAGCAACTGATTTAATACTGGTATCTGCTTTAATGCGAACCAGCACTAATGAATCTGGTTCTTTAACCGCCGGTTTTGATTTACCCGTTGTGTCGTCTTCCTTCTTAACAGGTTCTAACGCAGCAATACCAAAGAACAATCTGCTCAGGTCTTCACTCCAATATGGACGACGCATTGCACTGATGGTCATCTTTGCAGGAAAGTTGAGTGAATCTTTTTCAGGATCGTAGGTGAATGAAGCAGGTACTTGTGAAAGATTCTTTACTCCAAACACAATTCCTTTCTCTGTTTTATATTTCTCATCTTTTTTTAGTTTCAATACTGCAACCGCATCTTTTTCTGTATCCCATCCAAGAAACTTATAAGTTGTTTTATCATTATCGAGCACCGTTGTTTGGCGGCTGTTGATATTATAGAGATATAAACCATTACCGGTTTTGTTTGCAGCATCAATTGTGTAGGCCAACAGGTTGCCTGCTTTGTTAAAGCTGAATTCGCCTACATTACCAATATTGATGGCTTTCCCATTTGCAAGTTCAATAATTAAAAGATCACCACCTTGCGCATCTTCAGGTCTTGCACCAATGTTGCGTTCTTTTACAATTTTGATGGCAAGATGAGATGCTGTTTTGCCGTTCAGTACAAAACTACCAGCCCTTTCAAATTCAGTTTTTTTGTTATTGTTAAGATCGAGCAGGTACAGTTTTTCAAACAACTGTTTGCCTGGTGATTTTTCATTGGCTTTTACTTCTTTGAATTTGGGTGATTCTTTAAACACCAGCCATTTGCCATCTTCAGAAAAACTGAACTGCGGAAAACTGCTGAACCCGATGGGGAATTTTCTCTCCACCGTATCATTTAATTTCTTAACCACCAATTCTCCGTCGGTTTCTGCAGCAGTAATGGGATAAGCAGCCCATTTACCATCAGGCGAAAGTGTAACCTGGAAATTATTAATGGTACGCCAACCCGGAACATCTTTCCAGTCGATCGGTTTTGGCTCCATTGTTTCTTTTTTCGACTGGCTGAAGGCCACTGCACAAGGCAGCAACAGAAAGGCCAGTAATGCTTTTTTGATCATAGTTTGATGGTTAATGTGAAGAAGGCGAGAAAGATAATTACTTTTTGATGAACCGGAAGCTCATAAAATAGAAATAAAAAAGCTCAATAAAACTTTCGCTTTACTGAGCCTTGGCGGAGAGAGAGGGATTCGAACCCCCGGAAGCTTTCACTTCAACGGTTTTCAAGACCGCCGCATTCGACCGCTCTGCCATCTCTCCGGCGCAAAAGTAAGGTTACAAGTTTTCCAAGCCAAAATTTTTTAAAATAAAAACTAAGCTATCTGCAAATCATGAAGCAAACCTGCTTCAAAGCTCTGAACTTCTTCTGTAAGCTGCAGTTCAAGTAAAGGGTCTTTGATTCTAATATCAGTACAATTAAAGTTCTCATAGAAATCTCCCAACGAAAACATACCTGTAGGTTCACCACCCCATCTTGGCAGCAGCCCCTTCAGCAAGTGCAGATTGGCTGCACCGCCATTCAATCCTGATGAAGTACTCAACAGCAATACAGGTTTTTGCTGAAACACCTGCTGGTTAATACGGGAAAGCCAGTCGTATAGGTTTTTAAATCCTGCGGGAGGCAATCCGTTATGTTCAGGACAGGCAAGGATAAATCCATCGGCTTCAGAAAACCTATCATAGATTGTTTGTACAGCTGCAGGTATACCTGTTTGCTTTTCCGTTTCTTCATTATAAACGGGAAGTTCAATTTCTGAAAGAGACAATAAATTTACCGCCACATGTTTTAGTTTTTTTGCAGCATAAAGTAAGAGTATCTTATTGATCGAAACCTTTTTGTTACTTGCCGCAATTGCCAATACGTTTTTCATATATCATTTTTTTGATTAGAGTTCAAAATTGACTTGAACGGAGGCGGAATAAAATAATCCAGATTAAGAAAAAGGCCAGGTAGAAACCCGGCCACGACTATCAAAAAACAAAATACAGTGAACTACTTAGCTGGATGCAGCACTGATCCAATCCTCATAAGAGATAACGCCCAGTTCGGGCTTTGCTCTCCCATCGAGTATGCCAATAAATTCAAGCACATGACCATCGGGATCATTAAAGTATATTGACACTGCCGGCATCCATGCAAATACCATTGGCCGATCTGTTCCGTCATTTAAAAAATTATAACAGGATAGGTTTTTGCTTTTTAGAAAACGCACAGCATCATTTAGCACCCATTCCGGTTCACATTCAAATGCAAAATGGCGTGGCTTCACTTCAGCCTCGGGCATTTGCCAGATACCTAACATAAATTTCTGTGGTGCACCCACCCAGAAAAAGACGATGTTGCGTTTTTCATCTCTGTGACATTCTTCCAGCCCAAGAACGTTTGTATAAAATGTTGCTGAACGTTCCAGGTCACGTACATACAAATGCGTTTCAAATAAACCTTTGATCATAAACTATTCGTTTAAACATTACGAACAAGCGGGCTGTTCTTTGCTAAAAGGTAATCAATTGAATATTTTCCTGCTCCATCAACCAGGAGTAAAACTGCAAGACCAATTACCAGCAAATGATACTCAAAGCCTTCACCCTTTTGTGTTCCGTACCAGTTCATAAAAAAGCCATAGTCGAGATGTGCTGTAACGATCATACCTGAAAATAAAAAAATGATCGCTAATGCCAAAGGTCTTGCTGCAGCTCCGGCAATAAGCAGTAACGGTCCAAGAGACTGTAGCAGGATGACCAAAAAACCAACGATCCATGGAAGCCCCACCGTATCGGTAAAGTATTGCATACTTCCGCTAAAGCCGTAGCCGCCAAACCAACCAAACAGTAATTGAAGACCGTGCGGTAAAATAACCATACCTAGTGTAAGTCGGGCAATCAAACCTCTTGCATGATCACCGGATTGAAATAACCAATTCATTTTTTTCATTTTTTTAATTGCAAAAATGATGTGCACCCTTCCTTTAAAAAATAATGCAGTTTAAGTTTTTTCAAAAAAGATATCATCAACATCATCGGCAGTTTGTATTTCTTAATACAGTTTATTTTTCGCCAGGGTGTACAGGTAAAACTTTGCACACAATAATGATCATCATCACAACTAAACAAAGAAAGAAATGAGAACCTGTTTACTTTTTATACTTTTCATTCAGGTATGCAATCACCTATCGGCACAAGTTTATACAGCAGAAGCTATGCCCGGCAACCGTTACATATTCTATCAGCATCTTTTTCATCAGAAGTTCAAAGAAAACGGGAAGACCGGCATCGTACACATTGCGAACATCAGCAACTGGTATGAACATGATCCGGGTAAAGGAGGCATGAGTAATGAAATAATGAACCAGGCCTATATCAGTCTGCAGGCCGGGCGTAGTATTACATTTATGGGAGGAATATTCTATACAAATGTTACCGGCATCAGACCTGCAATTGCTGTGCAGTTTGCACATCGTTTTAAAAATGGACTGCTTGTTCTGGTACCACGGGCCGATGTAATAAATAGCGGAAGTGTTGTATTGATGGGAATGATTGAATATGAACCGCAGTTAACAAAGAAAACAAAATTATATTCTCGCTTGCAGTTCATGACTAACACAGGCCCCTATCACCATAACAGAAGTTATCAGCGTGCAAGAATAGGTATGAACGTAAAGAAATTCCAGGTGGGTGTCGGCGTTAACGTAAATGAATATGGCTATCCTGGAAAGTTGAAAATTAATACCGGCATATTTTTGCGGAGATTATTTTAGGTTTTTTGTCGTTTGCGTTCCCTTTCTTTTTCTACGATACGTCTTTTTATTGTACTCAAAAACTCAGGTGACATACCAAGATAAGAAGCAATATGCTTTTGTGAGATCTGTAAATCCATTTCAGGATATGCGTTTCTGAAAGCAACATAACGTTGCTCCGCATCAAGACTAAGTGACTGCAGCACACGCCTGTGAAAAGCGCCGTAAGCATTTTGAATGAGCAACCGAAAAAAGCGTTCCATTTTTGGCACAGCTTCATAAACTAATTGCAACTGGTCATGCGAAAATGAAAGCACCTCTGTTGTTTCGAGCGCTTCAGTAAACATGCTGGCCTTTGTTTGAGTAATAAAACTGGGAAAATCGCCGATCCACCATTTACTGATACCTAATTGAACGATATGTTCATGTCCGTTCGGTTCAATATAATAGACACGGGCGCTGCCTTTTGTGATGAAATTTGTAAACCGATTGACTTCTCCTTCGCTGTTCAAAAAATCACCTCGTTTAAAACGCCTTTCTGTGATATGCTCTAACACCAACTCTTCCTCGTCTTGTGTGAGGTTGATAAAGTTTTTAAAATTATCCAGCAGCAATTGGTGGCTCATATTCTAAAAATAAGAAAAGGTTTGAAATATGAATCAACCTCTGTAACAACAGTGTTACATAAACGAGATGGTTATCTTATTTGTAAGGTTTATGATTTCGTTTCTGTTTCTTCCACCTTATCCACCACAACCACTAAATCAGTTAAACTTACAGTGATAGGGATAGCACCCAGCTGCACAACGGCATTCTTACCACGCAGCTCTTTTACAATACCTACCTGGCGGTTCTTCATCATCTTCACTTTAACGCCCGGTTTGATCTCGCCGCCCACTTCTTTGAACTTTTCGTTGAGCTTTTTATCTTTCTTCTCCGCTACCTGTTTTTGCTTTTGATCAAACAGCAAGGCGCTGATCTGCTTCATTACTTCAGCTTTGTTATCGCTCCTCCTCCACTCCTGCACAATGGCTTTGAGCTTGCGATCCATATCCTTGAGGTAAGCAATACGGTCTTCGGTGATCTTATTCTGCTGCTTCAGCAATTCAACCTGTTGTTGATGTTTTTCTTTATTGAGCACCTGCTCCATTTCCTTTTTCAACCGCTCGTTTTCTTTCAGCAAACGATGCAGTTCTTTTTCTTTCTTTTCAATTTGACGGAGATCACTCTCTGCCGTATTCAACAATTTATCTAACCTGAAATGATCTTCATCCACCAATGCCCTTGCACGGTCGATCAATTGTTTGCTTAAGCCAATACGTTCTGCAATGGCAAACGTGTAAGAACTTCCTGGTTTGCCGAATATAAGTTTATACAAAGGCTGCAAGCTCTTTTCATCAAAACTCATGGCCCCGTTCACGATACCGGGTGTATGGTTAGCCATTACTTTCAAATTGAGATAGTGTGTTGTAACAATGCCAAGCGAATGTTTCTTCACCAACTCCTGTAAGATCACTTCAGCAAATGCACCACCAAGATTCGGATCACTACCACTACCTAACTCATCAATGAAAAATAAGGTTCGTCCATTTGCCGTTTCCATGAAGTGTTTCATGTGCAGCAAGTGACTGCTGTATGTACTCAAATCATATTCGATACTTTGCGTATCACCAATATGGATCATTACCTGTTTAAAAATGCCGAACTCACTATCAGGGTGCACCGGCACCAGCAAACCACTCTGCACCATCAATTGCATGAGGCCAACTGTTTTCATGGTAACCGTTTTACCACCGGCATTTGGTCCGGAGATCACCAATATCCTGCTCTTCTCATCAAGCCTGATATTAGTTGGTATAGTTGGCTTTTGATTTTTCTTATTGTACAACAGCAACAATGGATGATAGGCTTCTTTCAAATCAATGACTGCTTTATCAGTAAGCATTGGGAAATTCGCCTGCATGTCCACACCCAGCTTTGCTTTCGCTCTGATGAAATCGTATTCGCCTAAAATGCCGTGATATGTTGTAAGTAATGATGCATATACTGAAAGCTGTTCGGTCAATTGCCTGAGTATACGATATACTTCTCTGCGTTCTTCGTTCTCTAAACTGAAAATATCATTGTTGAGTTCAATGGTTTCTTCGGGTTCAACAAATACTGTTCTTCTTGTTTCACTTTCTCCATGTAAAATTCCTTTCACCTGTCGCTTCTGTTCTGCAAACAAAGCCACTACCCTTCTGCCACTTAAAAACGACTCTTCAATATCAGCCACATAACCTTGTTTCTGTAAACGCTTCAACACTTTTTCAAACTCCCGGCGTAATTCATTCCGTTTACGGTATAAACTCATACGAATATTACCCAACTCTTCACTCGCATCATCCTTTACCACACCACTATCATCCAGCACATCATTGATCAGCTCAAGAATTACTTTTTCATAGTAGGTTCCTTCAATCACTTGCGTTAATGCAGGATAAGCAAGCCTGCGTTCTGCATCAAACCAACGAAAAATACTTTGTGCATTAACAGCCAGTTTTCGGATCTGCACCAATTGTTCCTCCGTCAACACCGCTCCGGGGATCGATAATAATTTCAGTTCACGTGAAAGATTGAGAATATAATCGGTTGGGAAATATTGCCCCTGCTGCAGCAACAACATAAACTCATAACTCTGCTGCAGTTCCAGTTTTATATATTCCTTTCGTGTATGGATACGAAGCTCCTGTGCCTTGTTTTTTGCATACTCCGTTTTGCAATGCTCATGTAACAACGCCTTCACTTTGTCAAACTCCAACTGCACGAGGGCCGAATCGGGAAAAAATTTAATCACAGAAAAACCACTTTTTTGTTGCCGGCAAAGGTAATTCTATTCGGCGTTCCTTGCGTCGTATGCCGAAGCTTCGTTCGGCATCGAGACCAAAGCGTCTCGACTTGTATACAACAATTCCCATGGCAGTAACTAACTTTTATCCAGATTCCCGGCCGGTTTCTTAATTTGCCTCAAATAATGGCACTAATGAAGTTATGCTTACTGTTTCTTGTTTCCCTTCCCTCCTTTGCATCTGCACAAACCAGCTATGAAGATTCGCTGAACTTATTCTTGAAAAAATACGTGGCCGATCATGAAGTGGTAACAGGCGCCGATAAGCAAAAGATGAAATTTTACCCGGTGCAGCAGCAATACCGTATTACCGCTGTTTTTGAGCGAAAAGAAAACAGCCCATGGTTCCTGATGAGTACCTCAGGCAACACCAAACAACAATACCGTGTGTATGGAATCATCCGTTTCAATATTCATGACACAGCAGTTGCATTACACATTTATCAATCCCGCTCACTTATGAGTTCTGAAAAATACAAGGAACATTTATTTATTCCCTTCACCGATCTTACATCGGGCAGAGAAACCTATGGTGGAGGTCGTTATATTGATCTCACTATTTCTGACATCAGCAACAACACTTATGTGATCGATTTCAACAAAGCCTATAATCCCTATTGTGCTTATACAACAGGTTACAACTGTCCTATTCCACCAAAAGAAAACGATCTGGCTGTGGCAATTAAAGCCGGAGAAATGAATTACATAAAATAATCAGACTTTTACACGTCGGGTTACCAGGTGAAGATTTGCTTTTTTGTAGCGATCAACTATCAACACAACATATATTACATCCAATATAAAACAGAGAACACCCATCAATTGCAGAAACTGACTGTAACGTTTAAATAAAATAATGGTTGCAGCAACAGTGCCAAGCATTTTAAAGAAAGCAATGCCAAACGCCTGCCCTTTCAGATCCTGTTGTTGAAGGAACATTGCAATAAACATCCACGACATTAAAACATTCATTGTAAAAGCCGAATAGGTTATTGCCGTAGCACCAAAATCCAATTGAAAAAAATACAGCAACGAGAATGCTCCCAAAACAATGGATACCGCATATGGGTAAAAAAACTTTTGATACAACTTGTCCCATTGTTTCGCCCCGTACAACAGAAAGGCAGCAAAAATCAGCACATCAAATACGAACCATACCCGGTTTATCCACAACTGCAGATCTGATCCAGTATCATAAAACATAAAGGAGTACAGAAACTCCCAGGAAAGGTTAAAAGCCATGGCCACTGAGGGCATGCCGCATTGTTTATCTTTAAACGAACGGTAGATCACGAGAAGATAAACAACTGTCCAGGATAATCCCATGGTAGCAGCTACCAGCAGGGATAGCAGTTCGGTTGACTCCATACTTTGTAAATGCAGAGATTAATGTATCGGTGCTGAAAGATAAAAGATGCAAGCCAAAATTTAACACAAACGTTAAAGCATTTCTAAAATCATTAAATTGTCGTTTGTACTACAAGCTAAAGGAAACCTCTGGCACAATTTTACACGTACATTGCATGTTGCAAAAAACAAGAACGATATGTGGAGCAAATTACTTTTGAGCATTTTGACTGTAACCGGATCGTTTCAATTTTTTTCCTGTGTTACAAGTGAACCGAATAATAAAATTATGAGTGATAATTTATCAAGTGTTGCCTTTGCAGGAAGCACTGGCAATGAAGGAGCAGCTACTGATACCGCCACTTTTGGTGCCGGTTGTTTCTGGTGCGTGGAAGCGGTTTTTCAGCAAGTGGAAGGCGTGTTAAAAGTAACCAGCGGTTACTGCGGCGGACATGTTAAAAATCCAACGTATGAGCAGGTGAACACAAAAACCACAGGTCATGCAGAAGTTGCGCAGATCATCTTTGATCCAAAGAAAATTTCATTTGATGAGTTGCTGGAAATTTTCTGGCAAACGCATGATCCTACAACATTGAACCGCCAGGGGAATGATGTAGGCCCTCAATACCGCAGTGCAGTTTTTTATCACAATGCAGAACAAAAAGCTAAAGCTGAAAAATATAAAGAGGAATTAAACAAGAGTGGTGCTTTCAGCGCTCCTATTGTTACAACTGTTGAAGCTTACAAAAACTACAGCGAAGCGGAGAACTATCATCAGAATTATTACAACCTTAATAAGAACTCAAATCCTTATTGCTACTATGTGATCAAACCCAAGCTGGATAAGTTTGATAAAGTGTTTAAAGACAAAAAGCGGAAGAACTAAGGCACACGGTGCAAGGCGCAAGAGAAAACCCAAAATCCAATATCCAAAAAACAAGAACGAACTACAATAAGCAACTCAGAACTTAGAACTTCAGAACTCAAAACTTAAGCACTATAAACTACTTGAGTTTAACTCGTCTTAATTCCAGCCAATTTAATGCATTGGGTTTAAATCCTTTTACAGTTGGTTGCACAAGATGAATCACCATATCATACCACAACGGAACAACAGGTGCATCGTTCATCAGCATCTGATCCATTTGTTGGTATAGTTTATAACGGATAGAATCGTTTGGTTCTCTTGTTGATTGTTCATACAACGCATCATACGCTGCATTTTTATATCGGGTATAATTGGGCGGCGCAGGATTTTTTCCATAGAACACACTCAAATAATTTTCAGCATCAGGGTAATCAGCAATCCAGCTTGCACGGAAAAACAATGCTTCGCTTTTTGAAGTTTGTGTAAG
>NZ_DATGWT010000007.1:0-185000 GCF_035299325.1 Lacibacter sp. | reverse complement strand
AAGTAACGTGGCATAGCTTATTGATTAGGGAGAAGAGCAATAAACCGCTTTTTATAATACTCGTCCTGAATGGTTTCACCCAAAGACTTAAAGTTGCTGTAGTCTGTTACGAATGGCAAGGCTGTATCAAAAAAACGATAGCGGCCTTCATCTGTAAGGAATAATGCCGACAGATTTCTTAACTGACTTGTGGTAAAACATTTTGTGCGGAAAGCCTTTTTCGCTTCATCAACCATCTGTTCATCTTTTCGTTGAGAAGCCATGCGGCGGCGAAGTTTTATGAGATCATCCTCCGTTGCGAAATCTTTACAGTTGCTGTTTGGTAATGATGTCGTTTCCTTTTTTTGGACCGGCTCATTCACTACCGGGGGGGTAACAGGTTCTTTCTTTTCAACCACTTCCTCTTTCTTCGCTACAGGTTCTTCCTTTTTGGGCTGTTCAACCACCGCTACAGTATCTTTCTTTACAATCTCTGCTTTGGGCGTATCAGGTACTAAGGGAATTACAACTGGGTTCAGCGTGGTATCCCGTTCAATAAACAGGCGGACTGTATCTTTTAACCCATTGGTTTCGCCCACTTCAAACACAAAATCAGCCCCTTCCCTGCTTTCAAATTTACGTACCTGCTTAACGAGTGATTTAGCCGGAGCAATCCATTCAGGTTCGCTTACAACAGGCTGTTCAACTGTCTTTTCTGGCTTTACTTCAGGTTTCATAGCTATGGTATCTTTAACCGGCGCAGTCACCACCACTTCCACTTTTGCCGGCTTGGGGGTGTCGACAATAACTGGTTTTGTTTCCTTCACCACAGTTACTGTTTTCACGGTGCTGTCCTGGGTTACTTTCGACAGCATATTACTGAAAGGATCATTTGCAGGTGCAACTGTGCTGCCTGGATTATTATTCGTTTCTGCCGTTTTAACTGCAGCATATACAATGGATGAAGTCTGAAGATCATATAACCCCCAGCCTTTATCACTGAAATTTTTCAAGAGAAACCCTTTGTCAGCTTTATCAATTGTATAGCGAAACTGTTGTTCCTGCTGATCGCTTTTCGGGAAACCAACGGCAAAATCCACCACCCCATCCTTCAACTTTGGCAGAATAAGATAGCCGGAAGAAGATGAACTGATGATCCGGTTATTATACTTGATATAAAAAGGTTGCTGATTATCGGTCTGGAGATAAATGAAATGATTTAACTGGCTTTTTGCCTGAAGGCTGAAAAAGGCTGAAACCATCATAACTAATGCAAGTCTTCTGATCACTGATGTTCGCATAGCAACAAAGCTAATTTTTTTTGTTTATCCGAATCACAAACCATTTGTCAAAATCTACTGTCCAAATCACGAGCCACTTTATCTTTACACGCAAAGAAAACAGGAAACCTGTAACAAATGCCTGCCGTCATACACTTATTTGAATACAGGTACTCCCAAACAAACAATTAAAAGAAATCATGAAAAGAAATCTCATCATCGGTCTGTTGGTACTCAGCATTAATGCTTCATTTGCCCAGGAGCAGCAACAGGCTGATACAAGCTGGAAAAAAATCTATCGTTCAACACCCGAAAAGACACATGCACTTGTAAACACAAAACTTGAAGCCAGTTTTGATATACCAAATGCACAGTTAAAAGGAAACGCATGGCTCACCTTGAAACCTTACTTCTATCCAAGCAATACATTAATACTTGATGCAAAAGGAATGGAGATTAAAGAAGTGGCTATCCAGAAAGGAACAGCACGCACCAAACTGAAGCATGAATATGATGGGCTGCTGTTAAAAGTAACGCTCGACAAAACCTACAAAGGCGGTGAAGCATATACTGTATACATCAACTATGTAGCAAAACCAAACGATTTTAAAACAGAAGGCAGTGCTGCTATTACTGATGCTAAAGGATTGTACTTTATCAATCCAAAAGGCGAAGAAAAAGATAAACCAACGCAGTTCTGGACTCAGGGTGAAACAGAAGCTACAAGCGTTTGGTGCCCAACGATCGACAAAACAAATCAGAAAACCACACAGGATTTTTATTTAACGGTGCCTTCGAAATGGGTAACACTAAGTAATGGTAAACTCATGAGCCAAAAACCAAACAGCAATGGCACACGCACTGATTACTGGAAGATGGATCAGCCAAACTCTCCATATCTCTTCTTTATGGGTGCAGGTGATTTTGCAGTGGTGAAAGAAAGCTGGAGAGGGAAAGAAGTAAGTTATTATGTTGATAAAGAATATGCTTCTGTTGCTAAGAAAATCTTCGGTAATACACCAGAGATGATGACCTATTTCTCAAAGATCACGGGTGTTGATTACCCCTGGGTGAAATATGCGCAGATGGTTGGTCGTGATTATGTAAGCGGTGCGATGGAAAACACCACTGCCACCCTTCACCAGGAAAGTGCGCAGCAGGATGCACGTGAGCTGGTGGATGGCAACAGATGGGAAGGAACGATTGCGCATGAACTGTTTCATCATTGGTTTGGTGATTATGTTACGTCTGAAAGCTGGAGTAATCTTACACTCAATGAATCATTTGCTGATTACAGCGAATACCTGTGGGACGAATACAAATTCAGCAAAGACAAAGCAGATGCCACACATTACAATGCTATGCAGGGATATTTAGGCAGTGGCAGCGAGAGCAAACATCTTGTACGTTATTATTACCGTGATAAAGAAGACATGTTTGATGCGGTGAGTTACAGTAAAGGAGGCCGCATTCTGCACATGCTCCGTAACTACGTTGGTGACAGTGCTTTCTTTAAATCACTGAATCTTTATTTAAGTACAAACAAATACAAATCAGCTGAAGCACATCAATTACGTATTGCTTTTGAAGAAATAACCGGTAAGGATCTGAACTGGTTCTTTAACCAGTGGTATTTTGGTGCAGGTCACCCGGTATTGGATATCACTTACAATTACGACGAGAGTAGAAAGAAAGTAAATGTGATTGTAAAACAAACACAGAAAGACAAACTGTTTCAACTCCCTGTTGCAATTGACATTTACAATGGCAGCAATAAAACCCGTGAGCAGGTGTGGGTAAAAAATGCGGTTGATACGTTCTCCTTTGCTGTATCAGCCAAACCTGATCTTGTAAATTTTGATGGCGACAAAGTGTTGCTGGCTGTAAAGAAAGAAAACAAGACACTGGAAGAATACATTCACCAGTATAAGTATGCAGGATTGTATTTAGACAGAAGAGAAGCGATCGATTTTATTTCGAAGAAACAAGACGATGCAAAAGCTGTTGCCTTTATGAAAGAAGCGATCAATGACAAATACAGTGGTCTGCGCAATTTTGCCATTGGCAAACTGGATGCTAAGAAAACAGCCATTGTTGATGCCACAGAAACTTCTCTCGAAACGATTGCAAAGAAAGATGCAAGTCGTATTGTACGCAGTGCGGCAATTACATTCTTAGGTAACTTAAAGAAGCCGGCTTACAAAACATTGTTTACTTCTTTGGTGAATGATTCATCTTACACCTTGAGTGCTGCTGCATTAACAGCATTGGAGAAACTTGATCCGCCTGCTGCATTAACTGAAGCCAAACGTTTATCAAAACAGCCCATGAAAGGCAACCTGCTTGAAGCAGTGGCAAATACATTGATCAAAAGTGGTGATGAAAATTCTTTTGATGAAATCACCAAAGCCTACAGCAGTATGGGCTTATCACAAGCGAAATTCAATTTAACAGCCACTTATGCCAACATGCTGGGCACCATCAAGAACACAGAAAAAGTAAAACGTGGTATTGATGAAATTGTAAAGTTCCGGGATGCTATTCCTGAGCAATACGGTTTAGGTCCGGTGTTTGAGAATTTCCTCAAAACCATCATCGGTAAAAAAGAAACTTTGAAGAAAGCAGGGGAAGATGTGAATGCCCTGCAGGAACAGATCGATTATATAAAGAGTAAGATGAAGTGATGAGTGAACAGTGATCAGTGATCAGTAAGAAAAGGCGGTTCGTACGAACCGCCTTTTTGTTTGGGCTGGGTGTGAGTGGTAGTTTGAGCGCTTTTAATAGGGGGAAAGGTGGGCTTAAAGTGCCTGTTACCCCGAGCCATCATTACACATCACTGATGCTTTAAAAGCAGCTCTATATACACTTTTACGGCAAAAATTGACAAAATCGGCATGAATGGCCGGTTGGTTCTGTAATATTAGCAAAGCTTTCATTGCCTTGTCATCAGAGGTAACTGTGATGAACGCATTGTGTTTACAAGTATTTTTTTAAAGGTTTGTATTTTTAAATCATTCGATGAACTGTTAAACTCAACTACTGTGACGAAAAATGATTCCGGCTTTAATGTAAATCCGGTTAAGAAAGACGGATACAAACTCGTTTTTGAGGATGATTTTAACCATCACAAATTAAACCTGCAAAATTGGGTTCCTTTTTATTTGCCACAATGGAGTTCACGCATAAAAGCAACACCCAATTATTTTATAAAAGACAGTCAGCTTGCGCTGCAGATCACACAAGATCAACAACCCTGGTGTCCTGAGTTTAATGGCGACGTAAAATGTTCATCCATCCAAACAGGCGTGTATGCGGGACCGTTGGGTTCAACCCTTGGGCAACATGGCGTCTTTAACAAAGCCTGCAGAGTAAGGGAAGAACAGGAACCTGTTCAGCTTTATACGCCGCAGTATGGCTACGTAGAGATCAGGGCAAAAGCAATTCAATCCTCCAACAATGTTGTGTCGCTTTGGATGATTGGGTATGAAGACAAACCTGAACGCTCCGCAGAAATTTGTGTAGTTGAAGTGAAAGGCTGGAATGTGTTTGCTGATGAAGCAATCATTGGTTATGGTATTCATCAATTCAATGATCCAAAACTCAAAGAAGCATTTTATGAAGAATTGTTTCCAATAGATGTTCGGGACTTTCACGTGTATGCTGTGGAGTGGAAAAAAGAAAGCACCCGTTTCTTTATCGATCATCAACTTGTTCGGGAGTTAAACCAGGCTCCTGATTATCCCATGCAACTGATGTTGGGTATCTATGAAGTTTCAACGCAACATGATCCTGCAAATGATCCGCCTTATCCTAAATCATTTCTTGTTGATTATGTAAAAGGATATGTAAAAGAGTAAACAGCTGTAACTTAATCTGCAAAAAAAGGTTCGCCTAAGCGAACCTTTCCTTATTATAAATTTCTACCAGTCACCTCCGGCTCCGCCGCCACCAAAACTACCTCCGCCAAAGCCACCAAATCCTCCACCTCCGCTGCTGCTGCCGCCGCCCCAGCCGCCTCCGCCACCACCGGGGAACCAGATAGGGGGAACGCTATTATCCCAGCGGCGGTAACCTCTGCGGCTCATCATACCTCCGCCACCTCGTTTATTAATGTTGGAAATAATGATCATGATCACGATAAAAATGATCATTGCCACGGGAATACTGCCGCCACCTTTACCTTTTTTGCGGTCACTGTAACCGGCCGGTGCTTTGTATTCTCCTGCTGCTGCACGCATAAGGTCGCTGGTACCTTCATCTAATCCACGATAAATATCATTGGCTTTAAAATTGGGAACAATATCAGCTTCAATGATCTTCTTTGTTGTTATATCAGGTATGGCTCCTTCAAGACCGTAGCCTGTAGCGATCCATACTTTTCGTTTACCACGTTCTTTATCTTCCAGCACTACAATGATCAAACCATTGTTGAATTCTTTACCACCCACACCCCACTTACGGCCAAGGGCAACCGCAAAATCACCAATATCATAATCGCCAATATCGCCGATGGTTACAATTACAATCTGGTTTGATGTGCTGTCGTCGTAAGCAACAAGCTTGCGTTCAAGCGCTTCTTCCTGTTCGGGGGTAAGTTTATCCAGGTAATCATTCACCAGCCGGGCCGGGTTTGGAACAGGCGGAATATACTTTTCAATTCCCTGTGCATGACCTGCAAGAGCCAGCACAAGGAATAAAAAAGAAAGTATGGTTAATTGAATCCGTTTCATGTGTCTTATCATCGTCCAAAAACGATGTCGTCGGGTAATTCGTTCCTGTCTTCGTTTTCGTAAGGGAAATGTGCAACCAATGCTTCACCTATATCGGTAATGATCTTTACAATTCCTTCCGCATAATTCTGTTTACTGAATGAAGAAAGCATCTGCCTCACTTCATTGTTCCAGAAAGCGGTGCCCACTTTTTCGTGAATGCCTTTATCGCCAAACACCGCCAGCTGATGATCTTTCATGGCAATGTACAGCAACACACCGTTGCGGTCTTCTGTTTGTTCCATTTTCAAACCAAAGAAAACTTCCACTGCACGATCAACCGGATCAACATAACTGCAACGGCTTTCAATGAACACACGTATCTCACCTGATGTACGCTTCTCCGATGCACGGATTGCATTTACAATCGCTTCATGCTCGGCCGGTGTAAACCAGTCTTTCTGTTTAGTGAGGAAGGAAAAAATACCCATCAGTTGTTTATCAGAATTTTACTTCAGGTGCTTTATCGCTGCCTGGTTCTGCTGCAAAACCTTCTTTTGGTTTAAAGCCAAACATACCTGCAAATAAGTTCATCGGGAACGAACGTACCTGTGTGTTATAGTCTTTCACCGCAGCGTTGAAATCATTACGTGCAACCTTGATCCTGTTTTCCGTTCCTTCCAATTGTGTTTGCAGGTTGCGGAAACCTTCATTGGCTTTGAGGTTGGGATAATTTTCCACCACGGCCAATAAACGGCTCAAGGCACTGCTTACACCACTTTGCGCCTGCTGAAACTCAGCCAGCTTTTCAGGAGTAATATTTGAAGGATCAACTTTTACGCTTGTTGCTTTTGAACGGGCTTCAATTACGTTGATAAGAGTTTGTTGCTCAAAATTAGCTTCACCTTTTACAGTGTTTACAAGATTTGGAATAAGATCAGCTCGACGCTGATAATCGCTCTGTACGTTATTCCATTTTTCTTTTACAACTTCATCCTGCTTTACCAGGCCATTATAACCGCTGCAACCTCTAAAAAGAACAAAGGCTAAAAGAACAGCTACAACAATGGTAATGATGCGTCCGGGTTTCATGTTTTATGTTTTTTGTTTTAATTGAATAATTAGTGTGTTACTTTTTCTGTTTGTTACAGATAGCAGATAAAATACCGGCGGGACTGACAATGCATTTCACATTAAATTTAATCGAAACATTTTACTTGTCAAGATGATTTTTACATAATACCGACGAGACATCATATTTAGTTTGATCGAATTTGAAAAACAAAAATGTCTGTCGGCATTACACCGGAAAATTCCGGGCTTATTTACAAACCTATTTGGTATAACACAAAGGGTGCCGAGCTTTAAAAGCTGACACCCTGACGTTCTTTTGTATCTATATAGATGGTTATTCTTTGATCGCCGCAATGCCGGGCAATGTTTTTCCTTCAAAAAACTCAAGCATAGCACCACCACCGGTTGAGATATAGCTCACCCTATCAGTAAATCCAAAATCGTTCACAGCCGCAACACTGTCACCTCCTCCCACTAAAGAGAAAGCACCTTTACCGGTCGCATCAGCCACGGCTTGCGCAACAGTTTTGGTTCCGTGCTGGAATTTTGCCATTTCAAACACACCCATCGGGCCGTTCCATAAAATGGTTTTTGAATGCAGCAATACATTCCTGAACTGTTCACAGGCATTTACTCCAATATCCAAACCCATCCAGCCTTCAGGGATATGATTGCTTGGTGCAGTTGAAGTATTGGCATCGGCTGCAAACTTGTCGGCAATCACCGAATCACTCGGCAAATGAATAGACACTCCTTTTGCTTCTGCTTTTGCAAGAATTTCTTTAGCTGTATCCAAACGGTCTTCTTCGCACAACGAATTACCGATGGTACCGCCCATTGCTTTCATGAAGGTGTATGCCATACCGCCACCAATGATAATATCGGTTGCACGTTCCAGTAAGTTTTCGATGATGAGAATTTTATCGCTCACCTTGGCACCGCCGATAATCGCAGTGAAAGGTTTCTCAGCCTGCAACAATACTTTTTCACCGGCAGCCACTTCACCTTCCATCAATAAACCGAACATTCTTTTTTCTGATGGAAAAAATTGTGCGATCACAGCTGTTGAAGCGTGTGCACGGTGAGCTGTGCCGAAGGCATCATTCACATACACATCACCCAGCTTGCTGAGTTTTTCTGCAAAGGCAGCATCACCCTTTTCTTCTTCTTTATAAAAACGAAGATTCTCCAGCAACAACACTTCACCCGGTTTCATCATACCTGCAGTGAGGAATGCCTGTTCACCAATGCAATCATTGGCAAATAAAACAGTTGTGTTACCACCAAGTAATTCTGCAAGATGTGGAATGAGATGTTTGAGTGATGACTTTTCTTCGGGACCATCTTTCGGGCGACCGAGATGACTCATTAAAATAACGCTACCGCCATCATTCAATATTTTTTTGATGGTTGGGATAGCTGCTGTCATTCTTGTATCATCAGTAATTGCCTGTGTTTGTTTATCAAGCGGCACATTGAAATCAACACGGATCAATGCTTTTTCTCCGCTGAAATTATGGTTTGAAAATTTGCTCATAATGCTATGGTTTTGTTCAATAGTTTACGTGTAAAACGAAGTTACAGTCTGCTGCAGAAAAACAATTCAGTTCATGATTATTTCTGCACTGCTGCCAATAGTTGTTCAACGCAATGAATGTTACGGCTCACATCATCTTCTCCTTCGATCTTTGTTTTCATCAATGCACCGCTGATGAGTTGATAACCTTTCACTGCATCTTCTTTGCTGAAAAAACAAGTGTACCAATCGCCCAGTTCATTCTCGTAAGCCATACTCACTTTATTGCTGTAGAATTTAATGGGCTGCGGGTACCAGGTACCTCCCGGATTTTCCAGGTTATTATCTTTTGCATGCTGATAAAATGCCAACAGAAATTGCAGGTAAGCAACAACACGTTGTTTTAACTGTACATCATTTTCCTGTTGAGTTGGCCTGGTCCGCCAGCCGTGCATTTCCTTTTTAAAAGGATCATTTGTTGAAACGTTTGTTACGGCCAACACTTTCACCAATTCATCAGGATTGGCTTTATCAGTCGGGTACGCACTGTAAAAACTGAATTGCGCTTTACCTTTTGGCAGTGATTGATCAATGAGGTAGCGCTCTTTAATTGCAGTATCGCCATTTTCAGGATCGAGCACCAATAGTTTTTTCTGTGCATCAAATGCCCACTTACCCTGTTCAAACAACAGATCTGCGCAAAGAGTGTAGTTACCATCGGGATAAAAACGAAGTGCATACAAACCAAGTTTGTTGCCACTGTCATCTTCATCTTTTTCTTTTTGCACATACCACTCACTGTTCTTAGGATCAGGAGGCAGCAACTTTGCAGTGCCGGGACCGCTGTTGCAGGCAAGGAATAAAAAAGGGATACTCCAAACGAAATATCCCTTTAACAGTTTTGTATTCACAAAAATCTTACTTGATAAGTTTAGCAAAATAGTGAAGTGTACGCACCAACTGGCTTACATAACTCATTTCGTTATCGTACCAGCTAACCACACGCACCAATTGAGAATCGCCTACGTTCTGAACTCTTGTTTGCGTTGCATCAAACAAAGAACCGAAGCTGATACCAATAATATCGCTGCTCACAATTTCATCTTCTGTATAACCGAAGCTTTCGTTTGATGCGGCTTTCATGGCAGCATTCACTTCTTCAACAGTTACTTTCTTGCCCAATAAAGCAGTTACCTCAGTTAATGAACCGGTGAGAGTTGGTACACGTTGTGCGCTGCCATCGAGCTTACCTTTTAAACTCGGCAATACCAGGCCAATTGCTTTTGCAGCACCTGTGCTGTTAGGAACAATGTTCTGGGCCGCTGCACGTGCACGACGCAGATCACCTTTTGGATGAGGAGCATCCTGTGTGTTCTGATCGTTTGTGTAAGCATGTACAGTTGTCATTAAACCATTCACAATTCCGTATTTCTCTTCAAGCACCTGTGCCATTGGAGCCAAACAGTTTGTTGTACAGCTTGCGCAGCTGATCACTGTTTCGCTGCCATCGAGAATATTATGGTTAACATTAAATACAATTGTTTTAAGATCGCCTGTTGCCGGTGCACTGATCACCACTTTCTTGGCGCCTGCAGCAATATGACCTTCAGCTTTTGCTTTATCAGCAAAGAAACCTGTACACTCAAGCACAACGTCTACATTATGTAATCCCCAGGGAATTTGTGCCGGGTCTTTCTGAGCATAGATCTTGATCTCGTCGCCATTAACAATGATCGAATTATCGGTACTCTTTACTTCAGCATCAAAACGGCCCTGCGCTGTGTCGTACTTTAATAAGTGACCCAAAACTTTTGGAGAAGTAAGATCATTGATCGCCACCACATCAATTCCTTCCATTTTATAGATTTGACGATAAACCAACCTGCCGATACGTCCGAAACCATTAATCGCAACTTTTACTGTGCTCATGAGAAATATAGTTTAGTAGTTAAAAATGCGCTGCGAAGTTAACGAGATTAACCATTAAAGCCTGTTAGTTTTTAGCTCGTGTACAGATAATTCTTATCAGTGAAATACAGGTTGATTAAAAGCGCTTTGCATCATTTTCCTGATTTGTATCCTTGTTTTGAATAAATTCTTGAAAATTGTTTGGGAGGTAATAAGCCCAAACCTATCTTTGCACTCCCAAAAATAAACGCCGCGTTGGTCAAGGGGTTAAGACGCCTCCCTTTCACGGAGGAATCACGGGTTCGAATCCCGTACGTGGTACAAGCCCCGCTTTTTGCGGGGTTTTTTGTTTCCCGCAATGGCTTGTCATCAACATCAACTTCACTAAACTGGTTTACCATGTACCAGGTCAACTCATAAAAACAACCTGCAATTTTACTGCATCAACTGAAAATTCAACCGCATATTTACCTCCCCATTTTTGTTTTTACGACGTGAAATTGCCGGTTAACACCGGCATTTTGGGTTTGAATGAGTAGAATTTTAACCACTTCAGAAAAATATTTGAATCTTTCTGAACTTAGTTTTTTTGAATGAAGTATTGATTTTCAATGCCTTTTAGTTGCGAATTTTACTATTTCCAAGTCTTGCGAAAATTACTTCGTAATTCTACTATTGCGGATGTTAAAAACTCGGTGCAACTTTGTTCCAGATAAGAAGATACCCTTAGACGAATTGATAGTTTACCGAAAGACGAATAGTGAGATTCCTTAGCCCGTATTGATCCCGACCCTATAAAAAGAACAACAATGACGTACCTCTACCCAACAGTAAAAAGAGCCTTTGTGCTCGTATTAGCCCTGCTTTTAAACTCCCAGGCAGGTTTTTCACAGATTTATTTTAATAACCCCCAGCTTGTTAGCGGAACTGATTTGCAGCAAGGTGCAGTTTACCGTTATGACAACGTAGCACCGTTTGCAAATGCGTTTGTTACGATCAGCCATATTGAAAACGGCAGTACGATCCTCCACATGGACGAGAATGGTTTTGGTTATGATGGCGGCTTTCAGCCACTCATCAAATCGGGTGGAAAGAATGAATCTTATGTAACATTCACGTTCCAGTTTGTTCATTCAATAACCGGACAGCCCTTTTTATTTCCAACGATGAACGCCATGATCCTAGATATTGATGGCAGCAATCAAATGAAGGAATTTGCCGAATTGAATATGAACGATGGCGTATCTGCTTTGATGAATGCAACTCCGCATATTGCTCTTCAAAACAACATCAACCAGGTAATTGCTCACAATACTGCCGGTGTTGAAATTGGCGGCATCAGTACAAGCGCAACAGAGGTAATGTTTCAGGTTGCCGGGATAAACATTTCAACATTTGAAGTAAAGTTTGGTGTAAACTCAGAAACCGGTTCGCATGCCTCAAGACAATACAGTTTATATTTCAACAACTTTACACTGCCTTCTACATTGCCCGTTTCACTACTTAGCTTCCAGGCTAACCTTCAAGATAAGAATGCATTGTTGAGCTGGTCAACAACCAACCACTATAACTTCAGTCACTTCGTAGTTGAGAAGAGTGTTGATGCAAGAAGTTTTAAAGAAGCAGCCATTGTGTTTGCACCTGAAACAACTTCTACAGAAAGCAATTTCAAGTATAAAGACAATCTGCAGAACAGCACAGACAAAGCAATCTACTATCGATTGAAAATGGTTGATATAGATGGCAAGTCTTCCTATTCTGAAACAAGAATGGTGCGTTTAACAGAAGAACATAAAGTACAGATCAGCACTTTCCCAAACCCTGCAACTAATGAAGTGCGTGTAATGATCCCCAATAATTGGCAGGAGAAAATGGTAACGTATGAAATTTATAACAGTACCGGCATCCTGGTGCAACGTTATCAGAGCAAGCAGGCAGCACAGGTGCAACAATTAAATGTACAACACCTGAACAGAGGGAATTACATACTCAAAGTAAATAATGGCGTAAACACTTCTACTTCAAAATTCATTAAACAATAAACGGTTCCGGTATAGACTATATGTTGCTGACCTGGCAAACACTGTTGCTAACCTTTTACCCATTACTCAACATCCACATTGGATAACTAACATATTGACTGGTCTCTTGGTACGGACTAAACATGTTGCTAACCGCCTACACTTTTTATTAAACACAGATTAAAAATTACAAATGGAATACATTCTTAAAATATTGGCAGGCATTCTTAAACCAACAAAACTGAAACTGCCCGCATTTGATTTTAATCAACTGCAACCTGTTTACGTGAAGAACATAAAAGAATCAACACATAAAAAATATTAGCTGGTCTCTTGGTACGGACAAACTAAGTTGCTAACCGCCTACACCTTTTTTCAAACACAACTGGTTTACCCGAAATCCATATTTGGATTCTTATAAAAATATTAGCTGGTCTCTTGGTACAGACAGAATTGTTGCTAACCATCCACATGTGAAGTGAAGTTTACCCATACCCAAAATCCACATCGGATTTTTCCTGACGGGTGCCCCGGAATAACTCCGGGGCTTTTTTATATACCTATCTCAAAATGCATTTCAGGGACGATCACATCTGTAAAGCCTTTACGCATCAACCGTTGCTGAAACGCATGCTGCACATCATACTCACCGTGAACGATAAATAATTTTTCTACCAGCTTTGGATCCTGGCAGGCAAGCCACTGACTCATATCTTCATAATCGCCATGCGCACTCATGCTGCGTATTTGGCCGATCTCAGCATGCACTTCCTTCTCAACACCAAATATTTTCACCTCTTTACGGCCTTCCAGAAGTTTACCACCTAAAGAACGTGGTTCGCAATAACCTGTAAGCAGAATGGTGTTTCGGCTGTTCTCAATTGCATTATTAATGTGGTGCTTTACTCGTCCCGCATCAGCCATACCACTTGCACTGATGACTACGTAAGGACCGCTTTTGAAGTTTAATAATTTTGATTCATCAACTGTTTTCACAAACTTCAATCCTTTAAAACCAAACGGATCATTATCGGTTTGCAATACTTTTTGAATACGTTTATTAAAATACTCCGGGTAACTTTTAACGATCTGTGTTGCTTCCATACTCAATGGACTGTCAACAAAATATTCCAGCTCCGGTAAACGGCGTTCGAGCTCCAGTTGATTAAGATCATATAACAACTCTTGCGTACGGCCCACACTAAATGCCGGAACAATGAGTTTGCCTTTCTTCTGCAGGCAGGCTTTTTCTATCCACTGCAATAACTGGTCGGGAGTTGAGATTGCATTATCATGTAAACTGTTACCGTACGTTGATTCCATGATAATAATATCAGCCTGCGGAAATTCCTGCGGCGACTTTAAGATCACATCACGGTAACGGCCAATATCACCCGAAAATGTGATGCGCTTTGTTCTGCCATTTTCTGTAACCTTTAAGTGCACACAGGCGCTGCCGATGATATGTCCTGCATCGGTAAACATGGCTTCAATACCATCTGATACTTTAAACCATTGGCCATACTCGTGTTGCACAAACCGGTCAAGTGCCGCCTTTGCATCCTCAATGGTGTACAGGGGCTGCAGGTAAGGCATATTGGTTGCGGCCCGGCGCTTGTTCTCATATTTCACTTCATCTTCCTGTATCTCGGCGCTATCTTCCAATAATACAGTTGTAAGTGATGCCGTGGCATCTGTACAATGAATATCACCTTTGTATCCATCTTTACACAACTTTGGTATCAATCCGCTGTGATCAATATGTGCATGACTGAGAATCATGTAATCAATTTCTGCAGGATCAAAACCCCAATGCCTGTTCAGGGCATCTGTATCTTTTCCCATGCCTTGAAACAAACCACAATCGAGCAATAACCGTTTACCGTTTACGGTAAGTATATGTTTGCTGCCTGTAACACAACGTGCAGCTCCGTGAAATGAAAGTTTCATAAAGACAATTTGAAAATGATTCAATTTGAAAATTTGAAAATGCAAATACATTTTCAAACAATCCTTTTTTTGTTAACTCTTTACTTTAAACGACCATGTAATATAGAACTCTGCAACAATCTCACCAGCTTTGTTACGGCCAATAGATTTTGCCTTCATACTTTTTGCTTCACCTGTTGCAATAGCTTCATCAACCAAGTGCTCCATCTGCTTCCCATCGTCACAAACAAAACTTGTAACATCGGTTGCTTTCTTAAAAAAACTTCCTTCAATATTTACAACAAGCATTGACACGGCAGGTTTTCGTCCGGTGATCTGCATCAACCCCAATACACCTGTTGTCATTTCTGCAGCCATTGCCAAACAGGCAAAATAAGTTGACCGAAATGGATTTTGTGAAAACCACTTGTACGGCACCGTTACCACGCAACGTTCTTCGGTAATTGATTGAATTCGTACCCCACTGAAAAAAGCGGAAGGAAGTTTCAGCAACAGGAATAACTTCCCTTTAATGGGATGCGTGATTTGTTTGATAAACTGGGTTGCAGATTCTTTCATGAACTTAAGGTGCAATGGTTTTACTTCGTTACTTCAATAATACAAGCTACTACATTATTGGCGTCTCCCGTTACATCAAAACGCATAGTACCATTACCTGTTGATGAATAACGCACATTGCGAATGAGTGATGAACTTAATGCACGGTTCAACCTGCTGCCAAAATCACCGGAAGGATCGGCACTGATCTGTTGATTCAATTGATACCAATCCAATTCTTTTTTACTTATCACCACAGCAAGTACATCTCTGCCACCAACACCAATGCTATCGGGCGTCATGCTTTTATCTTTTGGGAATAAACGCACACCGGTAATACCGCAGAAAGGAGAATATTTTGTTTTGGTGGGATCATCCGTTCTTGGATAAGGAAATAAGGTATAGCTCGTACCATCCACTTCTTTACCGAAAACATACACATAACATTCAGTTGTATTCTTCAACTCCATTTTAAATTTATCACCGGGGCGAACAGGTGCAGTTGTTTCAAAACGATTGCCGCCGATATTTCGTAAAGCAATATAATCACCTGCTACAGTTTTCTTACCATCGTATTGCACACTAACCAATCCCACTTCACAGGAAAACTGCTGCACATTTTCATTACCTGCATGCATGGGATTTACACCATATGCTTCACGCACATAGGTTTGAAAATCGCCGTATCGCACCCATGCAAATCCATTGGTGCCCCACTCCTGTCCCCAGCTGTTCATCAGTAAAAAAGAACCGCCATATTTTTTATCATCATACCCAACCACACACATTGCATGACCACCAAAGCCCATCATACTTCTGTCGCCACTTGCGGGAATCCACACATCCTGCCCCATCATTGGCTGCATAAAACTTTGCCCAACCATCATACCAATAACAACCGGTGCGCCCTGCGATAAATTCTCTTTAATGGCACGCAGATCAACAGCATCATTACGATCTCCTAAACTCAAACGATTGAAACCACGCATTCGATATTGAGCCGCTTGCTGCTGCAAGCTATTATCGGGTTGACGTTGGCAATCCTGATCGGTATAAGGAAACTGATCGTAAGGCACATCGCCACGCTTGGTCATAAATTCCATTGCACGGATGATGTATGAACCCTGGCAACCTTCCAAACCAATTTGATTATACATGAACGATGGAGAGAACACCACTTCGTTTGGCTGTTTACCTGTACGTGATGATTCTAATATCGTATGTGCAGCAAACGCACTGCTCCATGCAACGCAACTTCCCTGCGAACCTTGGTTTTGTGGTGTTGGACAAAAACGTTGCAGGTTTGCCGATTCAGGTAACGGATTTTTTGTATCATCATCAGCCAACGGTTCGTAGATCTCTGCCTTCTCAAATTGCTTTGGATCTAAGAAACCACCTGTTGCAAGGTTAGCTATATCACTCACATTACAACCACCACGACCAAGTAAAAAATATGCACCTGCTGCTACAACCAGCAACAAAATAATTCCTTTACCTCCTCCGCCTCCACCACGGCCAAATAAACTCAATAACAGAGGCAATAAGCTGAGTAATCCTCCGCCACCTCTTCCTCCACCACCCCCGGGAAAACCTCCGCCTCCACCATCATTACTTTGGTGTTCCTGTTGATCCTGCGGATCATCTGTCATACGTATTGGCATAGCTAAGTGTTTTTATGTTGATTAAATGTAATGCAATTTTTGAAGAACGGAACTACCGCAAACAATACTAAATGTATCTTTCAAAAAAAAAGACATGAAGAAACTTTTCATGATTTTAATCGTCCTTTGTTTTATCAGCACAACAAATGGACAAACAAAAACCGATACAGTTATTGCTGCAACAAAAGATGTAGAAACTGTTGATGCAATTGTTGCTGCATTATACAACGTTATCAGCGGACCGGCAGGTGAACCAAGAAACTGGAACCGTATGCGTAGTTTGTTTTTGCCTGAAGGAAAATTAGTTGCTACTGCTGTTCGACCAACAGGTGAGATAGTAAAGCGTGTACTAACCGTTGATGATTATATTACACAAAGCGGACCAGTAATTGAGAAGAATGGATTTTTTGAAAAAGAAATCAATCGTAAACAGGAAGTGTATGGACATATTGCTCATTGTTTCAGTACTTATGAAGCAAGAAGAACAGCAACAGATGCTGAACCGTTTATGCGTGGTATTAACAGCATTCAATTATACAACGATGGAAAGCGTTGGTGGATATTAACCGTGTTCTGGCAAACAGAGAATAAAGATCTGTTGATACCGAAGGAATACTTGAAGCAAAAATAGTTTTACGCAAAGACGCAATGCTACTTCTTATAAAATAATTATGGCTCTACCGTACTTCCTAACCAAGCCATCATTGCCATGCCTGTTTCAATGGCATCTTCATCAACATTGAATGTTGGGGTGTGTACACCGCTGCTGATTCCTTTATCTTTATTCATTACTCCAAGACGAAAGAAACAACCGGGAATTACCTGTGAGTAATAACCAAAATCTTCTGCACCCATGCGGAGTTCAGTTTCTTCTACATGTGATGTTCCTAATAATTCAGCTGCTTTTGATTTTGCTTTTTCGTTGAGAGCTTCGTTGTTGTAAACAGTAGGATAACCAACATCAATATGCAGATCGAGTTCGCCACCCATGCTTTGTACTAACTGTGTTGCATTGCGGCGGATAAGATTGTGTGCTTCAAAACGCCATGCTTCATCCATTGCACGGAAAGTGCCCATCAACTTTACTTCGTTGGGAATTACATTGGTGGTTGTACCTGCATTAAATGCAGTGATCGATAACACGGAAGGATTGTGTGGATTTCGGTTGCGGCTGATGACCTGTTGCAGACTCACCACGAGGTGTGATGCAATCAAGATTGGATCAACAGATAAATGTGGTGAAGCGGCATGTCCGCCCTTACCTTTCACCATTAGATATAATTCATCGGCACTCGCCATTACTTTACCTGCACGAAAACTTAACTGACCTAATTGCAAACCCGGATGCACATGCAATCCAAATATGCATTGCGGTTTTGGGTTTTCCAACACACCTTCTTTGATCATGATACTGGCGCCACCGGGATTTTTTTCTTCACCGGGTTGAAAAATGAGCTTTACCGTTCCCTCCCACTCTGCTTTTAATTCATTGAGAATTTTTGCTGCGCCGAGTAAACAGGTGGTGTGCACATCATGTCCGCATGCATGCATCACACCATCTACTTTCGATTTATAGGGAACATCATTTTCTTCCAGTATCGGCAATGCATCCATATCGGCACGCAAAGCAATGATCTTTGAAGATGGATTCTTTCCTTCGATCAAACCAACCACACCTGTTTCAGCCATTACCGTAAACGGGATACCCAACTCTGTGAGCTTGGCTTGTACAAATTTTGATGTTTCAAATTCTTTGTAACTGAGTTCCGGATTTGCATGCAAGTGATGACGAACTGCAATAAACTCTTCTTTATACTGTTTGGCCAGTGATTGTATCTGATCTTTTAACATAGAGGAGCAAAAATACAAAAACCTGCAACGCTGCAGGCTTTATTGATGACTGTTCACCTGAAAGCTGACTGATGATCATTGTTTTGATTCGTACTACAGTCACCTTTCAGGTGAGTAGACAAAGATATGTTCCGTCAGACAGGGGCGTGCTACAACTTGATGTTTTCTTCCTTTTCAGGAGGCGCTTTGTATTCAATATCGCTGGGAATCACAAACACTCCGGTAGGAAACATGCGGGCCAGTTCTTTTTTCAGGTCATCGGCTTCTGCTTTTTCAACAAAGTTGCCGATGCGAATTTTGAAATAAGGTGCCTGGTACATGAGGTATGTTTTCTGATCAGGATAGAGCGTCAATAATCTTGATTTGGTAGCCAGTGCCTGGTTACGATCGGTGGTGTTGAGCACCTGGATACGATAACCTTTGCTTGGCTTTTTAGAATCGGCTGATTTCTTGTTGATCTCAGCCTTCTTTTTTACGAGCAAATCGAAACGACTGTCTTTCACAACAAATACGTTACTCCCAATCGTATCAACTACAGTCTGTGCCTTGCTGATTGAAACAACACTTATGATAAAACAAAACAGAATGATCTTTTTCATATTACTGGTTCAAACTTTCTTTTACAATAGCAACGCTGGCACTGCAACCCAACCTGTCGGCTCCTGCTTCAATCAATTGTTTGGCAAAAGCGTAATTGCGTATTCCACCCGATGCCTTGATTTTTATATTAGACGGTAAATGCTTCCGCATCAGTTGCACGGCTTCCAATGTAGCGCCTTTTTCTGCGTAACCGGTAGAGGTTTTTACAAAATCTGCGCCAAGTTCAGCATAGATCTCACAACAACGAATGATCTCCTCATCGGTCAAAACCCCGCTTTCGATAATGATCTTGATGTGCTTTTCTTTTTTATGTGCCATGGGGATGATGGTTTCCCCTTCATGCTTTACAAAGTTCCAGTCGCCGTTTTTAATAGCAGAGATATTTGCCACCATATCAATTTCATCTACACCGTCAACGATCGACAGCAGGGTTTCAGTCACCTTTGCTTCAATGGCCGAATAACCAAATGGAAAACCAATGACCGTTGCTGTCTTTACACTTGAACCGCCAACCAGTCCTTTTGCAAAACGAGTAAAAGGCGGAGGCACACAAACCGCTGCAAAATTATACAGGGTTGCTTCGGTGCAGAGTTGTTCAATATCACTGATGAGGGTTGTTGGCTTTAGAATCGTATGGTCGATATATGAAGCAATGTTCATGGCGCAAATGTATTTTTTTATGAGTAGAAAAAAGGAAACAGCGATCAGCAAAAAAAACCTCCCGAAGGAGGTTTTCTCTTATAAATCTTTACCGTGACATTGTTTGTATTTCTTACCGCTGCCGCAAGGACAAGGATCGTTACGTCCGATTTTCGGTCCGGCAACAATTGGTTCCTGTTTTACATTTTCTGATGGATCATAATAATCCGGTGTTTCCATCAGTTCAGAACCACCACCTGCAGCTACCATATCTTCTTTGCGTTGGCGCATCTTGCTCATATCGGTTTTCTGTTGACGGCCTTCACGAATTTGTCCGGCTGTATTTTCTTCAACTGGTAAACCTGCATGTGCAAGGAATGAAACGATATTCTTATTGATCTCACTGTTCAATTGCTCAAACAATGTATACGCTTCCACCTTATAGATCACTAACGGATCTTTCTGTTCGTAAGTTGCATTTTGTACAGAAGTACGCAGATCATCCATTGCACGAAGATGTTCTTTCCATGCTTCATCAATGAAAGCGAGGGTTGCAGTACGTTCCAACGCACTTACTAATTCAGCACCCTGTGATTCGATGGTTTTGTTCATTGGCGTTAACACCTGTAAACCACGTTTACCATCGCTGAACGGCACAAATACATTTTCAATATGCGAACCCTGTGTTGCTTTAATATTCTGGAACACCGGCAATGCATCTTTCTTCAACAGATCACTCTTACGCAGGTAAGCTGTTTTTGCTTCCACATATAATGCTTCTGCCAAAGTGTTGCTGTCTGCTTTATCGAGTTGTTCTGCGGTGATCTGTGTATCGATACCAAAGTTGATGATACAAGCCATCTTAAATCCTTCATGATCGTTTTGCTCTTTGAACGATGCGATCAATCCATCAGCAACAGAATAAAACGCATTATCAGTATCAAGCGTTAAACGTTCGCCACTCAATGCATGATTACGACGGGTGTAAACCGCACCACGCTGTTTGTTCATTACATCATCATATTCCAGCAAACGCTTACGGATACCGAAGTTGTTTTCTTCTACTTTCTTTTGTGCACGTTCAATTGACTTGGTGATCATGCTGTGCTGGATCACTTCACCTTCTTTGTAACCAAGTTTATCCATCATGCCGGCAATACGATCACTACCGAACATACGCATGAGATCATCTTCAAGCGATACATAGAATTGAGAAGAACCAGGATCGCCCTGGCGACCTGCACGACCACGTAACTGGCGATCGACACGACGGCTGTCGTGACGTTCTGTACCAAGAATAGCCAAACCACCTGCTTCTTTTACACCTGCACCAAGTTTAATATCGGTACCACGACCGGCCATGTTTGTTGCAATGGTCACAGCACTTGGTAAACCAGCTTCAGCAACAACCTGTGCTTCACGGGCATGTTGTTTTGCGTTCAATACATTGTGTGGAATTTTTTTCACCTGCAACATCTTGCTCAGCAATTCACTCACCTCAACCGAAGTTGTACCAACCAGTACGGGACGACCGGCTGCACGAATCGTTTCAATTTCTTCGATTACTGCTTTGTATTTCTCACGCTTGGTTTTGTACACAAGATCCTGTTTATCCTCACGAACCATATTCAGGTTAGTAGGGATTTTTACAACATCCAATTTGTAAATGTCCCAGAACTCCCCTGCTTCAGTTTCCGCAGTACCCGTCATACCACAAAGTTTGTGATACATACGGAAGTAGTTTTGCAATGTGATGGTAGCATACGTTTGTGTTGCCGCTTCGATGTGCACATTTTCTTTCGCTTCAATAGCCTGGTGTAAACCATCACTATAACGGCGGCCATCAAGAATACGACCTGTTTGTTCATCAACGATCTTCACCTGTCCATCTAACACCACATACTCTACATCTTTTTCAAACAAGCTGTAAGCTTTCAGCATTTGCAGAATGGTATGGATACGATCTGCTTTTGCTGAATATTCATTTAAGAACGCTTCTTTCTGACGTAACTTTTCCTCAGCACTAAGATCACTTCTATCTAATGTTGCAAGAGAAGTACTGATGTCGGGCAATACAAAGAAGTTAGGATCTTCATTGTCTTTGGTGATCATGCTCAAACCCTTATCTGTCAGATCAACCGAATTGCTTTTCTCATCTATATGAAACAGCAAACCTTCATCTACTTTTGGCATTTCTTTTTGCTGATCGGCGAGGTAATAGTTTTCTGCTTTCTGCAGTTTTACTTTAATACCGGGCTCACTTAAGTATTTGATCAACGGACCATACTTCGGCAAACCTCTCCATGCACGCATCAATGCAAGACCACCACTCTTTGGATCATCATCACCTTCTGCAATAGCTTTCTTTGCTTCATTCAAATATTGTTGCGCCAAACGTTTTTGTGCATCCACGAGTTTTTCAATACGTGGTTTCATATTGTGGAACTGCTGCTCATTGCTGCCTGTACCAACAGGTCCTGCAATGATCAATGGTGTACGGGCTTCATCAATTAAGATACTATCCACCTCATCCACCATCGCAAAGTGCAATTTGCGTTGTACTTTCTCAGTTGTATTCACCACCATGTTATCACGGAGGTAATCGAAACCAAATTCATTATTGGTTCCGTAAACGATATCGGCCATATATGCCTTGCGACGGTCTTCACTATTAGGTTGATGTTTATCAATACAATCAACAGTTAATCCTAAAAATTCAAACAGAGTTCCGTTCCATTCACTATCACGACGAGCGAGGTAATCATTCACCGTTACAAGATGCACACCTTCACCAGGTAATGCATTTAAGTAAGCAGGTAAGGTTGATACCAGCGTTTTACCTTCACCGGTAGCCATCTCTGCAATTTTTCCCTGGTGCAACACGCTACCACCAATCAGCTGAACATCGTAATGCACCATGTTCCAGGTTACTTCCGATCCACCAGCCAGCCATGATTTTTTATAAAACACCTGGTCGCCTTCAATACGCATATGCGGGCGTTTGATCACAAGATCCCTGTCTAATTGCGTAGCCGTTGCCTGCAACTCTTCATTATTGGTAAACCTGCGTGCAGCTTCTTTCACTACAGCAAAAGCTTCGGGATGAATTTCTTCAAGAACCTCTTCAATTTTTTTATCTCTTTCTTTACGCAGTTTATCTATTTCCTGGTAAGTAGCATCTTTTTCCTGGATCTGATCTTCGCTGAATGCATCAGCTTTAACTGTAAGGGAAGCAATCTCGTCATCTATACTTTGGAGATGTGATTTAATGCGCTGTCTGAATTCCTGTGTTTTATTACGGAGTTCATCATTGGTTAAGCTTTGATATTGCTGGAAATACTGGTTGATTTTTTCAACGATAGGCGAAAGCTTTTGTACATCTTTCTCGCTCTTGCTGCCACCAAACAGTTTCGATAGGAATCCTAACATATGTATAGATTAATAAGTCAATTATTTTGATTAAAGCTTCCTTGTGTCAAATACAATGCAAAGTTTAAAACAAAGCCAATTTGACAGAAGCACCTTTTTTACAGGCCGACAAAGGTAATGATTAACTGTTGAGTGCGATGAACCAGGTTAAATTTTGAACTAGCCTGAAAGCAATAGAAACCATCCGTTTACAAACCTGATCAAGCGTTAAGCAATTCACAATAAACCCAACAAAAAACAGTTTACCCACCAGCACGGACAGCTGCCGCCACTGAAATGGTAGATTTGCCTTTTATACTGATTGCTCAACAAAGAGCAAACTTTTTCAGGCATTGTCGTCTATTATTTAACAATTCGAAAAATAAATTATTGACGAAAATTTTCGTATTTCGCATCTCAAACATGTTTATGAAGAAATTATTACTCATTCTCCTTGTCATCACAACATCCGTATCTGTAAAAGCCCAAACAGCAGGCATCACCGGGAAAGTAACCGATTCAACCGGATCAAGAGGACTTGACAAAGCCACTGTTAAGCTGGTTGAAAAAAGTTTCCCTTACGATACATCGAGAACATCGACGAATGCTAAGGGTGAGTTCAGCTTCGCAAAAATTCCTACTTCAGCCTATTCCATTGTTATCAGCTATACAGGCTATAAGCCAATGATCAAAGAATTCTTTAAGCCCTCAGCCGGTGTATCGAATATTGACCTGGGCGAGTTGGTGCTGGTCAATTCATACCTCGACCTGAAAGAAATTGTGATCGAGGCCCCCGCAGTAACCATGAAAGAAGATACGGTTGAATACCGTGCCGGTGCGTTTCAAACCAAACCAAATGCAACTACTGAAGAGTTATTGAAGAAATTGCCCGGTGTGCAGGTTGATAGAGAGGGTAATGTAACTGCACAGGGCAAGGCCGTAACCCGAGTGAAAGTGAACGGGAAAGACTTCTTCACGGGTGATCCTAAAACAGCTACCAAAGAAATACCGGCGGATATGATCGATAAAGTGCAGGTAATTGATGATTATGGTGATCAATCAACCGTATCAGGTATTCGTGATGGTGAACCAGAGAAAGTAATTAACCTGCAGCTGAAAAAAGATAAAAACAAAGGGATATTTGGACGGGCGCAGGCTGGTTACGGAACCAACGACCGTTATACGGGTGCCGTTACTGTGAACAGGTTCAACAACAGCAAACAGCTTTCACTTATTGCAAACTGTAATAACGTAAACACTTCTACTTTTCAACAGGATGGCAGCAGCGGTGGTGGTGGTGGCCGTGGCGGTATGACTTTTGGCGGCGGAGGCGGTGGTAATACTGGTGGTGGTAATCAAAATGGTATTACCAAGTTGAATTCAATTGGCCTGAACTATCGGAACGACTTTGGAACACGCAATTCCTTTTACGGCAGTTATACTTATTCGCACAGAGCTACAACCATTGAACAATTTACAGCCCAACAAAATATCGGCAGATCAGGATCAGGGTCGATCTTTACAAATACCGACCAGGGCTCACTAAATAAAAACGGTACACATCGTGCCTTTGGTAACCTTGAACTATGGATCGATTCGTTTAATTATATCAAATTCAGTCCAAGTTTTACTCTCACGGAATCGAACAACCGATCTGAAAGTATTTTTGATATTTTTAATGACAGTTCGCCTTTACAAGACGGAACTAACGTAAACACTTCATTAAGCGATCGTCCTAACTTCAGAAGTAACTTATTATACAACCACCGCTTTAAAAAACGTGGCCGTAACCTCTCGTTTAACAGTGATCTTAATTTCTCATCCAGCGAAAGTGATCAGTTTACAAATAACGAGTCCGTTTTTTATTTAACAAACGGCACGAAAGATTCAACGCTCAGGCAAAATATTCTGCAGGATAACCGCACACAAAACATCAACCTGCGTGCAACTTACACTGAGCCATTAGCGGTAGATCGCTTTCTTGACCTGAGTTATAACTACAACAAAAACTTTGGCAGCAACGACCGTCAGAATTATATCCAGCTTCCCGGCAATACGAACTATACACTCATTGACTCATTAAGTAACGCTTACGAAAATAATTTCGATTACAATCGTATTGGCGCAAGTGTGCGTACAGTAAAGAAAAAATACAACTATACGATCGGTGTTATTTTACAACCGGTTGTTTTAAAAGGTTACAGCATCAGTAAAGACAGTGCATACAAGCCAATTACAAACTTCAACTGGTTTCCTGTTGCACGCTTTACGTATAATTTTACCCGTACAAAATCGCTCAACTTCAATTACAATGGTAATGCAAGGCAACCCAATTTCGAACAATTACAACCTGTAAGAGATCAGAGCAATCCACAATATCTCACTGAGGGTAATCCATTGCTACGTCCATCTAACAGTCATAACTTCAATACCAATTTTAATAATTTCAACTTCAGTTCAGGCCGTATCTTCCTTGTGAACTTAGGATTTAATTTTGTTGAAGACCAGATCGTAAACAATGTGATCCGTTTCAAAGATCCCAATGGTAAATTAACCGGCGCACAGTTGACAAGACCTGAAAATGTAAATGGTTATTACAACGTAAATATGTTTACGACCTATGCAAAGCCTTTCAATAACAGAAAGTATGTGATCAGCACCAATACAATGGTGAATTATAATAATAACATCAGTCTTGTTGATGGTGAGCGTACCATTGGTAAAAACTGGTTATATACACAAGGCGCAAATTTTGAATTCAACATTCCATGGCTTGAGTTGGTAACAGGTGTAAGATATAACCTGAACTATGCTGACTTCAGAGAAGCAGGTCAGTCAATTACCCGTCAAAGCACCTGGACACTTAGCAGTGATGCCCGTTTTGATTTTGGTGCAGGCTTTATTTTCCGTTGGGACTTTGATTACCTGTTGAACCAGGGATTGTCAGCTGGTGTGCAGCAAAACATTGCGTTGCTGAATGCATCACTTGAAAAAGAGATATTTAAAACCAAAAACGGTGTGATCCGCCTGGCAGGTTTTGATATCCTGAAACAAAACACCAATGTTAACCGCAGTATCAGCAGCAACTTTATTACCGATACAAGAACAAACAGATTAACCCAGTATTTCATGTTGAGCTTTACTTATCGTCTCAACCGGTTTAAAGGAACCCAGCAGCCGCAACAGCAAAACAATATGCGCCGTATGGGTGGAGAAAGAATGATGATCAACGATAATTAATTTTTAAACATCGCCTGAAAAGCAGTCACGTTATTGTGACTGCTTTTTTAATGCCTTTTATAAAATAATTTAAAGTAAACATAAAAGGTCGCCGATATCAGAATCACGGTTACAACCTGGGTAAGTATGGTTGAAAGCATCCCTTTTAAAAACGAAACGGTTTTCTTTCCGCTATAAAATTGTGTGCAGGCCCAACCATAGTAACAACTCCAGCAAAAAAGGTAAAAAGCAAGAAAGGGATAAAATGGCGGGTGAAACATTAACCAGATTGGTGCAACCAGCATGCTGAAAAAAATAGAGCGTTGGCCCGATGTGAATGCCGCCAGTACCAGGTTTTCGGAATAATTTATTCCAGAACGCCGGAAAAGCAGTCGGTTAAACAATGCAAGCAACGGTATATTCAGAAAAATAAGCAGGTTTACATGTTTATCAAGGAACAGTGAAATAGGGTTTGCAGGCATTGCTGAGCCTCCGGAAAAACTGGCAAACCCTGAGCCGATCAGGATCACGGAGGCGAAGCCCACTACCACAAAAGCAAACGTAAACGGGTTGAAATATTGTTTTCGCTTTCCATCTACATACTCCCTTGCCACAATGCCCGGCTTGAAAACTAACTGCCATATGAGCGAAAAGATCCCCTTATCGGCATGGGTAAATGCATGCACCAGATCGTGCCAGATATGGTTGAAATTGAGCCTGTGTGTATCAGCTTTTTGTCCGCATTGAGGACAGAAACGTTGCGATGGTTCTAATGCAGAACCGCAGTTTAAGCAGTTTGTTGATTGCATGGTTGGTTTGGCTGTGGTGAAAATAATAAAATTGCTTCATTCACCCTGAAAAACACCCATCAGCTCCGCCTCGAAAAAACAGGTTCGGCTTTTCCACAATTTCGCTGCGGGCTTGCACTTGTAACCCTGTTTCCATTACCTTTGCGGCCTGAAAATAAACGTTCAACCACATGCCCGGACAATTAAAAGAGGTACGTAACAGGATCAAAAGTGTACAAAGCACCCAGCAGATCACGAAAGCCATGAAAATGGTGAGTGCAGCCAAACTCCGTAAAGCACAGGATGCCATCATCCAGATGCGCCCTTATGCACAGAAACTGCAGGATATGCTGAGCAATATTGTAAGCAACAGCGATGGTAGTGTAAACATGAAACTGGCAGCTGAGCGCCCGGTAAATAAAGTGTTGATCATCCTGGTTACCAGCGATCGTGGTTTGTGCGGTGGTTACAATGCCAACCTGGTAAAACTTGCCCGCCAGACAATTGCTGAGCAATATGCTGATCAACAGCAAAAAGGTAATGTACAGGTTTGGGGTATTGGTAAAAAAGGTTTCGAAGCGATGCTCCGTAACGGTTACAAAACCAGCGATACCTATAAAGATATTTTCCTGCACCTTAGTTTCGAAAACGTACAGCAGGCATCAGCTGCAGCAATGGATGCTTTTGTAAAAGGTGAGTTTGATGTGGTAGAACTGGTGTACAGCCAATTTAAAAATGCAGCCACCCAGCAATTTAAACTGGAGCGCTTCCTTCCTATTCCTAAAGTAGTGAGTAAAGAAGGTTCTGCTAAAACAAAATCTGATTTCATCTTCGAACCAGGCAAAGAAGAACTCGTTACTGAGTTAATGCCGAAGATCCTCAATACACAATTATTCAAAGCAGTGCTTGATGCAAATGCATCAGAGCATGGTGCCCGTATGACGGCGATGGATAAGGCAAGTGATAACGCCAACGAATTGTTGCGTTCACTCCGCATCAGCTATAACCGTGCACGCCAGGCAGCCATTACAACTGAGTTGACAGAGATCGTAAGTGGTGCAGCAGCTCTAAATAGTTAAATAGTTTAAAGTTTAAGGTTGAAAGTTGTGGATACAACTCAACTTTAAACATTAAACCTTCAACTTTAAACGTTTGAAAACGAATGGAACTTAGTGTTATCATCCCGCATATTGAAGCGCTGATCTTTGCAGCTGAACGTCCGCTTACCACATTGGAGCTTTGCGACCTTGTGAACAATGCATTGGGTTTTATTGAAGACCGTGCAAGCCTCGACCAGACAGAAGCAGCCATTTCAGCTATCAAAGAAAAATATACCGCTGAGTTTTATCCTTTTGAAGTGAGAGAAAGCGGCGGTGGCTGGCAGTTCCTCACCAAAAAAGAATACCACAAAACTGTTGCGCAGATCAACGGCGATAAATTCCTGAAGCGTTTAAGTACTGCAGCCTTGGAAACTCTTTCCATTATTGCCTACAAACAACCTATCACCAAAGGTGAAATGGAAGCGATTCGTGGTGTAAGCTGTGATTACGCTGTACAAAAATTATTAGAAAAAGAACTGATCGTTATACTTGGTCGTAATGAAAAGATGCCCGGTCATCCGTTGGTGTACGGAACGTCCCGTTCATTCATGGATTATTTTGGTATCAACTCACCGGAAGATCTTCCAAAGATCAAAGAGATTATTTCTACAGAGATCATTGATCCGACAGGTGTACAGAGCGATACACTGAATGTTGCCGGTGAAGAAGAACAGGTGCTTACTGCAAATGAAGCACTGGTGGTTACGGAAGATGGTGAGTTATTAGAGCAGCCTCTCAACAATGTTGAAGAAGATCAGCAGGAAGAACTTATTATTGAAGAGATTACTGCTGTTACAGAAGAAGTGAGCGGGGAAGAAATTGTTGAAGTAGAAGAATCTGCTCAACAAGAAGAAGTGGAAGAAACAGAAGAAGTAAGTGAAGAGAATGATTTGGATGAGCAACAGGAAGAAGATGATGATGAAGAAGAGAAAAAAGACTAATGATAGAAAGCCCCGTTGTTGAACGGGGCTTTTTTTATAGCACATGCTTACTGCATTGCGTCTTCACTCATTTGCGTTCTTTGCATGAAATAAAACAGATAATCGTTCAGGCCGCTTTAACGTCCTGACCGGTTTTTAAACTAAATTCGCAACCTAGCAATATCGACACATGACTCCTTCTATTCCAACCAATCTATTACAGCAGATCGCATCTACATATGGCACGCCCGTTTATGTTTATCATGCAGAAAAAATAAAGCAGCAATATGAAACATTGATCAATGCGTTTTCTGTTTTAGATACACGCATCTTTTATGCATCAAAAGCGTTAACAAATATTCATGTTGTTCGTTACCTCAACAGTCTTGGTTGCAATATCGATTGCAGCAGCATCAACGAAGTAAAGCTGGCATTGCATGCAGGCGTGGCCCCTGAAAATGTATTGTACACCAGCAACGGTATTTCATTTGCTGAAATTGAAGAAGCTGTGGCAGCAGGTGTGCATGTGAACATCGATAGTTTATCTAATCTTGAAAAATTCGGCAAGAAGTTCGGACATAGTTATCCAGTTGGTGTAAGACTTCGTCCAAATATTATGGCGGGTGGAAATATAAAAATTTCAACAGGTCATAATAAAAGTAAGTTTGGTATTCCTGTTGAGCAGATAGGCGAACTGGAAGCCATTGTAAAAGCAAATAATATTTTCATCCGCACATTACACATCCACACAGGAAGTGAAATAAAAGATGCTGATGTATTTGTAAAAGGGATTGAAGTGTTGTTCGATCTCATTCCTCATTTTCCTGAACTGGAAGTGATCGATCTTGGTGGTGGTTTTAAAGTGCCATACATACCCGGAGAAAAAACAGCTGATGTAGCGTCGATCGGACAAAAATTAAAACAGGCATTTGATGCACATCCTTTAGCGAACAATAAAAAATTACAGATCTGGTTTGAGCCGGGAAAATTTTTAGTAAGTGAATGTGGTTATTTACTGGCTGAAGTAAATGTGCTGAAACAAAATGGCGATACCATCATTGCAGGTGTAAACACAGGATTGAATCATTTGATCCGCCCAATGATGTATGATGCGTATCATCATATCAGCAATTTATCGAACCCAGAAGGTGAAGAAAAAAAATACATGATCACCGGTTATATCTGCGAAACAGATACGTTTGCGAGTGATCGTTTATTACCTGAAATAAAAGAAGGCGATCTGCTTTGTTTCCATAATGCAGGTGCATATGGTTTTGAAATGAGCAGTAATTACAATTCACGTTATCGCCCGGCAGAAGTAATGGTGAAAGATGGTGAAGCAATATTGATCCGTAAGCGGGAAAGCTTTGAAGATCTGTTGAAGAATATACCTGCTTGATCTTTGCCTGTTTCTCCATGTAATTTTCTAATCTAAGTGTGACTTTTTTACCAGAAAATCCACTTTTCATTCTTTTCGTACCTTGCCGCCCTTAGCAAGGCTAAAACGATTGTTTGATTAATTAATACGTATGAACAAAGAAGAACTACGCCGGCAACAGGCATTGGAATATCATGCCAAAGGAAGACCGGGAAAAATTGAAGTAATTCCTACAAAAGAAGCCAAAACGCAGCGTGACTTATCATTAGCATATTCACCAGGTGTTGCGGTGCCCTGCATGGAAATTTTTAATAATCCCGAGGATGTTTACAAATACACGGCCAAAGGAAATTTAGTAGCAGTGATCAGTAATGGTACTGCGGTACTCGGTCTTGGTGATATTGGTCCCGAAGCTGGCAAACCGGTGATGGAAGGAAAAGGAGTACTCTTCAAGATCTTTGCTGATATTGATGTGTTTGATATTGAAATCAACGAAAAAGATCCGGAGAAATTCGTGCAGATCGTAAAAGCGCTTGAACCAACGTTTGGTGGTATCAATTTGGAAGACATTAAATCTCCCGAATGCTTTTACATTGAACAGCGTTTGAAAGAGGAAATGAAAATTCCGTTGATGCACGATGATCAGCATGGTACAGCCATCATCAGCGCCGCTGCATTACTCAATGCATTGGAATTACAAAAAAAGAAGATCGACAAAGTACAGATCGTTGTAAATGGCGCAGGTGCTGCTGCCATTTCCTGTATCAAATTATATGTGGCGCTTGGTGCAAAGAAAGAAAACATCAAAGTGTTTGATAGTAAAGGATTGATCCATGACGGCAGAACCGATCTTGATGAGCAGAAGCAATTGTTTGTGATCAAAAGCAAACCAATGACGCTTGATGAAGGCATGAAAAATGCAGATGTGTTCATTGGTTTGAGTAAAGGAAACACCGTATCGAAAGAGATGGTAAAAAGCATGGCAAAGAACCCCATTGTTTTTGCAATGGCCAATCCTGATCCGGAGATCACCTATGAAGATGCAACTGAAGCAAGAAAAGATGTGATCATGGGTACGGGACGAAGCGATTATCCCAACCAGATCAACAACGTATTGGGCTTCCCTTATATTTTCCGTGGTGCATTGGATGTGCGTGCAACAACGATTAATGAAGAAATGAAACTGGCGGCGGTTAAAGCATTAGCTGAGTTAGCAAAAACGCCTGTTCCTGATATTGTAAACATGGCTTACAACGAAACCAACATTTCGTTTGGCCCTAACTACATTATTCCTAAACCACTCGATCCACGTTTGTTAAGTTATGTTGCCCCTGCTGTTGCAAGAGCAGCAATGGAAAGTGGCGTGGCACAACATCCTATTACCAATTGGGAAGAATACGAGAATATATTGAATCACCGTTTGGGTATCGATAACCAGTTAATGCGTGCAATAGGCAGCAAAGCAAGAAAAGATCCGAAGCGTGTGGTGTTTGCTGATGCGGAAAATGTAAAAGTGTTGAAAGCTGCACAACTTGCTTACGAAGAAGGTGTGGCTTACCCTATCTTATTGGGTGATGTAAAAAACATTAACGACATCGCTGAAGTAAACGGTATTGAGCTGGAAGGTATTCCTGTTCTTGATCCAAAGAGCAAAGAGATGGAAGAATTCCGCTCGAAATTTGGTGACCAGTTTTTCCAAAAGCGTCAACGCAAGGGGTTAAACCGTTACGAAGCAGCCAAATCCATGAAAGAACGTACACACTTTGGTTGTATGATGGTGGAAACAGGTGAAGCCGATGCAATGATCAGCGGATTGAGCCGTAAGTATTCTGATACTATTCGTCCTGCTTTGCAGATCATTGGTAAAGATGAAAACGTACGCAAGATCGCCGGTATGTACATCATGCTTACCAAACGTGGGCCTTTGTTCCTTGCTGATGCAACAGTGAATTTTAATCCACGTGCAGATGAACTGGCCGACATTACACAACTTGTAGCAAAAGAGGTACGATCATTTGGTATTACACCACGTGTGGCCATGCTCAGCTATTCAAACTTTGGGAGCAGTGAGGGCAGCGAATCAAAAATCGTGGCAAGAGCAAGAGAAATTGTAAAAGAACGTGAACCAAACCTGGTGTGTGATGGTGAAGTGCAGCCGCTTGTTGCGTTCAATAAAGAAATATTGAAAGAGAATTATCCGTTCAGCGAATTGGTGAATGGTGAACCGAATGTGTTGATCTTCCCCAACCTTGCAAGTGGTAATATTGCTTACAACCTGCTGCAGGAAGTTGGTGAAGCAGATGCTATCGGACCAATTTTACTTGGTTTGAAAAAACCCGTTCACATTCTGCAATTAGGCAGCTCAGTTCGTTCTATTTTCAACATGGTGTTGATCTCTGTAGTTGATGCGCAAATGAAAACCAAAAGCAACACACAGGAAGCTGTAAAAAAATCACCGTGGTGGAAGAGGTTTCGCAAGGTGAGCCATGAAATGTAAGCGTGAGTGGTGAATGGTTAGTGATGTAAGATTTAGCCAATTATCGTTGATAATAACAGACAAATCTCAAGTTTAGGTTACTTTACAGGCCTGAACTTGAGATTTGCATTTTGAATTGTATCTTCAATGCTTATAATTAGTCCTTTTGAATATTGATATTAAACTATGGATTTCTTCACACACTTCGGCCGTTACCTGTTAATGATCAAGGGCATGTTTTCCAGGCCGGAGAATATGCGTCTTTACTGGAAAGAGTTGATGCACCAATGCAATGAGATCGGTATACGTTCTGTTGGCATTGTGGTGATCATCTCTGTTTTCCTTGGTGCGGTAACAACTGTGCAAACAGCTTACCAGCTCATCACACCTCTTATTCCAAAAACAGTAATTGCTATTATTGTGCGTGACAATATCATTCTTGAATTGGCACCCACACTTATTTGCGTGGTACTGGCAGGTGTGGTTGGTTCACGTATTGCATCGGAGTTGGGTAACATGCGCATCAGTGAACAAATCGATGCACTGGAGATCATGGGCATTAATACAAAAACCTATCTCATTTTACCAAAGATTGTTGCAGCGTTAATTGTTGTTCCCTGTTTGGTTGTGCTTGCTGCAGTGTTAGGCATCTGGGGTGGCAAAATGGCGGGTTCTTTATCAGGTATTCTTCCTCCGGAAATTTACAACGATGGTTTGCTCGAAGATTTTATTCCCTACAACGTCATATTTGCGATGAGTAAAACTTATACTTATGCGTTCATCATTTCAAGTATTCCTGCGTATTATGGTTACCATGTGCAGGGCGGTTCACTGGAGATTGGGCGTGCAAGTACCAAATCGGTGATCGTAAGTTGTATTTTAATTTTATTGGCCGACTATGCACTCGCTGCATTATTATTATAACACATGATTGAGATCAATAACATACATAAAGGATTTGATGGCCGCACGGTGATCGATAATGTATCTGCAACACTTGAAACAGGTAAATGCAATCTCATTATTGGTGCGAGTGGCAGTGGTAAAACGGTGTTGATGAAATGCCTGGTTGGTTTGTTTGAACCCGATAGTGGTGAAGTATTGTATGATGGTGAAAGCATCACCAGTATGAATGAAGAAGGAAGAAAAATGCTGCGTCAGCAAATTGGTATGCTCTTCCAGGGTTCTGCCTTATTTGATTCGATGACGGTTGAGCAGAATGTACGTTTCCCGTTGGATATGTTTACCAAACTCAACCTCAAACAAAAACACGATAAAGTAAATGAAGTACTGGCAAGGGTAAACCTTGAAGGTGCCAATAATAAATTCCCGGCCGAGATCAGTGGTGGTATGAAAAAACGGGTAGGTATTGCACGTGCCATTGTTTTGAACCCGAAATTTTTGTTTTGTGATGAACCCAACTCAGGGCTTGATCCCAAAACATCCTTAGTGATTGATAAGTTGATCAAAGAGATCACCACCGAATATGGAATGACTACAGTTGTCAATACCCACGACATGAACAGTGTAATGGAAATTGGCGACAAGATCATTTTCATGCACCAGGGTCATAAAGAATGGGAAGGCACCAATAAAGACATCATCTTCAGTAAGAATGAAGAACTCAATCAATTCATTTTTGCTTCCGACTTTTTGCAGGATGCCAAAGACATGCGCATGCTTGAGGCAAAAGGGAAGATCAGTGACGACCGGGATATGGATAAGCTGATGAAGTAAACAGGCAACTTCCCGGCAGAAGATAAATAATACAGCTTTTTTAATTGAATGATATGAAGTTAAAATACAAGCTTACTTATTTACTTATTTTACTTCTTATACTACCGGCACTTGCACATGAATTCTGGCTTGAGCCGCAGCAATATATTTTCTCCCGTACAGATGAGATCAATATCCGTTTTAAAGCAGGTGAAGCATTTACAGGCGACAACTGGAAAGGCAACAGAGAAAAAGTAAGTGAGCTGAAATTATATTATGCTGATATCGTTGATGATCTGAACGATGCACTTAGTGACGAAGAAGGTGATTCATTACAATTCTCGATACACGAAGAAGGAACAGCAATGGTTACCTTCAACAACACAAACTCATTTATTGAACTGGAAGCAGAAAAATTCAATGCCTATCTTTTGGAAGACGGTTTACAAACGGCTATTGATTATCGTAAGCAACATAACGAAACCGATTCCATTGGTCGTGAGTTTTACCAACGCTCCGTAAAAACTATTGTGCAGGTAGGTGCACTTAAAACCGACGTGTATAAAAAGCAAACAACGCTACCTGTTGATATTATTCCACTCTCCCACCCTTACAAACTAAGCAATGGCGATACATTAAAAGTAAAAGTGCTGTTCAGAGGTGAGCCATTAATAAATGCCAAGCTACGTACATGGCATAAACTGTTGGGTAAAGTAAGAGACACATCGTTTTTAAGTAATGAAAAAGGTGAGATCAGTTTTCCTGTCAGCACAACCGGTGAATGGATGGTGAGTTGTGTAACGATGATTCGCCTGACTGATGATCCAAAAGCCCAATGGCAAAGCTATTGGGGAAGTTTAACCTGGGGTTACACGGGAAAGAATAAGAGTACGATAATGGCAAGGTAGTTTTTAGCTACTGATTGAAGGTGTAAGATTGCAGGTCGATTGGTATGCCATACTTCAAACCCATTTCAACATTTTATCAAACTGCAATTAAGTATGGCATACCTATTAAAAGCTCACGGGATGCCGGATTGAAGCGGCACCGTAGCGAAGCGGAGGTACAGCGAAAAGCCGGAACAATTGTTCGTTTTTGTACAATAGCAGAAAGCCCCAAATCTTACCGGTTAATTCAAAAATCCTAAAGCATCATCCCCTATCTTTGCGGCCTAATAAAGTTTCCAAATGAGCATCCTCGTTAATAAAAACTCGAAAGTAATTGTGCAGGGTTTTACCGGAACAGAAGGTACTTTCCATGCAACGCAAATGATCGAATACGGTACTAATCTTGTTGGTGGTGTTACACCGGGTAAAGGTGGCACAACGCATCTTGATCGTCCGGTATTTAACACAGTGGAAGAAGCTGTACAAAAAGCAGGTGCGAATGTGAGTATTATTTTTGTACCACCGGCTTTTGCTGCTGATGCAATTATGGAAGCTGCAAACGCAGGTATTGAACTGGTTGTTTGTATCACGGAAGGTATTCCGGTGCAGGATATGGTGAAGGCAAAAAATTATTTAGTTGGAACGAATACACGATTGATCGGGCCCAACTGTCCCGGTGTAATTACTGCCGGTGAATGTAAAGTGGGTATCATGCCGGGCTTTGTATTTATTCCCGGTCGTATTGGAATTGTATCGAAAAGCGGAACGCTTACCTACGAAGCTGCTGACCAGGTAGCGAAAGCCGGCCTTGGTGTAAGCACTGCGGTTGGTATTGGTGGCGATCCAATCATTGGCACTACTACCAAAGAAGCATTGGAATTATTTATGAACGATGAGAATACAGATGCAGTGGTAATGATTGGTGAAATTGGTGGTGGTATGGAAGCTGAGGCTGCCCGTTGGTATAAAGAAAATGCGAAGAAACCTGTTGTTGGTTTTATTGCTGGACAAACAGCGCCTCCCGGTCGTCGTATGGGACATGCGGGTGCCATCATTGGTGGTGCAGAAGATACTGCTGCTGCAAAAATGCAGATCATGACTGAGTGCGGAATTCATGTAGTAGCAAGCCCTGCGGATATTGGTAAAACAATGGCTGAGGTGTTGAAGAAGTAATACATTACATTTTATAGCGAAGGGAAGCATCTGCTTCCCTTTTTTTATGCCGTCTATTGCATTTGTTCAGGCTGATTATTAATTTGTATTGAAACATGCAACATGAGACCCATAATCACATTGCTGATTTTTTTATGCATTTTTCAAAAATCCGAAGCAAAACTTAGTTATTCGACAGTACCAGGTCAGAAGATTGTAAATCTACACGCAGGCAACTTTAACAGCCTTATTATTTCAACCATAAAAAGCAAACAGGCTTTTAAAAAAAGTAAGTTACTCGGCCTACTGTTGAAATTAAAAAAGAAAGACAACGAGGACATTCAAAAAAGAAAGAACAGAGTACTCGGAAAAGTCTCTGCTTCTTTTGGCGTTTTATCATTGGTTTTCATGATTCTCACATTTATTTTTGGATCAGGCTTTACAATGGTTTCGTGGTTTGTACCTTCTCTACTTGCTATTATTCTAGGGATCATTGCACTGAGAAAGAGTAAAAAGTTTTCCGACAAAACAAATTCGGGAAGAAAAGAAGCAATTGTGGGGATTATATTAGGCAGCCTTGGATTAGCAGCATTTATCATCTGGACAATAATAGAATTATCCAGTTGGAGTTGAAATCAATGACCAACAATTTTAAGACCTTATCACCTATACCCTATCAAGGATTTAAAAACTTCAATTCTTTTTAGTGAAGTAAACAAAAACCATTTACACTTTACAGTTCTTTGCTTCATTCAACCGTGCACTTCCTTAACTTTTACTACATTAGTTTTATGGAAAGAGCTTACCAAGAAGACAAAGAGTTTGAAAGTATTGATTATACTATCAAAAAATTGCCTGTTGGCGAATACGAAAACTGCCGATTCATCAACTGTAATTTTGCTGAGGCCAATCTTTCAAAAATCACATTCATTGATTGTGTGTTTGAGAACTGCAACCTGAGTGCAGCAAATATCAATGGCACATCGTTCCAGGAAACAAGTTTCAGCAATTGTAAACTGATGGGACTTCGTTTTGAAGATTGCAATCAATTTCTATTTACGGTAAGCTTTACGGATTGTCTGTTGAACCTGTCAACGTTCTATAAAATGAAATTAAAAAATACCCGTTTCATAAACTGCAGCATGCAGGAAGTTGATTTTACAGAAACCGATCTGACAGCAGCAGAACTTGATAATTGCAATTTGCTGCAAGCTGTATTTGATCATACCGTTCTTGAAAAAGCAGACCTTCGCACTGCCATCAATTTTTCCATTGACCCTGAACGGAACAAATTGAAGAAAGCAAAATTTTCTGCTACAGCTTTAAGCGGGCTGTTGCACAAATATGACCTAACCATTGAATGATTTTTATGAGCGATGTACAACAAGCCTACAACAGCTGGGCACAACAATACGACAGCAACGAAAACAAAACCCGTGATCTTGAAGCGAGATCATTGCGGGAAACATTAGCACCGCTTACCTTTGAACATTGCCTCGAAATTGGTTGCGGTACAGGAAAGAATACCGTTTGACTGATGCAAAAAGCAGCCACTGTTACTGCAGTTGATCTTAGTGAAGAAATGCTGGCAAAAGCGAAGGAGAAGATCACTACTCCTAACGTAACATTTGTGCAGGCAGATATCACCAAGCCATGGGCATTTGCCACAAAACCATATGATCTTATTGGCTTCAGTCTGGTGCTGGAGCATATTGAATTGTTACAACCCGTTTTGGAAAAAGCAGCTGCAGTGCTTAAGCCGGGAGGCCATCTTTATATCAGCGAACTGCACCCCTTCAAACAATACAACGGGAGTAAAGCGAGATTTGATACGGCCGAAGGCACACAAGTTGTAACCTGTTTCAATCACCACATCACCGATTTTACCGATGCAGCAAAGATGAATGGTTTGGTTTTAGTAAGACTTTCAGAATATTTTGATGATAATGACCGTAACAATATTCCACGCCTGCTCACTTTACTATTCATGAAGAAATAACAAATCCCCCGCTGCCGGGGGATTATTTTCATAGATGCTTCTGCTTAATATTTTAATTAATCTCTGTAGCTTGAAATGTATCTTGTAAGCTCGGTTCTACTGCTTCCGAAATTAAAGACGTCATTCACCACGAAATAGTTGCCTCTGTCGATGGTATAACGGTAAGCAAATTTTGCCAGCTCCAGTCTTGTCTGTTCAAATGAGATCAGCTGAGCAAGTTCCCGCACCTGTTGTGCGTTTACACGGTTGTAAGGCAGGGTTGAACGGAGCAGATCCATTTTGTTTTTGTCTGAATTTTCACGCTCTACTGATTGTTTGAGTTGTTGAAATCTTTCGTAACTCATGACAGTGCCGTAATTGTTATCACGGTTATCATTTCCCCAACCGTTGTTATTGTTGTCGTTGTTCCATCCGCTGTTGTTGTTCCAACCACCGTTGTTACGGTCGTTGTCGTTCCAGTTATCATCATTACGGTTCTCAATACGTTCTTCATCAATAAATACTTTTCCAAAACGATTGATCACAATATCAGTATGCATTCCTCTGCGGATATTCACACTGTTGTTATAGATCAGCTCATCACGGTTGTTGTTACCACCGAATAAGCCTTTTCGTCTGCTGTTGTTATAGTTCGAACTGTAGATCTGGATACGATGAATACCGGGGCTGAGATTATTGATGCGAATTTCTCTGTTGCCTTGTTGCACCTGCCGGCCATCGATCATGATACGCACCGGAGTATTACTCATACTGGTAATACTTAATCGGGCATCATCCCATGCAGCAAATGTTGCTACTGTTAAAAAGAGCATTGTAATCAGGGTAAAAATTTTCTTCATAAAAACCTCCTTTGTTTTTTTAATTAGATGTCAAATCAAATGCCGTGGAAAACAAAAAGCTGATAAAGATTCGTTAAAGGATTTATTGCCCAGCCTTAAAAGACGGAGCAATTACATTTATGCAATTCCCCGTTTCTTTGCATCTCATCACAGTAATGATTACCTTACATAAAATGTTTTCTATGTTTTTGAAACGCATTTCTCTTGTTAACCTTTTTATCTTTTTGTTCAGCATGTCGCTTTTTGCACAAAACAAATTCAACTATACCACTGCATGGAAAAAGGTGGAAGACCTTATTGAAAAGAAAGGTCTCACCGAATCGGCATTGAAAGAAGTAAAGCTTATTTATGCTGCAGCAAAAAAAGAAAAGAATAACGGACAATTATTAAAAGCGGTTCTCTTTCGCTTAAGTCTTCAGCAACAGAAAGAAGAAGATGCTGATGAAAAAGCTATTAAAGAAGTAGAAAAAGAAATCAGCACTTCTGCTGAACCGTTGAAGTCTGTTCTTACTAATTATGCCGCCGAAGCTTACTGGCAATACTTCCAGAACAATCGCTGGAAATTTTATCAGCGCACTAACACAACCGGTTTTAGCAAGGATGATATAAGCACATGGACGATTGATGATTTTCACAAGAAGATCAGCACACTTTACCTGGCTTCGTTACAAAACAAAAAGTTAATACAACAAACAAAGCTTGATGCGTTTGACCCTGTGATCAACAAAGGCAATGTTCGTCATCTCCGCCCCACACTTTATGATCTGCTCACGCACCGGGCCATTGAGTATTTTCAAAACGATGAACGCAGTATTACAAAACCTGCAGATGCTTTTGAGATCAACTTTGCTTCTGCTTACGATCCTGCTGCCGACTTTATAACACGTAAATTCAAAACAAACGACTCTCTCTCGCTTACACATAAAGCATTGCTATTATTCCAGGAATTGATCGCATTTCATCTTGCCGATAAAAAAGCAGATGCATTGATCGATGTTGATCTGTTACGTTTACAGTTTGTCCATCGCTATGCTTCGCTTGAAAATAAAACAGAGTTGTACAGGATGTCGTTGAATCATTTGCTCAGCCAGTACAACCATCAGCCAATTGTTTCGCAGGCAGCTTATTTACTGGCGAGAGATTATGCTGACTATGCTGCTACCTACGACTTTAAAAAGCATAAAGTAAATGACGAACTGAATCCACGCTATTATTATCAGAAAGCAGTTGAACTCTGTAAAAAAGTAATTACACAAACACAGTTAACAGAAGGCAAAGCAAATTGCAGTAATCTCTTGCAGGAAATTGAAAGCAAACAGCTTTCCATCACATCCGAAAAAGTAAATGTTCCCAACAAACCATTCCGTTCGTTGCTGAACTACCGCAACACAAGTAAAGCATGGTTCCGGATTGTGAAGATTGATCAAAAGAAATTTGCGGAGATGGGGCAAAACCGCTGGGAAGACAGTTACTGGAAAGATCTTACAGCATTAAAACCAACAGTAAGCTTTTCATACAATCTTCCGGCAACAGAAGATCACCAGGAACACAGCACAGAAATAAAAGTAAATGCATTGCCTGTTGGCACTTATCTCCTGCTTGCAAGTGCCGATGAAAAATTCAGTCTTGCAAAAAATGTATTGGCCGTTCAGTTCTTTCATGTGAGTAATATTGCCTGGATGCATTACGGTAATGATTTCTTTGTGGTGAACCGTGAAAGTGGTCAGCCACTGCAAAAAGCAAACATCATATTGTGGGAACAGTCGTACAACTATGATCAACGGAAAAATGTTTCAGTAAAAGCAGGCAACTACACCAGTGATACCAATGGTTATTTTCTTGTAAACAAACCGGCAGGTAACAATGCCTATAACCGTACACTCGAAGTCAGTTATCAAAATGATCACCTGTATTTAGATGACCGAGCTTACAGCTATGTTTATAATGAACAAAAAGAATCGGTTGATGAAACAAAAAGCCGTCGCACTTTTTTCTTTACCGATCGCTCTATTTATCGCCCCGGACAAATTATGTATTTTAAAGGTATTGTTACAACAAAAGATGCAACAACGGGTAAGCCGAAAGTAGTTGCCGGTCTTAAAACAAAAATTTATCTCTACGATGCCAATTATCAGAAAGTAGATTCTGTTGAAGTAACCAGTAATGAATATGGTTCTTACAGTGGAAAATTTACATTGCCTCTTGGCCGTATCAGCGGGCAATACCAGTTACAGGAATCAGTAACAAATGGTATCGTCTCTTTTTCAGTTGAAGAATATAAGCGTCCGAAATTCTTTGTAGAGTATCAACCCATCAATGAAAGTTTTAAGGTGAATGATAAGATTACTGTTACAGGTAATGCAAAAGCATATGCGGGCAATAATGTTGATGGCGCAAAAGTGAAATACCGTGTTGTTCGTCAACCAAGACTGCTTTATCCATGGCTTAGCTGGAAATGGGGCTGGCCGCTAATGCAGGAACAGGAAATTGCACATGGCGAAGTAACAACGAAAGCAGATGGCAGTTTTGATATTTCGTTTACAGCTATTCCCGATAAACAGGTGCGTAAAGAACTAGAACCTGTATTCGATTATAATGTGATCGCTGATGTAACTGATCTGAATGGTGAAACAAGAACTGGTGAAACAACAATCAGTGTTGGTTATAGTTCTTTGCAATTACAACTCAGTTTACTAAAAGGTGAATTGCAGTCAACTGCACAATTCAACAGCATCAACATCAGTACAAAAAACATGATGGGTGAATTTGTGAAGAGTACTGTTACTGTAAGAATGTATAAACTCAAATCACCCGACCGACTCATCCGTGAACGTTATTGGGAATTGCCCGATCAGTTTATTATGAATGAGAAAGACTACCGTGCTGATTTTCCTAACGACGAATACAACAACGAAACAGAAAAAGCGAATTGGGAACGGGGCGAGAAAGTTTATGAGAAGAAAGACAGTGCGAACGTGAGTGGTGAATGGCCAATGGTCAGCGGTCAATGGTCACCTGGATGGTATTTGATTGAAGCTGTAACAACGGATAAAGATGGCAAGGAAGTAAAGAATCAAACCTTTGTACAGTTAACTGATGCAGCAGGCAAACTTTCTTCACCCGAATATGTATGGCAATTGCCTACTACTGTTACAGTTGAACCGGGTAATGTTGCCAATATCAGTTTTGGATCAAGTGGAGATAGTGTTCATCTCATACAAATGAATGGAACTAATGAAAAAGAAAAGCAAAGTTATTATCAACTCAATAATGAAAAGAAACAACTGGATATTCCTGTAACCGAAGAGCAGCGTGGCGGTATTGGTTATGCCTACACGTTTGTAAAACACAACCGCTTTTACAGCTTTACCCGCTTTGTAAATGTGCCCTGGACAAATAAAGAAATTAAGATCACTTATGAAACCTTCCGTGATAAAACATTACCGGGTAGTGAAGAGCAATGGAAGATCAAGATCAGTGGTTACAAAGGCGATAAGATTGCAGCAGAAATGCTGGCGAGTATGTACGATGCATCACTCGATCAGTTTAAACCGCATCAATGGAATAAACCTGATTTGTTTCCAACGAACTTCTTAAGAAATAATTGGAGTGGTGGTGGGTTTGCTCAGGTTGATTCTGATGAAAAAGAATGGGAGCCAGAAACTTCGGACTCTTTTTTAAAAGAATATGATTACCTCATTTTGTTTGGTTACCAAATGGATCATATTTTTAATTTCTCTCCCAAAGTTTTACAAGGAAGAATACCGGGGATTCAAACAGAATCTTTCATTCAAAATGCACCAGCTCCAATGCAAGACAGTCAAGCTCTAAACGAAGTTGTTGTTGGAGCTACTCGGTCTAACAATAAACAACTCTCCCAGCCGTTTACAATAACACCTAAACCAGAACAGCCAAAAGACCAAGAAGTAAACACAAAAATCCGCACCAACTTTTCCGAAACAGCTTTCTTCTTCCCCGATCTGAAAACAGATGCAGAAGGAAATATTACGTTCAGCTTTACTATACCCGAAGCATTAACGAAATGGAAAGCGCAATTGCTGGCACACACAAAAGATCTGTCGCTTGGGTTGAGTGAGCAAAGCATCATCACGCAAAAAGACCTGATGGTGCAACCTTTTGCTCCACGTTTCTTACGTGAAGGTGATCGATTTGAATTCACGGCTAAGATCAGCAATATGACCGATAAAGAAATGACGGGCATCAGTTCTCTTGAACTGCTGAATACATCCACCATGCAACCCGTTGATGGCTGGTTTCAGAATACATTTCCTGTGCAACACTTCACGGTTGGTGCCAAGCAAAGTACCGTGGTGAAGTTCCGTACAGAAGTACCCTATAATTTTAATGAAGCACTCACCTATCGCATCAGTGCTAAAGCAGATAATAAAAGTGATGGTGAGGAAGCAACATTACCTGTATTAACCAATCGCATGCTGGTAACAGAATCGTTACCATTGAATATGCGTGGTGATGGCACAAAAACATTCAATTTCACCAAACTGCTGAATGCTGATGAATCAGAAAGTTTAACGCATCATCGATTTACCATTGAGTTTACCAGTAATCCTGTTTGGTATGCAGTGCAGGCATTGCCTTACTTAATGGAATATCCTTACGAATGTGCAGAGCAAACATGGAATCGTTTTTATGCAAATGCGTTGGCATCACACATCACCCAAAAGTTGCCACGCATTCAACAGGTAATGCAGCAATGGAAAATAAAAGACACAGCCGCATTGATGAGCAATTTGCAGAAGAACGAAGAATTAAAATCGGCTCTATTGCAGGAAACTCCCTGGGTATTACAAGCGAAGAGTGAAGAACAACAGAAGAAAAACATTGCATTGCTGTTCGATATGATCCGTATGAACAGTGAGTTGAGCAAGAATCTTTCTCAATTACAACAAATGCAATCTTCAAACGGTGGCTTTGTTTGGTTCAAGGGAGGACCAGATGACCGTTATATTACACAATACATCATTACAGGCATTGGTCACCTGCAAAAACTGAATGCTGTACCAAAAGAACAACAGGCTGCGTTGAATGTAATTGTAGCAAAAGCAATTTCCTATCTCGATAAAAAGCTGAAAGAAGACTATGATCAACTGTTGAAATACAAAACACCGTTGAAGAATCAGAACATCAGTAATATCCAGATCCAGTTTTTGTACATGCGCAGTTTCTTCCCTGAAACAGTACAAACAAAAGGAACGGAAGCGGCTTATAAATATTATTATGGTCAAAGTCAGCAGTTCTGGATAAAACAAAGCCGTTATATGCAGGGAATGATCGCCTTGGCATTGCATCGTACAAAAGATGTAAAAACGCCAACAGCTATTGTAAAATCATTAAAAGAGAATGCACTCTTCAGTGAAGAAATGGGCATGTACTGGAAAGAATTCAATGCAGGCTATTACTGGTACCAGGCTCCTGTGGCAGCACAGGCGTTGATGATTGAAGTATTTAGCGATGTTACAAAAGATACCAAAGCAGTAAACGATCTCAAAACATGGTTGCTGAAACAAAAGCAAACACAAAACTGGAGAACAACCATCGCCACTGCCGAAGCCTGTTATGCATTGCTCCTGCAAGGCGGCTCATGGATCGCTGCAGAGCCTGTTGTTGAGATCAAAGCAGGCAATCAGTTGTTCAGTACATCAACCGAAAAAACAGAAGCAGGCACGGGTTATTTCAAACGCAGCATTGATGGCAATTTCGTACAACCTTCGTTTGGAAATATCAATGTGAGTGTAAGTAAATCAAACGGGCAACCAAGTTGGGGTGCGGCTTACTGGCAGTATTTTGAAAATTTAGATAAGATCACTTCGGCAGAAACACCTTTAAAGTTGCAGAAGAAATATTTTGTTGAACGCAATACAGCCAACGGACCGGTACTTACTCCGGTGAATGAAGGCGACGAATTAAAAGTGGGTGACAAAATAAAAGTGCGCATTGAATTACGGGTTGATCGCAGCATGGAATATGTGCACATGAAAGATATGCGCCCAAGCTGTATGGAACCGGTGAATGTTATTAGTCAATACAAATGGCAAGGCGGACTTGGCTATTATGAAACCACGAAAGATGCCAGCACCAATTTCTTCTTTAGTTGGTTAAACAAAGGCACTTACGTATTCGAATACCCGCTGTTTATTACCCATGCCGGCAACTACAGCAGTGGTATTACAAGTATTCAATGTATGTATGCTCCTGAATTCACGAGTCATAGCGAAGGGGTGAGGGTGAAGGTGAGTGAGTGATGAATAATGAATGATGAGTATAGGAAACGGGCAGCTTCGCTGCCCGTTTCCATTTTATGCTGGATGGGCAATAGAGATATACCATTCATCCGCCGCTCATCCATTCCGTTCGGTGGACATGCCGATGCTGCTTATCTTTAAAGCATCAGCATGAGAAGCCGGGCATTACTGTCTCTTCTCCATTATTTACATCAAAACTTTCTGCATGAGATCCGTTTTTGTTTCACTGCTGTTGCTCATCGGCACTGCCCTTTACGCACAGAATCTTCCTTCGCCAAAACAACATTTTGGTTTCAACATTGGCGACAATTATCAGTTGGCCACGTACACACAAACTGAAGCCTATTTCAAAAAGCTTGCTGCTGCATCCGACAGAGTGAAGCTGGTTGACATTGGCAAAACAGAAGAAGGGCGTACGCAATACATGGTGATCGTTTCTTCACCTGCTAACCTCAAACAACTTGAAAAATACAAGAGCATTTCACAACGGTTGGCACGTGCAGAAAATTTGACTACTGCACAAGCACATGATCTGGCAAAAGAAGGAAAAGCAATTGTATGGGTTGATGGTGGTTTGCATGCAACGGAAACAGTTGGTGCACATCAGTTGATTGAAACCATCTGGCAGTTTGTTAGTCGCAATGATGAAGAAACGCAACGCATCCTCAATGATGCCATCATTCTGTTTGTGCATGCAAACCCTGACGGACAGGAACTTGTTTCAAACTGGTATATGCGCAATGCAGATACGTTGAAACGCTCACTCAACAATCTTCCACGTTTGTATCAGAAATATATTGGTCATGATAACAACCGTGATTTCTTCATGAACAACATGAGCGAAACAAGGAACATGAGTCGTCAACAATACATTGAGTGGATGCCGCAGATATTATACAATCACCATCAAGCCGGTCCGGCAGGTTCTGTTGTTGCAGGCCCTCCTTATCGTGATCCATTCAATTTTGCGTTTGATCCGTTATTGGTAACAGGCATCGATGGAGTTGGTGCAGCAATGATCAACCGGTTGAATGTGGAAGATAAACCCGGTTACACACAACGTGCAGGTTCTGTTTTCTCAACCTGGTGGAACGGTGGCTTACGCACAACTGCTTATTTTCATAACATTATTGGTTTGCTTACGGAGATCATCGGCAATCCAACTCCTGCAAGAGTTCCATTGGTAACTGCACGACTTATTCCAAATGCTGCAACGCCAAATCCGGTAACACCACAACAATGGTTGTTCCGTCAGTCGATCGATTATTCTGTTTCGTTGAACTATGCTGTTCTTGATTATGCAGTACGTAACCGTGAACCATTGTTGTACAACATTTACAAGATGGGAAAGAACTCGATCGATAAAGGCAACAGAGATCATTGGTCTTTATCACCCAACAAAGTGGAAGCCATCAGAGAAGCATTTAAAAAAGATCAACGTCCATCTGCACAAAATAATAATCAGAATTTTGTTGATACTATTCCGTTGAAATATTATGATGCCGTATTTAAAGATCCGGCCAAGCGAGACCCAAGAGGTTTTATTATTACTGCTGATCAGCCCGATCTCAGTTCTGCAGTAAAGTTTGTGAATGCATTGATTCTTTCTGGCATCAAGGTGGAGAAAGCAACTGCAAACTTTACTGTTGCCGGTAAAGAATATCCTGCAGGTTCGTATGTGGTGAAAGCAAACCAGGCTTTTCGTCCGCATGTAATTGATATGTTTGAACCACAGGATCACCCGAATGATTTCTTATATCCCGGTGGACCTCCAGTTCGTCCGTATGATGCTGCAGGCTGGACTCCTGCCTTTACGATGGGCTTTCGTTTTGATCGCATCATGGACGGATTTGACGGACCGTTTGAAACCATTGCGTACGGCGCAGAACAAATGACGCCGGGTAAATTCAGCAACAATGCAAACGGATATGTATTGAATGCGGCAGGTAATGCATCGTTTATTGCGGTGAATGATCTGTTACAGGCAGGTGTTGAAGTAATGCGTATTACTGATGCAACTGCAAGTGGTACCACACAAGGATCATTTTTTGTGAAAGCAAATGCTAAATCAAAATCCATCCTTGAAAAAGCAGCGAAAGAATATGGTGCGCAGGCAATTGCTGTAAACAAACAACCTGCCGGCACTGCAAAGAAAATAAAATCATTGCGTGTTGGTTTGTGGGATGTGTATGGTGGCTCTATGGCTTCAGGTTGGATGCGTTGGATCTTTGAGCAGCATCATTTCCCTTACACAGTTATCTATGCAAAAGATATTGATGCTGGCAAACTCATTGATCAATATGATGTGATCGTTTTTGTGAGTGAAGCTATTCCGGCAACTGGTGGTGGCGGTCGTGGTTTCGGTGGTCGTGGACCAACAGCTGCTGAAGTACCCGCTGAATATCATAAAACATTGGGAAGAATTACACCTGATACTTCGATTGCACAATTGAAATCCTTTATTGAAGCAGGCGGCAGCATTGTCACCATCGGCAACAGTGCCAACCTTGCTTATCATTTTAAACTGCCTGTAAAAAATGCATTGGTTGAAATGAATAACGGTGTTGAACGTACGCTTCCCGGTGAAAAATATTATATACCCGGCAGCGTGTTGCGTGTAAAGGTTGATTCAACACAACAAAGTGCCTGGGGCATGAATAGTGAAGCAGATGTATTTGTATCGAGCAGCCCTGTGTTTAAATTATCGCCCGATGCCATTGCAAAAGGCGTAGTAACTCCGATTGCATGGTATGCTTCACCAAAACCATTACGCAGCGGTTGGGCATGGGGACAGGAATACCTGCAGGATGGCGTTGCTGCTTTTTCTGCAAAAATGGGTAAAGGAAATTTATACGTGTTTGGACCAGAGATCGCATTCCGTTCGCAAACACATGGCACATTCAAGTTTTTGTTTAATCAATTAACGGGAACTAAATAATCAATCGTTGATAGAAATAAAAAGAGGGCAGTAACATCTGCCCTCTTTTTATTTATTTGAATGCCGTTAAAATAAAATGATCTCATCTTTCTTCCTTTCTCTTTTCCTGAACCATCGTTTCTTTTCTTTTACCGGTTTATATAAGTCTTTTGCCTTCCTTACCAGCATCAGCATTTCACTTTGCCAGTAGTCTTTTGGATCTACACAAGTAGTAAGCAGGTTGATAAGAGCATCCCAGTTTGGTTTTTCTATGTAAGGCGATTGCTTTAACATCAAACCAAACATGGCAACTGCTGCTGCAAAACGATAACTGCTGTCAACACGATACAACGATTGATAATTTAACGGGAAAGGAAATTTATCATTCACCCTGCTCTTTGTTTCAACCGATTGATAACTGAGTTCTGCTTCCGCAACCGGTTGGTCTGTATTGTGATCTTTTGCTAACTCCACTTCAAACACAGCCGTTACTGTATGTCCTGTTCCTATTTCACCACCTTCAAGAATACTGTTACCATCGGCGAGTACATCTTTGCGGTTATCGAACCCGATCAAACGATAGCGTTTTACCTGCGACGATTGAAACACAGTGTTGAGATAAGCATCATCCACCACTACATACAACGTCTGCATTAATTCTTTCACCAACACTTTCTCTGCCTCCATCACATTATCGAGATAAGCAAAGTTGCCATTCCCTTTCTTCGCCAATGCTTCAAGCTTCGAATCTTTGTAATTACCCATGCCCACACCAAGACAGGTTAAATAAATCCCTGTCTGTTGTTTTTGTGTAATGAGTTGCATCAATGCTTCTTCACTTGATTCGCCTACATTAAAGTCGCCATCAGTTGCAAGTATCACACGATTGTTACCTCCAACAATAAACTGACTTTGCGCCAAACGATAAGCCTGCCTGATGGCTGATTCTCCCGGTGTATCACCACCGGCAGCCAATGAATCAATAACACTCATGATCTTGTCTTTCTCATTACCACCTGTTGGTTGCAATACAATGCCAACTGTTCCGCCATACAACATGATCGACAAGGTATCAATACTCCGCAGGTTCTGCACCATCATACGAAATGCAGTCTTTAATAACGGCAAACGATTAGGCAGGTCCATCGAACCACTCACATCAATCAGGAAAACAAAATTGCTGGGAGGTAGTGAATCGTAATTGACTTTTCTAGCCTGCAATTGTAAAAACAATAAACGGTTTGAAGGATTCCATGGACAATCCGTGAGCTGTGATTGTACATGAAAATCTTTGCCCGGCTGCGGTTCTTTATAAGGTTGCGGAAAATAATTCAACATCTCTTCAATACGAACTGCATCGGTTGGCACACGTGAATTCATATTGATGAAACGGCGGATATTGCTGTACGATGCTTTATCAACATTCATAGCAAAACCAACGGAAGCATAATCAGCAGCCTCGTTAAAACTATTCTCTACCTGTGATGAATAGGTTTCACCCGAAGTAAAATAATGTCCCTTTGTATCTTCTTTCTTATCCCTTGTAACAGATAATAATTTCCGTTTAGGATTGCTGATAGCTGCACTTGGTTTCATCAATACCGTATTGTACTCATTGCTGTTGAGCACAACTGTTTTCTCTTCGTAACCATGCAGAAAAAAACTGACGGTGTCTTTTGTTCTTGAAGACGGGATGCCAAAGGCTCCGGTTGATCCTGAAGAATAAAATGAATTGGAGGCGTGAACCCGTATCTGCACCAATGCTAAGCCATTACCACCTGCATCTTTCACTTCGCCACGAAAATAAAACTGTGCATCCGCTGTTGCGGCGATGAGAAGCAAGCATACCAAAGCAATGCACCTTAGGTTCATAGTTCATTTCCTGCTTCACCGGGTTAGTAAGTGGTAAATCAGGAAGGGTTTTCGGTCAGCTGGTATATCTCTTTCAAGTTACGGCCAAGACCGTCATAATCCAAACCATAACCAAGTAAGAATTTATTAGGAACTGAAAAGCCTAAATAATCAATGGTGATCGGGTACTTAGTTGCTTCGGGTTTATGTAACAAAGCCGCAATTTTTAATGAAGCAGGTTGTTGATTGTAAAGCTGTGGCAAAAATTCATTCATGGTTTTGCCTGTGTCAATAATGTCTTCCACAATGATCACATGACGATCAACAATATCAGTATCGAGACCTATTGCTGTGATCACCTGCCCTGTTGACTTTGTTCCTTTGTAAGAAGCAAGTTTGATGAAACAGATCTCTGCATCAATGCTTACACATTTAAAAAGATCAGAAGCAAACATAAACGAACCATTCAGAATAGCGATAAAAAGCGGCTTCTTCCCTGCATAATCACGATCAATGTCTTTTCCTATTTCAGCAATTCGGGCAAGCACCGTTGCCTCTGTCATGTAAGGAATAAAATACTTATCGTGGACTTTGATGGTTGACATGCAGTTTATTTAGTAATGATGAGTTCTGATCCTTCTTTTGTATTTACAACTGTAAGAAGTTTTGGTGCAGCAGGTGCTGGTGATTGCAAATACAATTGTTGACCCGGTGCAGGTTGTTGATTTGAAGGTATCTGGTTCAATTGCATTAATGCATCTAAACGGATACCTTGTACCTGTGCAATATCATACAATGTTTCGCCACTTGCAACAACATGAAATTGATTAGCACCAACACGGCGTTTACGTTGCAGATAAATGAGCTGATCTTTTTCAAGTACTTCTGTTTCTTTCAAGTCGTTAAAATCGAACAACCACTTCAACTGCACATTGTGTTGTTGTGCAATGGCAAGAAACGATGTTCCTTTTGTTGCATAAACCACTTTTGTTTCATTGATCTTGAATTCACCTGTTGGATAATTAACAACAGGTTTTTTTACTTCTTCAACTACAGCAACACTTGTTGTTTGCACCTGTTGTTGTGGCTCTACTGCAAAGGTTTGTTGCACAACAACCGGCTGTTCTGTTTTTGCAAGAATAGGCTCTTCAGCTTTTTTCTTACCCAAGGCAATGAGCGAATAATCGTTGAGATTATATTTTTCAATGTACTTGATGAGCATTTGCGGATAAGCAGGGTTGGTTGCATAACCGGCTTTTTTTAACCCATAAGCCCATGCTTTGTAATCTGCTGGATCGAGAGAAAAAAGAAAATTATAGTGCTTGCGTGTACGCAGAAAATCAGAATGATCAACATAGGATTGCTCTGCATTTTCATATTTACGGAAACATTCACCTGGCGCATCGTCATCATGACTTACCGATGGACCTGTCCATGTTTCCTTACACTTAATACCAAAATGATTGTTTGATTTTTTTACCAGCTTACTGTTGCCACTTTCTGTTTCTACAATTCCCTGTGCCAACGTAATGGATGCAGGCACGCCGGTACGGATCATTTCCTTGATGGCAATTTCTTTGTAGGTGTTCACATACTCTTCAATTGAAATCGTCTGCGCATTCAACGCTGTTACAGACAAAAGAGCAATGAATAAATAAACCAGTCTTTGCATAGTATATTCTATTTTTTACGAATGAGAAACAATCCGTCTCTCAGAGTTAACATTACTTTTTCAACTTCATCATCAGCACTCACCATTTCATTGAACGCATGAATCGCTTTCCCGTTCTTTCCTTTGATCTCCTCTTCGAGCACATCACCATGAAAGAGCACATTATCGGCCAGGATGAGGGCACCGCTCCTTAAACGTGGTTTTAGCAGCTGATAGTATTTTTCATAGCCGGGTTTATCGGCATCAATAAATACAAAGTCCCATGTTTCCTGTAATTCTGGGATGATATCGAGCGCATTGCCAATATGTAGCTGAATGCGATCGTTCACTCCCGCCCTGATAAAATTATTTTTGGCAATAGCTGCATCCTGTTCACGCATTTCGATGGTGTGTAGTACTCCGTCTGCAGCAAGTCCTTTTGCAAGACAAATTGTGCTGTAACCGATCATTGTACCGATCTCTAAAATGCGTTTTGGCTGAACAAGTTTACTGATGATTTCAAGGAACTGTCCCTGGAGATGCCCGCTCATCATGTGTGGCTGGGCATGTGATACTTCCGTTTCAGCTGAGATGGTTTTCAGCACAGTATCCTCTGTTGAAGAATAGCGTGCTGCATATAGTTCGGCCTTCGGGTTGATCAACTCCAAGTAAAAACGTTTCGGCAAAGATAAAACAGATGATTGGAAAATAGGCCATTAGCAACGGGCAATTGGCAAAGCTTTAGTACGCAAATCACTTGCATATTGCATATTGCCTGTTGCTAATTCCCCATTGCCTGTTGCTTCTCTTGCTTATGCGAGATCGTCCACAACCCAATAAAGGTTAAAAGTCCATTGATGATGAGTAGCTCAAGACCTACTTCAAATGAACCAAATAATTGCTTTTGAAATTTATCAATGAAGAAGCAAATGACCGGAGCGATGATGCAAACGAACGGAACAAACTTATCGTTAACTGCCCGCTTGGTAATAATACCGAATGTAAACAAGCCCAATAATGGGCCATAAGTGTATGCCGCAACTTTTAAGATAACACCGATCATGCTCGGTTCATTCACCCATTTGTACACCATCACCAACAGTAAAAACACAGCTGCAAATACAAGATGTACCCGTTGACGCATCTTTTTCTTTTCAGCATCAGTTAAGTCAGTTCTTCTTTGCATACCGATGATATCGATACAAAACGATGAAGTGAGTGCTGTAATGGCACCATCGGCACTCGGGAACAAGGCCGATATTAACGCAATGATAAAGATCACCGACACAATTGGCGGCATATGATTCAATGCAATAGCAGGGAATAATTTATCGCCAACAGCAGTAATGCCTTGTTGTTCTGCAAACAATAACAAAACGCCACCGAGGAAGAGGAACAACATCAATACAACCATTAATATTACACCCAGTGTAAGCACATTCTTCTGCGAATCTTTCAATGTTTTTACTGAAATATTTTTCTGCATCATCTCCTGATCCATACCCGTCATGGTGATAGTGATGAATGCGCCGGCCAATATCTGTTTTACAAAAAATAATTTACTGCCCGGATCGGTGAAGAAGATCTTTGAATACCCTTTTTCATTCATTGCAACAAGGCTGTCGCCAAAACTCAAATCCATTTGGTTGAGAAGATAGCCCACACAAATTACAAGCCCAGCCAGCATACAGGTTGTTTGCAAGGTATCGGTCCATACAATTGTTTTTACACCACCTTCATAGGTGTAAAGCAGGATCATGATAAGAATCACAAGTGTTGTTACCCAAAATGGAATATTTACTGATGCAGGTAATGCATCCTGTAAAATTTTTACCACGAGATATAAGCGTGCTGTTGCACCCAACGTTCTTGACAGAATGAAAAAGGATGCGCCTGTTTTATACGATTTGAAGCCAAGCCTGCCGCTCAGGTAATTATAGATTGATGTAAGATTAAGTTTGTAATACAGCGGCAGCAATACATAGGCAATGGTAATATAGCCGATGAGATAACCGATCGTGATCTGAAAATAAGCAAACGATTCTTTTGCCACTGCACCCGGAACACTCACAAACGTAACACCGCTCAGCGAAGTGCCGATCATTCCAAACGCTACCAACATCCAGTTGCTGCTGCGGTTACCAATAAAAAATGATTCGTTATTTGAATTTTTGGAAGTGTACCATGCCACTACCAGCAGCAATAAAAAATAACCAAATACGAAGGAGAATAGCAAGACTGGTGACATAAGGACTTGTTTAAAAATGAAGATAAAGAATTAATCCAACGGTCAAACAGTTTGCCTATTTTGCAGCATATTTTTATCACATGCAATTCACTTCACTTGCTGTTTTTTGTGGCTCAAAATCAGGAGCCGATCCACTCTACATTACGCATGCAAAAGAACTGGGCCGGTTGATGGCAGAAAAAAACATCAAACTTGTGTATGGTGGCGGAGGCAAAGGCATCATGGGTGCCGTTGCAGATGCGGTGATGGAGATGCATGGAAATGTTGTGGGTGTAATTCCGGAAGTATTATTAGAATGGGAAGCGCAGCACAAAGGCATTACCGAATTGCATGTGGTTACCGACATGCATGTACGTAAAAAGATGATGTATGAATTGTGTGATGCAGCAGTTGTACTTGCAGGTGGTTATGGTACGCTGGATGAATTATTTGAAATGCTCACATGGAACACCTTAAAGATCCACAACAAGAAAATATTCATTGTTAACAGCAATGGCTTCTACACGCATTTAATTGAACACATGCGCCAGATGTTCCGTGAAGATTTTCTATACGAGCTGCCGGAAGAGCGCATTGTAATTGTAAACGAACCTGCCGAAATTTTTTCTACCGTTCACGCTTAGGTTTAAAATAAAATAAAAAGGTTGTGCGGAACACGGGTTGCAACCGCCTGTAACTATCAATGTATGGGGAATTAGGATTGCGGAGCACATCTACCATAATACTTGTGTAGAACTGGTTACCACCAATGGTGCGGTTTCCATAACCGGCACCAACTAAAATACTCGGCGCATTGCGATTTTCCTTGTACACAATATCTCCCCCTGACTTGACACTGTATGCAATACTATTGTATTCAAATTGTCCTCCAATGAACAGCATATTCACGGGCCATACACGAACAAATGGTCCACCACCAAATGTCCATTGCCGGTATGTTGTTGGAGAATTGGGGTCGTTTTGTGTGATGAGGTTTACATTAGTTCCTATACCCACATCAACAAAGCGGTTTAAGCTATAACCAATTTCAGGGTTTAAGCCAACGATAAATCCGTTGAAGAAACCGAGGTTAACACCTGTACCAATAAATAACTGATCACGTTTAAATCCTTTATCTTTTTCCTCATCTTCGGTATTCTGTGCAAAAGAGAGAAATGAAGTCAGCAACATCAATAAGAAGAACAGTGATTTTTTCATGTATAAAAGGTTTATTGCTGGTCAAAAATTTTGCCCGGATTTAAAATGTTGTTTGGATCGAATGCTCTTTTTATATCACGCATAATGCGAAGGTTGGCCTCTTTCATCACAATATTCATGTATCCCTTTTGTATCAACCCAACACCATGTTCACCACTGATGGTTCCGCCTAATTTATAAACCAATTCAAACATGGCACGCAGGCATTTGTTCATTTCTGCATCACCATAGCTGTTGGGCGTTCCTTCTTTATGAATACGGATGTGCAGGTTACCATCGCCGGCATGGCCATAACACACCACATTAAAATCATATTGCCTGCCCAACGCTTTTACACCACGGATCAACGCCGGTAATTCTGCTCTTGGCACAACGGTGTCTTCTTCAATTGTATAACCAACCATCTTCACTGCTTCAGCAACACGCCTGCGCAATTTCCACAACTCTGTTTTTTGTTGTGCATCGTCTGCAAAGTACAATTCACCAATATCATATTTCGTTAAGAGTTCGCTAATTGCTTCCATCTCTTTCATCAACACATCCACATCGTTTCCATCTACTTCAATAATAAGATGCGCTTCTGTATCTTCTGTAACAGGAACTGCAGAACTATCAACCATTTTACTAACGATCTTCAACGCATCGATCTCCACCAGCTCTAATCCACTCGGTACAAAACCTGCTCGGAAAATTTCACTCACTGCTTCACCTGCCTGTTCTAAATTTCGGAAAGGGACAAGCATGAGCAAATCATATTTCGGCAATGGAATTAGCCGTAATACAATTTTGGTTACAATGCCCAATGTGCCTTCGCTGCCAACAATCAAATGTGTAAGATTATAACCGGTTGAATTCTTTAAAACGTTTGCACCTGTCCATATTACTTCACCACTTGGCAATACAACCTCAAGGTTCAATACATAATCTCTCACCACGCCATACTTCACGGCTTTAGGACCGCCACTGTTTGCAGAAATATTTCCACCAATAAAACAACTGCCCCTGCTGCTTGGGTCAGGCGGATAAAACAAACCAACTTTCTTCACTTCATCCATCAGCACTTCAGTAATAACACCCGGCTCGGTTATTACCTGGTGATTGCGTTCATCTATTTTTAAAATGGAATTCAAGCGCTCGGTTGAAAGTAACACACCTCCTTTGTCAGCCAGTGCAGCACCTGCCAAACCTGTACCTGCACCACGTGGAGTTACGGGAATAATTGCATCATTACAAAGCTTCATGATGTGGCTGATCTCTTCAGTTGTACGTGGCTTCACCACAACTTCGGGTGGAAAATGAAGATTTTCTGTTTCATCATGCGCATAATTGCTGAGTGATTCTTCATCAACAAAAACATATTGCTCACCAACAATTGCTTTCAGTTGCTGAACAATTTCCATATCCACTTTTGCGTAATTTTCAACGGAGATCATGTGCTGAATTTTGGGCGAAATTCGGAAAGGACGGGCAGGATGCAAAATCTAATCAGTATGTGATTGTTCTTGCAATCAAATCAGATTTAAAACCTGGGACACAAACTCTGTCTCCTTTGGCTCTTGTCGCCAAAATACTCGTTGTAATAACCGTTCTTAATGAGTGAGAATTCATACGCCCCGTTTGCGCTGTTAAAGCGGCCGAGATTACTCGTAGTGGCATCGTATGTAAAAGTGAAGCGGATATCTTTCCATTCAAGACCAACCATTGCCACAGCGGCATCAGCCCAGCGATAATATGCACCGCCAAATACCACCACACTTCCATCGCCCATTACATTGTAAGCGAGGTTACCGCCAAATACTGTTTCATTAGCACCTGCCTGCGATGAAAAATAAGCATTGGGATTAACGATCCAGTCATCATTCACTTTAAAACTGCCATTGAGAAATCCAATATAACGGCGGGGCACTTCGTTGGTGCCATTACTGAAGAATGTTTCTTTTGGCTTATTGATGTGATGCACTGAAACACCTGCGTTGATGTATGTATTTTCTGTTGGGAAGTAAGCATAGTTCATACCCACCTGCAGATCAAAATAGGAAGTGTTGGCATTGGTCAAAAATGCTTCACCGTTAGGTGCACCCGCATCAAAGAATTTTCCGTTCCATTGATTATCGAAAGTGAACTTCGTTATATCAATACGTTTGCTTGCATACCCTGCATTAAAACCCGCACTTAATAAACTGCTTAGCCCGATCATCTGGTGATAGGCAACCGATCCATACACTTTATTGGAACGCAGGTTGCCACGCCCTGCTACATCTGTCAATAATAATCCGCCAACACCTACCCAACCATTTTCAATATTGTTACGAAAAACCTGTACATCGCCCCAAACACTGGCGGTTTTGTAAGGCACAGGAACAGAGGTCCACTGGCTGCGGAAGTTGCCGCCAATACGGTAATCAGCTTCGGGAATAAATCCTGTATTTGCCGGATTGGTTGTAAGCGGCGAATTCATGAATTGAGAGAAATGCAGATCCTGTGCAGTTGCATTTGTTTGCAACAACAGCAATATCAGTACAGCCCCAATGATACGGTTACAGTTCATAGCTCTTCTTTTAAACGTTTACACAAGCTGATGGTTCTGGTTCTGTCAAATCTGGATATAGGGTACTGCAGGTTTTTATACTCGCTACCTGATGAGTGTTACATCACCTTTCTTTCTGAATTTTTCGCCGGTGAAATATTCTACTTCCAATGTCCATGCATAAGCATCCATTGGCTGCGGCGTTCCTTTGTAAGTGCCATCCCATCCAATATTCTGCGAACGGCTTTCAAACACCATTAATCCCTGGCGGTTATACACACGTAAGGTCATTTTCGTAATGCCGAATCCACGAACAAAGAAGATATCATTCACGCCATCACCGTTTGGTGTAAAGGCCGATGGCAGATCATTTACGACGTTGATGATGGATTCAACCGGAATACATACTGAGTCAACGCAACCGGCCGCATTCGTCACTGTTTGACAAACTGTATTAATGCCCGGTGCTGTGTATTGATAAACCGGATCACGTTGCGTTGAAGTGCCGCCATCACCAAAATTCCATAACCACGACACGACATCATCAGATGCCGTACTGGTAAACCTGGTAGCTGTATTTTCCTGTGATGGATTTGGATTAAAGATAAACCCTGCCGTTGGCGGACCAACTGCGAGGAAGCTTCTTGTTGTTGAATCGACAAGGTTACAGCTGTTTGGATTGTAGATGTATTGTGTAATACTGTATGTGCCCGGTGTATTGTAAACGAATGCCGGCAAAGGGTCGGTTGATTGCTGACCATCGCTGCTTACCCACAGATAAGTTAAAGCACCCAATGAAGTGTCGATCACACTGATTGTATCGGGCACACAAACAGAACTGATACTAAACCCTGCTCTGATATTATCGATCACCTGGAAATTAACGATACTATCTGCATCGCCAAGGTTACAATAATTTGAATCGATCAATACCAAACGTACATCATAAGAACCTATGCCGGGGAATGTATGTGATACAGGTGGGGCAAACCCAAGTATAGTGTCATTGGGAGAACCATCACCCCATACCCACATGAATGATTTCGGTCCAAACGGAGTTGAAGCTGTTCGTATATCACTCGTATTGGTAAACTGGAAGGTAAGGCTGTTACAATTCTGTCTTGCAAAGCTGAAATCAACATCTACAGAATCGGTTGTAACACGAATACGCATGAACGCTGAGTCTTTCACGTTACAGGAGTTACTATCGATACCAATTACTTTCACATCAAAAAATCCTGTGCTGGTATAGGTATGTGTAAATGGATTTACAGTAGTTGTATCGTTTGGTGTTCCATCACCCCAAATCCAGATGTATTGTTTTGCTTCACGAATAGTATCAGTAAACTGGATAGTGGCCGGCAAACAGAAATTTAATTGTTTCGCACCAACAGCCCTGAGAGATACATCAATGCCTGACAAGTCAAACCTCATTTTCACCATACCAAGATTACAACCACTTCCTGTTGCCGGATTTGTATTGCCATAAACACCTGCTGTAATCGGGAAAGGTGCACTGAGAGGAACCCCGCTGGCAACGTTTTTACAGTTGGCACACATGGCCTGGTAGATGACACCATTTGCATCGAACCTGCTGGTACCACCATCCACATGCTCTAAACCTCCACCGCCGCCTAACTGTCCAAAAAAACTTCCATATAATTGGGAAGCTGCATTTTTTTGCAGAACGAAAAAGTAAAAATCACTTCCATCTGTGTTTCGTTGAAACGCATCAGGTGTTACAGGCAAGCCGGTTGTGCCTGAAGTTGGATACCCGGTTGTGCCACCAAAACTATTTGCACCACCACCCCATCCGGAAACGTATACATTCTCACAATTATCAACCAGGAAAGCTACAGGAGAAATATTTGGATTTATTGCACCACTTGTGCCAAACGTTGTTGAATAAACAAATGCATTGAGATTAGGTTGCAGTTTAGCAATAAACTGCCTTGAATTGCCGACCGAGTAAGCAGCATTTATTACCGGCCAGTTACCCGTTGTGATGCCCATTACATAAGGAAATCCTTTCGAATCGAATTGAACACCATAAACAATATCGATATTATTTGTTCCAAGATATGTGGCTCGAACAATTCCTACGCTTCCTCCGTTATCCTGCAATTGCGCTACATAACCATCTGTTAAGCCTCCGTTATAAGTTCCTTGCACAGCGCCTCCACCCATGCCTGAAAAATTGGTATTACTGCTTGTGCCTCCGCCAACATAGATATTTGCAGTACTTAAAGGATTTACTGACAATACAAAACCTGCATCATCAGCATCGCCACCCATTGTTGTACTCCAAATTACTCCAGTAGCATTAGAGTTTATTTTCAGTATCACTGCGTCCTGGTTTCCACGTAAACCTGTTTGAAAACCATTTTGTGTTGGAAAGTTTGTTGATCTGGTTGATGAAGCAAGCAAAATATTTCCGCCGGGATCAAGGATTACTTCACTTCTTCCATCATCGCCATAAAAACGTTGGAGTGAGTTTGCACCGCCACGGGTTGCAGTAATATTTACGCCATCATCACCTGTGCCTCCAATACGTAATGAGCCAATGATAGCTGTACCGGTTGCGTTGATCTTCGTAACGAAAATATCATACCCTCCACCTGCGCCAACCAATGTTCCCGGAAAGTTTGCGCCTGAATTAGTACGACCGGCAATCACAAGATTACCTGCTGCATCTGCAATGAGACTATGCGGCTGATCTAATTGATTACCGCCAAGATATGTTGCATAAAGTCTTGTTCTTCCATCGGGTGATAATTTGATAATAGCGATATCAGGCGGTGAGCCGCTACCTGCAGGGCCACTACCTGTTCCCTGTATGGCACCTGCTGTTGTTGGAAATCCGGTTGGCTGCGCAATACCGCCGCCGAAAAAACTACCATCAGCACCGGGTGTTGCTGTAAAGCCCCAGTTATCAGCCGTACTTCTGCTGAAAGACGAGAACACCAGCGAAGGATCAATGATTAAAGTGGTTGATTTGTTGTATGCCTTAACATCAAAACTCACTGTGTTGCCGGCAATCTTGTATTTGTTTCCCACAACCTCACGCTTGCCATTTACAAATTGATAGGTGTAAGGTTTTAACTCACGGGCCTCACCAACCGAAGTGGCCACTACAAGTTCATTATCACGGATCGATAATTTATCAGCCCCTTCATAACGCATCTGGATCTTTGAAACATCTGCTCCGGGATAAACCACTACATCATATTTCAGCTGATCGTCCTGTACGTAATAACGAACATCAATATTGGGATAAACATTCTTGTAAGTAATAGCCTGGTACAAACGACATTCACTTGCCCATTTTGAAGGGTCATTCCCGATAAAATAGTTTTCAATACCCGGCATTGGTTTTTCCATGATGGGTTTTGAATTGAAATTGCCACCGAGGAACTTTACCCGAAACGCATGTGCACGCATTTTTTCAGGAGCAGCAGCTCTTGCATTGTATTTTACTAATGAATCGAAACCATGACCATGATTGAATTCTGATAAGCGCTGATAATCCTCGGGGTGATTCATCAAGATGCTGTAACCATCTTTAGTGAGAAAGAAAGCACTGTTACCCGCCTCCGTTTTAAAGTGCACCTGTTGATCCCACTGACCTTTATTTTCAACAAAATAAAGTTGCGAAAAGCTGAACATAGGTACAGCCATGAACAGGCAAGGTGCAAGAAGGAGTCGGAGTACTTTCATGTAAATATTTTCTTATGCTACGGGACTTTGAATTTAAAACTTTAAAACGGAAATAACTATCGCTTATTTTACATTAAGCCACTCTGCTCCATTCCGTTTTTCCTTTTTTTAACAACAGGTATGATTTCAACAGCAAATTTTCTGCCGAAGACAAATCCGGATCGTCTTGCAGCAGACGGTCGCTCAAATTCTTTGCAATTTCTAACAGGTCTTTGTCCTGCACTATACTCGCCAGTTTAAAATTGAGCATACCACTCTGTCTTGTTCCTTCAATATCACCTGGTCCACGCAGCTCAAGATCTTTTTCTGCAATGAGGAAACCATCATTTGTTGCACACATTATCTTTAACCGTTCACGGGCATCATTCGTTAATTTCTGCCCTGTTAAAAGAATGCAAAAACTCTGTTCACTTCCCCGGCCCACCCTTCCACGCAGCTGGTGAAGCTGCGATAAACCAAAACGTTCAGCACTTTCCATCACCATTACGCTGGCATTCGGCACATCAACCCCTACTTCAATAACCGTTGTTGCCACCATGATCTGCGTATCATTTGTTTTAAAGCGCATCATGTTGGTATCCTTTACTTCAGGCTTTTGTTTCCCATGCACCATACTGATATAGTAGGCCGGTTCGGGAAAAAATGCTTTTACTTCTTCGTAGCCTTTCATCAGGTTTTCAAAATCCAGCTTAGAGCTTTCCTCGATCAACGGATAAATAAAATAAGCTTGCCGTCCTTTGGCTATTTCCTGTTTTACAAAGTCCATGATCGAAGGCCTCGCTGTTTCATAACGATGAACAGTGGTGATTGGTTTACGTCCCGGGGGTAATTCATCCATTACGCTATAATCAAGATCACCGTATGCCGTCATTGCCATGGTACGTGGGATAGGCGTTGCCGTCATAACCAACACATGTGGCGGAATGGTTGCTTTTGTTTGCAGTTCTGCACGTTGTGCCACACCAAAGCGATGCTGCTCATCAACTATTGCCAAGCCAAGGTTTTTAAATTGTACCACTCCTTCAATAAGTGCATGAGTACCTACGAGCAGTTGTATATCGCCAGATTGCAGACCATTCAATATCTTTTCCCGTTCTGCTTTTTTGGTTGATCCTGTAAGCAAGCGGATGCTCACATTCATCTCCTTTAATAAATTTGAAAGGCTGTTGAAATGCTGTTGCGCCAATATTTCCGTTGGCGCCATCAAGCAACTCTGGTAACCATTATCCGCAGCAAGCAACATGGTTAATAAAGCAACAATGGTTTTTCCACTACCTACATCGCCTTGCAGCAAACGATTCATCTGGTGACCACGTGCAGTATCCTGCCGTATTTCTTTGAGCACTCTTTTTTGTGCGCCTGTCAGTTGAAATGGCAGGTGATGATTGTAAAAATCATTGAAGATATCACCTACTTTATCAAACACAATTCCTTTAGAAAAACGATGACGGTTACCCTTAATCATGCCCATACGCAGCTGTGCAAAAAAGAGCTCTTCAAATTTCAACCGTCGCAGCGCATTATCAAATTGCGATTGCTCGGAAGGAAAATGAATATGGCAATATGCTTCGTAGCGTGATGGCAATTTTAATTCTTTGATAATGCTCTCGGGCAAATTTTCCGGCAGATCTTTTACATGGATCTGAGGCAACAACACGGCAGTAAGTTTGGCAATACTGCGACCATTCAACCCACGAACTTTCAATTTTTCAGTTGTTGGGTAGATGGGCTCAAGCAACGACTTACCTACAGCATTCGCTTGTGTACGCACTTCCAATTCGGGGTGAACGATCTGCGGCTTACCCATAAAGAATCCCAGCTTTCCAAACACCAAAAACTCTTCGCCGATCGCCATCATTTTCTGCACCCAGTTAATACCCTGAAACCAGGTAAGTTCCATTGAGCCACTGCTGTCCCTGATATGCGCCACCAGTCTTTTCCCTTTTCGCTCACCAATAATTTCAAAGTCTGTTAAGCGACCGGCCACCTGCACATAATCCATACTCATGTTCACTTGTGCAATGGGTGTGATCTTGGTTTTATCTAAATGGCGGTAGGGAAAATGTTCCAGCAAATCACCAAACGTAAAGATGTTGAGTTCTTTTTTTAACAGATCTCCACGCAAAGGACCAACACCTTTCAGGTATTCGATAGGGCTGCTCAGTATAGTAGTAGTTGTGCTGATAAACGAAATTTAAGAATATGAAATTATTGAAGAAACCATTAGCAATGGTTAACGCTCTGCTTTTTCCCAAAGCACCGATTGCTGACCGTTAGCGTAACGTGCAATGCCAGCCAGCATTGCCGCATGCATAAACACGATATAAAACGGAATGTTGAACAAAAAGAAGGAGCGGTGATTTCTGGCTAACTGCCAACCGATTAATGCAAATAGATAAAACAATATCTGCATGACCATTAACCATACCAACACTTCACCTGCGCTATAGATAACTAACAGCAGGTTACTTAAAAAAAGAAGAAGTAATGCCGGTGCACAAAACACCCAACGCAATACACGGTGTGAAAAGAACTGAAATGCGAGCAGCGGATAAAGAAACAGGTTGAGTGCTTTGCTCAAAAAAGAAAGTGATTGAATGCCGCCTGCTGCAATTCTTACTTTTCGTTTCCATTCATCGGCTAAGGATGCAGATGCTGTTTCTGTACTTACAGCATGGGGAGCATACTGTACTTTCTTATGTTTAAGGTTTACATTGATCGAAATAAAAAAATCATCTGTAATGGTTTGTTCAGGTACCGGCACAAATAACTCTTTTCGTAATGCAAACAATTCGCCTGCTGCACCAACAACAGTATAAAACTTTGTCTCTTGTTTTTTAAGCCACGATTCGTATTGCCAATACAATCCTTCTCCTGAAACAGCAGCTCCTTCTGTACTGATCACTTTCTTTTCTCCCGCCACTGCACCTGTTTGTTCATCAGCAAAAGGAGCGATCAATTGTTTTAAAGTTTGTGTTGATAATGCTGTATTAGCATCAGTTAAAACAACAATGGGATGAATTGCATGTTTAATAGCCTCGTTAATAGCAGCAGCTTTTCCTTTCCGTTCTTTTTCATGTAACACGAGTACATGATCAAATGATGCTGCAAGTGTTGCAGTGGCATCGGTTGATCCGTAAGCTGCAACAATAATCTGAAGTTTAGAAGAGGGATAATCCAGCGCAAGTGTGTTCTGCAATTTAGAAGCAATCACTTTCTCTTCGTTATAAGCAGCAATGATCATTGATACTGCGGGTTCATCGCCTTGGTTGAAACCATGTTTTCTCTTTCGCCAGAATGAGAAAATATACAACAGCACCGGGTAGCCAAGATATGAATACACGATCACCCCGGCACAGCAGTAAAATAGAACAACCCACATGGGTTAAAAATAGAAAGATTGAGGCAATCGGCCGAATTAAGATAAGCATGCCAAACACAAAATACCATGCAGAGGGTATGGTAAGGGAAATTCTTCATTATTAACATTGTTCCAGTAAACGGGATCACCAATCCCCGGCCAACAAATGAAACTCTTTTTGCTTTTAAACCTTTCCTCATTGTTGCTTCATGCAACTGCCCAAACAACTGAAAAATATGCGTTGATCGTGGCAGTTTCAAATTATGCTCCTTCAACAGGGTGGAATAAACTAAATGCTGATAACGATATCCCTCTCATTAAAGAATCGTTGAAGCGCCAGGGTTTTAAAGAAGAAAACATCCGCATCATAAAAGATAAAGAAGCAACAAAAACGGGCATTCTCACTGCCATGCAACAGCAACTGATCGCTAAACCCAAACCAGGCGATATCTGTGTATTTCATTTCAGCGGTCATGGTCAGCAGGTGATGGATGATAACGGCGATGAAGCTGATGGTTATGACGAAGCACTAGTTACCTACGATTCACCTATGGAGTATGAGGCCGGTGTTGAAAAACATTTAAGAGATGATGTATTTGGATTGAAGCTGGAAGAAATACGAAAGCATCTTGGCAATAACGGCAACTTGTTGGTAATTGTTGATGCATGCCACAGCGGAACAAGCACCAGAGCCGGGCTTGGTAACTATCGTGGTACAACCACAAAATATGCACCCAAAGGATACAAACCTGTTGCAAATACTAAAATAGTTAATGAAGGTTTGTTCAGTCTTGGTGAATCAAAACCGGGACTTGCACCCATGAGTGCATTTTTTGCATCAGCCGCATCAGAACTTAACCAGGAATGTGGTGATGAACATTGTGGAAGTTTGTCTCTTGCTTTTTCGAGAGCATTAGCAAAAAGCGACAGTAAAACCAGTTACCGTGGCTTATTCGACAATGTGCGTTTAGAGATGAGCAAGATGGTGCCCGGACAAACACCAAATGCCGAAGGTGATCTTGATAAAGAAATATTCGGCGGTAAAGCGTTGGGCAAACCCAATTACTACCCAACGGAACAGATTATTAACAAGAAAAAAATAACCATTGCCTGCGGCAAAATTTATAGTGTGTTTGCCGGTACAACCATTTCGCTTTATCCATCAAACACGTATAACAGGGAAACAGCCAAACCAATTGCAAAAGGCACCATTATTACAGCTGGTGATTACAGCAGCGAAGTGGAACTTGATACCGAACTGAGTGAAGATGTATTAAAAACTGCCTGGACTTTTTTAGATGAGGTAAGCTTCGGAGATCTTACTGTACCTGTTACCATTAAATCTTCTGACGCAGCGATTACAAGTTCAGTTAAAAAAATTGTTGCACAAATTAAACAGGCAAAACTTACCGAAGCACAAGGCGATGTGTTTATTGAATATGGTACGGCAGGTTTCAGCACCGATTCAATTTACATTTCTACTTCCGGCGATTACAGATTAGGCGTTTGTAGTAAAACCTTGGCCGAAGAACAACTCACAACATTTATCAGTTCAAAGATCGCTGCCTATGGCCGTGCTGCTTACCTGCGCAACCTCAATATGAAAAATGAAGAGTTGAATGTTGTGTTTGAATTTGTTCCAATTGATTATAAAAAAGCCGAAGGAAATAATAACGCCATCATCAAAGATCTTCCTGAGAAAACCATTAAAGATGCATCAGGCAATATCGTATTTCAACATGATGACAGGTATAACTTACGCATCATCAACAATGGACAGGAGCGTCTTTATTATAATATTCTTGAAATACAGCCCGATAATATTGTGAATGTGCTGTTCCCTGCTGCGAATCAGCAACCAATGGATTGCTTTATTAATCCGGGTGATACCGTTCGTTTAACAAGGATCTTTCGCATTGGACCGCCTGATGGAATGAATGTATTGAAACTGATCGCAGCAAAATCGGCATTGAATCTCCGCCAGGTATTTGCTGCACCGGGTCTCAACCGTGGCGACACACCAAAGCCGAACAACCCATTTGAAAAATTAATGCAGGGCATCAATAAAACAGAAGGTGTGCAAACACGTGGCAGTGGCGAAGAAACTATTCAACCGGATGCTGTGAATATTCATTCGATACCCTTTAAGATCGTTCCTAAAAAACAATAAATCTTTAAACCATCATTTATCACAAATCAACAAAATCAAACAGTATGAAAAAGTTAGTGTTCCTCACGATCGCTATTATCGGTTTAACCGTTGCATTTGGCAACAAAGCAACTGCACAAGCTGCTCCTAAAAAGAAAGTAGCTGTAATTGCACAGGAAGTAAAAGAAAAGAAAGATCTCCCTGGTCCTGAAGGTGGTCCACGTGAAAAGAAAACCCGTGGTTATTGCTACGCATACTTCGATAATTTTACCGGTCACTATGTTGACATTTGGGTAGAAGGCATTTACCAGGGTCGTCTTTCTCCATACGCAACTTCAGTTCGTATTGATGTATGGGTACCTGGCAACTGGACAAAATGGTATGCAGAAACAACTGACAAATCTTTGTATTGGAGCAACAGCAGCTATTGCAACGATAGCCGTGTGTTTACTTTAAACCTGAAACGATAAGTAAAACCGTCAGAAGTACAAGGGTATAAACGATCGTTTATACCCTTCTTTGTTTACATACAGATCAGTCTGCTCATGAAAAAATTCTTTGGTGAATACTTACTGCTCAACCTGTTTATTTTTGGTTGCGTGTCGTTATTATCACTGTTGATCCTTAACTTTTCCATCTTCGATCCGTTTACTGAATCGTTTCGTGATTTTACATTAACCGATCTGTACTACAATAAAGTGCAAAACAAAAACAAGATCTACAACAAAAATCTTGTACTCATCAATGTAGAAAACAAAAGCCGTAAGGAGCTTGCCTTTTTATTACAGCAAATACAGGAGGGTGATCCCAAGGTTGTAGCTCTCGATATCATTTTTGCGCAACGGAAAAATGAAGATGACAGTTTACTGCAACAAGTATTATCTAAATATGGAAATTATGTTCTTGGTTATGCTGCCAATTTTGAAAACCAACAGGAATCAATTTATACTGACAGTTTTTTTACTAAAACCAAAGATGGCTATATCAATGTAGCAGGTGAACATGCTGAATTCTCAACCATCCGTTACTATTACCCATTTCATCAAGAGCAGGAAGCATTTACTAGTTCCATTCTTAAAAAATTCAACCCTATCATTTATCAGCAGTTAAAACACAAACGAAACAATCAAAAAGAAATTCATTACTATGGCAATCTTGCCAACTTCAACTATTTTGATTTTGATGAAGTGATGGATGCAGGCTTTGATGTTAGTCAACTAAAAGATAAAATTATTTTACTCGGCTTTCTAGGCATTCCTTCTCAGCGGGGCACTGCCAAGCTCGATGAAGACAAATTGTTTACTCCGCTTAATGCCCGGTTATCAGGCCGCAGTTACCCTGATATGTATGGCTCAGTAATTCATGCAAACATTCTCCGGATGGTTTTGGAAAATGATCATATAAGGGTAATACCAAAGTGGGTAACAGCCGTTCTTTCTTTTTTTCTGATCTGGCTTACATTGCCAATTATGTGCGGCCTGTTTTTTAAAGGTGATCTCTGGTTCAATTCCGTTGGCACATTGCTGCAACTTGTGGGCAGTCTGCTGGTAGTTTTTCTCACCTTACTTACCTACACTTATTTCAACATAAAATTCGACCCGGGTTTATTGCTGGCTTGTCTTGTTTTACTACCAACTTTCATAAATTTATACGAAGCTTTGCTTAACTTTCTGAGACATAAATTGAAAATACCTTTTCATTCGGCTTTTTTAGGAACAAATAAACATGCGTAAATTAATTTTCATACTGCTTCTGCTGCAACAATCATTTGCACAAGCCGGTGCCGGCCAGAAATACCTGTTGTACCATGTAAACAAAAATGTACAGCGGGTTGAAAATGGAAAAAAAGAAATAGCCAGACGTGGTATGTTTTTAATGGCCCCGCATACGATTATTTTACAGCCGCAAGCCGATGTAATGTTGGTACAGAACGATGGCAAATCATTATTACTGAATAAACCCGGCATTTATACATTCAACCGTATCAGTCAGCTATTCAATAGTGAAAACATCAGTTCGCTTTCCTCAGGCTTTTTCAGTTATGTGTTTGAAAAGTTTTTACAGAACGAAAATGCTGATGAACAGCAGAAAGTTACAGCCGTGGTTTTCAGAGGAAAAAAGGCAATGCAGTTACCTGTTGACAGCAGCTTTATCTTTTCATTCCCTGTTACGCTGCAATGGAAACCCGAACAAAAAAACATTCCTTACAAATTGCAAATCCGTATTAACAGAGATAGTATTGATACTATCATCCATAATCAAAACTCCTTTTTGTTGACGGAGCAGCTGTTTAAGACTGACAGCAGCGCTGCGTTGCTTGCATGGAATGCTGTTCCATCTGATAGTAAATCAACCATAAGGCCTTTTCTTGCAATACTTCCTGCAGCGAATGATAAAGAAATAATTGAACAGCAGTTGAAACAATTACGAACTGCTTACAGTAAAGACCCTTCAATGCTTCGTTTATTGGAAAAAGATCTGTTTGAACGATGGATGGAAGTGTATCAGCTACGTTAAACAGTTTTTATTTTTTCAGTAAAAACAGTAATGGAATACTCAAACGCCTGCGCCAGGCATTTTCAGAATGATCTTCTCCGGTAAATTCTTTGCTCAACCAATTTGTAGCTGTGTAGCCCTTCACCTGCATGACTGCATCGGCTTGCAGTTGAAATGGTTTGTACAATGAATCAAGCCCAGCCGTTCCGTAGTCAAAGTAAATTTTGTGTGAAGATGGGTCAGGTAAATGTTTTTGAAGATAGCTGATGAAAGCACCAGGTATCGGGTTATTCGCTGTTTCAAATATTCCCGGCCAATGTGTACTTAAACAGGCAGCTCCGCCAAACACATCGGGATATTCGCAGATAGCATACATTGAAATCAATCCACCCATACTGGAACCTGCAATGAATGTATTGGCCCGATCAGTTTTTACAGAAAAATTTTTATCAATGAACGGCTTCAGTTCTGTAACAAGAAATTTAAGATAAGCATCCGATTGCACGGGTGCTGCAAACAAAACATAACCCTCCCCTCGGGTTGCTTTGTAAATCGAATCCTGTTGAGCTGTTGGTAAAGACAAAAAAGGTTTTTGCGGAAAATAATCCGCATGGCGCATAACACCTGTATTCCAAACTCCAACTACAATACAGTTTTTGATTTTTTTCCGTTTGAGTAAATTGGTCATGGTCTCATCCACACCCCATTCCTGTTTGTTCCATGTAACAGTTGAGTCGTAGAGCATTTGCCCATCGTGCATGTACAATACAGCATATTTTGTTTTTGGAGAATAACCAGGTGGCAGCCAAACATCCACATTTCTTGGCGCTACAAACGAAGAAGTGAAGCCAGTAATACGCTTTAATTCTCCGCTATTTACGGTTGGTTGCTGAGCATATGAACCAATGCATATGAGCAATAAAAGTAAAAGAGACGTTGCTTTTGCCATGAATAAATGTAAAAATTCCTGAGCAAAAACAGGCGGCGGGACAGGGAACTTAATAGGCTTAATTTGACTGGGCCAGCATTTCTGTGAGAATGCTCGAAATTTTCTCAAAATCGGCACTCTTATCCAGGAAATGTTCGGCTCCAAGATCCATGCATTTTTTCCGGTAGCTTTCAAACGCATGGTTGGTGATCATGATCACCCGGCAATCGCTGTTACTTTGTTTAATAAAATTGAGGATGTCGATCCCGCTTTTGCCTGGCAGATTGATATCCAACATCGCAATTTGCGGATTTAACTCGTTAATAAGAGCAGTTGCATCTTCATAATTAGTAGCTGTATGAAACGCTGCGGCATTAAAATCCTCCGAAAGGATGGAGAGCATCCGTTCAACATAGCTAACATTATCGTCAACAATGAGAATCAATGGTTTCAATGGCTATTAATTAAACAGCAATTTAACGAGGATAAAATGACGGGACTATAGGAGATTTCACTGTCCGACTGTAGAATTTCAACCTGTATCAGGTAGTATAACGACTACATCAATCAAATCAGCTTTTTCTCCAGCGCATACCTTGTGAGATCTGCATTTGATTTCATGCCCATTTTTTCGAGTACCCTTGAGCGGTAGGTACTAACTGTGGTTACACTCAATGCAAACTGGTTGGCAATTTCGCTAACAGCTTTGCCACTTGCCAGCATTTTAAATACATCAAATTCCCGGTCAGATAGTTTTTCGTGGAGTTGATCAGTGGTATCAACTTCAAAAGCTTTCGCCAGTTTCTCAGCTATAGTGGGAGTAATAAATTTTTTACCCAGCTGCACTGTCTGTATTGCCTTCACAATATCATCATGTATGGTTTCTTTCCCAAGATAACCGGCCGCACCTGCTTTTAATACACGCAAGGCATACTGATCTTCGGGATACATACTCATGATGAGCACCGGTAGTTTGGGGGCGATCTGTTTGATCTGCGAGAGCGCATCAAGCCCGCTGCGACCAGGCATACTGATGTCGCATATCACTACGTCCCATTCCTGCTGAATAATTTTATTCACAAGCGTTTCTGCATCGCCTGCCTCTCCAATTTCAGCCGAAGGATATTCTTCCAGCAGCAAAAGTCTGAGTCCTCTTCTTACTATAGCATGATCGTCTGCAATTAAAATTTTTTTCATAACGCCGTTTCGGGGTATTTAGGTTGCAATTAACTTAATGGCACCCGGACTTCCAATTTTGTTCCTTTAAGAGGCTGACTGTTGATGGTAAAAACGCCCTGCATCATAGCAGACCGTTCTTTCATCCCCAGCAAACCGAGCGTTTTTTTCCCGGTAACCGTTTTCATGTCGAAACCGTTGCCATTATCCTCAATGTACAAAATAAATTCATTGTTCTGATTTTTCAAATGTATATCTACCTGAGTTGCAGAAGCATGACGAATGATATTGGTGAGCGACTCCTGTAAAATACGGAACAAACCGGTTACATATTCATTTGGTAGAACAATTGGTGAATCAGGTTTCGACAGATTCACTTTTATTCCCGTTCGCTTTGTAAACATATCAACCTCCCATTCGATTGCTGCAATAAGCCCTATATCATCAAGCAAACTTGGCCGCAAATCTGTTGCAATTCGACGAACAGAAGAAACGGTTCCATCTAATATTTCCTGAAGTTCATCCATTTTTGTTGGCACAGCATCAATATCACCATTTTTAATTTTTTTCTTCATCCACGATATATCCATTTTCATGACTGTGAGCTGCTGTCCCAATTCATCATGAATTTCACGGGCAATATGTGCCCGTTCATCTTCACGCACTTTTTGCAGATAAGCTGTTAATCTTCGTATCTGTTGATATGATTCATTCAGATCTTCTTCTGCACGCTTCCGTTCAGTAATATCACGAATGATCGTGTTTGTTTGTTCTTCGCCGGAAGCATTTTTGAATTTCACGGATGTGATCTCGGCTAAAAATGTTGAGCCATCTTTCCTGAAATGACGCAACTCACCTTGTGCCTTACCGTAACGATTCCGGGCATCAAAGAACCTGGGCCAGTTCGGGTCAGTTTCATCCAGTATGGCGGTTCTGCCTCCGCTGCATATTTCTTCTTCTGTCATTCCGAAAATTTCAGTAGCTGCTTTATTGGCTGAAAAGATTTGTCCCTTCCCGTCCGTAAGTAAAATACCATCCATACTGTTTTCGAAAAAGAGGCGATACTTTTCTTCACTTGCATTTAACTCCAGCAATGCCTTTTTCCTGATTGTGATATCCCTGATATAAATCGAGAGACCTGAGTTTGATGGGTAGATGTTCAACTCAAACCATTTTTGAAACTGTGCCAGCCATGTTTCAAGATAAACATACTCTCTTGAAATAAACGTTTCTTTGATTGCTCTTTCAACTTCTCCTTCAGAGGTTGAAAAAAGATTGTACACAGAAGTATTCGTTAGCTTAGCAGAACTGATATTAAATAATAATTCAGCCCTTTTGTTTACATATACAACATTGTAATAATTGTCAATCCCAATGAACGCATCTGATATACGTTCAAAAACATCCCGCAACTCAGCTGTTTTTTCTTTTACCTGTATCTCCAGTTGACTGTTAAATTCCTTGAGTTGTTTTTCCAGCTGCTTACGTTCTGAAATATCCCGGTGTACAGCAACATAGCCTGTAATTTCCTGTTGCTGATTTTTTAGTACAGTAACAGATGCCTGAACGCTAATTGGCTGTTGCTGTTTGTTGAAAAAAACATACTCGGCATTATAGTAACCCCTGGTATTAAGATCAGCTAAAAGTTTTTCAGAAGTTTCGGGGTCGAATGTACTTTTCAGGAATGATCCTAAAGGTTTACCCATCACCTCTTCTTTTTTATAACCATATATCTCTTCTGCTCCTTTATTCCAGCTCATAATGTTGAGGTAGGAATCAGTTGACAAAATAGCATCGCTTGTTTGTTCCACAAGAGCAGCCAGGTAATTTTTCTCAGCAATAATTTCTTCCTGGCTTTGTTCACGCCGGTTCAGCAACAGCGTATTCACCCAAATAAGAGAGAGAAAAAAAAGAATCATGCTTGTAACAAACAATGCAGAACCGAATTCCAGATTGTACAACCCTGAACGTTGCCCCCATAAACGAAACAACCCGATCATCACAGGCAGAATAATTGCCGGTACAAACAATTTCCATGCAATATAACTGCCGCTGTATTTACTTGTTAACTGCTGCATAATTCCCGTACCCGGATATGCGAATAATGTTGCAATTGAAAGCAGAAAAAAACAAATACCTGAATTAAGTGCCATGGGTATAAAATTCTGCACTTCGTAAAACTCTTTTGCACCGAATATGTAACCAAGTATGGAAAAGAGTGCAACCATTAAAGTAAGAACAGTTGCGGCTTGCGCTGCAACCTGGAACACATGCCCGGGCTTATTAACAAGTAAAATACCGGCAGCCAATAAACTGAAGCCCAAAGCAGTGTTTGGTGCCATGGTGTTTACAAATCCATCAACGGTATCGTTACTTGTTTCGTTTACAAACAACAACTGATCGAGCGAGTAATCCCATCCGGCAAAAATTGCCACAAGCTTTGAAAAAGTAATCAGGAAAACGAATACAGTGACAGCATCGGCTAATTGCAGTTTATGTTTTTGATCTTTATGTTTTAACTTAAACCGAAGAGCTGTTACCAATGCTATAAAACATAGAGATGTTAGTGGGTTCATGGCTACCAATCCACTAATCGGATGTTTGAGCCACTCAACGGAAAACATCCAGCCGGCAAATGAAAGCAGGCTGATGACAAATATTACCGTTAACATGATCATTGATCTTTTGACCAGCCTTTGCTGCAAGTCAAGATCGGGTGCAAATCGACTCATTTACCTTTCTGTTTTCGTTTAACCATCTCCCCTCGTATTATTCAAACAGGTTTTATCAAAAATCAAGTACTTCATCCTGCAAAACAGGCACATGTACTTCTACTTTCATCCCCTTCGCAGGGTTGCGTTTAATTCTGAACGTACCTCCCATCATAACCGTACGCTCCTGCATACCTAATACACCTAATGTTTTCTTTCGGCCAATACTGGTTACATCAAATCCTTTCCCGTTATCAGAAATCGCCATTGTAACTACTTTATCTTCCACAAACAACTCAACCATCACTTCTGTTGCTTCTGAGTGCCGGGCTATATTGGTAATGCTTTCCTGGTAAATTCTGAAAAGACCCGTAGCAATTGCACGGGGAATTTCAATAGCTGACTCAAGTGTAAAGAATTCAGTTTTTATACCTGAACGTTTCCCAAACTCCATGAGATGCCATTCGATTGCAGCAGCCAAACCCAGATCATCAAGTAAAACGGGCCGCAGGTCAGATGAAATACGACGCACTGTATTTACTGTATCGTTCAGCATCTGTACAATCTCTGTCGCCTTCTCATTCAACTGTTGATTTTCGAGCTGCTTTATTTTTTTATTCAACCATGATACATCCATTTTTAAAACGGTCAACTGTTGCCCCAACTCGTCATGTATTTCACGGGCGATATGCGTACGTTCTTCTTCCCTTGCATTTTGCAGGTGTGATGTTAGTTTTCTGATAGCTTTGTATGAACTGTTCAATTCATCTTCTGCTTTCTTACGTTCAGTGATATCCCGAATGAATGCAAGGAATCTGCCATCAGACAAAAATTTTGCATTGATTTCAATATCCAGGATTGAACCATCTTTACGTTTTAGTTTACGTTCACTTCTTGCACCCTGTTCGCTTTTCATTTCTTCGAACCTGAACGGGTTTGTTTTGATCTCTTCAGGATCAGCAAGATCATAGATAGTGAGATTAGCTAATTCCTCCTCAGTGTATTTTGATAATTTAACAGCAGCTGAATTAACGATTACAAATTTGCCGGTATGGTCAGCAATAAATATTCCATCAGTTGCCTGCTCAACCAGCGTACGATATTTCTCTTCACTTTGCAACAACGCATCTTCAACTTTTTTACGCTCCGTAATATCCATCATGCTACCCATCATGCGCACGGGTTTACCTTCCTTATTCCGAACAATATAGGTACGGTCATAAATAGTAACTATTTCGCCTGAAGATTTCAGGAACCTGTATTCGGTGATCCATGTATTATCTGTTGATGCCAGCGCTTCATGTAAACTTTTCACCACCCAATCCCTGTCATCGGGATGCAAATGCATTTCCCAATCTTCAAAATTTGGAATTTCATTTTCCAGTGTGAGGCCATACATCATCTGGTGCATTTCATTTCCCCATGATACACCGGTTTCAAGATCGGTTTCCCATACAGCATCGTTTGTTGTTTTAGCAATAAGTTCAAAGCGCTCATTTGAATGAATGATTTTTTCCTCTGCAAGCTTACGCTCGGTAATATCCATCATACTGCCTGTCATAAGTATGGGTTCACCTTCTGTATTTCGGTTAATATAACAGCGATCAAAAATGTATCTGTAACCAATTCCCTTCCCTGCACGAAAACGATATTCAGATATAAACACGTTGGTATCAGATGCCAATGCATCATCCTGCATCTTAAGTATCCGGAAGCGGTCTTCGGGATGTATACGTGAAACCCATTCTGCTTTTACGGGTACAGGATCTTCCATTGTTAACCCGTATAATTGCTGATGCATCTCATTGCACCAAAGCGTATTGTTTTCAAGGTTCCATTCCCAAACAGCATCGTTGGTTGTACTCGTGATGCGTTGAAACCTACTGTTCGATTGCTTTAATTCTTTTTCTGCCTGAATGCGTTCTGTAACATCTCTCACATACGTACACAAAAAATAATCATCACCATTCTTAATTTCCCTGATCACAAGTTCAGCAATAAACTCATCGCCATTTGAACGCACTGCCGGCAAGATCATTATTTTATTTAGTACCGGGCTTTTGCCGGTTGCCTGGTAATTAGCAAAACCATTATGATGTTTGGAATGATAACGTTTGTGAATGACCAGTGATGAAAGTTTTTTGCCGATTGCTTCCTGCTCTTTCCAGCCAAAAATTTCCTCAGCCTGGGGATTCCAGGTAAAGATCACCTCATTCCTGTCTACACAAATAATAGCATCAAGTGCCGAGTCCATTATAAGCTTGCGGATATCTTCACTGCTGCGTAATTCTTCTTCCTTCTTTTTCCTTACAGTTACATCACGTGTTACACCTAATGCATGAATGATCTTTCCTTCTGCATTCAGGTATGGAACAATATTGATCTCGCACCAACGTCTTCTTCCTTTTAGTGTGATCATTTCAAACTCCATTAAGCCGGATTTACCTTCAAATGCATCTGCCACCATTTTTGCAGCCTGTGCCTGGTATGAAGTCTCCACAACAGCAAGTATTGATTTGCCTTTCACAGTTTCAAAGTCATCGATCTCAATCATTTCCATTCCGGCCTTATTAATTTCATACAACTCGCAATTACGGCCCATGAGTTTAATACATTCGGGATCGGTATTAAGAATAGTGCGTAAACGGTTTTCACTTTCAATAACAGCAAGTTCATTTTTCTTTCGCTCAATACTGTATTGAATACTGCGGTTAAGCATAGTATCATCAAACTCACCCTTTACCAGGTAATCCTGAGCACCTTTTTGCAATGCGTCCAACGCAAGTTGCAGATCGCTCAGGCCGCTGATAATGATAACAGGAGATGCAGGAAAAAGTTCTTTGATCTCAGCCAGTGCAGGCAAGCCGTAACTATCGGGCATAACAAGATCAAGAAAAATAAGTGAGGGTGATAATGAGGCTGCTTTCTCACGCAACTGTTCGAAGTTAGAAACGTTGATGATCTCGCCTACTTTTAAATCACCCGACTCAAGCACTTCTTTTAGTAAAAAGAAATCGCCCTCGTTATCCTCGATCACTAATATGGATTGTACCATCTGCATAACTTCAACATTCATGGCAACTCCAGGCATTTCTGGTTTAGCATTAAATTGGCGGGTGTTTATTGTTTAATTAATTAAAGCTCTCACTGCAACATGTATGTTTATTAAACCCATCCAGGAAAACAGCGTGAACACCACATTAAGAGCTTTAGCTTATGTTCATAGGAGGATGGTTTATTATGAAGAGATAACGGGGTTTTATTTATATCGATCGTTATTACCTCGCTCTTCTTTGTACAAAATAGTAATTTTCTATCCGTAATGGCTTTTTTGAAGTAAAAAAAACAACATCATCTGCTATTTCACGGAAATAGCTAATGGTTTTCACTAATGCCTGTTAAAGCAATTCAGCAAACAGGTTAAACACTTGAAGAAAAAATTAGCTATGTAGTCATTACTCTACAACACGACTGCATGATTTATTACCCTAAGATGGGGTTGCATTCTATTGCAGGTGGCAGGCAAAAACCGTCTCTTTGTACGATCAAAGCAATTAAAAGATTATTGAAAAACCTGAACAATAAATCGTGGCCAAAGGAAAATTTATTTTCCTGACGCCTCTGACACTACAACGGATCCAAACCTATGGAGTTTCGAAAGTTTTGATGATGATTAAGAATGATGATTGATGGTCCTTACCCCTGAAAACAAAGATTCCTGTTGCAAGGAAACGAACAAGCCCGGCTTTTGCTCTCATCAGCAGCCGGGTTTTTTTATTGGCACGATAAGTTAAACTCAACAAACAGCTCGCATCCTTTGCCGGGAGAGGTAATCATTTTTACTTCGCCCTTTTGCAACGCTGCCCTTGTGCGAATATTCATTAAACCAACTCCTTCCGTTTTTTGCTCAGGATCAAAACCAATTCCGTTATCCTTTACCCGCAACAAAATTTTATTATTACACTGCAGCAACTGAATTTCCATGGTTGATGCTTTGGCGTATTTTAAAATATTATTTACCTGCTCCTGTAATATGCGATAGATGGTTAATTTCAATTGCTCCGACATTACACTCTTATCAATAACACAAACTTCTTTCGATACAATAATTCCACTCCCTTCCTGCACAATATTGATGAGTGAGTTGATGGATTTTTCAAGATCTGCGTCCTGCATGGCAGGTGGTATTAACGCATGAGAAAGATGCCTGATTTCCTGTATGGCACTATGGATAAGTACATCCGATTCCTCGATAAATGATCTATACTCTGAACCTTTATCTTTTACCAGGCCAAGGTATAGTCTTGAACTTGCTAATATCTGGTTCACATTATCATGCAGTTCACGACCTATTTCTTCTCTTTCTTTTTCCTGTGCAATGATAACGGCCCTTGTAATTTCCTGCTCCATTCTTTGCCTTTCTTCTTCAAGCTTGCGTTCCAGTTTTATTTTCTCTGTTACGTTTGAGGCAATAGCCATAATAGCAGAGCGATTATTATACTCAATTTTGTTTGAAACGATCTGCATATACATTTCTTCACCATCCTTATTAATATGCTTCCATAACCTGCTTGTAGAAGTAAAAGACTCATTTTTGGCTTCGTTTGCAAACCTTGCAAAGTTCTTACGGTCCTCAGGTTTTCTAACATCCTGCATACTCATGTTTAAAAACTCGTTACGTGAGTAACCATAATTTTCAGAAGCGGTTTCATTTACTTCAAGAATACTAAAATCATCAAGGCACCAGATAAATATACTGGCAGGAATACTGTTGAAGAACAACCTGTATTTCTCTTCTGACTCTCTTAGCTGTGCCTCTGCCTTCTTACTTTCAGTAATGTCCTGTAGTGAACCAATTACCCTTATTACTTCACCCTGTTCATTTCGTACAGCATACCCTTTATCAACCACATAAATATATTCACCATCGCCCCGCAGAAAACGATACTCTTCTTCAAAATGAGTAGCAGATTTATCTTTTTCAAGTCTGCCAAGAATTTTCTCTTTCAGATCGCCCTCTTCGGGATGAATACGTGAATTCCAGAATACGTTGTCTTCGTTTCTCAATTCTGCCGGCAGTTTCAGTATTTTCACAAACTGTTCTTCATTACGATATACTTTGTTATTCAAAATATCCCAATCCCATACCATGTCATTGGTGGCCTTACTCACAAATTCGTAACGTTCATTGCTGAATCTTAACTCCAGTAATGTTTTTTTACGTTCAATACTGTAGAGGATCGTTTTCTCAAGAAGCTTTTCGTTAAACTCTCCTTTCATTAAAAAATCCTGTGCTCCCAATGAAATGGCATCTGTAGCAGTATTAAGATCATTAAGTCCTGATAAAATAACAACTGGTATGTTTTTAGCATATTTGTTTACCTGCAAAAAAGTATCTATGCCTTGTGAATCTGGTAAGGAAAGGTCAAGTAAAACAATATCAACCGGCTTCTGCTTCAATATTGTAATTGCATCTTTAACAGAAACTGCCTTTTCAGTTGCAGATATCTGCAAATATGTTTCAGCCAATAACTCGGAAATAAGAAATTGATCACCAGGATTATCATCCACCACAAGCACATGCAAACCGTTATATTTCATTGGTACCTGATTTTAAACTGTTCAACCAAAAATTCTGAATATTTCGTATCGCATCAAAGTAACTGCTGAGTTCTACCGGTTTCTGTAAATAATGATCGGCATTTGACTCTGCAATTTCCTGCAGATCACCTTCGTAACAGGAAGATGTGAAAATAACAACCGGCAGGTGTTTTAATTCGTCAGATGATTTGATAAACTTCAACACTTCCTTCCCATCAATTTTAGGAAGATTGATATCCAGTATCACAAGGTCGGGCATAACAACTTCGCTATAGGGTTGTTGACGGTTAAGGTAGCGTATAGCCTCTTCCCCATCAATAAGCGTAACAATATTATTCCTGATCTTCCAGTTTATAAACGCCTCCCTTGTGAGGAGAACATCCCCCTGGTTATCTTCCACCAACAGCACTTCTACTTCTTTCATAGGTTCGTTTTATTGTTCAGGCACCAGTTGTTTCTTAATTGTAAACCAAAAAGTACTTCCCTCACCAGGCACCGACTCAGCATAAATTTTTCCTCCATGCCTGTCAATGATCTTTTTGCAAATAGCCAGGCCTATACCTGTTCCTGAATACTCTGTCTTGTTATGCAACCGCTGGAAGATCACAAAGATTTTGTCGGCAAATTTTTCATCAAAGCCAATACCATTGTCTTTCACTGAAAATAACCACTCATCGTTCTGCTCTTTTGCTTTTATTTCGATTTCAGGTTGTTTAGCGCCTGAATACTTTAAAGCATTGGCAACAAGGTTTTGTAACAACTGCACCATTTGTGTTTTATCTGCCGCAGGCAAGAGTGGTAACACATCTGTTTTTATTACTGCATTTTTTTCTGCAACCTGTAAACTGAGATTTTGTAATACATCACCGATCACAAGCTCCATATTTACCGGCTCCAGCTGTTGTTTGCGTGTGGTAACACGTGAATAATCGAGCAGATCGTTAATAAGACGTTTCATACGCAATGAACCATCAACTGCAAAACGGATATACTCACGGCCTTTTTCATCAATTGAATCCTGGTATTTCTTTTCTAACAGTTGTAGAAAACTGCTTACCATTCTTAATGGCTCCTGCAGGTCATGCGAAGCAATGTATGCGAACCGTTCAAGTTCTGTGTTTGAAAGTTGTAATTGCGAAGCCCTTTCTTCAAGCTTACCATACAATTCTTTTAACTGCAGTTCTGATAGCTTTTGTTCGGTGATATCTTTTGTGGCACCAATCATACGAACAGGTTTACCATCCCTGTCTCTGAAAATATATCCTCTGTCGTAGATAAACGCAAACTCACCATTGCTTTTAAGAAACCGATATTCATCTTCCCAGAAATCCTGCTTCGGGTCACTAAATACCAATTTTCGTTTTTGTAAAACCTGTTCCAGATCATCCGGATGAACTTTTTTCATCCAGAACGAATCATCACTGTTAGCTTCTTTTTCATTATAGCCAAACATGATGTAAAATCCACTGCCGGCTCTTACCACTTTGTCAGTTTTAAGATCCCAGTCCCAAATCACATCATTGGTGGCCTTAGTTGCATATTCATAACGTTCATTACTAAGTTCGAGTTGAGCCAATGCCAGCTGCTCACTGGTAACATCCTTGGCAATACCATATACACCTGTTATTTCGCCATCAACAACTATTGGCATGTTGGTAATAAAGAGATGTTTTTGATGTCCTTTAAATGTAATTGCCCTTACTTCATAGGTTTGAGCCTCACCTTGCTGCACTTTTAAAAAATGACCCATTGTTTTTTCCAGATCATCGGGATGACAGAACGGAACAAATGTGGCAGCATGAATAATATCCTCACGTTTGCACTCCAATAATTTTTCCAGACCAGGATTGAAACTGGTAAAGTTGCCTTGCAGATCAAGCGAATAAACGGCATCCGGGTTTTGATCAAAGAGAGATTTATATTCCTGGCGGCTGATGGCAAGAGATTTTTCAATTTCTTTCAGATCAGTAATATCATTTACCGATCCCACAAGACGTATGCAAATTCCCTGGCTATCGTATATGGGCGTAACAGTTACAATACCTGTTTTAGTACCGGTTGGGTAAGCTGTTTCTTCAAGCCAAACCACCTGCTTTCCCGATTGTACCGCTTCTTTATATTTACTCAATACTAATGAAAGTGACGGTTCTGGAATTACTTCATGCACAGGTTTATTAAACAAGTCTTGCTGGTTTAACCCAATTGTACTAAGTCCAGCATTGTTCATTGATATAAAACGGAAGGCTTCGCCATTGTTCTCAACACCAAGCAGAAAAATAATACCTGCGGTTGAATTATAAATAAGATTCAGTTGCTCTTCGTTTACTTTTAGTGCGAGTGCTGCATTTTTTGAATCGGTTATGTCCTTTAATATACCAAACACACCGGTAATTTCTCCTTCAATTACAATAGGCATAAGACTGGCAGCAAGTGTTTTTCGCTTACCTGTTGCAGTTACTATTACAGTTTGAAAGCGTTGCGGGTTCCCTTTTTTTACTTCTCTAAAATATTCACGAACTGTGTCAATCTCTGCAACATCAATTAAACTGTCGAATGTTTCATTTAATAATTTCTCTCTTGATGTTTCTGCCAGTACTGTTGCAGCATCATTAACGCTTATGAATTTACCTAACAGGTCAAATGAAAGCACCGCATCCGGATTTTGATCGAACAACGATTTATATTCCTGCTGGCTCATGGTAAGCTCACGTTGCATCAGCTTCTGTTCTGTTATATCATGAAACACACCAACCAAACGAGTAACATTAGCTTCTTTGTCAAGTATAACTTTCGCTTTTGATTCAATAAACCGGATGCTTCCATCGGGTCTTACAAATCTTTTTTCTGCTGTATAATTGCTTTTATCAGCAATTGCCCGTTGCATTTCTTCAATTGAAGATGCCTGATCGTCAGGATGTATTACACCTAACCCTCTTTCAAATGTCACTTCAAATGCTTTCGGCTCATAGCCACACATGTGGAATACCTCATCAGACCAATACAACTTATTCGTAACAAGATCCAACTCCCAGCTACCTACATGTGCAATTGATTCTGCCTGTTGCAGTAATTGTTGATTACGGATAATTTCACTTAATGCATTTTCTTCAACTGTAATATCTCTTACAGTTACCATAAAACGATTACAAACTCCATCCCCATCAAATACAGGTGAATAGGTGAGTTGGTATATTTCCGTTCCTCTTCCTCTGTCAACTGTATGTTTGTAACGAATTGTTTCGCCATTCAATACTTTGTTGTACACGGGGATTATAAACGCATAGCGTTCAGGCGCCGCAAGCGAAAGCAGGCTATCGCCGATGTTTAAGTCTTTTCCTAATATCGAATTCGCTCTTTCCTTTGTGGCCTTGTTATAATTAATAATCCTGTATTCATTATCAATGATCATGAACATCTCTTCTGTATTATTCAGGATCGATGCCATTTCTTCCTGCGATTTTTGAAGCTCCCTTTGCTGCCTCTTTCGCTCAGAAATATCATAGAGCATGGTACTTGTACGCAACTCACCGTTACGTTCGCTGAAGACAAAAGAAGAAAACTCCAGGGGAAATCGTTCTCCGTTTTTGCGTATACCCGTTATTTCACCAACAGAAAAACCTTTCTCCTGGCGCTCCTTCAATTTTTCTGCAAGACGGGGATCAGTATCATCAATAATCACTTTACGACCCAGCCTGCACAACTCCTCAACTGAATAACCAAATATCTTTTCCGCAGCTTTATTCGCTTCGAGTATTGAACCATCTGGTTTTGTAAGAAAAAAAGCGAGCAGGGAATTATCGATGATAGACTGGTATTGCAGTTGTGAGAGTTCTATTCCCTGTTTATTATACTTTTCAGCCGATACATCCCTTGCTGTTTGTATAAGGAAACGCTCGCCGTTTTCATTCACAAACAGATCGCCAGTAAATAACAGATCAATGAGCGTTCCGTTTTTTGTTTTTACCTGCCATTCTTTTTTATAACAGATCTGCCCACTTTCAAAAAATGAATGTTGAAATGCTGATATCTCTTGCTTAATCTCGCTTGGGAAAATAATGGAAAATGGCTTTTGCTCAAGCTCAACCTGAGAATAGCCCAGCATGCTGCAAAACATTTCGTTTACTTCAACAAAAAAGCCTTGCTCATTGATCACAGCAAGTCCTACAGAAGCTTTATTAAATGCCGCAGCAAGTATATAGTCGTTACTTAGCTTTTTTTCCATTTATGAGTTTCAGTTACTGTTACGTTCATTTAAATTTTCAACTGATAGTTTCATTTTAACGCAATGCTATACGACTAAAATAACCGTGTTTCTGATTCAGACTTGCCTGAAACATCATAGCGAAAGCTTCAAAATCCAACGACTAAAAAGGTATCCTGAGGCTACTTGGTAGTTATGAGTGTAACCAATTGCAGCGGCTTGATAAAATAATGTAGAGTAAATAAACCGGCATCAGTTTTACCATAGGAACGACCTGAATAAATGTGGATTTTGAGTTCTCATTACTCCGGAATAAATTTAACCTGATATCCAGGTTAAATTATTTAAAAACAGAATGTGCTTCCATACCCATCATAATGCTCCTACAAATATCCACAGAAACACTTAGGGGATATATAGTCTGCCAACCCTAATACTTGTAGTATGTATTCTACGTTACAGGAAAAAATATAAAAAAGGAGGTAATTACCGGCCGAATCATCTTTCCAATTTACCGGCAATTTGAGTCTATTCAACAGATCAGTTTGCGGAGGCTTTAATCATGGTATCAGCAAGTGTGGTATAACATTTTGTCCATGCTTCTTTTACTTCAGGTGTAAAGTCTTTTCCAAGCCCTTGTTCCAATGTCCATAAAAGCGCTTCCCCTACTTTTTTATACTGTGCCGGTTTTACGCCGTAAGCTACATGACGCTGGGCCATGGCTGCAATATCGCTTGATAACTCATCCAGGTTATCGAGTCGTCCCACAACAATACTCAGCATATCAATCAGCTTTTGATACTGTTGGTTCATTTCCTTGGGAAACATCTTACGTACCGAGGGGTTATCAAGAAAAAGTTTAGAGTAGAATGTGTCACCAACTACAGCGGGATTAATTTCCCTGAAAAGCTTCCACGTACGTTTGATTAATATGATTTCTTCCTTTGTCATCGCTGTTCATTTTCTTCAACGGTAAAATTGCAGGAAAGCAAAAACCGGGCAAAATATAATTGAGCGAAGTGTAGCAAAAACTGATTAAAGTGTAAAAGCCCCCGATTTGTATCAGGGGCATTATTAAACCTTATATCCAAGAGAACCAACTATGCACGTTGAGGTGCTTCAGCAGTAGCCTGAAGCATTGCAGAAGAAAGCAGCCCATAACAGTTAGCCCATGCCTGTTTAACTTCATTTGTCCAGAGAGCTGCAAGTGCCTGTTCCAATGTCCATATCAATGCTGCGCCCACCAGTTCGTAATGCTCTTCCTGTACACCATATTTTACATGTCGCCTCGCCAATTGCTTGATGTCTTCCAGAATCGTATCGAGCTTATCAAGCCTGTTGATCACATACCCGATCATGGCCATCAGTTTTTTTGATTGCACCGGAATAGATTCGCTGAACATGGGTTTGAGATAAGGCGCAGTTTCAAACAGACGCTTGTAAAATATACCACCTGCCACAACAGGATCAATACGCTCCACAACCGACCATGAATACTTTACGAGGTGAATTTCGTTAGCTGTCATTTTTTTTATTTTAAAGTGATCATTAAACAATTAATATTCTTGAAAGATCATCGGGGCAATACCTGATGTGAACCATGTCTCCAACAACAGGTTTCTGTTCTTTACTCAAAAGCGTTTGTGTATGCCTGTATGTAACCACGCCTTTTATTTTTAACATCACCCACATACGTAGTTGCACATAACCAAGCAATTGATTATTCTCTTCCACCATATCAAGAATATGTGCAGTTGCAGGAACACCGGTTCTCAACAGAAAGCGCTGCCATTGCAGTTGCTCGTATATCAAGCGCCTGTTGTTTTTCTGAAGTAAACGATTGAACCATTGTAGCAACATATCCTTTGTTTTGCTTACAAATATTCAATCAGAACTTGGGTGATTAAAAATTTATCCAGCTGAAGCGTATCGAAATTAAACTGAAGTGTTGAGTTATTGAAAAACAAATTATTTATCAACCCATTTTTTAAATACCGGTGCTTTTTCCCGACTCATATCAATTTCAAATTTATGATTGGGTTCTTTCAGGCGGATAGTGAGCTTTGAATTCTCCATTGGCTTCACTGTTTGAATAGCATCGATGTTAATGATGTATTGGCGATTGGCCCTGTAAAACTGATCTGGGTTAAGCACCTCCTCAACATCATCCAGTGTAGAAAAATCAAGCATATAGCGATCGCCATTAAACAGGTACACATAGTTAAGCGCTTCTTTGGCAAAGCAGGCAATATCACTTGTAGCAATGGGCATCCACTGGTTGCGGATGTTTACCAGGAATCTTTCCTTGTACTTATTCATCGACTGTTGCGGATTGGCCAATGCTTTCATTAACTCAGTGAAATCAGTAGCAACCGGATTCTTTCGTTCAATAATAGCTTTGCATTTATTAATCGCTCTTGTTAACTCCTCTTCATCAACCGGTTTCAATAAATAATCAACTCCGTTCACTTTAAAAGCACGAATGGCATACTCATCATATGCTGTGGTGAATACAATGGGGCAATTGAGTTTAAAATGCTCAAGCAGTTCGAAACTTACACCATCGCTCAATTGAATATCCATAAATAAGATATCAGGCTCGGCATTATTGAGAAACCATTTCTTTGCCACTTTCAAACTGGGGATGATTTCAACTACATCAATGGAAGGATCAACATTTTTGATCTTGCCTTGCAATACACGTGCAATGATGTCTTCATCTTCAATAATAACTGCTTTCATATAGTTGTTTTAAAATGTGATCAGATCAACGGAATACGGATAATGAATTCATTTTTTGTTTCTTCAATCAACACCGGTCTTCTGCTCAGGTATTGATAAAGTGATTGTAAGCTGGCAAGTCCCTGCTTGTTGGATGTTTCCACCATGTTCTTTTTCTGCAGGTTATTCTTTACCAGCAAGTAGCCATCTTCACTTGTTATTTCAATGACCAATGGCGTATCAAGATCAATAATGTTATGCTTCATGGCATTCTCTACTAAGTTCTGCAACGTAACAGGTGCAATTTTTTTATGCAATTCATCTTCGCTTACATTCATCTTTACCTGCAAGCCTTCTTTAAATCTTGTTTTCTGCAGATTGATATACACCTGCACAAATGCGAGTTCTTCTTTTAAACTTACCAGTTCACTATCCCTGTTCTTTAAAATGTAGCGATAGATCTTCGACATCTGCTCAAGGAAATTACCTGCCATCTTCTGATCGGTTTGAATTAATCCTGATAAAGATGTTAATGAATTAAACAGGAAATGGGGATTGAGCTGTTGTTTAAGGCTTTCATACATCACCATCACTTTTTCCTTTTCCAACAACTGAGCCTTGCCTTGCAGCTCCAGCAACTTCTGCTGCTGACGAATACGATAACGATAGAATAAGTACACGAGAAAGATAAACAGCACGGCGATCAGCAACCGAAACCACCATGCTTTATAGAATACTGTAGCAATATAAATGTCAATCGTTTGCTCAGGACCATTCCACTCTGCACGATCAACAGAAGCTTTCACACGAAACGTATAGTTTCCACCGGGAAGTTTTGTGTAATTGGCAAAACGGTTTTGTGTGTACTTCCAGTCTTCATCTACACCATCAAGCTTATATGCATACCATGTACCTCCGGCATTGTCATAATTAATTGCTGCAAACCCGATGGTGAAAAAATTTTCATCGTAATGCAGTTTAATTTTACTTGCCGATAATAGTTGATCCTGATGATCCAATACTGTAAGCGTTGTAAGAAAAGGGATAAGCAGCTTATTTTCTTTTTTAAATTCATTGGGTGAAAAACGGATAAAACCATTTTGCGTACCCATCATGATGTCGCCGTTTGGCAACACAGATGCAGCATGTTCCGGAAATTCGATAGAAGGTAATCCGTGCTGCAATCCAAACGTTGTAAAATAAGAGCGATTGCTGTCGAGCATCATTAAACCACTACCGGTTCCAAGCCATAAACGATTCTGCTCATCAACTGCCAATCCGCTTACACTGTTATTGATAAGTCCGTTCGTATGATTATAATTACGGGTTTTGAACATTACCGGATCAATAGCCGTTAAACCCGTAAATGAACTGATCCATACAATTCCCTTTTTATCTTCTGTTATATCAACAATAAAATCACCTGAGATATTGTTTGTTGCTTTATCAGTTGTTTTCCAATGATAATGCTTGCCGGTTGAAGGATCGAACATTCCCAACCCCTCGCCATTAAAGCCAAGCCAATATCTTCCTTTACTATCGTGAAATAATTTACGTCCACCAAACCCTGCAAATACTTGCAGACCTTTGAATGAACGTATACTATGAAATTTTTTTTCAACCAGATTGTAATAATAAAATCCGTCATAATCCCTTGTTGAAAACCAAAAATTGCCATTACGATCCTTATCGGCTGAAAAATAAAAAGAGGTTGGAATAGAGTCGGCCATTGAATAAAAAATCATCCTGTTTTCCTTCTGCAGGTATTTATTGATCCCCTTTCCTGTTGCTATCCAGATATTGTTTTCATCATCACACAATAAACCACGTATGGAATTATAATGCAAAGCAGCTGCTTTGTTTTCTCTGTTATTCCACTCTTTGTATTCATTGGCCAATGGGTCAAATCTTACAATACCATCAATACTGCCAAACCAGAGTTTACCATTTTTATCCTCTACAGCAATTCTTGCCACACGCCGGTTACGGATATCTTCATCTTTATTAAATGTTGGAATAATACGAAACAGATTTTTATCGGGATTAAAATAATTGACACCATTATTTCCCCCGATCCAAATGGTTCCTTCCCGATCACAAAAAACAGAACCATGCAGATTAGTGTTGGGAGTCCATCGCTTTAAAGGATCGTGTAAGAATTGATCAAAACTGTTATTTTTTTCATTGTACAGCAGCAACCCGTCAATTTGTGTTGTGATCCATAATCTTCCTTTCAAATCGGTGAGCATTGAAACGAAGTTCTTAATCGTCTTATTATCTGATTCGAAATACTGATTGTATGTTTCGTAACGTCGAAAATCGGCTGAAAATTTTATGAGTGTATTTTTGCCATAGGAAGCTACCCATACATTTTCATTTTTATCGATTGCAATCGCTGCAATTCTTTGGCCTGCAAGAAGAGGCAGTTCAATTTTTTTCAGCTGTTCAGTTACTATGTTAAACTGAAATAAGCCATTATTCGATGCCAGGAAAAAAACATCTTTTTTACGTTCAATATCATTGAACCGGGTTTTAAAAATACTATCCTTGCTGTTTGTATAAAACAGTGCAGCCTTGGTAACCGGGTTGTACCTGACCAAGCCTTTACTTGTTGCCAGGTAAACAGATGTTTTGTTAACAGGAACAATTTCTGTAACCCATATATTCTGTAATGCTTTTACCGGAGTAAACCGATCGGTTCTGCTATTATATTCCAACATTCCATTTTCAAGCCCTACAAGAAAGCCACCGCTACTATCTGCCGACATGGTGCGTGAAAGCGAAGTTGGAATTGAGCTGCTATCACCGGCTATATGGCTATAATTTTTAACTGAGTAGCCATCGTATCGGTTGAGCCCTGACCTTGATGAAAACCACATGAAACCTTTGTTATCCTGGGCAACGGCCATTATACCGCCATCATTTAAGCCATCTGCTACGGTAAGCTTCTTAAAAAAGTACCGGCTCTGTTGTGCAGATGTATCTGTCAACAGAAACAAATTGAGCAGTATGGCAATGAGGATTTTCACGCTTCCTCAAATTTATTATTCCTGAGTTGATATGAAAATTTATAGTTGAAAAACTGCAGAATGGGAGTTGAAGTGTAGGAAAAACAGGTTGAAACGTAAAAGCCCGGCTTAACCGGGCTTTGATCTCTGTATTCTTTCAAATCCAATATTGGCAATTTCAATAACTGTAACTGTATGTACCGGATGCGTTATTGATCTGATCATTTTCAGTAATTTTCACGATACGGCCAAGTGCATCGTATTGCTGTACAAATTTATAGTGACTGCTGAGTGTACCGTTGGCGTTGAATAATTTGTTTTCTGTGTACGGATTCCTTACTGTCTTTCCAAATAAAGTGTAAGACGGCCAGCGATAAAAGGGTGTTTCAGGAACACTGCTCAGCTTTGTAACATCGTATTGCACCTCATAATTATAAACATGCGCTCCTTTATACCAATACTTTCCCGAAACAACATTTCCATTTGACCATGAATATTCACGATCGTACACATTTCCGTTAAGCGGATATTCGTCTTTCATTTTCGTCATATAGCCTTCTGAACTATAGGTAAATGTGAGAATTTCTGAAACCTTACCATCGGGTAGTATCATTTTCATAGAAGTAACAGCACCGGCATTATTCAACACTGCCTCAAAGGTTGATTTTAACACACCTGTTGTTTTATCTTTTCTTTTCACCAACATAGAATTGCTTGAAGGATATGTAAACTCGTCCATTTCGTTATTAAATGCAAACACACTAATTCTTCCCTTATCATCGTACGCAATGGTGCGCATACTTGAATAATTCGGCTCCTGGTATTCGATCTTTGTGATCTTTTGATTGGCTGGTTGTTGCGCAGGAGAATCTACACTCTTCTTACAAGATGAGATAATAAGCAAAACTGAACATGCGAAAAAAATCTTTTTCATAATTTTTGTTTTTAGATGTTTTTTAATTAGGATGTAAAAGTGCATTCGAAAACATCCGTTAAAAAAAATATGAAAGCAATCCGGAAAAATATGCAGTTAAGATGTAGAAGAAATTCGTTTATCCGTAAGAGGCATGTAAGAATGGATGAAGAATAATACAAATAAAAAAGCCCGGTTGAAACCGGGCTGCCGTACCAAGAGAACTGAACTATTGAAAAATGAAATTGTATTTTTTTAAGGTTTCGTTATTGGTTTCAATCTCCATTGATTTAACGTAACCATTTACATCTGTCCTGTAGAAATATTGAAAGGAAAAACCTGTTTGCCCATCGGTACTAATTGCTTTTAAGCTTTTTACCAGATTCTTCGATTGATTGCCAAACTGTGCATCCGTTACAAACCCGATCTGTTTGAAATCCAAGAGATCAATACCAACAGTATTAAAACGATTATCGTAGTACTCCAGCAACATTGTTGATGTTAAAGCAGCATTTACATACTCCTCAATCTTCACCAGGTTGCCTGCATCATAGGTATAAATAAACTCCTGAACTAAACCTTCATCGATTACTTTTCTTTTACTCAAATATCCACTGACATTATAAGTGAATTCTATTGTACTTTCAGGGATATCCTGTTTGAATTTTTCCAGTTTCATTATTCTGTTATAAGCATCACGTTGTGCATGCTTGTAAGAGAACTTTTCGTTGCTCTCTTTCAGTAATAAGGTAAGCAAATGATCATTCCCTGGTTTATAGTAATGAACAGCATCAGCAGCAGTATGAACAAGTAACTGTCCATGTTCATCATAAAGAAAATGGAAGCTTTCTCCGTTTTCGGCTACCACTGTAGCCGGTTGTTTTATAAGTGCAGTTCTTGCATCGGCCCCGGGTGTTATTCTGCTTTTTCTGCAATTCAACAGCAGCAAGGCCGCTGCAAGAGAAACAATAACCAATTTCATAGATTGTGCTTTTGGACTGTAAAAATGCATCGCTTGCCGTTCAGATGAAAATAGAAGTGAGTCAACGGTCAGTTTTGTTTATTCAAAGGTGGTAAAAGCCAAATAAAGTGTGGCCGCTAACCTTTACAATCTGCTCAAACTATTCAACTGCATTTTCCTACAATTCAACAACGAACTCACACATCAACAAAGGATAAATTTTCAACAGGCATAAGTATTTTTCATTTTTGACTTATCAAAAAAATCATCAACAAAACATCTATTTATGAAACAGTTTCTCACTTCAATTTTTTTACTATTATTTACAGCAATAGTTTGGGCACAGGCGCCAAAGATCATTAATTATCAAGGGGTGGCACGAAATGCAAGCGGAGTGGCTTATGCAGGTCAACAGATTAGTGTACGTTTAAGTATTCATACCGGTACTCCCGAAGGTATTATTGAGTATAGTGAAACACGCAATGTAACTACCAACCAGTTTGGGTTATTTAATGTGGGTATTGGTAGTGCCGGAGCATCTAATATGCAGGGAAGCATTACCGGCATCAACTGGAGTGCTGGAAATAAATTTCTTACAACAGAAATCAGTATTAACGGACAGCCATATGCTAATCTCGGAACTACACAAATGATGAGTGTACCGTTTGCAATGCACAGCAAAGAGGCGAAAGAACTTGTTCTTCCGTTTACACAAGCCGGCTCATCTGCTACCGACCTGTTGAGCCTTACAAATAGTGATAATACCACAACATCATCAACAATTAAAGCTACAGCATCAGCAGGCAAAGCGTTCTATGGAAGTTCAAACACTGGCACATCGGGATATTTTGTTTCAAACAGCGGAACAGGCGTATTTGGTTACGCTCCGAATGGTACTGGTATAATTGGAATGACAAATACAGCAGGGGAGATCGGGATTTCTGCAATTAATAATGCCAACGGATTGGCTCTTTCTGTTAAAGGTGGATTACGCATCAATGGAGGCAACACAAATCCCGGCGCAGGAAAAGTTCTTACCAGTGATGCGCAAGGAAATGCAACATGGCAAACACCTGAATCATCAACAACCACTGTCGGTTTTATTGTGAACGGAGTGGCACAAGGAGGACTTCAAAATCATCCACACAATACTTTTTATAAACTACACGCTGCAAAAGAAGATTATGATGGTAATAATAATTACACACTATATAACCAAACACCTTCCAGTACATTTACTGTGCCTGTTAGTGGATTGTATCGTTTTCAGAGCAATATACAAATGGGAACTAATTCTATAAGTACCGATATCGAATACTGTGATATATCACTTGTAGTTAAACGCAATGGTATAGAAACTGATAGACGGATGACGGGAGCGTGGCAGCCAGGAACTCCCTATGCTTTTATGGATTTTGACACAGTAATGTACTTAACTGCCGGCGACCAAATTTGGTTGAAAGCAAAAACATCAACCGAAGACGGCTCGAATCCGATATTAGAAAGTTTTAACTTCATTGGTTACCTCATTAAATAATTATAAGATTCCATTATGAAACTATTATTTTTTCTTGTTACACTTCTTTTGTGTTTCTTTTTGTCAAGGGCACAAATACTTTCCCCCCTGGTAACAAACAGCAGCGGTTCATCGGGCACAGTTAACAATATTTACTTTGAATTTAATCTCGGTGAAAGCTTTACAACAACCATCGGCAATGGAACTTTTATTACACAAGGTTTATTACAACCCATTACACTTGCACAAGGCCCTCTTCCCGTTCTTGGCCTCGAGTTCAATGCCAAACGTATCAACAACAGTAAGGTGCAACTCGATTGGAAAACAGTGCAGGAAATCGACAACAAAGGTTTTTATGTGGAGCGTAAAAAAGAAAACGAAATCAACTTTACCCAACTCCACTTTGTAAAATCGGCAGCGCCCAGTGGTAATTCATCGTTACCACTTAACTATTCGCATATTGATGCAAACGACTTCAGCGGCAAAACCTATTATCGTTTGAAGCAGGAAGATATTGATGGTAAGTTTATGTATTCAATTGTGCGACTGGTAAACGGAAACAACGGAAAAGTGATTTCCATGAAAGCATGGCCCATTCCCTCCACAGGTCCCGTAAACATCAGTGCAGAAGGAATAGAAAACGATGTATTACTTGTGTTTGATAATAATGGAAGGTTGATGAAACAGCTTACTATTACGGCACAAACACCCGTTCAACTCACAGGGCTTGCAGCAGGCACTTACATTGTAAAACTTGGTTCGCAAAAAGAACTATATCAAAAGATCATTGTGCAATAACATCAGGTTACGTTATTTCGAATAGGTAAAGTGAAATCCTGTAAGCAGAGCAAACTCCGCTTGCAGGATTTGTTTTTTATGAGCGGATTAATGTCGCATCAGTTTGAAAAAATCCAGACACTCATACAGTTTAAATAAAATTTATATCCGTAACTTAGTCATGAATCAGTGAATGCGCCCAAAAACCGTCAAAAGTCTGGCAAGACAAAAACCAATATCACCGCTTACACAGCTATTGTTGTGTGCAACTGCCTGCATTGCTCTTCTAAGTGTCTCTGCTCAGACCAATTCTGTGCGCCTGCATTTAAAATGGTGGCACCAGTTTCAATTTGCCGGTTATTATGCTGCACAACTCAAAGGTTATTACAAAGCCGAAGGTTTAAACGTAAGAATCACTCCTGCCGATAAAGATCATCCACCGGTTAAAGCAGTATTGAAAGGTGATGCTGATTTTGCAATAACTGGTTCCGACCTTATATTAAATCATGCAAAGGGCGATAAGTTAATGGTTGTGGGCCCTGTATTTCAACACTCTGCTTATACTGTTATTTCGCTCAACACATCAGGCATTAATACTCCGGCCGACCTTGTTGGTAAACGTATTATGGCATCTGAAGACCAGGGGTGGGTGCAGTTGCAGGCATTATTTTTAAAAGAGGGTATCCCGCTTGATTCATTAAAAGTAATTCCACATAGCTGGAACAATATGGACCTCATCAACGGACTGTCAGATGCAATGACCGGTTATATTTCTGTGGAGCCTTATCAATTAGAAAAAGCAGGTATGCATGTGCATACGATCTTACCGGTGAATTATGGAATTGATTTTTATGGCGATCTTTTATTCACATCAACATCGCTTGTAAAAAACAACCCCACCCTCGTTGAAAAATTTAAGCGTGCCAGTTTTAAAGGTTGGGAATATGCAATGAAAAATCCTGATGAGTTGGCTGACTATATTCTTACACTTCCCGGAGTTAAAGAACGTAATGTTACAAAAGAAGCATTGTTGTATGAAGCTGAACAAATGCAACACTTGATATTACCCGGTCTTGTTGAGATTGGTCATATGAACGACGGAAGATGGCAGCATATACTTGAGGTACATCAATCACTTGGACTTATTGACAAATCAGTTACGTTAAATGGTTTCCTGTATGATCCGGAGAAAACAGCGTCGAACCGATTGCTGAATATTATTTTATACAGCGGCATTGCTGCTGCACTTATTATTGCGGTATTTGTAGTGTACAATCTTTCTTTACGCAGAGCAGTTCGCAAACGCACCCGTGAATTGGAAACAGAAGTAAAAGCAAGAACAAAAACACAGGAGCAACTGGAGCTAAATAAAGAAAGGCTGAAGCTCGCCATACAAGCTGCCGGTATTGGTATTTGGGATTGGGATATTGAAAACGATTCTGTTGTTTTAGGTGATTCCGCAGCAACTAATCTTGGATATGAGCCCACTGAATTGTTAGCCAATCGTGATTATCTCCGTTCAAAAGTTCATCCGGATGATTTGCAACCGCTGATCAGTTATGTTCAATCACAAATCACTTTAGAGTCAGATGAGCCGGGAATTATTATCCGTCTCAAAACAAAATCAGGTGACTGGAAGTGGTGCCTCTTTGTAAGTAAAGCAGCTAAACGTGATCATAACAATAAAGCCTTGCATCTTTCAGGTATTTTTCTCAATGTGAATGAACTGAAGTCGAAAGAAATTGAGTTGAGTGAACTATCGTCAACTTTACTTAAAAGAAATAAAGAACTGCAGCAGTTTGCTTATATCACGTCCCACAATCTTCGCTCACCCGTAGCGAACCTCTTAAGTCTTTCACGTTTATTTAAAAAAGAAGAACTGGGCAGTCATAATAAAATTTATTTTGAGAAGATCCAGGAATGTATTGCTATACTAAACGAAACGTTGAATGACGTTAATGAAATTCTTTCGTTCAGATCAGTTGCTGCCGAAAAAATGAGCAATGTGCAGTTAGAGCCGGAGTTACAGACAGTTCTTACCTCCATCAGCGAACAGATCAAAACAACAGAAGCAAGTATCGTTTGCAATTTTTCGGTTAGCGAAATATGGTTTTCAAAAAGAATTATCCGCAGCATTTTTCAAAATCTTATAACCAATGCAATTAAATATCGTAGGAAAGAAGTGAGCCCTGTTATTCATATTACTTCATCTGAAGATAGAGAGTATTATATGCTTACACTTGAAGATAATGGCCTGGGAATTGATCTTGAGCAATATGGCGATAAAGTGTTTACATTATTTCAACGATTTCATACAGGCATTGACGGAAAAGGCATGGGACTTTATATCATTAAAACACAGCTTGAAACACTTAACGGAAAAATTACGTTAAGCAGTAAAGTCAACAGTGGTTCAACTTTTACAGTTTATATTCCTAAAATACAATTGCAATCATGACAGAGCTAGTGAAACATATATTACTGATTGACGATGATGACATCAATAATTTCCTGAGCAGGGAAATTATATCGATGCATTTACCTAATGCCGTTATTGATGCTTTTACAAATCCACAGGAAGCACTCACTTATATTGACAGCAAGTTGAATCAGAAACAATCATTACCTGATATTATTTTACTGGATATTAATATGCCTTTGATGGATGGATGGGAGTTTCTGAAAAAAATTGATCAGCTTGAGCAACGCAATCACTTTCATACAAATGTTTATCTCTATACTTCTTCCGTTTATCATGAGGACAAGGTAAAAGCGAAAAATTTTTCCATAGTGAAAAAAGTATTTGTCAAACCTCTCACAAAAGAAGCCATCCAGGAAATGCTGGCCGTTTAGCCTTTCATTTCAATCTTATTTTTCTACGCTTCACCTGCCAAAAACTGCCATTCAATCTCTTAAATTTTTACTTCTTTTTTCTTTGTTACACTTTTACAGTGTTGATTTAACAAAGAAAAACACCTTATGTATTTGCAGGACAGAAACAATAAATACAAATGCCTTAACGGGCATATGCTGCTGAAAAACACCCTTCGGATCTTATCATGCACGATGAACTGGCCGGTAAAATTTTTACCGGCGGCATCCTGCTTCGCTCTTTCTATGTTATTCGTTTCATGTAGTGCCAAAAAAACAGCTGGTGTTACAAAAGATTTCAACACGGGTTTAACTGCACAGTATATCAACATGCAACCAAAATCGGTTTTCCTGGTAATGAATAGTGAGGTGCTGGGCCATACAGATATTCCACTTGGTGAAAGTTTTGTGCTTGTGAATGATGAAATTGAAGGAATGATTGAAAAGAACGGCCACGTTTCAGCAGGTTGTTCATTGCGCATCAGCGATGAAAATGGAAAAATTCTGTTGGAAGAAAAAGATCTGTTTGCAGGCAATGATGTTTTCAAAAAAGATTCAGCAACCAGATTAAAATGTACCATTAACACCGGTAAGCCGATGGAATGGGAAAAGAACTATAATATACAAGTGGTCTTTTGGGATAAATATGGTACTGGTAAAATCATCAATGAATGTACGATCAGGAGTATCGACATTCCTTAATCTTCTCATGCAGTTGTTTTGGTTTCGGCGTTGCTTTTTCCAGGCGACGCTTTTTTTATTTGCCGATACAGAACTTACTAAAGATATAATCCAACCGGTCTTCATTGGTAATCTCACCTGTTATCTCACCAAGAAAATGAAGACACCTGCGAATATCCAATGCCAGCAGATCGCCGGGCAATTGATTATCTAATCCTGCTTTAATATCGTTCAATGATTTTTCCACTTCCTGCAACGCTGTATAATGCCGTGCATTGGTAACAATGGTGCTTTCTGTTTGTATAGTTCCCTGCACTACTTTATCAACCAGGCGCTCTTTCAATACATCAATATGTTTGTTTGATTTGGCGGCAATAAAAAAAACGCCGTCACCTGGATATTTTTGTTGCGCTGCATCTTCACCCAGTACATCCACTTTGTTACCAATAAGCAGGTAACTTTTGTTTTGTTCCTGCACTTGCAGTAATGCTGTTTCCAGATCAGCTTTTGATTCGGTGTTTACATCAAAGAGATAAAGCACAAGATCGGCCTGCTGCATTTTCTCCATGCTTTTTTCTACACCAATTACTTCAATCGCATCGGTGCTTTTGCGTATACCTGCTGTATCGATCAAACGAAAAAGAATACCATTGATGTTGATCACTTCCTCAATGGTGTCTCTTGTTGTACCTGCAATTTCACTTACAATTGCCCTATTCTCATTCAAGAGCGTATTCAGTAATGTTGATTTACCTGCATTGGGTTTACCAACAATGGCTACACTTACACCGTTCTTGATCACATTCCCTAATTGAAACGACTGCAACAGATCAGTAGTTACTTTTTGTGAGCGATGAATGAGCTCATAGAATTTCGTACGATCAGCAAACTCCACATCTTCCTGCGAAAAATCAAGTTCGAGTTCAATCAATGCGGAGAAAGTGATCAGTTGCTCTCTCAGTTCTTTTAATACAGTTGAAAACCCGCCACGTATGTTATGCAAGGCAGTTTTTTGTGATGCTTCTGTATTACTGGCAATAAGATCAGCCACTGCTTCTGCTTGTGTAAGATCAAGTTTGCCTTTCAAAAAAGCACGTTGTGTAAATTCACCGGGCTTTGCTAAACGTGCACCATACTTTACAATTGTATTGATCACCTGCTCCTGGATAAACGGAGAACCATGACAGGAAATTTCAATCACATCTTCACCTGTATAACTCTTAGGATTTTTAAACAACGATACAACCACTTCGTCCAGCACTTTATCGCCATCTTTCAAAAAACCAACATGAATGGTATGCGATGTTTGTTTTGAAAGATCCTTGGAAGGAAACAATTGATTAACGATTTCAATTGTCTTTGGTCCGCTTAAACGGATCACGCCAATAGCACCTACTCCATTTGGCGTTGCAAGTGCAACAATGGTATCGTCCCAACCAGATAATTTTCCGAGCATGCTGCAAATTTAACGGTTGCTGACATGCTGCACTACTTTTACTGCTTCCCGTCGAGCAAAACGTATTTGTTGATGTCAAGAATTTTCATTTCATCGAGCACATCAATTATTTCCTTGTAGGAGGTCTTTTTGGTTGGCTCAATAAGAACAACATAGTTTGAATCCGTACCAATCTTTTGAAGAATGCGGTTGCGTTTGTCAATTAAATGAGTTCGGACAGAATTGTGTGCGTAAAGAGCAAGTGTACCTTTCTGCAAAGGCTTTTGCTCAAACCCTTCGTAGTAGTCAACAATGCCGTCACCTTTCAGTTGTAAAGTGATGGTCGCTGATTCAGGTGTATTGGTGTGAATCTCCACCGGGCCGTCATCAGGCATATTGAGCTTAAACGCTTTTGCTTCTGTAAGTTTAGTGGTAAAAATAAAGAAGGTGATGAGCAGAAATCCAAGATCAACCATTGGAGCGAAATCAATTTTGAGTGACCTTTTGTTGGTTTGATTAATTGCATCCATAAGCATGTTTTTAATTGAGATGAAAGGCTCAATAAAATCCATATGAATGCACAATTTAAAATCCATGACTGTATAACGAGGGAAAACAAAAATCCCCATCGGAAATCCGATGGGGAACTTGCTTGTATATTCCTTCTTGAAAAGGTCTTAAGGTTGTTCGTCTGGAAGACGGAACGTAATTTTCTGACGACGCCATGCTTTTACCTGGCGACCGTTTTGAATAGCTGGTATCCATTTAGGTCCACGCTTGATAGCGTTTACCGCTACTTCTGCTAATTTAGAACCTTTCATTGATAATGCTTCCACATTACTTACGTTACCTTCTTTATCCACGATGAACTGAACTTCACATGTACCGGCTTGGCCATCATCAACGAGATCGTCAATGTTCTTTTCTACTTCACGTTGTACATATTGGTTCCATTTTCCTTCACCACCAGGGAACTGGGCTTCAACTTCCACTTTGGTAAATACCTGGTTGGGATCTTCTTTTGGAGCTTCCACTACTTTTGTTTCTTCTTCCACTTTTGGAGGATTCACAATTTCGGGATCCTTAATACCTTCCTGGTCAATTTTACCTACGTTGGTAATTTCTTCCACTTCTTTCACCTCTTGCTTCTCATCAAATTTTTCGTCTTCTACAATTTTAGGAGGCGTAAACTTGGTGATCTCAATTTTTGGTGGCTCCTGCTTTGGAGGCGGCGGCGGAGGCGGCTCAATTTTTTGCTGCTCCTCCGGTTTGATTTCCGCAAGTGTAACGTCCTGCACTTTTACTTTGTTCTTTTGACTGTCACCCACGCTACGACCAACAATTACCATCAGGAAAATCAGCAACGCTGCGCCAGCTGTTATCAACAAAGCGGTAGTTAACCTCTTCTGGTAGTTTTTGCGGAGTTCATAAGCCCCATATTCCTTGTTCCTTTCGTCGAAAAGGATATCAAGAAAATCGGCACTTAATATTTTATTTACTTCCATAATTAACAGTTGTGTTTAGAATTAGATGCTTGTTTGCTTTTTTTCCATAAACTAGTTTCCACCGGCCGGAGCAGCAGGAGGGCTGGATCCTTCAGTAGCGTTGATCAATTCAACTTCAGCTGGAAAAATATCAACAATTGCATATCGCTTAATGTCAGTGATCTGCATTTCGTCAAGCATATCTACCACATTCTTATAAACAGAATTGTCGTTTGGCTTAATAATAATTACCAGATCTTTTTCAGGCGTATTTGCTTTTTTCCTGAGTAATTCGGCTCTGATATCTTTAAAATTAGAAGACTTGAAATTGGATCCGTCTTCGGCCAATTGTCCTTCGTAATAATAAATGTGATTATCCTTACCTAACAACACAGTAAACGCACCTGACGCTTTCGCCTGATTTTGTTCCTCCTCTTTAGCACTATCGTCCGGAACATTGAGCTTAAAAGCCTTAGGCGTGCTCATTGTTGTAGTGAAGATAAAAAAGGTAATTAACAGGAACCCCAGATCCACCATCGGCGTCATATCCACCTTGGTATCCTTACGGGTTTGTTTCTTGACCCCGGGGCCTTTCTTATGCCCCCCACTATCCGGTGCTGATACATCTGCTCCCATAGCGTTTGTTATTAAAGTTAAAAATATTGTTTACTTACCTTCTCTTTGCTTTTTATAAAGAGGCGTTCCGCTTGGCACACCTTCTAATGCAGTGATGAGCTTAAAGGAAAAAATACCATTCTTTTTAAATGCAGCCAGTACATTTTTAAAATAAGGATACTCTGTTCCATTATCTCCATTCAGCATCACGTTCTCAGGCTTGCGGCCACCGGTACCTGTAATTAAGGCGTTTAAATAATCATTTAACTGATTGTTCAACGTGTCTTTAACAGGAATGCCTGGTTGAGAAAATTCTTTATACTGAGCATCGTTAAGCGCCAGGAAACTTTTTAATTGTGTTACCGGAACCCCAATACCTCCAACAGAAAAATTTACAAAGTTTGCAATTTCTGCAGGGGTGAGTCCTAACCCTTTCTGGCGGTTTAACACTTCTGCCGTCAACTGCGCTTTTTCCTTCCCTTCTTTATCGGGACTGAAGCTGATAAACACTTTGCCATCTTTATCAAACGAAACCTTAAACACGTCTTTTTCCGGTTGGTTTATTGATGACACTGAGTGAGGGTTTTGAATTTTAAGCACCTCAGGCGGCTTAAATTTCGTTGCCAACATGAAGAAAGTAAGGATCAGAAACGACAGATCCACAAAGGCTGTCATATCCACCCAGGTACTTTTTTTGGCAATTTTATTGAGTTTAGACATTTACTTACCAGTTTTGTAATGAAAGATTCAATAATTCAAAAAATCCATAAACACTCAATCAATTACTTGTACTGAGTTGCAAAACTTTGAGTTAATGTAAAGCTTGTTTCATCGATACCATAAGTGATACCATCGATCTTTGTTGTAAACACGTTGTACATGATCAATGCAAAAGATGATGTAGCGATACCCAAGGCTGTGTTATACAGGGCCTCAGAGATACCAATCGCCAACGCAGTTGCATCACCACCGCCACCTGCAGCACCCAAGGCACTGAATGAGCGGATCATACCTAATACCGTACCCAACAAGGCGATCAATGTACCCAGCGAGGTAATAGTAGATAAGAATACGAGGTTTTTAGAGAGCATGGGCAATTCCAAAGCTGTAGCTTCTTCCACTTCTTTCTGAATTGCCTGAATTTTCTGTTCATGATCCATTACAGATTCACTTGTCATTTCACGGTATTTTTTCAAACCCGCTTTCATAACATTACCAACAGAACCTTTTTGCTTATCGCACTCTGCAATTGCAGCGTCAATATTTTTGTTTGCGAGGTGATACTGAACTTTACGGATAAAGTCGGTAGCATTACCGGCACCCATTGCTTTGCGGATAGTGAGGTAACGCTCAATAGAGAATACGATTACCATTAAGAACAAGCCGATCAGGAAAGGAACGATGATACCGCCTTCATAGATCTTGTTCATTTCACCAATTGGAGTGTGGTGTTTTGGCCAGAACCATGCACCTGAAGTATCCGGCTCTTTAAACCCGCTTGCGTTACCTAAGATGAAACGCCAGATTAAATAACCTGCAATGATACACACGATTGGCGCTATCCAAGAGATAACGTTGCTGCTCTGCTTTGCTTGACCTGAAGTTGCAGCCTTTGCTGCCGTTGGTTTAGTTTCAGCCATGACAATTGATTTTTTGGTTTTTAATTAAGTAAGTTTTTATTCTTAAATAGTGGTACAATTCTATGAAATTTTCCTTTTCAAAAAATCAAACCATTCCCTTTGTACGGGTGGCACAAGTTAGGGAAATATTTATTTTTACCAACTTCCCGCCATTTTAATTTTTTAGTTTATTTCAGCAAACGATTGTGCCGTTTATCATATTTGTCCGTTCACACCTAACATTTTCCACTCCCATTTTGTATATCTGTGGTTTCGGGCATTCCATTTAATTTCAACCGATTTTTTAAACCAATTAAAGTATGATGAAAAATGTAACATTAGCATCGCTGCTGCTGGCAGGTAGCTTAACGGCAGGGCTGGCGCAAAACCGTCCCACCGTACCCGCTTCAGGAGGTGCTCCAACACAACTACCAACAGGTGCGCCACCAATGGCACAACGTGCAGCAATGCCCAAACCTTATAAAGAGGTAATAACAGACAAGGCCAAGACCGATGAAGGTTTGTTTAAAGTACACATGGTAGATGACAAATGGTATTTTGAATTACCCGACTCTTTGTTGAACAGAGAAATTCTTGTTGTAACACGCATTTCAAAATCAGCTGCGGGTCTAAGCAATGGTTTTTCCGGCTATGCAGGTGATATTGTAAATAACAATGTGATCCGTTTTGAAAAAGGGCCAAACAACAGGGTGTTTTTAAGAAGAGTATCATTTGACCAACGTGGTACTGATGAAAATGGTATGTATAAAGCAGTGGTGAATTCAAATATTCAACCCATTATGCAAACCTTCAGTATAAGTGCATTTGGCAGAGACTCTGTTACCAATACACGTTCTACTGTAATTGATATGACTGATTTTGTTGCAGGTGATAATGATGTATTATTTTTTAGCACTGGATCTAAATCAAGTTTGCAGTTGGGTGCTGTACAGGCAGATAAATCATATATCAATACCATCAAATCTTACCCAATCAATATTGAAGTAAAAACGGTTAAGACTTATGCCCGTGGTGCTGCTGCACCAGGCGCACAGGCAAATCCTTTTTCAGCACAGGGCAGAAGCGGCAACTTTACATTGGAACTTAACAGCTCTATGTTGTTGTTGCCAAAAGTGCCTGCTAAACCCCGTTACTTCGATCCACGTGTTGGTTTCTTTACACGTCGCTACACTGATTTTGATGCAAATCCACAAGGTGTAAAAGAAATTGAAATGGCTGTTCGCTGGAAGCTTGAACCAAAAGATGAGGATATTGAAAAATACAAGCGTGGCGAATTAGTTGAACCAAAAAACCCGATCATTTATTACATCGATCCGGCTACACCAAAGAAATGGGTTAACTATCTTATTCAGGGTGTGAACGATTGGCAAGTCGCTTTTGAAAAAGCCGGTTTTAAAAATGCAATCATGGGTAAGATGGCGCCAACGCCACAGGAAGACAGTACATGGAGTTTGGAAGATGCACGTTTCAGTGCTATCGTTTACAAACCAAGTGAAGTTGCCAATGCAAGTGGTCCTAACGTACATGATCCACGCAGCGGACAAATTCTGGAGAGCCACATCAACTGGTATCATAATGTAATGAGCCTGTTGCGCAACTGGTATTTTATTCAAACAGCTGCTGTTGATCCGGGTTCACGCACAATGGTATTTGATGATGCATTAATGGGCGAATTGATTCGCTTTGTATCATCACATGAAGTTGGTCATACATTGGGTCTTCGTCATAACTACGGTTCTTCTTCTACAGTTCCTGTTGACAGTCTCCGTAATAAAGCATGGGTTGAAGCAAATGGACATACACCATCTATTATGGACTATGCACGTTTTAACTACGTAGCACAACCGGAAGATAATATTTCACGTGCAGGATTATTTCCCCGTATTGGTGATTATGACAAGTGGGCTATTGAGTGGGGTTATCGCTGGATGCCGGAGTACAAAACTGCAGAAGCAGAAGTACCTGTATTGCAAAAAATCACCACTGAGCGTTTAAAGAACAAACGCAACTGGTTTGGTACTGAAACAAATCCTGATGATCCACGTTCACAAAACGAAGACTTAGGTAATGATGCCATGAAAGCAAGTGCTTATGGTATTAAAAACCTTCAACGTATTGTTCCTAACCTCATCAACTGGACAAAGCAGCCGAATGAAAGTTATGAAGGGTTAGATGAAATGTATAACCAGGTGCAAACACAGTTTGGCCGCTACATGGGTCATGTTGCGAAAAATATTGGTGGAATTTATGAAACACCTAAAATGAGTGATCAGAATGGTGCAGTGTATGAGTTTACACCAAAGTCAACACAGAAAGATGCAATGTCCTTCCTGAATCAACAACTGTTTACTACACCAACCTGGTTGATCAATAATGATATCTTCAGCCGTACAGGCATCAACCCGCAGGTTGTTATTGCAAACAGACAGGAATCGATCCTGAACCGCATTATCAGTTCTTCAACCATGACCAAATTGTTTGAAGCAGAAGCTGCCGTTGGCAACAATGCTTACAAAGCAACAGAAGTAATGGATGATCTGCGTCGTGCAATCTTCAGCGAAGTATATAATCGTAAAGCAACAGATGTATATCGCCGCAATCTCCAGAAAATGTTTGTAGAGCGTATCATCACATTGTTGCCTGGCGGTGCTGCACCTCTTTCACTTGGAAGTATTGGTATTACCTTCCAGGTGTCGCCATCACTCAATATCAAAAACACAGATGCGTATTCGATCCTGAAAGGAACATTACGTACACTGCGTAACGATATTAAAGCAGCACTTCCTTTAACAACAGACAATATGACGAAACTGCATTTGCAGGATCTGAGTGATCGTATCACTGATGTATTGGAAAATAAATAAGATCTATCAACTTCTTATAACAAGTGAGCCGCTTCAATTGAAGCGGCTCTTTTTATTTTGTTATACGATAAATAAATTACTCGTAACGTAAAGCTGTAATCGGATCAAGCTTTGATGCTTTGCTGGCGGGGTATAAACCTGCAAGTAATCCCGTAAAGAAACAAATGATGGCACCTAGTGCAGCCCAGCCCCAAGGAACAATAAATCCTGTTTTAAAGAAGATGGCAGCAAGATTCCCAACAAGAATTCCTAATACGATTCCAAAGAAAGCACCGAGTAAACTGATAAGAATACTTTCCCATAAAAACTGTGTGCGGATGCTGGCACCTTTTGCACCAATTGATTTAGCCAAGCCTATTTCCCTTGTGCGTTCGCTCACTGCCACCAACATGATATTGGTTAAACCAATGGCAGCACCAAGCAACGTGATGGCTCCAATAATGTATGCTGCATACTTTACAAAACGAAGTGTATTCTTCAGCGTTTCAACAATACTATCACTTCGATCGATATAAAAATTATCTGCTTCTTTGATGTTTAATTTACGAGCCTGGCGAAATACACCTGTTGCTTCACCAACAGCTGCATCCATCTGTTTAAAATCATTTGCCCTTATAGTAATATTGTAACTGCCGCCGCTATTAAAAACACGACGCACATTGTTGTAGGATACCAACGCCAGGTTATCGAGAGATAAAAATGAACTTGCCCCACGTTCTTTCATTACACCAATAATGCGGTAACGGTTAGATCCAATACGGATAAGTTTACCAATTGCGTAAGACCCTTTCCCTTTAAAAAGTTTGCGTACAAGATCACTGCCAATGATCACTACGTTTCTCCCTGTTTCTACATCCAGTTTATTAAAATCCCGGCCATACTCTAAAGTATAACCGCTGTTAAGCAAGTAATTTTCATCGCCACCAATAACTCTTACATTAGGATTGGTTTTCTCGTTTTCGTACAGTACTGTTGCATTACCACTGGCAAATTTTGAAATACTTACGGTGGCTGGGAATGCAAACTGATCTTTAAACCTCCTGGCTTCTTCAAACGAAATAAACCTGTCGAGATTTGAGTTGCGTTGTTTGTTGCCACCTTTCTTGGTTCTGGTGAGATCGCTTCTTGGCCCGCCGCCAAAACGGATATTCCGCTCTTTGAAACGTATGCTGAATGAGTTTGCACCAAGGATAGAGAAGTTCTCATACAAACTCTGGTTCATTGCTTCAATGGCGGTAATAATACCAATAAGTGCCATGATACCGAATGCAATGATAGAGACAGTAATGCCAGTACGTAATTTATTAGAACGTATGGTGCGCCATGCCAATGATAAGATGTCAGAGAATGTCATTGTTGAGATGTAAACAAAGCAGCTTCCGTTTGATTCCTGCTTTATTCATTTGTGAAGTTAAGAAAGCTGTGGGGAATTGCAAGTTGTTTCCATGAATGGCATTGCCACCCACCACCGCAGAGATCAACAACTAAAAAAATTGTATTAAAAGGACGATCAGAACAATGTAAGCCAGTTCAGCAGCAAGCTTGGGTAAACACCTAACAGGATCACCACAGCCGCCACAGTAACCAATAACGCTTTAAAAGGAGTTGTGATCACCATTTCCTGTCCCTCTCCTTCTTTGAAATACATTGCCTGGATCACACGGAAATAATAATACACACTTACAGCTGCCATTACAACTGCAAAGATCACCAACCACAGGTAGGTGCCAGTTTTAACCGCTGCTGCAAGAACAAAATATTTAGCGAAGAAACCGGCTGTTAAAGGAATACCGGCCAAAGAGAGCAAACAAACAGTTAATACCAATGCGACCAATGGTTGCTTTTTAGCAAGACCATTGAACCCATCGAACGTATAGTCTTTCATTTTCACCAACACGGCAAAGATGCCGATAGTAGCAAAACAATAAGCAGCTGCATACAATAACAAACCCTGCTTCGCCATATCGTTGATGGCAAATACAGCAAACATCATGAAGCCTGCCTGTGCAATACTTGAATAAGCCAGCATACGCTTCACGCTTTGCTGATAAACAGCGGTAATATTTCCAATGAACAACGTAAGAGCAGTTATAATAGCAACGGTCATTTGCCAGCTGCCGGTTTTATTGCCAAATGCATTTGCAAACAGGTTAACAAAACCAATGAACACCGCCGCTTTTACAATGGTTGCCATGAATGATGTGAACACAGTTGGTGCGCCATCGTACACATCGGGCGTCCAGAAATGAAACGGAGCGGCTGACACCTTAAAGGCAAGCGCCACCATGATCATTACAATTCCGATCAACATGAATATCTTATAATCTTCCTGCGGGTCCACGATCAACTGCTCTAATTGGAATGAACCTGTTGCTCCATAAAGAAACGCAATACCCATGAGCATGATACCAGTTGAGAATGATCCCATCAGGAAATATTTCAATGCAGCTTCATTACTCTTGAGGTTTCGCTTATCGGATCCGGTAAGAATGTATAGCGGAATAGAAATAATCTCAATACCGATAAACAGAATAAGCAGGTTGTTGAACAATGCTACTAAACCTGCACCACTCATGACAAAAAAGATCAACGCAAAATATTCGAACGGATGATTACCCACAGCTTCCACATCTTTGCCGCTGAGCAGGATGTACATGATAAGAGCAAGGACAAGAACAGTTAAGAACAACAAACCAAAGCGTTCGTATTGCAGCATACCATTAAAGTTGCTGTTGATGATCATTTTACCGGAGAGATCAAAAAAGTTACCAATCAGTAAAGCAATCGATCCAATCAATGCAACAGTTTTAGCAGACGATTTGTCTTTTAAAAACAAACCGCTGAACATCATCACAATACCCCAAATCGCCGAAATTAAAATCAGGTTCATCGTTCTTCGTTGAATAAATTATTTAAACACACCAAGTATCAAGGTTACCGTATCTGTTGTTAATTCAAATACCGGTTTGGGATAAACTCCCATTACAAAAATGGCCACTACAATTACAGCAAGGCTGGCTTTTTCAAACCATGTAATATCTTCTCCTTTCGCTGTTAATGTATTTTCGTTTCCGTAGAATACTTTCTGGATCATTCGTAATGTATAGATCGCACTCAGGATAATGCTCAATCCACCCACTGCTGCATACCACACATTGAATTTGAACAAACCGTTGAACATTAAGAATTCGCCAATGAATGCATTGGTTAATGGCAAAGCCACGTTTGCTAATGCCACAATCACCAATAGAATCGTTAAGCCCGGCGCTTTTTGTGCCAGTCCACCCAATTCACTCATCTTACGTGTGCCGAACCTGCGTTCGATCAATTCAATGACGATCCACATACCCAACACATTCACACCATGACTGAACAACTGAATCATTGCACCTTGCAAACCACTTTCGTTGTTTACAAACAATGCAGCAGCCATCAAACCAATATGTGCAATGGAAGAATAAGCGATCAAACGTTTAATATCATCCTGCTGCATGGCAAGAATGCTGGCGTAGATCATACCGATCACACTTAAACCAATCACAACATTATCGTATTGCACAGCAGCATCAGGGAACAAGGGCAACAACCAACGGATCACTGCAAACAAACCCATCTTCACCATCAATGCACTCAACACCATTGTTACGGCTGTTGGTGATTGTTCGTATGTATCGGGCTGCCATGTATGAAAAGGAAACACCGGCATCTTCACCGCAAATGCAATAAAGAATAACCAGAACAACCAGGATTGTTGGTCACCGGATAATTTCACTGCATACAATGATTGCATGGAGAATGATGCGTCAGCTGTTTGATAGTACATATACAACAAACCTACCAGCATCAATAATGAACCGATGAATGTATAAATGAAGAATTTGAATGTAACTGCAATTCGTTTTTCACCACCCCACTTGCTGCAGAGGAAGTAAACAGGTATCAATGCCAACTCCCAGAAGAAGTAGAACAACAATCCATCAGCTGCAAGAAATACGCCGGTGATGCCGGCTTGTGCCAGCAACATTAATCCATAAAAACTATTGGGCGATGCATAACTGCTTTTCCAAGTTGAAGCAAAAATAATAGGATAACAAAGTGCAGTTAAGAAACAAAGTAATGTGCTTACACCATCCATCTGCAAGGCAAATGATGAGCCGAGCATCGGTAACCATTCTGCCGTAAAGCTTCTGCCAGCTTCATCATGCATCAACAGGTTAACACTCATAGCTGCCAACGTAACCAACGATACCACAAAGCTCCACAGCTTTGCCTGGCTTTCCTGTTTCACAAAAAATGTAACAAGACCACCAATTAACGGAACCAATATCAACAATAATGCAGTCATAAACAGTTTTAACCCGATTTATTTAAGGATTGTAATTGTGATCACAAATAATATCAAAATACCCAACACCATCCAAAGCACATAGGAACCAACCTGTCCACTTTGCAGTAAACGCAACTGACGACCACCCCACTGTACACTCTTACCCACTCCGTTTACAATTCCATCAATGCCACTCTTCTCAATAAAACGATTAGCGAATACACCCAAACCATTCAATGGTTTTGTGATGATGTTGTTGTATAGTTCATCTACATACCATTTGTTGGCCAATACTTTTCCAAAACCTTCTGCTTCGCCGGTTTCAGGCTTTTTGCTGAAACGGTTCAATGCATAAAAAATGGAAAGAACAATGAGCGTTATACTTACAGCTAACAAAATATATTCGGTTGAATGCTCAACGTGATGTGCTTCTGCAATTTCAGTTGATGCTTTAAATACAGGTGCTAAATAATGTTCCAGCTTATGTGCATCGGCTGCAAACAATTCAGGAATACCAAGAAAACCTGCAACGATCGCTAATACAGCTAATACTACCAATGGCATGGTCATTTGCCAGGGGCTTTCATGCAAGTGATGTTCCAGTTCATGTGTACCACGGAATGTTCCACTAAACGTCATGGCGTATAAACGGAACATATAGAATGCAGTCATTAATGCACCTGCCAACCCAATTACATAATAAACAGGATTCGCAGCAAATGCATGCACCAAAATTTCATCTTTTGAGAAGAAACCACTAAACGGAGGAATACCGGCGATGGCAATACAACCGGCTAAGAATGTCCAATGTGTTGTGGGAAGTTTTTTTGCCAGGCCACCCATCTTGCGAATGTCTTGCTCATGATGCATGGCATGAATAACAGAACCGGCACCTAAGAACAACAATGCTTTGAAGAAGGCGTGTGTCATTACATGAAACACTGCACCGGTGTAAGCACCCACTCCTAAACCAAGAAACATATAACCTAACTGACTAACCGTTGAGTAAGCCAGTACTTTTTTAATATCGTTTTGCTTGATGGCAATGGTTGCAGCAAGAATAGCAGTTGCTAAACCAACCACCGCAACTACTGTTTGTGAAACAGGCGCAAGCGTATATAAAATATTGCTGCGTGCAATCATGTAGATACCTGCGGTAACCATCGTTGCAGCGTGGATGAGTGCAGATACGGGTGTTGGACCTGCCATCGCATCGGGTAACCAGGTATACAAAGGAATTTGTGCACTCTTACCGGTAGCACCAACAAACAATAACAAGGTGATCACCGTTAAAATAGCTGTATCTGTTCCTTGTGCATTTGCAAATACTTCACTGTATGTTAATGACCCAAACTGTTGAATGATGAAGAACAAGCCTAATAAAAATCCAAGATCACCAATCCTATTCATCACAAAGGCTTTGCGTGCTGCATTGCCATATTCATTATTCTTAAACCAATAACCGATGAGTAAATAAGAACAAAGACCAACACCTTCCCATCCAATAAACATGATGAGATAGTTAGCGCCCAACACCAGCAATAACATGCTGAACACAAACAAATTCAGGTAAGCGAAGTAGCGTGCAAAATGATGTGGTTCTTCTTCGTGCATGTAGGATGTTGAATATACATGAATGAGAAAGCCAACACCGGTGATGATCAGTAGGAACAAAGCAGACAACTGGTCAACCTGGAAAGCGAAAGGAATATTCAACCCCGCTACATTGATAAACTCAAACAGGTTTACTGTTGTTGCTGTAAACCCTTCTGCTCTTGTTTCGTTAAAGATCAACAGGCTCACAATAAACGACGCAAGAATTACTCCGCTGCCAATAATGCCGCTGAGCGATTTGCTGAGATTCTTCCTTCCTAATCCATTGATCAAAAAACCGATCAACGGAAACAACGGAACCAAATAAACCAGGTCGATAATACTGCTCATAATAGTCAAGTACGAACTACGAAGCTGGAAGTACGTACCTCGTACTTCTTACCTCATACTTCTGTATTAATGTTTAAGTCTGTTCAAAAAGTTTACATCCACGCTGTGAATATTCCTGTACATCATTACAATAATGGCCAGTCCCACACTTACCTCTGCTGCTGCCACCACCATAATAAAGAATACAAACAATTGTGCTTCTGTTCCTGCTACAGCAGAAGGACTAACAGCTACTGCATTGCCATAATGCATTTTTGAAAATGCAACCAGCAAAAGGTTCACCGCATTCAGCATTAATTCAATACACATAAAAATGATGATAGCATTGCGGCGTGTTAACACACCCGCTACTCCAATACTGAATAACGCAACTGCAAGAATGATATAATAATTGATCGGCATAACTCAATTTGAAAATTTCTCAATTTGAAAATTTGAAAATTGTCAATCAGTTCATCATTTTCAAATTCTCAAATTTTCTAATTACTAATTTCTTAATCTCCCTTCTTTCCTATTACCACTGCACCTATCATGGCGCTTAAGAACAACACACTGCTTATTTCAAATGGCAATACATAATCGGTAAACAATGTTTTACCTAATGTTTTAATCAAACCTGCTTCACCACCCATGTTCACTTGTTGCGCCTGCAAGGTTTCTGTTTGGCGCAATGCAGCTACAAACACCAGCATCAAACTGCCGCCTGCAACAGCACCTGCTATTTTCAACCATTTGTTTTTCTGTGGTTCGTTATCTGCATTCATGTTCATGAGCATGATCACGAAAAGGAACAACACCATGATCGCACCTGCATATACAATAATGTTCACTACAGCCAAAAACTGTGCGTTCAATAAAATATAATGACCGGAAATTGCAAAGAATACAACAACCAACCACAGTACACTGTATACCGGGTTTTTGCTGGTAACCATCATCAATGCTCCGCCGAGTGCCATTGCACTGAGGAACCAGAATAGAATTTCAGTAATGCTCATGTTATGCAGTCTGTTGATTGGCTTTCGCCTTTCGTTCGTCAATTAATCCTTTTGCTTTGGTAAACGCTTCCGGGTTTTCCTTTGGATGAGGAATCACGAGGTTGTCTTTACCATATATAAAACTTTGCCGGCTGTAATTCGCAGGCGCAAATGTTTCAGTCAAATAGATCGCATCTTTCGGACAAGCCTCTTCACACAAACCACAGAAAATGCAACGCAGCATATTGATCTCGTACTTCGCTGCATATTTTTCTTCACGATATAAATGTTCTTCGCCGGGCAAACGTTCTGCTGCATCCATCGTAATGGCTTCGGCCGGGCAAGCTACTGCACACAAACCACAAGCCGTACAATTTTCACGTCCTTCTTCATCACGGTTCAGGATATGCAAGCCACGAAACACAGGACTGAATGGTCTTGTTTGTTCGGGGTATTGAATCGTTACCTTCTTTTTAAAAATATGCGAAAACGTGATTCCCATTCCTTTGAAAATTGCAGGCAGATAAATCTTTTCTGCAACACTCATCGGTTTACGGTCTACCAGTTTTGCTTTGTTTGTTAATTGCATCAACGTTTTTTATAAAAGTTTGCAAATATATTTTTTGTCATCCACTTCAACTCTCTCTTCTTCTTTTGTTGCGTCGCACCCTTGTACTGTAGCAATTCTATTCATCACTCATCTTATCATTTCTTCAAAAACAAAATCACCGCCGCTGTCACCAACATGTTGAACAACGCTAAAGGAATCAATCCTTTCCAACCGAGGTTCATCAACTGATCGTAACGGAACCTTGGGATTGTCCAACGTACCCACATAAATATGAAAATGAACACAAGAATTTTAATAAATAAGGCAGCCGCTCCTAACAAGGCCATGATGTTGGCCGAGAAACCCCATGCACTTTCATCATAGAATGGAATAATGTCGTAACCTCCGAAATACAAAGTCGCCATGATGGCACTGCTGATGAACATATTGATGTATTCAGCAAACAAATAGAAACCCAACTTCAAACTTGAATACTCAGAGTGGTAACCACCGATCAATTCGTTCTCTGCTTCTGCAAGATCGAATGGTGTACGGTTACATTCAGCAAACGCACACACTAAGAAAATGAAGAAGCCGAGTGGCTGCACAAAAAAGTTCCACCAGCCATCTTGTTGTTGCTGCACCATTTCACCAAGACTCAACGTGCCGGTTACCATGATCAAAGCGATCAACGAAATACCCATCGCCAGTTCATACGAAATGATCTGTGACGCTGCACGCAAACCGCCCATCAACGAAAACTTGTTATTACTCGCCCATGCACCGATCATAATACCATAAACACCTAAACTTAAAATTCCGAATACATAGAGGATACCAATATTTACATCAGCAATCTGTAATGTAATAGTGCGTCCGAATAATTCTGCTTTATCGCCCCATGGAATGACAGCGCTGGTTAACATCGCTGTGATCATGGCCAATGACGGACCGAGAATAAATAAAATTTTATTGGAAGAAGTGGGGATGATCTCTTCTTTAAAAAACATCTTCAAACCATCGGCCAGCGGTTGTAAAATACCAAACGGACCTGCACGGTTGGGACCAACACGATCCTGAATCCATGCTGCTACTTTGCGTTCGCCGAACGTCATGTATAGCGCAACCACCAATGAAATAGTGATAATAACAGCAATGAAGATCGTTTTCTCCAGCACCATTGCCCAATCGACTGCTAATAAAGTCATATCCATTAATTTCCTTTCTTCAATTGTTTAAACGATTCCGACGTGGCCGCTCCTTTTATTTCACTCAACTCCACCTGGTTTACTTCACTTACATCTTTAATGTTCATGAGCAACTTCGGATCCCTTCCTCCCATTACCTTCTTAATTGTTTCATTTGGTTTTACTCCATTCTCATAATGTCCTTGTGAAATAACCGAATGACGATTGATCTGTGATGGTCCTTCAATGACCCAATCGCTTGCTTTCTTCCGTTCGAAGCGACAGGTATTACAAATCCATCCTGTTTCACCTTTCGTTGTATCTTTTACTTCACCCCACTCATCTTTACGTGCCGTTACACGAAGCACTTCATCACCACGCATCCAAAGTTGCACTTCACCACTACATTTATCACAGTTGCAATGTGCATCAACCGGCTTGGTAAACCACACACGGTTTTTGAAACGGAATGTTCTATCGGTTAATGCGCCTACAGGACAAACATCGATCACATTGCCAATAAAATCATTATCTAAACTCTTCTCGATATACGTTGCAATTTCAGAATGATCGCCACGCATTAAAATACCATGTTTGCGTTCATTCGTCACCTGATCAGCAGTGTACACACAACGATAACAAAGAATGCAACGTGTCATGTGCAGTTGAATGTATGGACCCAGATCATGCTTATCGAATGTTCTGCGTTTGAACTCGTAACGGCTGGCACCTTTGCCATGTTCGTAACTGAGATCCTGCAAATGACATTCACCTGCCTGGTCGCAGATCGGACAATCCAACGGATGATTGATCAATAAAAATTCAACCACACCATTTCTTGCATCAATTACACGATCGCTGGTAATATTTTTCACCACCATTCCGTCCATTACATTGGTACGGCAACTTGCCACCAACTTTGGCATTGGTCGTGGATCTGCCGCAGAACCTGCAGCAACTTCCACTAAGCAAGTACGACACTTACCACCACTATCTTTCAGCTTTGTGTAATAACACATCGCCGGCGGCGCTACATCACCACCTACTTTCCGTGCAGCCTGCAGAATAGTTGTTCCCGGCTCCACTTCAACGGTGATGTTGTCGATGGTTACTGTAAATAATTTCTTTTCGTCTGCCATATTAATAAATACGTTCTTTCAAATTTGTTATGCAGTTGGTGCCGCAATCTCTAATGGTTTCGCATAATTCGCCAAACCATAGTTCCTCTTCAATGCATCTGCCGGATTTGTTACATGCCATTCAAACTCATCACGGAAATGACGGATAGCTGCTGCCACCGGCCATGCTGCTGCATCACCTAACGGACAAATGGTATTTCCTTCGATCTTGCGTTGAATATCCCAAAGCAAATCGATATCATTCATCTTGCCTTTTCCGTTTTCAATGTTGAGCAGAATTTTTTCCATCCAACCGGTCCCTTCTCTGCAAGGCGAACATTGTCCGCAACTTTCATGACGATAGAAACGGGCTAAGGTATAAGTGTGTTTCACCACGCACTGATCTTCATCCATTGCAATAAAACCACCACTACCCATCATACTACCGGTTGCAAAACCACCATCACTCAAACTTTCATAGGTCATCATCCTAGTTTCGCCCTTTGCTGTTTTCAACAAAAGATTTGCAGGTAGAATCGGAACCGATGAACCACCGGGAATACATGCTTTCAATCTTTTATTATTAGCAATGCCTCCGCAGTACTCGTCACTGTAAATAAATTCTTCAACCGAAATATTCATTTCAATTTCATACACACCGGGCTTGTTTAAGTTACCGCATGCAGAAATCAATTTTGTTCCTGTTGATTTGCCAATACCAATCTTGGCATATTCATCACCACCATCGTTTACAATTGGCACAACTGCTGCAATGGTTTCCACATTGTTCACCACTGTTGGGCATCCCCACAACCCTTTTACCGCAGGAAACGGAGGCTTAATACGTGGATTACCACGCTTACCTTCCAAGCTTTCAATCAATGCGGTTTCTTCACCGCAGATATAAGCACCTGCACCTGGTTGCACAAAGATGTCGCAATCGAAACCGCTGCCTAAAATATTTTTTCCTAACCAACCTGCATTGCGTGCTTCCTGCACCGCTACTTCTAAAATTTCTTTCACCCACCAGTATTCACCACGGATGTAGATATAAGAAGTATTGCTGCCCAATGCGTACGATGCGGTGATCATTCCTTCAATCAACAGATGTGGAATAAATTCCATCAGGTAACGATCCTTGAATGTACCCGGCTCACTCTCATCTGCATTCACCACCAAATAACGGGGAACACCCTCAGGCTTTGCAAGGAAACTCCATTTCATGCCCGTAGGAAAACCTGCACCACCTCTGCCACGCAATCCACTTTTCTTTACTTCTTCTGTTACAGCTTCGGGAGCCATTGTCTTCAATGCTTTCTCCACGCTGCGGTAACCACCTTCACGGCGATACACATCATAATGCCTGATGCCTTCAATATGTGCTTTGTCTAAAAGTAATTTTCTTCCCATATACCTCTGTCTCCTAGAGGAGAATGTTTTTATTTTTTGTTATCAGCAATTTTACTCCTGTTTAGCTGCTGTTGCGTCGCACTCTTGTACGTTCTTAATTCTATTCAACATTATTGTCTTTAAACCATTCCGGTTTAAAACGAATCAGGTTTCTGAGAACTAATGATCCTAGTGCCAATCCTATTCCCACAAACATCATTGGGCGCATGGTTGCTTTATCCTTGCTCATCAGGAAAACGATGATAACAATCATCGCTGATGTTGAAAGTAAAAACCCAATAAACATGGCCGTTTTCTTTGTCATCTTTAATTGGCTTTAGCTTTCCCTTCTGCAATCAATGCGTCGATCTTTTCTTTGGTGAGGTGTTCACGATAATCAGGACCCAACTGCATCATAGGTGCATAACCACAGGCACCTAAACATTCCACCGTCTTCAATGTAAACAGTCCATCTGCTGTTGTTTGCCCGGGTTTGATGCCCAGCTTCTCGTAGATATAATCTACAATTCCATCACTTCCTCTCAACATGCAAGGACCGGTTTGACAAACTTCAAATATTGTTTTGCCTACAGGTTGTAAATTGTACATGCTGTAGAATGTAGCTACTTCATACACTTCAATCGGAGCGATCTTTAATAATTCCGCTGCATAGTCCATTGCTTCCGAACTTAACCATCCACCATTTTCCTTCTGCACAAAATGCAGCAATGGAAGCAACGCACTTTTTTGTTTGCCTTCCGGGTAATGAGAGATCATCTCTTCTACCTGCTTTAACTTATCTTCTGAAAACCGAATCATCTATTTTAGATTTTAGATTTGCGATTTTAGATTGCCTTTAAGTAAATCTGCAATCTAAAATCTGACATCTGCAATTTTTTATGCGTCTAATTCTCCCGCAATCAAATTCAAGCTACTCATTACCACAATGGCATCACTCAACATCCCACCTTTTACCAATTCCTCAAATGCCTGGTAATAAATAAAACATGGTCGACGGAAATGTAAACGATAAGGAGTTCTGCCACCATCACTGATAAAATAATAACCTAACTCACCGTTTGCACCTTCTACGCTGTTATATACTTCACCTTTTGGCATTTCAATTTCACCCATAATGATCTTGAAGTGCCAGATGAGCGCTTCCATACTGGTGTACACCTCTTTCTTTTCTGGCAAATAATACTCCGGCACATGCGCATGATACACTTCTGCATCGGCACCTTTGAAATCCTGTATCTTCTGATACGCCTGTTCAATAATGCTTAAGCTCTCCCACATTTCAACATTACGAACGAGATATCGATCGTATGTATCACCGGTTGTTCCAACAGGAACAATGAAATTGAAATCTTCGTAAGATGAATAAGGTGTATGAACACGTACATCATAATCCACACCGGCAGCACGCAGGTTTGGACCGGTAAAACCATAGTTCAATGCACGCTCTGCAGAAATAGGACCGCAACCAATGGTACGATCCATGAAAATGCGGTTACGGGTGAACAGGTTTTCAAATTCTTTTAATGCCTTTGGATATTCTTTGAGGAACTTCTCTAATTTTTCCCACGCAACCGGTGTAAAGTTTCGTTCGAAACCACCAATGCGACCAATATTGGTTGTTAAGCGGCTGCCGCAGATCTCTTCATAAATTTCATAGATCAATTCACGGAACTCCATCAGATAAACGAAACCTGAGAAGGCGCCTGTATCAACACCTAAAATTGAATTACAAATCAGGTGATCACTGATGCGTGCAAGCTCCATGAGAATGACACGCAGGTAATCAACACGCTTGGGCGTTTGAATACCTAATAATTTTTCGCAGGTAAGATGCCAGCCAATATTATTAATAGGGCTGCTGCAATAATTCAGACGATCAGTAATAGGTGTGATCTGATAAAGCGGACGACGTTCGGCCAGCTTTTCAAATGCACGGTGAATATAGCCTACTGTTGATTCAGAAGACATCACCCGCTCCCCGTCCATTTCCATGATGTTTTGAAACACACCATGTGTAGCAGGATGCGTAGGCCCTACATTGAGCGTGATCGTTTGCTTCTCAATGGAACCTTCCGGTAATAATATATTTTGAACGTCACTCATTATTCATTACGCATTATTCATTAATTAATACTTCCTCCTCTTCCAAACATCTCATCGTCTTTATCAATCCTTGTCTGATCTTCCAACGGAAATTCTTTGCGCATCGGGAAATAATCCATCTCATCTACATTCAGAATGCGTTTGAGATTCGGATGCCCAACGAAATTCACACCAAAAAAATCATAGGTTTCACGCTCCATCCAGTTGGCCGATGAGTACAATTGTGTTGCTGTAAACACATCGGGAGTATTGATATCAGTAAATACTTTAAAACGGATACGCACATTATCAACCAGGTTGTGCAAGTGATACACCACTGCTAATTCACGTCCTTTATCGGTTGGATAATGCACAGCCTGTAAATCAGTAAGGAAACGAAACTGCAATGTTTCGTCGTCAAATAAGAACTGGAGTACTTTTAAATTCAAATCTTTTGGCGCTTCAAATGTGAGCATGCCATACGGCTCGGAAAAAGCATATACTTGCTCTCCAAATTTCTCTACCAGTTTGTTTTGAATCTGTTCGTTGGTTAAACTCATAAACGCTTCACGCTTTTCGCTGCTTGCTGCACGCCAAAGCTTGAAGCTAGTAGCGTGAGGCTGGCAGCCTTATTGTATTCCGTAACTATCCAATAATTTTTGATAATGTTCACTGTTGCGGCGGCGGAGACTTTCCTGCCCCACTAACTCCTGCACTTTCATCAAACCATCCAGAATTGCTTCCGGACGTGGAGGACACCCTGGTACATATACATCTACCGGAACTACCTGATCAATACCCTGTAACACACTGTATGTATCGAAAATACCACCGCTGCTGGCACATGCACCCACAGCCATTACCCAACGGGGTTCGGCCATTTGCAGGTACACCTGTTTTACAACGGGTCCCATTTTCTTAGAAATTGTACCCATTACCATCATCAGATCGCACTGGCGGGGAGTAAAGGCCATCCGCTCAGAACCAAAACGACCAAGATCGTAATGAGCAGCAGCCGTTGCCATAAACTCGATACCGCAGCAGGATGTTGCAAAAGGTAATGGCCAAATAGAATTCTTACGGGCCAGCCCTACTACTTCGCTGAGCTTAGTAGCAAAGAACCCTTCACCCATATGACCATCGGGCATACCAACCATGCTGATATGACCTTTATAGTCGGTTGGTATTGGGTTGATATTAAATTGTACCGGACGTGACATAATATTTTTAGTTGAAGATTTGAAATGAAATGCTTTCTACCAGTCTCACAACAACTACTGCACCACAAAGTTTGCAAGGCAGCAAGTTTCACATTTCAAATCTGTGATTGTTCAGCTTAATCTTCCCAGTTCAACGCACCTTTCTTGATAATATAATAGAATCCGCAAAGAAAAAATCCTACAAACATCAATACAGCCATGAATCCGCTCCATCCCAACTCCCTGAAATTAACAGCGTAGGGATAGAAAAAGATCACTTCCACATCAAACAACACAAACAAAATGGCTACCAGGAAGTATTTTACCGCCATTGGCTGACGGGCATTACCATGAATTTCGATACCACTTTCAAAGTTTTCCAGCTTTTGAGCAGTTGGGCGTTTAGGACCAAGCAAATGTGTTACCACCATCATCACTGCTACGAAACCAACTGCAAACAATATCTGGATACCGATAGGGAAATAATTACCTGAATCATTCACCGATTGAACAACGGGTGCTGCGGGACTGGACTGTAAAAAGAAAAACCATTTCATGTAAATGCAGGTTTTGAATGCCGCAAAAATAAGGCAGGGTATTGGAAATTCCCTGTAATAAAAAAAAATCCCCCCGCTATTGCGGAGGGATCTATAAATAAAATGAAATCAAGATCAGTTAACTGTAAATGAAAGCCTGTCTTTCATTACGCCCCGTAACAGAATTACTGTTTACCCCACTCGTTGCTTTGCTGTTGTTACCGGTTGCCTGTGATTTACCGCCGGTGAGCTGACGCTTATATTCAGCGGCCTCTTTATCAGCCGGATCAATTGCCAGGATCTTATCGCAAAACTCGATGGCAACTTTATAATCTTTCTTCACAAAAATGTTATAGCCAATAAAATATTTATAAGCCAATTTAATCTGCGGACGGAATGAAACAGAGTCCTTGCTGGCAGAAGCAACCTGCACAAATTTTTCAAAATGCGGGTTGGCCATGCTGTTTACCATGCTGGTGTCGATGCTCCAGTTAGAGCGTGCACGCCAATAGTAACCATAAGCCTGATCAGGGTACTGCGTTGTGTAAATAGCAAATACGCTGTCTGCTTTACGGTAAAAGTTAAAATCTCCGGACGCAGAACCTGCATCAAAGAATGTACGACCTAAATTATACATGTCTACATTACTTGGCGATTTTTTAGCATTATATTGCTTCTCTTGCCAATAAGCCTTTGCAACCTTGTCATTCAGTTTATTTGCAAGAACAATTGCCTTGTCTAAATAGGAAGCTTTGTTCTCCTGCACCGTATCTACATTCATCGCTTTTTCATAATAAGCATATGCCTGCGATTCGCTGCCGGGTGTTCCAGACATGATATCTCCAAGCAACTCGTAATCTTTTGGAACAATTTCTTCCTGCTTTGATTTAGTCAGGTATACGTCAATATTCTTTTTTGCATTGGCGTATTCTGCAACCGCATTAACAGAATCCTTTTCTTTGGCCAGCTTTTCAGCCAATGACTTATGACTATAGGCCTTTAACACATAGATACGTGGCTTAATCACGTCCGCACCAACTCTTTTAATTAGATCATCGCTCTGAGTAATAGCCTCTTTAAATTGGCCTGAAGCGTATTTGAGATAAATCCGGAAATAATCATTTTGCGGATCGCTGTCGATCACAGCAATATATTTGTTTAAATAGTCTTCTGCTTTAGCAACATCTCTGAAATACCAGTATGCATACAAAGAATAGAAAGCAGGACCATAATTTGGATCCATAGAAACAGCCTCTTCAAAAGCTGGCAAAAAGAATTCCCTGTTCTTTTGACTCTCGTAAATCAATCCTTCTTTATGCTTTGCAGCTGCATATTTAGGATTAAGGGTGAGGGCGTTTTTGAATGCAAGCACTGCATTACCGCCATCCACCAATTTCCTGTATGCATCACCAATGGTTACAAAAACCGAAGGGTCGTTGAATTTCTTAGTTGTTGTGATCTTTTGCAGATGACCAATACCATAATTAGCATCACCCGCTTTTGTATAAGCATTTGCACGGCCTACCGCATGCAATACTTCATTATCTTTTGATTTGCTCGTGTTGATCGCCATATCAAAATGATTACGGGCATCAGTTGCTTTATTTTCAAGCAATTCAACATGTCCCATACCTGCGAGGAGGATAGGAGAAGTAGCATTGGCCTGCAAAGCTGTCTGGTAGGTTTGTTTTGCTTTGACTACATCTTCCAAACCAATGTATGCCTGACCCAACCAATAGGCTGCTTCCTCATTCTTGGGGTTTGCAGCTACGAGTTTCTCAAAAACATCTTTTGCGCTTTTGAACCGCTCATAGTACATGAACTTCTTTCCATCATCAATAGATTGTGCCAACAACTGCTGCACGAAAAAAACTGCCACAAATGCTAAACTGAGTGATCGTTTCATTTTTTCTTTCTTTGGTTTAAGTAATCGGTTGCTCAGGGTCGGTAAAAATATTAAAATTATTGCTTTACAGGCTTCACTAATTTCAGTTGAGTTTCTCTCATGATAAAAATCCTTCTTGCCGGTACCAGATATCCTCTTCTAAAGATCAGTTGTCCCCTGTCGCTGTTCATAAAATTCACGAATGCTTTTCCCAGGCCCACATGATTCTCTTTTAAGACGTAATAGATCTCCCTTGTGTAAGGATAACGTTTTGTTAAAATATCTTCCTGCCATGGTTTTGTATAAGTGTTTGCTTCTTCGCAACTATCGCAGGGAAGCCATGCAATCCGCACCTTCTTCAACAGCTCCAGTTGCTTGCTGTCTTCAGGATTACCGATCCAGCTAACTCCTACAAAACCAATATAACCCGGGTTTGCTGCAATATATTCTACCACCTCGCTGCTGCTTCTTGCAGCTGTAATGATCGATGTATTAAACAACTTTCCTTTCAATATACTATCGATGGCATAACGTACCGTACTGGTTGCATTTACCCCGTCAAAAACAAGTTTATAAGGCAACTTCTCCGTACCTAACAACATTCCTGCCACTTCTTCCTTGGTAAAAACGGAATCAGGAGCATTTCTGTTCACCACCAATGCAACGGCATCGCTTGCAAGCAGATCACTTTGGGGATATAAGCCAAGAGAATCGGCATAGTAGTTTGCCTCTTCGGAGGTGATTTTTTTGGTGACGATCACCATCCGGGTACTGTCGTTCAACAGATCGTTCCAGCAATCAGCTTCCGGCTTGTAATGAGCAATGATCTTCGTCTTAGGGTAAGCCGATTGAAAAACCTGTATCTGTTCTTCAATAATGGGTTTGAACGATTCATCTACACTGATATGTATGGTGCCATCAGTCGCCGAATCAGCAGGCTGCGCCTTTTTTCCCTTACAGGAAAAAAGAAACAGGCTTAAACAGCCAAACAGTACCATGCTCCATTTCTTCATGACTTATGATGGATTGTTATAGGTTTTTACACCCCTGAAAATGCGGAATGCCCCATATAAAAATGCGGCAATTCCGAATACGATCACTACATCGGGGGGTGGAAATGTAATTTCCAGTCCGAGATATTTTGATAAAGCAAGAACCGCCCCCATAACCAGGTAAATGATGCCCATGACAATGTCGAACACTGCCTTTACATTCACGGGTTTATTTTTTTTCCTGAAATCTTCCTGGATTGACATGTAAGCTTTTTAGGGAGCGGGCAAGTTAACTAATTTTTACTCTTCGGGCACGGTAAAGGTTACCGGTTGTGTAAAATAAGATGCCACTGGTTTTCCTCTTTGTTTCCCGGGTTTCCAATTGGGCATACGGCCAATTACACGCATCACTTCCTTATCAAACTCCTTTCCTCCACTCATGGTAATAACTGCATCTGTTACTTCTCCGTTGGCATTCACCACAAATTTTACCCTTACCGTTTTCCTGTCACCTGATTCTAATTCGTCGGGCACACGTAACATGCGTTGCAGGTAGCGGGACCAGGCTTCCATACCACCAGGAAATTCAGGATTTTCATCGGGATGTTCAAGAATAACAGGTTCCTCGGGTGCAGCAATCTGTGGTGGGTTTGGGGTGATGTTTGTTTCGCCGGGTTTTCCCTGAACAAATAGCTCTCCGCCTTCGCCGACTGCAGGTTTGTTTTCGCTTCCCGGAACATATTCTTCCGGATCAGTTCTGTCAATGGGGGGATTTTTAGTTATTTGATCATCTGGCACGATTACAATTTGCCTGTCAACTTTTGTTGGAGGCTGTGCTTCTACAGTTCGTTGTTGGGGTTTTTGTTCCTTTGGCTTATCAATCTCTTTAATATCCGCCAATTTATGATCTGGTTCCAGAACAATTGTAAATGCTCTTTGAGTTGGCTTCTTTGGCTTACTCATTACATACAATGAAACGGCGGTTACTAATAACAACATTATTCCCATAGCTTTTTTGAGATGCGATGGATAAGCTCTGCGGATGGAATAAGCACCGTAAGCTTTGTTACGGTTTTCAAATAAAATATCAAGCAGATCGGCAGTAAGAATTTGTTCGCTTTTCATGTGACAACGTTTTGGTGATGTGAAATAATTGATATATCTGTTTGCGTATGACAGATCATACACTCAAACAAATTTTCATTACACATTCGCCGGCCGGCTGCTGATGAAATGATAACGGTAATTAGATGCGCTGCTGAAAGAAATCCACAAGAAAAGAATAAGCAACAGACAATTTGCAAAAAGCAAATAAGAAGTAAAAAATGAATGATGTGGGATGTTTGGATTTTGGACATTGGCTTTTACTTCTTGTACCTTGTTTTTTGGATATTGGATTTTCATTCTTGCGTCTTGTGCCTTTTACCTTACACCTTATCTTTGCGCTCATGCGCATCTTAATGGTTTGTTTGGGCAATATTTGCAGAAGTCCTTTGGCTGAAGGTGTGCTGCAGCACAAAGCATGGAAAGCCGGTTTGCAATGGAGTGTTGAAAGTGCAGGCACAGGCGCATGGCATGCAGGTGAACCGCCGCATCATTTAAGTATTAAGGTTGCAAAGCATAATGGAGTTGACATCAGCAAACAACGGGCACGTCAATTTGTAAAAGAAGATTTTCTCAATTATGATTTCATTTATGTAATGGACAGCAGCAACTACATTGATGTAAAACAAATGAGTGGCAGGTTGTGGAAAGAAGATAAAGTGGATCTGCTGTTGAATGAATTATATCCCGGTGAGAACAGGGCTGTTCCCGATCCATGGTATGGAAAAGAAGATGGCTATCATACTGTGTATGAAATGATCGATATGGCATGTGATAAGATAATCGAAAAGTATAATGTGAGAAACACGAAAATGTCTGATGTTTGATTTATGATTTGGAATCGCAGGCATTAAAACTATAAACTACAAATTGAAGAATGGCGAAGGTTAATGTATCGTTACCGCAAGGCACAAGAGATTTTGGAGCAGATGTTGTTCGAAAACGCAATTATATATTCAATACCATTAAATCGGTCTTTGAATTATATGGCTTTGAACCACTGGAAACACCTGCCATGGAAAATCTTGATACATTGATGGGCAAGTATGGTGAAGAAGGAGATAAACTGATCTTCAAAATTCTCAACAACGGACTGGATAATCTTGCCAAACAACAAACGATCAAAGACGAATTTGAAAAAATACTCGCAGGAAAAAATACAAGCGCTATTACTGAACGAGCATTGAAGTATGATCTTACCATTCCCTTTGCACGTTATGTAGCGATGAATCACAATCAACTAACCATGCCATTCAAACGCTACCAGGTGCAGCCGGTGTGGAGAGCTGATCGTCCGCAGAAAGGTCGTTACCGTGAGTTTTACCAATGCGATGCAGATGTGGTGGGCAGCAAGTCATTGTTGAATGAAGTTGAGCTGACCAATATTTACTCTACGGTTTTTCAAAAACTCGGCGTTGATGTAGAAATAAAGATCAACAGCAGGAAAATACTTGCTGCATTAGCAGAGGTATGTGGTGGAAGCGAAAAGATGGTTGACATTACTGTTGCAATTGACAAGTTAGACAAGATCGGGTTAGAAAAAGTAAAAGAGGAATTGGTTCAGCGTGGATTAACAGCAGAACAAATTTCCATAATTGAAAAATATTTACTCATCGTTGGCAGCAACGAAGAAAAGCTGCAACAGATCAACTCATTACTTGGTGAATCTGAAACAGGCAGGCAAGGAATTGAAGAATTGGAAACAGTCTATCTGCAATCAGCAATCACTAATCTGCAATTCGACTTTACCTTGGCTCGTGGTCTTAATTATTACACCGGCATTATCTTCGAGGTAAAAGCGAAGAATGTACAGATGGGAAGCATTGGTGGCGGCGGTCGTTACGATGATCTTACCGGTTTGTTTGGTGTGCCAAATATTCCCGGTGTTGGAATTTCGTTTGGCGTTGATCGTATATATGATGTGATGGAGGAATTAAAACTATTCCCTGCGGATGTGCATACGGGAACAACAGTTTTATTCTTTAATCTCGGCGATGCAGAAAGCAAAAAAGCTTTTGAGCTGATGCAGCAGTTACGCAACAAAGCTGTGGCGTGTGAATTGTTTCATGAAAACAGCAAATTCGACAAACAATTCAAATACGCCGAGAAAAAACAAATTCCATTTATCGTCATTCTCGGCACGAAAGAACTCGAAAGCGGCACCTGCAATGTAAAAGAATTGGCTACGGGTGTGCAGGAGTCACTCAGCTTTGATGCTCTGCTCCAAAAATTTTCAATTTAATACGGCTGAATCAGCTAAACAGAAAACCTCTTTTCTTTTTTTGGGTTGTATGGGTGCGAATCTTTATTTTTGCCACCCTTAAAATTTCAGTCGGTGAGGTGGATGAGTGGCTGAAATCAGTAGTTTGCTAAACTGCCGTACGGGTAACTCTGTACCGCGGGTTCGAATCCCGCCCTCACCGCAAAAGCCTCCGATATATCGGGGGCTTTTTGTTTGGATATTATTTCATTGCAACCCTCTCTACAAGAATCCTCATCTCCCTAAAAAAATCTTAACTTACGACAACCTAATTTTTAGAGTATGCGCAAAACAGCTTACCTGCTCCTTTCGGTAGTATCAATCGCCATCATTTCTGTATTTGTTTACAATTACACTGGCAAAAAACAATACAGCACAAAAAATAAAATTTCACTTCTCGGGTTACCTGAAGAAGAAGGTGGCAATAAACGCCGGTTGTATGAATGGAAAATGCTGCACGATCCTGCTAAGGGTGAGATTCCAAGAGATATTCATAAGAAGGAATTAGCGTTGTTACGATCCATACAAAGCAACCAAAACGCTGCCAGCTTCAGACAAACAATCAATAATTCATATACTGCAGCTGGTCCTTCACAAAATGGCGGAAGAACAAGGGCTGTTGCTTATGATATTCGGAATAGTGGAGTAATGTTGGCTGCTGGTATATCAGGTGGTATTTTTCGTTCAACTGATGGCGGAGCAACATGGAGCTTTAGCAACCCAATAAATGATGTTCGCATTGTTAGCTGTTTGGCACAAGACCCACGACCCGGTTTTCAGGATACCTGGTATGCCGGCACAGGTGAATTTTGGGGTTCTTCACCTACTTATCCAAACGCATTAATTCCCGGACATGGCATTTATAAATCGGTTAATAATGGGCAAACCTGGACAAAGCTTCCGTCGTCTATTGATCAAAATGAAACAGAAAATGGTTTTGTGGATGATATTTTTGATATGGTCTTCAACATACAAGTTGACAATAACGGCCATGTCTATGCTGCGGTTTTAGGTGCCATTTTACGCTCAACGAATGGTGGGAATACGTGGGGAGGTTCTTTGTTCGAGTTGAGTGGGCTCTCTACCCCTAATACACCTTTGGTAACTTTAATAACCGACATTGCCATTTCCAAGCCGGGTGTTGCACCAGTGCGTTACTATGCATCCTTTTCAGGCAGAAGTATAGACAGTGACACCGCAGGAGTATGGACATCAACAAATGGGAACTTCGGTTCGTGGACAAAAATTGGAGGGCCCAGTTTGGTGACGGGTTGGAGAGCATACGATAATACTATAACCAATAACGAGTATAATGCCGGTTGGGGTAGAACAATTTTAGCTGTTGCCCCTAGCAATTCCAATATTTTGTATGTGATGTATGACAATGGTCTTGTTGCTTCATCAGGTCAAGCTGAAGCAGATTTGTTCAGGGCAAACCTTGCAAGCTTTCCTACAGTTTCCTGGGCTAACAGATCTGCAAACCTAATGGCTCTTCAAAATGGCAGCACTACAAAATACTTGGAAACACAAGATGAATACAATATGTTACTTGCAGTTCACCCAACTCTGGAAAATTTTGTTCTAGCAGGCGGAGTCAATCTGTTTAAATCAACTGATGGCTTTTTAAATCCGGGAACTTTTATCGGTGGATTAGAATCGACTACCTATAATGACCCAAACAGGTTTAGTCATGTAGACTTTCATGCATTTGCATTTCATCCATCAACTCCTAACCGCTTTGTTGTTGGTAACGACGGTGGCTTGCAGGTTACAAACGATATAACTGCATCTACCATAACCTGGGACAATCTTAACAGTCAATACCAAACATTTCAATACTATCACGTTGCTATCGACCCAACATTAGGTTCGCTTACGTTTTCAGGCGGGGCTCAGGATAATTCAACCTCTTATCGTGATTCGAAATTATTATTTGGCCCTGCTCTGTCTGATCCCAATGATCATTACGTTGGTCTTCTTGGTGGTGATGGAGGGATGACTGCGCTTTCGCCCAGTACTTCAACCCAGCAATATTTATACGCTTCCGCTCAAAACGGAATCCTTGCACGTTTAAACATTGTAAAAGGCTCCAACTTAACAGGTGCTCAAATAGATCCAAGTAGTGCCCCTGAAGGCGAATTTGTAACCTACTACCATCTTGATCCTGATAATACAGAACTTCTGTACTATGTAGCAGACAATCGCTTATGGAGAACCACATCGGCGACAACCGTAACCGCAACATCCGGCTGGACAGAAATGACAGGAATTGCAGCTGCGTTAAATACAAGCGGGGAAAGCATTTTTGCGCTTGCAACATCAAGAGGCACTTATAACGGAACCGGCAGTTATCTTTTTATTGGGTCAGATAAGGCTAAGATCTATCGCATGCAAGACCCTAGGAATGCAGCCGCATCAACAGCACCGGTAAATATTACACCATCAGGTATAACAGCAGATGCACTGGTTCGAGAAATTGCAGTTAATCCCCGTAACCCTGATACAGTGTTGGCAGTAATTTCTAATTATGGGGCTACTAGTGCTTTCTGGACTGGAAATGCATTATCAGCCTCTCCAACATGGCAATTAGTAGAAGGAAACATTGCAACAGCATCTTTTAGATCATGCGCCATTGTGGCCACAACTACCGGAGTTGAATATTATGTAGGCACATCCATAGGCCTGTTCAGTACATCAACTATTAACAGCACATCAACTGTATGGACATTAGAAGGTCCGGCCGTTATGCAAGGTGCTATTGTAAATGATCTTGTTTTACGCACGGCCGACAATACTTTACTTGTAGGTACACATGGCAACGGTATGTTCTATACCGTTATTGGCAATGTGCCAACTTCTGTTCCTGATGTTGTGGTAAATGATAAACGATTCATTAATGCAGTATTCCCAACCATTACACCGGGTGATATTAATTTCCGGACAGGTGGAGCAACCGGCATCAAGACCATCCATATTCGTGTAACGAATTTAAGCGGACAGGTATTAATGAAACGGACACAGGCTTACCAAAATGGCACAGTACCACTTGGTCCGTTATCAACAGGTAGTTATCTGCTTGAGATCATAAGCGACAACCGCAGGTATAAACATGTACAACAATTTGTGAAAACGAATTAACGCTTATGTAATGCAGTTGTGCCGGGCATCAACATGCTAAACGAAAAAGATGAAAACAATTTTAATGGGTTTGCTTTTTATTTGTTGCACATCGTTTCTGCACACAGGAAAATATCCTGTTGTAAAATTGTATGCTTATCAGCAAAAAGTAAGCGGTGGTGCTAATTTTTCGTCGAAAGAAAAAGGAAGAGCAAAGCTGCAGCAATATGTTTACCTGCTTATCCGCAATGGCAGAAGTATTACTATTGATGATGTGTGGATCGATGGACGCAGCGTATCATTTACAACGGAAGAAGTGAAGTCTCCTGTTACGATGGAGAAATCACTCAAACTTGGAAACAATGCTGAAGCAGACACACTTGTTCCTGAAACAACACATACCGTAACGCAGATCATTTTTACAAATGAAACTGCACCTGCAATGACCAGTTCGCCTTACCGTTACAGAAAGTATCCTTTACTGATGCGCTACAGCGAGAGCGGTAAGACATACTTTCTTGGCGCAAAAAGCTGGACAATAATTGATCCGAAAGTGAACCAATAGCAGTTTCAACTAAATGCATATAAAAAGCTGTTACGTTTCAAATGCGTAACAGCTTTTTATTTTATAGTGCTGATCTATTGTTTCAGATCATTTCATAAATAACAGCTGCTCCCTGCCCCACTCCTACACACATTGTTGCCAGTCCGTATTTGCTTTTTCTTCTTTTCATTTCATGTAATAATGTTGTAGAGATACGCACACCGCTACAACCTAGTGGATGGCCAATTGCAATGGCGCCACCGTTTACATTCACTTTTTGAATATCAAGACCAAGATCATGAATACAGGCAATACTTTGTGAAGCAAATGCTTCATTGAGTTCAACCAGGTCGAGATCGCTAACAGTAAGGCCTGCACGTTGTAATGCTTTCTGTGTTGCAGGTACTGGTCCGATACCCATAATAGCAGGATCAACGCCGGCCACAGCCATTGATTTTATTTTTGCTATAGGCTTCAGGTTATATTTTTTTACGGCTTCTTCGCTTGCCAATAACATAACTGCGGCACCATCATTAATACCGCTTGAATTACCTGCTGTTACGGTGCCATCTGCAGCAAACGCAGCTTTCAATTTTGCCAATTGCTCAATGGTTGTTTCTCTCGGATGTTCATCGCCATGAACCACAATCACCTGCTTGCCTTGTACTGCTTCCACAGGAACAATTTCTTCAGCCCATTTACCTGCTGTTTTTGCAGCAGCATATTTTGCCTGGCTTTCTAATGCAAATTCATCCTGTGCATGCCGTGAAATATTCCACTGCTTCGCTACGTTCTCAGCAGTTTCACCCATACTGTAAGGATGATATAATTCAGAAAGACGGGAATTTAAAAACCGCCAGCCAAGTGTTGTATCGTACAGTTCTGTTTTTCGACCAAATGCATCAGTTTGTTTGGGCATTACAAAAGGTGCCCTGCTCATACTTTCCACTCCACTTGCAATCATCAATTCAGCATCACCATTGGCAATTGCTCTTGCACTATCCATGATAGCCTGCAAACCGCTTGCACACAAGCGATTTACCGTGTTGCCTGCAACTGTTACAGGTAAGCCTGCAAGCAGCGCCGCCATCCGGGCCACGTTACGATTATCCTCGCCACTTTGATTTGCAGCACCTGCAATTACTTCTTCAATAGCATTTACATCCATAGATGCATTGCGATGCACCAAAGCTTTAATGACATGAGCAAGCAGATCATCGGGGCGAACAGTAGCCAATGCACCACCGTATTTGCCGATGGGTGTGCGGACGCAATCGATAATATAAACTGGATTCATATGTAATTATAAAAGCCAAATGTAAAGAACTCAATTCAATCCGTTTTTGGTTTGTACCTTTGCCGCTATGCAAGTAGCGAACGAGCGAAATATCCGCCACTTAAGTCTTGAAGAAATCACGGATTTCTTCGAAAGCATGGGGGAAAAGAAATTCAGGGCAAAACAGGTGTATGAATGGCTTTGGCAGAAGCATGCCCACAGCTTTGCCGACATGACCAATCTCAGCAAAGAACTTCGACAAAAACTCGGCGAAACATTTACACTTCCTGCGTTGGCAGTTGATGCTACGCAGTACTCAGCCGATGGAACAGTAAAATCAAGATTCCGCACACACGAAGGTCATTTGGTGGAAGGTGTATTGATCCCAACTGATGAACGCAAAACCGCTTGTGTTTCGTCGCAAATTGGTTGTTCACTCAGTTGTAAATTTTGCGCCACCGGTTATATCGATCGGAAACGTAACCTCCATTATGATGAGATCTATGATGAAGTGGTGCTCATCAATCAGCAAAGTGAGCGTGTGTATGAAAAGAAGCTCACCAATATTGTATTCATGGGCATGGGTGAACCTTTGCTCAACTATAAAAACGTATTGAAAGCAATTGAAAAAATTACTTCACCTGATGGCTTAGGTATGAGCCCACGCCGTATCACCGTATCAACAGCGGGTGTTGCAAAACAGATCAGGCAATTGGGTGATGATGAAGTGCGTTTTAAACTGGCCTTGAGTTTACATGCTGCAACAGATGAAAAGCGTCATGAGATCATGCCCATCAATGATACCAACAATATCAAATCATTGATCGAAGCATTAAATCATTTTTACAAGAAAACAGGTAATGAAATTACATTTGAATATATCCTCTTCAAAGATTTTAATGATTCGTTGAAGGATGCAGATGACCTGATCAAAATTTACAAACAAGTTCCGGCCGACCTCATCAACATTATTGAATATAATCCAATCGACTTAGCAAAATTTCAAAAGCCGGAAGAAGAAGTGACAAATAAATTCATGGCTTATTTAGAAAAACACAAAGTGAATGCACGCTTAAGAAGAAGCCGTGGTAAAGACATTGATGCAGCCTGCGGGCAGTTAGCAAATAAAGAAGGAATAAATTGATACCCTTCTATCCTAAGTCTTCTAACAATTTTAAATTCATAAAAAAGCGGCTATGTAAAAATTGCATAGCCGCTTCTATTTATACAAGATATTTGTTATTGTCTGCCACCCATTCTCACACCAGGTCCATTTCCTCCACCGCCACCAACTCTACGACCACCACCTGGCCCGGCACCAAACTTTCGAGGAAAATAAGAGATCGTCAGCATATAGAATTGCTCCAGCCCATTGGTGACTGTTGTATTGATGCCATTACTGCCGGCATTGATAAAGATATTCCTGTTCTGCCGCAGAATGTCCATTGCAGAAAACTTGGTCTCAATTTGTTTACTCTTTAACAAGCGGTAACTAATATATGCATTCCAAAGCATGGACGTTTGTTTACTTGCCTCATTCCTAACATAGTTAAGCGTACTGCTCAGTGTAAGATTTTTCGGGTATTGAAGATTCATACTTGCAGACGTTACATAGTTTTTATTATTAAACGACTGCAACCTTCCTCCTGTTTGTTTGCTGTTACTCATATTTATTCCCTGCGATAATGAGAAGTTTATAATGTCAGTTACAGCAAAATACACACGGAGTGAATTGTTGAAGTTCTGCGTACGTGAAATTGAAAATATCTTATCGATGTAATTTGGTGATTGGCTATTAAATACGGATCCGCTGTAAGTGAACTGCAATACATTTTTTTTCAGTTTGATCGACGTATTAATGTTGCCAAACAAACTCCAGGTCTTTCTGCCATCTAAATTAATGAGGTAAACGTCCCGGCTACCATCATTGTAAATATTACTGCTGTCAACGATGGCATTTTTCACTCTTCCAATGTTACCACTAAGGTTGAAATTAATATCCGCTTTTTTATTTCTATTGTTACCCCTGTTATAATTGAAATTAAAGCCAACACTATTTGTTGCTGAAGGCTTCAAAAATGCGCCCCCGTAATTGAAATAGTATCGGTTTGTGCTATCGATGATGGGATACAATTGATCAAGACCAGGAATTGAATAGTTTTTCGAGTAATTGACGTTAAAATTAACGTTGTATCCATTTGTTTTTTGGTAGAAGTAAGCAATATTTGAGTTGGGCGTAAAGAACGCAAAGTCCCTGTTGAGGTTACGGTTGTTGAAATTTGAACGATCCTTTTCCCATAAGAACTGCCCCCCAAGATTTGTTGAAAATGTGATCGAACGAAAATATCTGTTCGACAGATTTTTGGTAAATGCTTTCGACAAATTCAAAGCAGGTTCTTCGCTGATACGATTATTATGATGGAGGTTCGTGATCTTATTATTGATGACATACACCTTTCCTGTAGAATCGAAATCACTTACATTATAAGTAACGTCCGATTTACTAACCTGGAAGTTATTTGTTACTCTTACATTAATGTTCCAGAGATTATTACTACCAAACAATAAACGCTTCAGTGCATTATAAGTAAAGTTCACGCCCCCGTTCCAGTTGTTTGTGTTTGAATTATAAAGGCGGTTTAGTGATGTATTTCGTGCCGGGTTCTCATACGAATCAAAATCTGTAAGCGTGTTACGGATACTTTGATTTTCGCTATATCCTGAGTTAATCCTTAAAGAAAAACTTTTCAGGTTTCGTTCATCACTATCCTTGTTTTGAAAATTTCCACTGAGGTTGATGTTACGGTTTGTGGTTTGCGATTGAGACGATTCAATATTTTCACTTACAATACCCACACTGTCTCTTTCACTTTTTGAAGTTGACGATGAATTACCAATACCTTTTGTTTCACTCATTGAAACACGAAAGCCGAGATCCTTATCCCTGTCACGTTTATTATAGTTTAGCCCTATGGTTTTTGTATCATTATCCTGTGTTGAGTTTCTTGTTGAGGTTGTATACAATGCGCCTGCACCCGTTGTTGAAACGCCCCTTGAACTGGAGATTATATTGTTCACATTACCACGCCCAGTTAAGTCAAGTGATAACTCGTTTGTACGTTGGTTGTTTGTTGTTTCAATAAAGCTATGCTGGAGATTAGCACCAACGAAGTATATTTTGTTAATGCCTTGTCCGCCAAAATTTGCTACATACCTGTTGCGTGGGTTAAAACTCCTATAAGTTGTCTCACCCAGTAGCGATTGCAGATCCTCAACTCCTTTATTAATATTGTTGATGGCAGCGCCAATACCAAGCCTTGTTTTTTTATTGTATGCCTGTAACCCGAGATCACCTTCAAAGCGATTGTCAGTTCCTATGCCAACACCACCTTTACCAAAGTATCCGTTCTTTTTATCGGCTTTCAGTTTAATATTCAAGGTCAGCAACGAATCAGATGCTGTTCGTTCAGCTGCATTTTTTGTACGGTCTTCTTCAGTGTACACTTGTATTTTTTCAATCGCATTCTTTGGTAAGTTTTGTGTAGCAATAGCCGGATCATTACCAAAGAAAGGTTTCCCATCTACATACACATTGGTTACTTTTTTTCCATTTACTGTTACGGTTCCATCTCCCCAAAGTGTAACACCGGGAACTTTGCGCAACATATCTTCTACCACTGCATTTGAATCAAGTTTAAATGCAGCAGGATTTATTTCCAAAGTATCGCCATTCATACGAATCGGTAACACTGCTTGAATCACCACTTCATCAAGACTTTTAAAGTTTGTGCCAAGTTGTATGGTGCCAAAGCTGTAAGACGAATTTGTACTGTCGAGCTTGATGGTTTTTGAAAAGGATTTGTATCCTGATGATGTAAGGCTAATGAGTAAAGACACATTCAAAGGCAACTTATCAAAAGCAAACTCCCCCGATGTATTGGTGAGTTGATAGTTCAATAAGGTGGAATCACTTTTTTTATAAACAAGTACAGTTACAGACTCAAGTGCATAATCGTTTGCGGAATCTTTTACAAGCCCGGTAACAGTACCCGCAGAGCCCACTGTTTTCTCTTGCGAAAAAATAATGCATGGGAGAAGGAGCAGTAGAATGGTAATTATTTTCATTTGGTTTTTGTCAATGGTTTCAAGATGATGATAACGGGATTTGCTGAAGATTTACTCTTATCGAAATATGTTTTTACTAATTCAGAATAGACAGGCTTTTTATTTTGCTCTGTTTCCTTAGAACGGAACATGGCATCAGAAGATATACTGCTGTATAAAGCTGTGTTATCATAATACTGGATGTTCCAACCCATGATTGGCAGGAAAGCGTTGCTGCTGTCGGGTGTTATCCTGTTGACATTATAAAACCGGTTGCTATTTCTATCAAACAAAAACCGGCGATCACGCTTTTGATAATCGAGTGAGAAGAACAAAAAATTATTAAACGGAACCAAGCCATCTATTTGCCAGACGTAGCCAGGATTAGTTTGTTTGTATTCACGCAATTCATTGCGTGAGCTGAACTCTTTGTTGAAAAAAGTTTTGGGTACCGTATTCTCAAAAGGAAGAACAAAATTATAAAGAGGCGTAATACTGTCGGTTGTTAATTGGTAAATGGAATAATTGTACGGTCTTGTAAAGAGTAAAGTATTTGTATTGCTTGTATGGAAAAAATCAATATTTCCGGGCTCAGACAAATAAGATGACTTTCGCTTTGGGTAAGGGAAATAAGCACGGAGTGTTTTATTCCCATCAGATATTTTCAATTCATAGTCAACAGAGTCTTTTGCGTCCTTATCCTCCAGTACTATACTGTACACCCATTCTTTTGAATTAAAGTAATAAGGATTAGCCATGTAAATTGTAAAATCAGGTATTTCTTTGATCTGTTCTTTCTGAATATCAGAAAGGTCATACAGAACAGCTCTTGCATACTTTCTGTTGTTCTTTGAGAATGGATTGCGGATAAGTTCATCTATTTCCTGTTCTGTTGGTCTGAAATTTCTGTTCATCTGCAAGAGATAGAGTGCATTCTCCTTTTCAAAAAACTGCATGGTACCAATTGTGTACTTATCATCCTTGTATTTCTTTACAAACTTCCCTGACTTGTCAAAAAAATAAAGACCCTGTGTATCGTAATCGAAAACAATAAAGTATTGCTGCGTTACAACAAGTCGGCTGATTTGTCCAAACAAACTTTGTTTTGTTGTTTCCAGAGGTATGTAGGTAATACTTTCAAAAATTCTTGATGCTGGTGCACCAATAGTGGAAGCCGGGTCGAAATAAAGGGTTTGAGGAGATTGCCCTCCTGCTACATAGGTCATCAACGAAAAAAGGGCAACGAAAAAATTTCTCATAGATTAGTTTGACGAGTTGTTTGGGAAATTCCTGCAAAATAATTTCTGAAATGTTAAGTATGCGCCAATCATTGGATGAACGGTTGCGCAACCGTTTGGCCAGTATTAAATCAACAGCTTCTCACAATGCCCACAACTAACGAGTGATATCTTATTTCTTCCCCTAAAGCATTTCAATTACCTTTGTCGCTCATCCTGTTGCAAAACAGCAAATACAAGCATTATGACAAAAAAGAGTTTTGGCAATTTTCAAAGCCAGAAAACAAACGCCCAAAAGAAAGAAGAGTTCCGCCAGGAAAAGAAAAAGGCAAGAGCCGATAAGAACGAATACTTCGCTAAAAAGAAAGCAGAAGAAAGAAGTTTAAGACCACAAGCTACCAGACCGACGAAAAAGGGCGATGCTTATGTAGCTAAAGCGCAAACACCTGCTGAACCCATTACTTTCAAACGTGAAAATACAAATGGCGAAATGCCATTGAATAAATACTTGGCACATTGCGGCGTATGTAGTCGCAGAGAAGCTGCTGAAGTAATTAAAACCGGAACTGTATTAGTAAACGGAAAAGCAATTACAGAGCCGGGACATAAAGTAACCGACAAGGATGAAGTAAAAGTAAATGGCAAAAAGATCAGCATACAGAAAGAACTGGTGTACATCCTGCTAAACAAACCAAAAGATTATATCACTACTTCAGAAGATCCGCAGGGAAGAAGAACCATTATGGATCTGATGAGAGGCGTATCAACCAATCGTATTTATCCTGTTGGTCGTTTAGACAGAAATACAACCGGTGTTTTGTTGTTGACGAATGATGGTGAACTCACACAAAAATTATCGCACCCCAGTTTCCAGGTAAAGAAAGTGTATGAAGTAACACTCGATAAACCTTTGGAGAAAAAAGACTTCGAAAAACTACTGAACGGTGTTACACTAGAAGATGGTTTTATTGCACCTGATGCATTGGGTTATGCTGATCCGAAAAATAAAAAGATCGTAGGTATTGAAATACACAGCGGCCGTAACCGTATTGTGCGCCGTATGTTTGAATCGCTTGGTTACGATGTGAAAGGCTTGGATCGTGTACTCTTTGCCAACCTCACCAAGAAAAATGTTGATCGTGGCAAATGGCGTTACTTAAACGAAAAAGAAGTGCGTCTTCTGAAATTCCTCAACAAGTCGTTTGTAAAAAAGAAAGAAGAAACAAAAGGCAAAAACAGAGATGAAGAATAAACTCGAAATTATTGCCGAAACTGATCACTGGATTGCACTCAACAAGCCATCTGGTTTATTATCTATTCCCGACCGTAAACAAACTGAACCATCATTAAAAGATTGGTTGAATGAAAAATATGGGAAGGTTTGGATCGTTCATCGTCTTGATAAATTCACCAGTGGTTTAATTGTGTTTGCAAAAGATGAAGAAACACATAAGCTTCTTTCAAAACAGTTTGAAGACCGTACAGTAGAGAAATTTTATCTCGGTCTTGTACACGGCACCCTGGCGAATAAAGAAGGAAGTGTTGATGCGCCAATTATGGAACACCCTGCGAAAAATGCAACTTATATTACACATGCAAAAGGCAGAGCTTCATTAACTGATTATAAAGTATTGGAAGAACACGGCCTTTATTCGTGGATGCAATTCCAGATACATACAGGACGTACTCACCAGATACGTGTGCACATGAAACATATTGGACATCCTATAGTTTGCGATGAAGTCTATGGTACTGCCACCCCCATTCTTCTCTCATCCATGAAGCGAAAAAAATTCAAGCTTGCAAAATCAGAAGAGGAAGAGCGACCATTGCTTAATCGTCTGGCATTACATGCATGGAAGCTTTCATTTACTGATGTTGATGGTAAAAAGGTTGAATTAGAAGCCACACTTTCAAAAGATCTGCGGGCATTGTTGCAACAATTTGAAAAATGGATCAAAAAATAAAAGCCACCAATCTCTTGGGGGCTTTGCATAACCAGATCATTTCATCAATAGAAAACTCACTTATTGGGTTGCGGAGTATAACGTAAATAAGGCTTAATAACTTTCACGCCTTTTGGAAATTTCGCAATGGCTGCTTCGGTAGTTACGGCAGGTACAACAATTACATCTTCGCCTTCTTTCCAATCGGCTGGTGTAGCCACACTGTAATTTGCCGTTAACTGTAATGAATCAATTACACGTAACACTTCATGAAAATTACGACCTGTTGATGCTGGGTATGTAATAAACAGTTTTACTTTTTTGTCGGGGCCAATGATGAACAAAGAACGCACTGTAAATGTTTCTGATGCGTTGGGATGGATCATGTCATACAGATTGGCCACCTTCCTGTATTCATCGGCAATGATTGGAAACTCAACACTTGTATTTTGCGTTTCGTTGATATCGCTGATCCAGCCTTTGTGGTTTGCTACACCATCTACACTTAGCGCCAGTACTTTTACATTACGCTTTTCAAACTCATGTTTTAATAAAGCTGTTTTACCAAGCTCAGTTGTACATACCGGCGTATAATCTGCAGGATGCGAAAACAAGACACCCCAACCGTCACCGAGGTATTCATAAAAATCAATATCACCAATGCTTGTTTTGGCCTGGAAATTTGGCGCTACATCACCTAAACGTAAACTCATAAAACAGAATTAAAAAGTGAACAATAGAATTTGAGAGAGCAAATATAGCATTTCCCTACTTATCAGATAGACTTTACAACTAAAAAATTTACCCCACGAACATCAGTTAGGAAACATCGGGCAATTCATTGTCTTCCGCTTTTCGCTTTGCATTTCGACCTTTTGTTAGTAATGCTTTACCAAAACGTTCTTTCACGTTATCGATGGCCTTGTACAGTTCGTTCTTCTTCTGCACATCCTGGAAGAGATTTGTTTGTGAAGCTTCATCGGTTAATTCACTCAACTTAACGCCAAGCAAACGAACCGGCTGGCCTTTTTTATACAGTTGATGAAATAATTGTTTCGCATTGTAAATAAGTTCATCATCATAAAATGTATAGGGGATAGATGCCTGTCGCTGTTGTGTTTCAAAATTTGGGTAACGGATCTTTACCGATACGCAACCCGCCATTTTATTTTCCTGCCGGAGTTCATGTGCAATTTTTTCTGTTAAGCGAACGATCTCTTCTTCCAGAAAAGCAATATCGCTGCGGTTTTCATGAAATGTATTTTCGCTTGAGATTGATTTTGATTCATGATAAGCGTTTACTTCGCTGCTGCTGATGCCTTGTGAACGCAGCCACAGATCCCGTCCATGCTTACCCAATTGTTGTTCCAGCATAACAGGATTTACATTTTGCAGATCGCCGATTGTTTCAATACCCAGATCAAGCAATGTGTGATAAGCCTTCTCTCCTATTCCCGGAATTTTATTTACACGTAACGGAGCAAGAAATTCTTTTTCCTTTCCATATTCAATAACAATATAATTGTTGGGCTTTGCGAGATCGGTTCCAATTTTTGCAACAAGCTTATTTGATGCCATAGCAAATGAAATAGGCAATTGTGTGGCATTAATAATTTCTGCCCTTAAATCAATTGTCCATTGAACTGGATCAAAAAAACGATCCATACCTGTTAGGTCAATATAAAACTCATCGATCGATGCTTTTTGAAACAAAGGTGCTTTTGCTGCGATAATATCGGTGACCCATCTTGAGTATCTGCTGTAATCGCCTCGGGTACCCTGTAACACAATTGCATGCGGACAAAGTTTCATGGCCTGTGCCATAGGCATACCGCTGTGCACACCAAATGCACGGGTTTCATAACTGCAGGTGCTCACCACGCCCCTTTCTTTAGTTCCACCAACGATCACGGGTTTACCAATAAGCGAAGGATCGTTCAACCGCTCAACCGATACGAAGAATGTATCGAGATCAAAGTGTGCTATAATGCGTTTATGTGACAAATCAACACAGTTATAAAAAGGCAAGGTACAACATTGCAAAAAATACTTATTCTTGCAAAAATATTCTTATGAAACTCAAAAACCTTACCCCGATCCTCGCTGTAGTTATTCTTGCAACAACCTCCTGTAAAAAAGAAGGGAGTAGTGAAACAGCTTCTACTCCATTAACAGGGAGCTGGAAATTTATTTCATTAACAGGCAAAGATTCAACTGTTCATATTTTTAGAGACGCAGGTACTGAATTAAAGTATGAAATTGTTACAGACATCGCATCATCAAACCCTAAAGGTTTATACAGGTTTTCAGGCAACTCAATAACAGCCGAAGGTGTGGGTTATGATTACACTTCAACAATAACTGAGAGAGAATATGAGAATAATATTTTTCAATCAGAACAAATAATACCGTTAAGTGGAACTATTGCGACACAAAGCGGATCAAGCAAGTATAAACTTGTTAGCGCAGATTCACTTTATCTCGATCAAAACATGCTTGGCGGTACAAGTAGCGCACCGGGCGGCCTTAACTATAAACTGGAAGGCACGAAATTATCCTTGTTTGTAAAACAAACTCACGCTGATTCAGTGATCGATAATGGTGTAAAGATCATTGAAAAACTAAACACCGCCCTTACTATTGTACTGCAAAAACAATAATTGGTTTTTCCTGATTCCTATAAGGGCTGCTCAGTTGAGCAGCCTTTCCTTTTTTAAACTGTTTCGGGCCAATGTTTTGCATGTGAGAAATGAACACTAAATTTATTTCATGAACCTCGATTGGCTAAAAAGCGGCATTGCACCACTAGACAACCTCATCTCCTTTTTGCACAAACAAAGCAAAACAAGTGATGTGCTGAAGAAGCAGGTATTGATGGAACTGCGTAACAATCTCAACATTTTCAAAAATGGTTTTCTCAACGAAGTATCTTCCGATAAGATCATTGATCTTTTGAGCAATGATGCTATCCAGGAATCAATCAAACAGAATTTCGCATTTAAGAAACTGAAGGCAGGTGGCATAGAACCATACCATGTTTACGACGACCGAAACAAAAAATACATTGGATGGACAGCTGAACGCCTCATCGACAAGATTGATGAAAAAATTGTAGAGTTGAAAACATTGAAGAAAATGAACAATGGATCAGTTGAAAAACTCCGCAACAATGTTCCATTAATGATCAGCAATCTTTACTACCGCATGAAACTGCTGGCCGATTTTATCCAAAGCGATTTTAAATAAATAAGTCCTCCGTTGCCGAAGGACTTTGTTTCATAGTACAGATGTTTTCGACGGATGAACAACGGACCTTACTTGGTATTCAATTGTTGTATCAGAGAAAGCAACTGGGTTTCGGTTACTTCGGTGAGGTTAAATGTTACACCATAGTATGTTTTACCACTTGCAGGCGCTCCTACTGTTACATCCTGCATTTCTGCATAAATTTTATTGTCTTTAAACGTAATGGCGAGGAATGTACCTTCAATACCAATCGGGAAACTGTTCTGGTAACTTAACAATCCTTCTTTACCTGCAGGTGCATTCACAATTTTGTTGTACAATTTCACCAGGGTGTTTTGTTGTTTCACTTTAAAGAAGAGCATACTTGGTTCACCACCCATATAGTTTGTACTTGTTGCAGAGTTCCACTGATTGCTGAAGTAACCTAACACTGTTGTTTTCGGACGTGGGTCGCCCATCAACGCATCACAGTTACGCCATACACCAAGACTATCAAGATTGAAAGTTGAAGTACCATTGTTATTGTTTACAGCGAAGTTTCCATTCTGTACCCAGTTGATGCCACGTGGCACATAACCGGTTTGTGAAAGTGTTACGGGAAGATTTTCATGATCGTTACCATTGATAGAATAAGTTAACGCACTATCACCGGCCCACATTGGTATTTCACGTAAGAACTGTCCGTTAGCTCCGGCTTTTGGTGCAGCAGGCACCACCACCTGCGCAGGTGCATTCAATTGTAATTCATCAGCACCCTGGTTTGCTTTTACGGTCATTTCTCCATAAGAGACCAGCATTTGTCCACCGGCTTCGGTTGGTCTGTTACCGAGTAGCATATCACTTGCCTGGTGAATATCTTTTACTTGCACAGTAACGCTACCTGTTACAAGTTGTCCGTTTGATTTTTTGAATGCATTGGCCGGGAAGTTGATCTTTGTGCCTTTGCTTGTTAACAGTACACCACCTGTTGATGCATCGATCGTAAACGCTTCATACTTTGGTGCGTTCGCATCGAAGAAGGTTTTTACTTTTCCTTCGAACACGTGTGGCTGTACAATTGAGCCTTTGTCTTTTTTACAAGCAGTAAAACTGATAGCTGCTGCGATGGCGAGTGTTGAGAAGATTGACTGTTTCATAATAAGAAGTTTTAATTGTTTTTGTTTGTTGTTTGCAGGTATATCCGCAGCAGCGAAAGATTGTTACCCTGTTTGGGAAAGAAATTTTCAGGTTTTTTCTAACTCATTGATTTAAAGAAGATTGAGGAGGAATATTTTTGGGTAACAGGCTGCAGAATTTCTATGAAGTTGTGGTTGCGTCGCACACTTCAGGGTCTATTTCCCTACTCGTCATTTAAATACAAAGTATACACAGCAAACACGAAGCTTTGTGCTCTTTGTGCAATCCACCGTGTTCTTTGTGGTAAAAAATTAACGCTTGGACTTACGCAGGAAATAATAAGCAACCGGAAGCACTAAAAGAAACAACAACCAGTACCAATTGAAAGAAGATGTTTGCAATTCGATCTGCTGATCAACTCCTAAATAACTGAAGCCGCTCCAAAGCAATGGATTTTTTTGTGCAGGATTGCTTGTGTTTTGCAGGTATAATTTTCTTGCTTCGTGCAAGGCAGTTACAGGTGAATGTTGTTTTTGCAAAGAAGAATAAAACGATTGTATAAAAACAGGTGCAAGAGCATCATCCACTTTCCATCTGCTGGCAACTACTCCTTTCACGCCTTTGCTGATAAAAGCTCGTCCGATACTTGCATCACCTTCTCCATCCTGTAAGGACCCGGCGGCTGTTTCGCAGGCGGTTAGTACCACCAAAGGTGATGCAGTAGTAATGTACTGTAGTTGGCCAAGATAAAATTTCTCTTGCAATACAAGATAAGGTTGCTGTGTACTGTCGGCAACCGCATGCGATGCAAGATGCAATACAGCTGATGATTGCATGGATGCAACAAACTCATTGGCATCGGTTGTTGCTGCCTCGTACAAGTTTGCTTTGAATTGCTTGTTCAGCTGATTTGCTTCAACAAGTGAATTAGGCAACGCTGCAAATCCATCCTTTGGTTGACTAAAAGTATAAACAGTGAATGGTAATTTTTGGGCTGACTGTTTTATCTCCTGCACATACTGCAGGAACGAGTACACATAACTTACTGCAGTTTGTTCGGCAAGAAACTGCTGTTTGTTATCCGTACTCAACGCTTCAAAGGGAAGATGATGCAACCAGGCATCAGCGGAAATGACGAGTGATTTAGATTTTAGTTCAACAGGAAGTACTTGCTTTCGCAGTTCATTTGCTGATTGATAATAAGCGGCCGGGTTATTATTGTAAGTTGATGATGTTGGAGAGAAGTAAGTTTGCAGCAATAAATCTGTTTGTTGTTTTACAGCAGCCGGCAGACGTTTACAATTAATCGTTCCATGTGTTGCATGCAATAAATAAACCTGATTATTGACGATACTGTAGCTGATAAAATCGGCCTTTGCCGTTACTTCCTTTAACTTCTGCTGAAACTGTTGCAGCGAAGGCTGCTCCAGCAACTGAGCAAAACGGTTTTCCTGCAAGCCGAGTTGCAGTTCCTGTTTGCGGATTCGTTCGCTGATGAGTGTTTTCTTTGCAGCATCATTTGTTTCAGCTAATAAGAGATAATCGTTTCGCAGCTCAGCAAATAACTGCTGTTGTAATAAAGAGGTGCTGTCAGTTTGCCATTGTCTGCTTCGGCTTTGTTCATTCAATAGTTTACGACCTTTTGATAATTCAATAAGCCAAAGTAACTGTTGAGCTGATTCCTGTTTCCCTGTTTGACTGTATCGCTCTTCGAAAAACACAATAGCTTCTTCGCTCATGGTATTACTGTTACTGCTTTGCAAAGCATTTGAAGAAGTTGTGATCAACTGATTGCAGTAATAATCATTGGCAACTGCAAGCTGATAGTAATACCCTGCACTGTCTGGCTGTTGTGTTGCAAATCCTTTCGCCAATCCTGCGTACAAAGTTGTAACTGTATGATCGGGAAAATAACCGCTGCTGCTGATATTGAAATACTGCAGTCCGTCTTTGAAATTTTGAATACTGCTATCACTTTGTTGTAACTGAAAGAACAGATTACCTTTTTCTGCTTTCAGTTTTGCTTTATCACGCTGCCTGCTGTCGGGGTAGGTCTGTTCGAGTATCCTTTCTGCGTTCTGTAATTTCTGTAAGGCTTTGTTCCATTGCTTTTTATCGTACAAAATTTTAGCAGAGAGCTGCAAGGCGCTCACCATCCACGAAGCATCTGCATCAACCGCATCGGCAGAGCGAAAGAATTGCAATGCTTTCTGGTTATAGAAATCAGCACTATCCATTTTTGCTGCTGCATAAAACGCATCGGCTTTTACATTGTACAGCAAACCGGCTACAGTTGGCTGCTTCGTTATAAATTGCAAGCCTTTGTTGCAGCTTGTTTGTGTTGCATCATAATTTCCCAACCAGTAATACGTAATGGCCTGGTTACTGTAAAGCGACGGAAGCAGATTCAATTGTTGTTCAGCACTTGCCTGTTCTATCGCTGATTGCTGCAAGGCAATGGCCTTATCATAATCGCCCAGCCGCACATAATTATTCCCGAGTGGTTTTATAATAAACTCTTCAGCTTCATAAACAACTTTCTGCTGTTGCTGATAGTTCAACCCTTTTTCATACCAACGTGTGCTGGCTTGTATCTGTCCCTGTTGTAATAAATGATAAGCGATGTTTAAAATAAAATCGAGATAAGCTGTTTGTTCCTGTTTCGATATTGGCTTACGCCACAATGTTTGTTCAAGTGAATCAGCTTTGTTGGAAAGATAAAAAGGATGCTCATCAGTCAGATCGTACAGCTTTTCAAGATAAGCCTGCAACTGATCCTTCGGTTGATAAACTTCATTCCATTTTGATTTTTGTTGTGGCTCATCGTCACCCGAAAAAAACAACAACAGGAACGCAATGCTGCCGAAGGGCAGCAAACGATGAAGGAAAGATTGATATGAATGAGTTACAGTCGCCAGGATGCATAAAAATAGAGATAAGATCGATTTGTTCCGCCATAATAAAAACGGGTACCCACCTGCGGACCAAGACGAACTTTCCCAAATTGCACATCAACAAACGGAAGAAACTCAGCATTCGAAAATATTTTTACCGAACTGTTTCTTTTAAGATCGTATGGAAAGTTCACCTGTCCATTAAAATTGCTGAGCAGATAAGTCCGGCTTGTATCTATCGAACCAGCAAAGTCTGCATCTACACGCACACCCGCACCAGCCGATAAGAGATCGTTGAAATTATAACGCAGATGCAAGGGCACTAAACCGACACGTGTTATTCGTGATTGCATTTGCTCCCTGAAACCACGGTAATCATAATTCTTTCCATCAATTACTATCACACCCTGCCTTTGAAATGTTTGTTGAGCAGTTGTAGTTTGATAATACTTACCAAACAATTCAAATTGAAAATATGGTTTGTATGGTGCAAGCCTTGCAATACCCACACCAACATTCACACCGTCACTCAACCCATTGGCTCCAAGATTCATTTCATAACCCGCCATTACAATGGGTGAAAGTGCAGGTTTAAATTTTCCTGTAGCAAAATTGGTAATTACGGGTTCATTCTTATCAAAATAAATAGCTGTTCTTCCTTTGAAGGGAAGGTTATCTAATTTCTTTTTTGTCTTCACATCAAACTCTACAAAGCCTTTGGTGCTGTCTTTATCATTTACTCCTTTTTGGTTGGTGCCCGGTAAATAAATTCCGTTGAAGATAAATGCTGCACTGTCTTTATTGGTGACCAACTCCCAGCAACCCGTTCTTGTGGGCACACTGTCGCAGGGTAAACAATAAGGCGACATGTCTTTGATACTGATCGTTTGCGGATCCATGGCCGATGGAAGTGTGATGGCTAATTTAATTTTTCTTGCCGGACCTTCACCATCATTCTGAAAACGGATCTTATAACTGAGCGATTTACTTTTCTTGAGTGTACGGTAGTTCAACCGCCCATGTTTCAGGTTCATTTTGTTTGGATCATGCGACGTAACAATGGGGATATTCAATTGATGCACATACACACCACCAGTATCCGGCACAAACAAACCTGTAATGATGATGGTTGCATTTGTATCCTTGATCATGCCTGGTGTTACATAAAGATTGGTGAACATAAACTGTGCATCGGTGGTTGCCTGTTTAATATCCACTGCAAATACATTGCTGTATCCTTTCAATATATTCATCAAAAAGGTTTTGCTTTCAACGCCGGTGAACTTTTTTTCTTCTTTAAAATGTGATGCCGGACTGCCGCTACTTGTAAGCAACATATTGTCGAACGGACGAACAGATGCAATTGCATTCTTATCATTGATCAGCGCCGCATCCTTATACAAACGAAAACCGGCTGTATCAAAACTGTTTTGTCCGAATTGTTTTTCATTGATAAAGAGATACACTTTACCATTTACAGCCACATCATTTTTCCAGCCGGCCATCAATACCATGGTGTCGCCGGGTTTGGCCATGCAGTTATACTTCAGTTCAAAAAAACCATTTGCTTTAAAGAAGTTTTGCTCTGATGGTGATACTGCTGCGAGATAGGATTTATTCACCTGCTTCACACCCACCTTCTTTGGTTTGCGGCCGGGTTTCTTGCCATCATCATAATTATTCACTGCATACAATACTGCTTCGTAATCTCCTTCCTTTGCATACACGTGTTCGGGATTTTCTTCGGTGCTGAAATGTCCATCACCAAAATCCCACAAGTAAGTATAGAACGGTTTAGGAGCACCGGGGATTTGCGTGAGCGTTGGCAGACTTGCTTTAAAAGAAACCTTGTTTTCTTTTTGCGTAACAAGTACAGCTGTATCTGCTTGTGCAAACAAAGCAGTACTGCAAAGCAACAGGATAATATGTGCGATAAAGAATTTCATGCAGTTGTTAAGAGTAGATAAAGACAAGCAGTTAAATGTTACCCCTAAAGTAATTTTTTTTTATCATTCCCTATTATTCATTGCATCAGGTGATCATGGAAACAAAAAAGCAGGGCTTTCGCCCTGCTCTCACTAAAAACTACTCACCATCAGCACTAAAATCCTAAACCGATTGCAAATGCCGTTATTGCACCGCCAGTGAATTCGAAGTTAGCAGGTGAAGGAGAAGCTGATCCGTTGCTTAAATTGATCTTGTGTATACGTGTTTTTCCATCTACAGTTAAAACAGCCCAGGCATTACCACTCGTTCCACCAATATCAAAACCACCAACAGCTGTTGCATTCAAACCAAGATCACCAATGGCTACAAGCGTACCATTATTCGGCGGATCCTGTTTGTATAATTTATCAACTGCAGGATCAATATCAAACAACACCGTTGTTGTTGCTCCTGCAAAATTGTTTGTATAAGCTGCCCCACCTACTGATGAACCTTCTGTTAAATTAAGATCAACAGCTGCTACTGCACCGGTAGTTGGATGCAGACGAAGATTTAAACCAAGATTACTTACCACACGAATGCGGTCAACAGTTGGGTTGAAATCAAAACCATAATCTGTTCCTGTGAGTAAGGTTGAAAACTGTGTACCAACCTGCACAGCTGCACCACTTGCTGCATTGATGCTGTAAAGACGACTACTGCTGCCCAGCGCATAAAGCTGACCGTTGGCAGGACGAAAATCCAAACCAACAATTGACTCGCCGGCTACCGTACCTGAAATTGATTTACTAACCGCAACAGGGGCGTCAGGATTAAGGATGAGTAATGTTGATCCGTTTAGCACAGCATAAGCAACAGGATGGGTTGGAATAGCAATCCCTCTAACAGTAGTTGCTCCTCCAAGCATACCTACGTTTTCTGCTTTGCCAGATGAAAGATCAATTGTAAATACAGCAGCTGTGCTGCCGCTACCGTACACTGCAAGTGCGATATTGTCTGATGCAGCAATATCAAACTCGCCTGTTCCTGACAGATCAACGCCAAGGTTACCAACGGCCACTAGTCCACCTGCATTTGGTGGGTCTTGTTTATAAAGAATATCATTGTTTACATCAATATCAAATAACACAGTTGTTGCCGCACCTGCTTTGTTTTCAGTATAAGCAGCACCTGAAATATTTCCATTGGCTGCACCGCTTATATTAAGTGCGCCGTCAACAGCTGCCACTGTTCCTGTTTCAGGATTGAGACGAAGATTCTGTCCACCCGTTGAAATTAAACGGATGCGATCTACAGTTGGATTAAAATCGAAAGCTGCTACATCACCCGCCAATGCTGGTGTAAATGCTCCAGTTCCAATGGCTCTTGCTTCTCCTGTTGCGGTATTAATTACATAAATACGGCTGCTGCTGCCCACACCATATAATTGACCGGTTGCAGGACGAAAATCAATAGCAAGCATTGTTTCTGCTGATTGCATTCCTGTAATTGACACACTTGAAATTGCATTTTCAGGTTTTGATGCATCGTATTTAGCAAGTGTATTGCTGTTGATCAAGGCAAAAAATTCGAGTTTAGGTCCTTTACCGTTTTTATTGCCATCGTTGATCTTGCTACAGCTCATGAAAAGAACAGAGCATAACATTACAATGAGGCCAACGAGTTGAGTTGTCTTCTTCATTCGTGTGAGTTTAGAACTTAGTTACGAAGACGGAGAAGCATTGGATTTCACCAATCACAATTTTTCATAAAAAAAGGCCGGCTCAGAATTGAGCCAGCCTGTATGATACATCAGGAAAGAACTATCGGTTAATGATCAACTTTTCTGTACGTAACACTGTACCACTTGCAGCAGTAATACGAAGTACATACATACCTGCAGGTAATTCACTTGTTTCCATACGTGTTGCCAGGCCATTCGCAGCCTGTTGTTTTACTCTGCGTCCCTTCACATCAAAGAGTTCAATCAGGCGACCTGCTTCTGTACTGTAGTTGTATACAACAATAAAGTTGGTAGCAGGATTCGGATAGATATCAATTGTCTTATCCTTCTTCTCTTCTTTTACCCTGTTATCAACAGGAGTTGTTTGCACAAACTGACGGAATGCTCCGCCATTAAAAGTAAACTCAAGAATACATCCGGGATTTGCAGGTGTTGTTGTAACGTTACCTGTCGGGCCGGATGTTGAACCACTTGAATCGGTAGCCACATAAATTTTTGTACCATCACTGCTTACCACCACATCACGGAAACGACCCATGCCACGGAAATAATTAATGGTGTCTGAAATGATCTGCAAACCATCATTACTTAACTGGTAACGGGTAATGGTGCCCGCTTTCAACATCGCTACTAATACTGAATTCTGCCAGCCGGGAATTGCCGTGCTGCCATAAAACTCAGTACCCGATGGAGCCATAGAAGGCCACAGCATATTATCGCCACCTGATGGAGGATTCACTGCCGGATAAATTGAACGTAATGGTTCTTTAGCATTTAAGGTTGCGCAATTCACCTGTTCACTCACTACGTTAAAGCCTCCAATATTGCGGCCATTGTAGTTACCATCGCAATAACCTGCCACTTGCGGCCAGCCAAAATTTCTTCCGCTTTCAATCACATTCACTTCATCATCACTATATGGACCATGCTCAGTGCTGTATAAAATATTTACACCATTTACATTGCCCCATACCAAACCTTGCGGATTGCGATGACCGAGTGAATAAACAGCAGTTGGCTGACCACCGCTTGTGAATGGATTATCAGCAGGTATCCAGGAACCGCTTATTAATTCTGTATTCAAACGAAGAATCTTCCCTTCAAGGATTGAAAGATTTTGTGAATTGTTTGCACGACTGATGTTATCGTATTGACCTGCTCCCATATCGCCCACACTGAAATACAATTTCTCATCGGGACCAATGGCCAATCGTGCTGAATTATGATCATTACTGCCGGGAATATTTTCAAGAATTGTAACCGGCTCAATTAACGTTTGCGTAAACGCATCATAAGTATAACGTTCAATCCGCATTCTGCGAACAGTAGCACTGAGCGATTGATAAGTATAAGCAATATATACAAATGGTTTTCCTGAGTTGAATGCAGGATGCAATGCAAGACCCATCAAACCATCCTGTCCGCCAACACGCACCATCTTGCTGCCCAATGTCAATACGATACGTTTTGTTCCCGATGCCGGATTAACAAAACTAACGGTACCGGCAAAACGTTCAGTGTACCAGATATTATTATCAGGACCATACACCAGATCATGCGGCATACGCTGGCGGTCAATTACTGTACGAACACTAAACGATTCAGATGCTGCAACAGATGAAATTGTTGTTACAGGAAACACAGCACTTGTTGATTCATTACCGGCTGCATCTTTTGCACGAACCGTCATATTATACATTGTATTTGCTGCAAGACCTGTTACACTGTAAGATGTGTATGTAAGTGTACTGCTGTTGATCTTAACGCCATTGCGGTAAATATCATAACCAGTAACGCCAATGTTATCGGTTGAAGCATTCCATTTCAAAACAAAAGAAGATGTTGTAATAAAATCGGCCGAAAGATTAGCAGGTGCAGAAGGCGCTTCGGTATCCGTTACCAACTGAGTTGAAAGGCTGCTACCAGGAATGATTTCACTGGGAGCAGATGTGCTTTGGCCCGGTTTAGCCCAACCAACAGAAAGATTGTCGCTTCCGGTTGTTTCTTTCATCAGTGCTTCAACATAATATTTTGTACCTGCCACTAAAGAAACAGCAACTGATTTTTGTGTTGCTGATGCATTCCACTGGCGGTATTTTGTTGCCTTGGAAGTGTAAGCGATCCTTACTTTATTAGCTGAGCTCGATGTGGTGCTTAGCCAAAGTTCACCTGCGTTATCAGCAGCGATCCAGAAATAATAAGTGCCTGTGGTTGGCACACAGAGATAGCCGTTCATCCTGATACCAAGGTTGCTGCCAATGTTGGTTGGCATTTCAAATGATGTTCGTGTCCCCGTTACCGACGGGTTATTGGGATAGTTGGCATTGGAAGTAAGATTGCTGATGTTGCCGCCCGTTATGTTATTCCATTGCTGGTAATTGATGCTGCCCATGCCTGTGCATTGGGCACTCAGTTGATGGAAAAGCACGAGGGAAAGGAATGAAAGTAGAATTGATTTCATGTAAGTGGTTTTTGGGAGTTCTGGTTTACAGCTCAATATTAAATTTATTTCTCTATATCAACATCAATTTGATTAAAACAGGATATACACATACCTGTGCATATCCATGTTGCCTATGCAACTTCTACGCAACTGTCGTTATTGTTGCATGAAATTGTAGTACAAACAACAGTGGCTCCTGTCGTTCTTTTCAACACGTGTACTTTCTTTAAATAACCACTAAGTACAGCCACTTAGCAGCAGTGCATGCTGCTGTTTGTTTTTGAAAATGCAATGACAAATTAGTTGTGCTGTGCGTTTGGCGGATGTAGTTTTACATCAAGAAAGCAGAAAACAATATCCAATTGAAAGACTGAAAAAATCCAATCCAAACCCAAGAACCAAAATCCAAATCCTAACCTTGCTGTAAAGCAGTATTGAAAACCAAGTATCCAAAAGACGCCCGTTTTGAATTACGGCTCTATGAAAACCGAATGACTTCTGTACCCTGCGAAAAAGGATAATACGGACAAGAAAACCCAAAGCATTGAAGTCATTTAGAAAGCCCCCGAGAGATCGGGGGCTTTCTTCTTTAACGATAGTAAGTATTGAATGTATCAACTTAGTTCGGTTCAGCAAAGTCTTTCACCTGCAATTCCAGTTTCAATATCCAGTTGCGCCACACTTTATAAGAGATATGTGTAAGCTGCACCAGTACAAGTATCATCCCCAGCAGAATAAAACTTTTCTCTTTGGTGAACGTAATCACCGACAGAAAAAAAGTAAGCATACAAACACTGTAGAAAAACGAAACAACCAGTGACAGCATTGATAACCGCTTCACTTTCTGCAACAAGTGTTGTACAGATGATCGCAGGTTTTCTTTCATCACCGGTTTTGCTAAGGTGATATAGCCAATCACATCATTCAAAATATACAAGAGTGCGCCGGTAAACAGCAGCAAGTTAGCATACAATGGTTTTTTATCGCCATCAAACCAATCGTAGTACACAAACAAGAAAAACGAAAGCACAACGGTTTCAATGATCATTTTGATGCGTATCCTTTTCAGCGTGGGATGTTGATTGATGTTCGTCATACGTTCCAGATCAGCTTCTGTTCTGTAATTACCGCCGGCATTTTGCCAGCCCGATTTTAATTCATTCAGTTCCATAAATTTAGTTTAATCGTTCTTTTAATTTTGTTTTGATACGGTTTAATCGTACTCCTACATTGCCTTCCGTTAATCCGGTAATGGCAGCAATTTCCTGGTAGCTGAAATCTTCGAGGTAAAGTGAGATCACCGCTTTCTCTGCATCAGTTAAAATACGCAGGGCACAAAACAACCGCTCTTCGTTTTCTGAACTGTTAAGCTCAGTTGTATACTGCACCTGATCAGGAAGTTCTTTGGGATAACTGATATCAACCTTTGGTTTGCGATAGGCTGCAATAGCAGTATTCAATGCAATGCGATACATCCATGTACTCAATTTCGATTCGCCTTTAAAGCTTGGGTAAGCTTTCCAGAGTTGGTACACGATCTCCTGGAACAGGTCTTCCTGATCTTCACGACTATCACGATACAAGTTGCAAACCTTGTAAATGATGTTTTGATTGTTCTGTATGTCTAGTAGAAAAGCCTGTTCCATGCTGTTATTGTTCCTCCTCACCTGATTGCTAGCCAGTATAAGTTAGACCTTATAAACCATAGGTTGCGAAATGGAAACAAAAACTTACATAAGCCGAAAACATTTCTTAAGAATGCAGGCATTAGTTCTTTGTAAGGTTCACTTTAAAGATCTGGCTGCTGGCCGCACTTTGTGTACCGTTATTGAACCAGAATATATTTGCTGCGGTACTGCTGATTCCGCCATAAATATAGCCAATGACAGTTGGGGTGGTTGTTAACTCATCTAATTTCAATACGCCATTCTTATATCTCGGCAATGATTCAACAGGTATAAATTCGGAGCCGGCCCCCAGCAATGCGGGCATCTCTGCCGGTAATTTTGTTTCCGTCATTATTCCGTTTGCATTTCTTGTAACACTTGCAATGGTTTTCACGAACGGAACATTATCATCCCGAATGCGGATGCCGGCACTGTCGTAGTATTGAGCGATGCCGCCAAAAAACAAGTTGTGCATTTCATTCTTCGATGCAGAGTATAACGGAATATTGGCGCAATGATAATGATTGTAGTACTGCTGAAAGTTGTTGTTGACAAAATACCCTTTGCTGTTGATCGTTACAGCATTTAAAAAGGGCATGTCTTCCTGTTGTTGAAAAACGCCGGAGAACGCAGTTAATCCTTCTTCACCAGTTGGTAATATTTGTGGAAGTACATTGTAATCTCTCCGGTGTAAATTTTCTGCATCTGTAAAGCCGGGCAAATGCTTAATGCGGATAGCTGCTCCGTTATCTGCAATGCTGAATTTTCTTATTTGATTGGTATACTCCTGTAAAAAGCCCGGACCGTGATCGGGACCCATTGGATTATAGCGGCCAATAAATTTTTGTCCGCCAACTAAATAATAAATGTCATTTATTTGATCTAACCTTCCACCGGTAACCTGAAACTGTGGATCGCTGATTTGCCGGATATAAGAAGAAAAATCTTTCTTATTAATAATCGCTTCAATAACTCTTGACACATCAATGGCCGTTAAAAAAGGAAATGTAGTATGTGTTCCTTCGGTTGCACTATAGCCGTATCCACCAAGCAAGTAGAGATACCGGCCGTTTTGATGAAACTGCATATTTGTTGACTGCAATTGCTCCTGTATCGAAACCGGCAACATCGAAACCGATGCAGTCCATTTTTGTAAACCCATGGGATCGATCACAATCAGTTGATTGTTGAAACCCTCTTTATTAAAACTGGCAAAGGGTTGTCTTCTGTGCAATCCATCTAACCGTCCACCTGCAATTAACCACTTGCCTTTGTGCTGTCCAACTGCGAATGATTGTAGTCCGCCAAGCCCATCAATGCTAACAGGTTCAAGTGAAATGCTAAACGGTACAGTTTGTGAAAAAAGATGACTTGAAATGAGTAACGAAAAAAAGAGAATGAAGGATCTGTATACCCGGCCCATAGTTGCAATATTACAGCAACGAATATAGACCGGCTATCTGCCATACATGGTAACAAATGTTACAAAGCACCTCTATTATTAACGGTTATAAAAACGCTTTCTTAAACTCCGGCTTTTGCCTGTGCTTGCCCGCCTGTTCAAATGCATAGGCAAGAGCGATCAATTCGCCTTCTTTATACGCCGTGCTGAAAAACGAAAGACCAACCGGCAATGCATACACCATACCGCATGGTACGCTGATGTGTGGATAACCACTCATGGCTGCAGGCGATGTAAGAAACACATCACCCCAACGATCACCGTAAATGGTGTCAATGCTGCAGGCAGGCCCCATCGTTAAACCAAACAACGCATCGAGTTTATTTTCCTGTAACACAGCATCAATGATCTTCTTTGAACCAACATGACTTTTCTCAAACGCTTCTTTGTATTCTTTGCTGTCGAGCCCGGCCATTGCTTCACTCATCACCATTGTTTCCTGTTTAAACGTAGGCATTACCTTGTCTTCATTTGTTTTGTTGAAAGCAATTACATCGGCAATGGTTTTTACATTGGCATTTGCTGTTGACAAATATTTATTGAGTCCATCTTTAAATTCAAACTTCATCAACTCATACTCAGCCCCACCCAATGCATTCAGTTTATCTAAGTACTCCAGTTCAATTATTTCTGCACCTTGTTGTTTCATGAGTGCAATGGCATTCTCCTGCAGCCGATTCAAAAACTGGTTTTCATATTTCTTTTTCTCAACACCAAGGCGTTTCCCTTTCAATGCATTTGCATCAAGGTATTTTGTATAATCAGTTACTGCTTTTCCTTCGCTTTCTTTGGTGATGCCATCATTCGCATCAACACCTGTCATGGCACCTAATAAAATTGCCGCATCTTTCACCGTACGTGCAAGTGGACCGGCCGTATCCTGGGTTGCAGAAATCGGAATGATACCACTGCGGCTCAGCAAACCAACTGTTGGTTTAATACCCACCGTTCCGTTTACCGATGCCGGACATGTAACCGATCCATCCGTTTCCGTACCCACTGCCACCGCACATAAATTAGCAGCAACCGCCACACCCGAACCCGAACTTGAACCACATGGATTATGATCGAGGATGTATGGATTTTTTGTTTGTCCGCCACGACTGCTCCAACCCGAACAGGATTTGGTTGATCTGAAATTTGCCCACTCCGATAAATTTGTTTTGCCCAGCAACACCGCACCTGCATCACGTAACTTCGTAACAATAAATGCATCCTTTGTTGCCACATGTCCGGCCAGTGCAAGCGAACCCGCTGTTGTCATCATTTTATCGGCTGTATCAATATTGTCTTTGATCAATACCGGAATACCATGCAACGGTCCACGCAGTTTGCCGGCCTTGCGTTCTGCATCCATTTGTTTGGCGATCGACACTGCATCGGGGTTCAGTTCAATCACCGAGTTGAGCGTTGGTCCGCTTTTATCAATGGCAGCAATACGTTGCAGGTATAAGTTGGTGAGTTGTTCACTTGAGTAGGTACCCGCCACCATTTTTTGTTGCAGTTCATCGATTGTGAGTTCGTTTAATTCAAACACATCATCAGCTGCTGCTGGTTCGGTGGTTGTTTTCGTTTCGTTTGTATTGGTAGTACAGGCGGTAGCAACCAATGTGGTAGCACCGGCCAATGTACTGTTGCGGAGAAAATCTCTACGTTTCATATGCAGTAGTTAAATGGTATGCTAAATATACGGGAAGAACGCACTGCTGTTTCAACAATAAAACCACATCATTATCACATCACCTGTATTGTTTCAATTTTTATTTTTGTCTGCCATATCATTCTTCAACAAACAACACAAAAATGAACAAACCTTTTCATCTGCTGTTCGTATTATTAATTAGCCTTAGCTTTTCAGCAACTGCCCAAACAAAAGAAGACAGCGCTGCCATCACTCGTGCAGCATTGGATTATATTGAATCACAACACAAACCCAACGCTGCCCAAATGGAACGTGCCCTGCACCAACGGTTGGTAAAACGCACCTTCTGGAACGACAAAGCAACAGGCAAAGATTTTCTCTACGAGTATTTTGCAGAAAACATGATCATTCTTGCCGAGCGCTACAATGCCAAAGGCGATAAGTTTCCGGCTAATCCCAAAAAAGAAGTGAAGCTGCTCGATGTCAGCGACCGTACTGCTTCCATCAAACTTATTGCTGATGACTGGATCGATTACATGCATCTCACCAAACTAAACGGCACCTGGAAAATTGTAAATGTGCTGTGGCAATTCAACGATCAGGCAAAGCATCAATAAATGTGCATGCTCTGCAAGCCGATTAAACAGGCTTAATGAAAGCAAAAGCAGTTACCTGCTATTCCGGTAATTGATCAAGCGTTACACTTAAAATTGTTTCAATAACAACAGCGGGTTGTGTTACATGCATAGCATGTCCGCTGCTGTCGAGTATGATTCGTTTACTGTTGGCTGATAATTTTACCAGTGCAGATTGATTACGTTCCCAATAATCCACAAACTTCTGTTGAAGTGTTTCGTTCCAGCCTGGAGGACCTTCGTTTACACTTCGTATAAAACTTCTGCTTGAAATGATACGCACCGGCAAGCTGTCGAGCATGCCATCGTTCACCACGATATCATTTTTCATAACAGAATGTTCCACCTCCGGAAAAACACCATTCACCAATGTGGCTGGTAACATGTCAGCGATCACCTGTTCAATTGAATCTGTATTCAATCCATTTACTTTAAACGGAGCAGGCTGCGGAGGAGGTGCGGTTAAACGCATTACACCAAAGTTGGCCATGAATGTGGCCATTTTCATTTGCGAAGAAGAACCGCCCATTACATTTTTTAACGCTTGCGGCATATCGTTAAACGAAGAGGGCAATGGTGCATCCATCAACACCAACGCTTTTACCATGGAGCGATATTTCTTTGCAAACTGGATCATATGCAAACCTCCCTGCGAATGACCAACCAATACAACGGGCCCTTTGACCCCAATTTTTGAAGTGCAGCGTACAACTCATCGGCTATACGTACACCGTTACGCTCAGCTGGTCCTTGTTCGCTCCAGTTAATACCTGCACGGTCGTAACTGATAAGCGTTGCATGTTTCCCCAATTCTTCTTCCAGCATCAGAAAACCATACGAACCCTGTTCGCCACTGCCTGCATCAAACACAATTGTTTCGTTACCGCTGCCGCTGATACGGAAATGAAGTTTGTGTGTACCAATATCAACCAGCTGCCCGGGAGGGGGAAATTTTTTCTTTACATTTTTCCGGGAAATACTTTCGTAGGTATAACCGGCAATCAATAATGCCATAATCAAAATCAGCAATCCGAGGAAGATCCGTTTCATCCATTTAAACAGTCGTTGTTTCATATGCGATGGTTGAAGTGAATAAAGAAACGTTGCTGATAAACATACTGTTTCCTTCTCTTTTCTGCAACCTTTTTTGCGGCAAAATTTTCAACGTTTTTGACGAATTGGTGCAAGTCACTCTCGGGCTACCTGACCAGCAGATATGCAGTGCGCATCAACATTTTCTATTTTATTATTACTGACATCACTAGCGGCAACACATACCAACAGAACAACGTAATGAGAATAATGCTCACAATGTTCATCACCAATCCTACTTTCATCATGTCTTTTAATTTGATATGACCACTGCTGAACACAATCGCATTCGGCGGTGTGCCCATCGGCATCATGGAGGCAGCGCTTGCAGCAAGCGTCATGGGAATACCCAGCAGGAGCGGATCAAGTTGCAAAGCATCGGCTAAGGAAGCGAGCACCGGTGCTAATACAATTACCTGCGCAACATTGCTCATTACTTCACTTAAGAAAATACAGATTACAACAATGAGTAACACGAGTAACAATCCGTGCATATTACTGAAACCGGCCAGCCATTTGCCCACCTGTGCCATTACACCCACCTGCTCTAATGAATTAGCCAATGCAATACCACCGCCAAACAATAACAAAATACCCCAGGCCATTTTTGAGGTATCGGTCCACGTTAGTAACATGGATATTTTATCATCGGCCTTTTTACCTGCAGGTGTGGCAAATAAAAACAATGCACCAATGAGTGCAATCATACTGTCATTTAACTTGAACCATCCCAATTGATTCAACAGATCTTTTGTGATCCATAACAACGCAGTGCCGATAAAAATAGCGAGCACTCTTTTTTCAGCCACCGACATCTTCCCCAATGCTTTGATCTCATCGCTGATGTATTGATTGGCTTGTGTACTGTTGCTGATGCGGCTGGGGAACATCCATTTCACCAATACAACATACAACGCAATGAGCAACAGAATAGCAATAGGTGTACATACCATCAACCAATCAATAAACTGAATATCGTAATTGTATTTCTTTTCAATGAATGCAACAAAGGCAACATTTGGCGGCGTACCGATGATAGTTGATATACCGCCGATATTACTGGCGTATGCTACCACCAGCATCAATGCCAATGAAAAATTCGGAAGACTGGTACCTTCCTGTTGATGATCTTTCATTACAGCAATTACACTTAATGCAATTGGAAACATCATCATGGTTGTAGCCGTATTGCTCAGCCACATACTTAAGAATGCAGTGGCAATAATAAACCCGAGGATGATGCGGTTGCCGCTGGTACCCGTTTTTTGTACAATACGCAAGGCAATACGTTTATGCAGATTCCATTTTTCAATGGCGAGACCGATCATAAATCCACCCATAAATAAAAAGATCACAGGATTGCTGTAAGCTTTTGCAATTTCCTCCATGCTGCTGATGTTCAGCAAAGGCAACAACACCAAAGGAATGAGTGCGACAGCAGGCATAGGTAATGCTTCGCTGATCCACCAGGTGATCATGAGAACGGCAACAGCTACTGCTTTGTTGGCGGTTGCATCTAACCCGAATGGATTGAAGAGATACGCAGCAAGCGATAGAACAATGCCGGATAAAAGAGAAATCCGGTATTGATTTTTTTTGACGAACTCCATGAGATAAATATAGTTTTTTAGTTCTGAGTTCAGAAGTTCTGACAATTAGAATAATGAGATGGCAGTTTTATTAAATGCATGTTTACTTACCTGTGGATGTCCTCCAATAAAAAAACGGTAGAGCCACAGAGCATGGTCACCTGCGTAATCAACGCCGATGCGGGGAGAGGTAAGAACATTAAAAGAGGTCGATACAACATCTTCCGCCAGCCAGATATGTCTGCTTTGCAATTGTAATCCTGTGTGTTTTGTTGAGATGCCTAATGCTTTGCTTACATTGCCGGGGCCACGACCAATACTGCTGTCTGCTTTTTCTTTATTAAAACGCCGCAGCATTACATTAATCCCTTCAACCGGCTCAATACCACGAATGAGCACCGCATCTGGTTTATCTTTTACATTACACACCACATTGAATAAATGATGAATACCATAACAGAGATACACATACGAAACACCTGCCGGGCCAAACATCACTTCTGTTCTTGCGGTTCGTCGGTTGTTGTAAGCATGCGATGCTTTATCAATAATCCCTGCATAAGCTTCTGTTTCAACAATGCGCCCAACAGTAGTTTGCTGATCAAATTTGGTGATGATATATTTCCCTAACAGATCCTTTGCGATCTGTACAACATCATCACGCTCATAAAAATCTGTGCTGAGCTTTTGCATTTTGTTGTATTTTGCCACATTGCCTGTAAAGCACACCGGAATTTATTCAATTAAAAACAGATCGTTTGCTAAAGGAACTTGTTATATCGGTACAGGCTTATTTCAGGGCGCATCAATTTATTGTTCGCCACAAGTTATGGAAATGGATCCTCATTCCGGGCTTCGTTTATATGCTTTTGTTCATGGGCGGGATGTGGTTGTTCTGGAACTCGAGCAGCGATTTTCTTGATTGGTTGTTCAACGTAGTTGGCATTAAAAGTTGGCTCGATTCAATGAATAACAGCTTCATCAACTTCCTGTTTATTACAGCAAGTATTATGGTGCGTTTGATCCTGCTGTTCTTCTATTTCTCTTTATTCAAATTTGTGTTCCTTGTTGTGGGTTCGCCGGTTTTTGCATACCTGAGCGAAAAAACAGAAAATATTATTGAGGGAAATGATTACCCCTTCAGTATGAAACAACTGTTGAGTGATATCTGGCGGGCCATTCGTTTAGCTTTAAGGAATACTTTGTGGCAAACTGTTTATATCATCAGCATTCTGTTACTTTCATTGATTCCTGTGGTGGGCTGGATCAGTCCGTTGATCGCTTTCCTGGTTGAATGTTATTACTATGGTTTTTCTATGCTCGATTACAGCACTGAACGCCATAAACTTTCTCCGTCGCAAAGTATTGCGTTTATCAGCAACCGGAAAGGATTAGCCATTGGTAACGGCATGGTGTTTTTCCTGATGCACCTTGTACCATTTTTAGGTTGGGTTTTGGCACCTGCTTATGCGGTGATTGCTGCTACGTTGAGTTTATATCACCCCGATGATAATCCGTAAGGCTTACATTTGCTGTTTACTGATTAAAACTCTATTCAATTGTCTGTTGTTTATTTAATTCCTGCGCCTTTAGAAGATGAAAGTCTGCAAGCTATTCCTGCTTATGTGTTGGATGCAGTAAAGCAATGCAATGTATTTTTTGTAGAGAATGACCGCACAGCAAGGCGTTACCTGAAAAAACTGGACAAGGCCATTGTGATCGATGATTATGAATGGTTCATTATTCATAAAGCAGAAGCACAGGTGAAGAACCAGTTTATGCAAAAGCTGAAAGCAGGCAAAACAATTGGCATCATCAGTGAAGCGGGTTGTCCGGGTATTGCAGATCCCGGGCAGGTGTTGGTTGAAGCTGCACATCAGGTTGGTGCAATAGTAAAACCATTAGTTGGACCAAGCTCCATTTTATTGGCATTGATGGCAAGTGGTATGAATGGACAACAGTTCTCCTTTGTTGGTTACTTGCCCATTGAAGAACCACAGCGTAAACGGAAATTAAATCAACTGGAAGAATTATCTGCGAAATTCCAAAGCACGCAGGTATTTATTGAAACACCTTACCGCAATAATCAATTACTGGAAACCATTTTGAAAAGCTGCAAACCGCAAACACGCATCTGCATTGCAGCAAATCTTACTGCGGCAAATGAATTCATTCAAACAAAAACGGTAGCTGAGTGGAAAAAACAAATACCGGAGCTGCATAGGCAACCGGTGATCTTTTGTTTGATGGGATAAATTATAAAGGCAAAACTGAAAGGTCAAAAGCAATAAGTTAAAAACATTACTTGCGCATATAAAACACAAACCCATTCTTTCTGCCGATGACATCAAGCTTATCAGCGTGTTTCGTCATCACTTCTTTTTCAAATGTATTCTTGCTGATGAAGTAAGTCGGCTTATCTACATTGCCGGTCAATAACCAGTTCTCATCTTTTGCTTCTTTCCGCAGATCAGGTTTAATGCGTGTGTAGAAATACTGGGCATAGCTTTTATAACCAAGTGTTTTGATGTACACATCTTTCCCCTGCAACGATTCGTAAAATTCAATGGCAGCATGTTGTGAATATTGTTCAATGCGTGGTGTAAATAAGGTCAGTAATACCTGCATCGCACCAATACAGGCAATGAGCAGTAGAAAAATAGCTTTTTGAAATTTCTTTTGTTGTAGCCAAACAGTACTTACAATTACAGCTGCAAGAAACAACACACCCGGGATCATTAAGAAGTAATTCCAGTCTACATCAGCTTCCACATTACCCATGGCAAAAGCATCTTTGGTAAGTAATGGTTTTATCCAGTCGATATTATTCCCGATCAACGGTAATGCTATAAAAAGAATACTCCAGATGATGCCCAGGAATAATATTCCAAACTTTTGCCAGCCCTTCAATTGTGCTGTACGGTTGACTAAACCATACACAGTTGAAGCAGCTAAATAGCCAATGGGCAAATATGTAAATGATGAATAGTGAACGATCTTTGTTTTTACAATGGTAAACAGCACCAAGATCACGATCAATGAAGCGATCATGAACATCCGGAAATACTGTTGATGTTTGTTCTCATGAATTTGATTCTTATAACGGAAGATCAACAGTGAAGCAGGGAAACAACCGATCAGTACCACCACAAAATGATACAACAGAAATCCACCGTGCCCTGCATCCTTTGTTTTGAACAAACGAATCTGGTACGTGATAAATTCATTTACGAACCACCAGCCATGCTGAGCGATCTCTAAACCAAACCAAATCATCGTCACCAGTAAAACGATCAGTCCCCAAATAAGATAGTGTTTGATCGATACCCATCCTTTCCATCGATTGAAGAGAAGGAACAAACCATAACTCAACAATACCACAAGCATGGCAACAGGACCTTTCGTTAAAATAGCAATACCCGTAAACAAGCCGGATAAGATCAACTGAGACATAAATTTTTGCCGTTCTTCCTTCGCAGAAAGAAAACGACTAAGAAAATAAATGCCGAGAAAAATAAACAGGTTAAACCACGGATCAATGATGCCGCTCTTGAAATATAAGTGCGGCAAAAATGTACCTGCATAGATCAACACCCACCAAAAAGCAAACCTTTCGTTATGTATGCGTTTGCCAATTCCAAAAAGAATCAAGAGTGTTGCTACACCACAAAGCGCATTGGGTAGCCGTGCAGCAAATTCATTCACACCAAAAACTTTCATGGCTGCAACCTGCATCCAAAAGAACAAAGGAGGTTTTTCCCAGAAAGGTTCATAATTGATCTGCACCTGCATGTAGTTGCCAGTCTCGATCATTTCTCTTGCACTCTCTGCAAAGTTGATCTCGTCCCAGTCAAATAACGGAACACGGCCAAGCGAATGGAAAAATAATAACGCAGCAACCACTGCAATAAGTAAATACGATGCAATACGGTTCATGATGGTTACGAAGATAAATGAAACTGAACGTTCAAATTATAATGCATAAAAAAACGGGAGCTTTTAGCTCCCGTTCAAAATGTGTAAAGTTTATTTCATTAGCCTAAATATCCTTTTAAAAGTTTACAACGGCTATTGGTCTTCAGTTTGCTGATAGCCTTGTCTTTGATCTGGCGCACACGCTCACGTGTAAGGTTGAAACGTTCACCAATATCTTCAAGACTCAATGGATGATCAACACCAATGCCGAAGAAATAACGGATCACATCCTGCTGACGTTCGGTCAATGTTTTAAGTGAACGTGTAATTTCTGTGCGGAGTGATTCATTGTGATCAAGCTCTCCATCCGTTGCAACAGCATTTGGGTTTTCCATTACATCCATCAGCGTATTGTCTTCCCCATCACTCATTGGAGAATCCATACTTACGTGGCGTGATGAAATGCTTAGTGTAGACGATACTTCTTCAATTTCAAGTTCCAGCAGTTCTGCCAGTTCTTCTGCTGAAGGTTCACGTTCATACTCCTGCTCGAGTTGCGAGAAGGCTTTGTTAATACGATTGGTTAATCCCACTTTGTTCAATGGCAATCGAACAATTCTTGATTGTTCTGCCAATGCCTGCAGGATACTTTGCCTGATCCACCAAACGGCGTAGGAAATAAATTTGAAACCACGGGTTTCATCAAAACGTTGTGCCGCTTTGATCAATCCTAAGTTTCCTTCATTGATGAGATCCGGGAGAGAGAGACCCTGGTTCTGGTATTGCTTAGCTACAGATACCACGAAACGAAGATTGGCTTTTGTTAAACGGTCGAGTGCCCGTTGGTCACCTTGTTTGATCCGTTCAGCAAGTTTTACTTCTTCTTCAGGGCTGATTAATTCTACCTTACCGATCTCCTGCAGATACTTTTCAAGACTCTGCGATTCACGGTTAGTGATAGATTTTGTGATTTTGAGTTGGCGCATGCTCATAAGCTTTGGTTTTAGGTTAATCTGATGTTGTTTCATAGTTCCGGACCATAAAATCGGGCAACGTAATTAAATCACAAATAAAAACCATTACATTACCTGAGTGTTAGGTCTTAAAACTTCATCCTAATTTAACCTTATTTAACAAATCAGCCAAAAAAAAGCCCCGTCTGGCTTGCTTTTCAGCGAAATTTGTGGTTTTTGTTTAACTATATTGAAATAATAATTAAACAATAATAAAGAAGTAAAAATTTTGAATACTGCATTATTTTTTTATTATTGCATCAAATCGCTCTGCGAAAGAACAAATGAGTAAGAAAGTTTTATACACGCTGGAGTTTCCAGTACGGTGCTCGCCAGGTATTTTATTCGAATTTTTAGCAACGCCGTCAGGTCTCCAGGAATGGTTTGCTGATAGAGTTGATGAACGGGATGGTATCTTTTCGTTTAACTGGAATGGTTCAGATGAAAAAGCTGAATTATTGGAAAGTGAGTTAGATAAATTTGTACGTTACCGCTGGACACATTCGCCAAAAGAAGAATACTTTGAATTCAGAATTGAACGCACTGAAATTTCCAATCAAACAATATTGATTGTAAAAGATTTTGCTGATAAAAAAGAAATCAAAGACCAAAGTCGTTTGTGGGAATACCAGGTGAAAGATCTTTTTCACCGGATCGGCAGTTAATGTTCTTGTACTAATTCTAACAGTTGTTGAAAAGAAGAAGCGAGTTTCGCTTCAGCCTCGTCCCATTCTTCAAGTTTACATTGAACTGCAAGCTTCAGGATTTTTTTATTACTGATGCATTGCTTCTGTTCTGTTGTGCGTATCATATTATCTTTTCGGAAGTGATGCATCCATTGTTCATCACTTGTATTGATCCATAAATTTTCATTGGCGGTTTGATCAATGTTTTGCTGAATAACTGCAGCATACTGCGCAAGATATTTTCCTTTTAATTGCAAAGTGATGCTGAAAAAATTTCCCCACCAGAAAAACGTTCGAATTGCAAACGTATCTTCTTTTCCAAAACAACGTGGATAATCGAGCATAACATAAGGTAAACCTTCATAATTTTCTCCTTTTGCAATTTTGGGCGAAGCCAGCAATATTTCTGCAGGTAATTGTTGTAATAACGGTTCCCGTTTATATTGCTCACTGAGGTTGCCAAACAACAGATACACTTTTTCAATTATCCTGTTCTTTGTTAAAATCCAATTTGCATCAGTTACCAGTTGCTGCTCAAAAGCTGAAAGACTTACCTTTGATGATTCCTGCATAAAAAAGAAGATCTGTGTTTAAAAAGTTAGACAAACTTATTATAAAAGCATTTATCGGGCCTTTCCTGGCTACCTTCTTTATTGCTGTATTTATTCTTGTAGTTCAATTCTTCTGGTTATACATTGATGATTTTGTAGGAAAAGGGATTGATACATTCACACTTATTCAATTCATTGGCTATGTAAGTACAACGCTGGTGCCTCTTGCATTGCCATTGGGCATCTTGCTTTCATCCATCATGACCTTTGGCAATCTTGGTGAATCATTTGAATTGGTGGCCATCAAAAGTGCAGGCATTCCACTTATTCGTTTTATGCGCCCGGTACTGATCGTCTCAATGTTACTCGGTGTTGTTGCTTTTGCATTTGCCAACTACGTAATACCGGTTGCTGAATTAAAAATGCGTACACTGTTGTATGATATACGTGTAGCAAAGCCAGCTTTCGATATTAAAGAAGGTGTGTTCTATAAAAAACTGGATGGTTATACCATAAAGGTTGGGCGAAAAGAAAATGATTCCATCATTCACAATGTTGTTATTTACGAACACAACTATTCCCTACAGGATAATATCATTCTAGCAGAAAAAGGAACAATGACTATTTCAGGTGATCAGCGTTTCTTATCATTCAATCTTCAAAACGGATGGCGTTACCAGGAAAAAGGAAGTTCTGGTACTATCGAAACAGAATATTATCGTTTAGGTTTTAAGGAATATAAAAAAGTGTTTGATCTCAGTTCGTTCAAGCTGACTAAAACAGCCGACTCAACCTTTAAGACCTATTATAAAATGCTTAGCCTTCAGCAACTGACCACTGTTGCTGATTCGCTTGAAGTAGTGATTAAAAAGCTTGGTCAGAAATCGAGAAGAGAGATAAGACCAATGTTTCCTTTGCAGTCTGTACCGGATAGTGTTTGGAAAAACAATAAAGCAGTGGCTAAGAAAGTAAAGAATTTCAGTGAACTGATCCCCGATTCTTTAAAACGTAATGTTTATTCCAACGCCGTAACAAAAATCTCCGGCGCTAAAAGTTCCATCGATTTTTTATCCTATGAATTTGCAGATCAGCTAAAACAACTACGCCTGCACAGGATTGAACAACATCGCAAATTCACCTTATCGTTTGCCTGCGTTGTATTGTTCCTGATCGGTGCTCCACTTGGTTCTATCATTCGCAAAGGCGGTTTGGGTTTACCGCTTGTGATATCTGTGTTTTTCTTTATCGTGTTTCACATTGTTAATACCACAGGTGAAAAAATGGTAAGAGAAGATACCATGAAACCGGGAGCAGGCATGTGGATGTCTACAGTCGTACTCATCCCAATTGGTGTTTTTCTTACCTGGAAAGCCATGAAGGATTCAAATCTTTTCAATGCAGAGTTTTATTACAGAACGATGCGTCGCATTGGGTTAAGCCGCTGGCTAAAACGAAAAGATTAATCGGTACAGCCGATTTGGTTGTAACTTAACTGTTCAAAATTTACCATTATGACAAAACATATTTCACGCCGCAGTTTTATTGATCAGTCAGCAAAAACAACCGTAGCAGTTGCAGTCGCCAGTGTTGCAGGTGTTGATCTGTTGGCGGGATGCACATCAGCAAAAGTATTAAGTGGCAGCACAGCCTTCGTTGGATTTGAACAAACACCACTACTTTATGCATATAAAGATCTCGAACCTGTCATCGATGCCATGACAATGGAAATCCATTACAGCAAACATGCTGCTGCATATGCAACCAATCTGCGTGATGCTGCCAAGGCAGAGAATATCGATCAATCAAAACCGGTAGAGAATATTTTCAGCAATATATCTGCTTACTCAGCGAAAGTTCGCAATAATGGTGGCGGTCATTACAATCATGAATTATTCTGGCGTTGCATGAAACCAAATGGTGGTGGACAACCATCCGGAAAACTTCTTACTTCAATTCAACAATCATTCGGCAGTTTCGAAACATTTCAAACACAGTTTACCGATGCAGGTAAAAACCGTTTCGGCAGCGGTTGGGCCTGGTTGTATGTTGATGGAAATAAACAATTAAAAATCGGTTCAACTCCCAACCAGGATAATCCACTGATGAATGTGAGTGATATTAAAGGAACGCCTTTACTTGGTTTGGATGTTTGGGAACATGCATATTACCTGAAGTATCAAAACAAACGTCCTGATTATATTGCAGCCTGGTGGAAAGTAGTGAACTGGGATTTTGTACAGCAACGTTTTGAAGCATTATAATTTACTCTCCTTTAAATTTTATTAAAAAGAGTCAGAAGTCATTCAAGTCTTCGGGCTTTTTTTATAAGCTCATCTTTTGTTCCCGCTTTGCGGTATTGCAACTGGTATTTTGAAACATTATCTTGATGTACAAAATACCTTTACCATGTCTGCAATTACCATCGCCACCTTCAACTGCGAAAATCTTTTTCGTCGTTATCGTTTCAACAAAAATCTTACGAAAGAACAAATTGAAAAACGGATTACCGACGGTTTTATCATTGACAAAACTGTGCTTACAACCGTAAATGAAACAGAACGTAAACTTACTGCTGATGCCATTAAAGCAACCAAAGCCGACATTGTTTGTCTGCAGGAAGTAGAGAATCTCGACACTTTAAAAAACTTCGTTTCAGAATATCTTTCCTCATCAGGTTACAAATACCGGATATTGATCGATGCAAATGATCCGAGGCTCATTGATGTTGCCATCATCAGCAAACTTCCATTCGATTGCATTAAAACACATCAATACTTAAAGAACGGAAGCACTGCTGTATTCTCAAGAGACTGTCTTGAAGTTGAATTTTTAATCGGCGGAAAGCCGTTGACCATTTTTGTGAATCATTTCAAATCAATGTTCGATAAGGGCAATCTTACCCCGGCACAAAAACGGGCAAAGACAGCTCCACGACGTGAATTGCAGGCACAAACTGTGTTAGACATCATCAAAAAGAAATACAAAAACAATCCTGAAAAAGAAAACTGGATCATCGTTGGTGATCTTAACGATTATCCTGATGATAAAACAAGTTTGAAAAAATTACTCAACAGCAAATGGATGGAGAATATTGTGCAAACAAGAATTACCGACCCTGCCGAACAATGGACACATTACTGGGATACAACTTCCATTCCCCTTGATGAGCGTTATAACCAAATCGATTATATTTTTTTATCGAAACAACTGGCCGCTGCAAACCCAACTGCAGTTCCTGAAATTATCCGGAAAGGCCTTATCACCAAAGCAAAAAAATACACAGGTCCACGCTTTAGTGATGTAACCGATAAACAAGGTGCAAGCGATCATTGCCCTGTTGCTGTAACAATAAAATTATAGTGGGAGTTGGCTAAATAGTCACGGCCCCTGCAGAAAACATCTTCACAATAGCAAGCGGGAAGTAGCATCTGCAGAGGCCGTTATGGATGCAATATTAACGACGGAACAAATACAATGTTGCAAAATTTATAAACATTTTTTTGTCTTCACATTTCTTTAACCCGCTGGTAAAAAACTACCGCTGCCGAAAACATGCCTGCCATTTCGACGAAGGAGAAATCTGTTGAAAAGTGGAATAAAGCCCGGCAGATCCCTCGTTCCCCGGGATGACAGTAACCGTTTATATCCTACATTCGTACTCCGTTTTAAGATTCAGAATTTCACATCTCAAATAACTACTATATGCAGGCTTGGAAAGATTACCAGGAACAGAACAAAGACCGTTTCCTCAACGAATTGCTTGAATTATTACGCATCCCTTCTATCAGTGCCAAAAGCGAGAACAAAGCTCACATGGTTGCTTGTGCTGAAGCGGTGAAACAACGTTTGCTTGAAGCAGGTGCCGATACAGTTACAATTTATCCAACTGCCGGTCACCCGATCGTGTATGGCGAGAAAATGATCGACCCATCTAAGCCAACCGTGTTGGTGTACGGACATTACGATGTGCAGCCTGTTGATCCGCTCAACCTCTGGCACAGCGATCCGTTTGACCCAACCATCAAAGACGGAAAAATATTTGCCCGTGGCGCTTGTGATGATAAAGGACAATTTTACATGCATGTGAAGGCGTTGGAGACAATGGTGAAAACAAATTCGCTTACCACGAATATTAAATTCTGTATTGAGGGTGAAGAAGAAGTGGGCAGCCCCAACCTCGGCACCTTTGTAAAAGCAAATAAAGAATTGCTGAAGGCCGATGTGGTGCTCATCAGCGATACTGCCATGATCAGTATGGAAAACCCCAGTATTGATATTGGCGTGCGTGGCCTGAGTTATATTGAAGTGGAAGTAACCGGACCAAACCGTGATTTGCACAGTGGTGTGTATGGTGGTGCTGTTGCTAATCCTATCACCATGTTAGCGAAGATGATTGCAAGCTGTCATGATGAAAATAATCATATCACCATTCCAGGTTTTTATGATGATGTGGTGGAAGCAACTCCCGAAGAACGCAAACTCATGGCCGCTGCTCCCTACGATGAAAAAGAATACAGCAGCGATCTTGGTGTTGAAAAACTTTGGGGCGAAAAAGGATTTACTACCAACGAACGTACTGGTATTCGTCCAACATTGGAGTTGAATGGTATCTGGGGTGGATATACAGGTGAAGGTGCAAAAACAGTATTGCCTTCAAAAGCATTTGCAAAAATTTCTGCACGATTAGTTCCTAATCAATCTAGCGAAAAGATCACCGAGAAATTGTTGAACTATTTTAAAAGCATTGCGCCTGCCGGCGTCAGCATCAAAGCATTTGAACATCACGGTGGCGAACCATATATGACACCGGTTGACAGCAAGGCTTACAAAGCAGCTGCTGCAGCTATTAAAGACACGTTTGGTAAAGACGCTATTCCTGTTCGTGGTGGTGGCAGTATTCCTATTTGTGCGTTGTTTGAAAAAGAACTCGGCATTAAGATCGTATTCATGGGTTTTGGTTTAGACAGCGATAACCTGCACAGTCCAAATGAGAAGTACGACATTTTTAATTTCTATAAAGGCATTGAAACAATTCCTTATTTCCACAAGCATTTTGCGGAAGCATAATTTTTTTGTCACGAAGGCACAAAGGCGCAAAGAAATTTTCTTTGCGCCTTTTTTGTTTATTAGCTTTTGTATTTCATCGCATAGTTCCTTGCGTCGCATGCCGAAGCTTTGTTCGGCATCGAGACCAAAGCGTCTCGACTCTTGTGCTGCATTGCATGATGAAGCAATAGAGTTATCAGATTAATGAATAGTAACAGTATTACGAAGTAGAGATGTCTCCTTTCGTCGACATGACGACATAAAAGTTTAAGTAATAGTAGGCAATACAACTATCGGAGTCCGTCATGTCGACGAAAGGAGACATCTCTAAAAATGAAGGCTGATTGAAATTACTTTACAACTAAACAAGAAGGGCTCGTGCAAGCACGAGCCCTTCTTGTTATCATCAGTAAGAAATCTTATAACACCTGCGCCCCATCCTTCTTATACACTTTCCCTTCCTTCATCACAAACACCACTTTACCCATTACTTTAACATCCGTTAACGGATCACCATCTACCGCAATAATATCTGCGATCTTTCCTTTTTCAATACTGCCAAGTTTATCCCACATGTTGAGCATGGTGGCTGCATTCTTTGTTGCAGTTTGGATGGCTTCCATCGGCGGCATTCCAACCTCCGTCATATACACAAACTCCATCCAGTTTTTGCCATGTGCAAACACACCGGCATCAGTACCAAAGGCAATTTTCACGCCTGCTTTATAAGCACGTGCAAATGTGCTTTGTATCTGCGGACCAACAGCCAATGCTTTTGGTGTAACAATATCAGTATAGTAACCGGGGATCTTTGCACTGTCTGCAGTTGATTTACCTGCAGTGATCGTTGGTACCATCCATGTACCGTATTCTTTTGCCAACGCAATGCCTTCGTCATCCATATAACTTCCGTGTTCAATACTTGTAACACCGCCTTTAATTGCACGCTTGATGCCTTCTGCACCATGTGCATGTGCTGCCACAATAAAACCATAATCTTTTGCTGCAGTCACAATCGCTCTTACTTCTTCTACTGTAAACTGCGGGCTTGATCCATCTTTTGCCTGGCTAAGCACACCACCTGTTGCAGTGATCTTGATCACATCACTCCCATCTTTGTAACGCTGACGAACGGCATGATAGGCTTCTTCCGGTCCGTTGATGACACCTTCAGCAGGTCCGGGATCTCCCATGAGTACTTTGCTGTAACCATTTGTAGGATCGGCATGACCACCTGTTGTTGCAATTGATTTACCTGCAGAAAAAATGCGTGGGCCAACCACTACACCTCTGTTAATCGAATTACGTAATGAAAGATTTACACCACTTCCGCCAAGATCACGAACTGTTGTAAAACCAGCCATCAAGGTTGTACGTGCATACACTGTACTTTGAAATGCAATATCCGGCGGGTTAAGAGTGAAGCGTTCTGCAACAGCTCCTTTTTTGGTTTCACTTTCGAGGTGCACGTGCATATCCATAAGGCCGGGCATCACTGTTTTATTTTTCAGGTCGATCACTTTGTCATTAGCAGCGGCAGTTGTAAAACCATTTACTACATCAGCAATTGTGGTGCCTTGTACAATAATGGTAACGTTGTTTACAATTTTTCCATCTTTAGTATCAATGAGTTTACCACAATGGATCAATGTTCGTTGTGCAGTTGCCTGTAGTAATAGCAGTAGCGTAAGGGTTGTTAAACTGATTTTTCTCATGTGCAATTGTTATATCGGGAAGGTAGTATTTTTTTACTGAAGCAGATACGTACTGTTGGTGTTAAACACTTTGTACAGCGTTATTGTCAACGAATAATGACAATCAGCGTTCTTTCACTTATCTTGTCGGTTCAGTTTTACGGCGGAGGCAACCAATGGCACTGCTTTTTTCGTCATCATGATCTCAGGCCGATGATTTATATGTAGCTTAAAAGACTCTCAACAGCAGCACACGCTGTGTTTCTCCGTTACAAATTAATAACCGTCTTTTATAAGAATCACTAATTCTAAATTAAAGTATATGGATACAGCATCAATAGAAGTAAGAAAGTTAACGATAGATGATTACCAGCAATTGAAAGATTCGATGATACAGGCATATGCCAGCTTAGGTGGACAGTATTGGAAAGAAGAATCGCTGGCCAAACTCATCGAAAAATTTCCTGATGGACAAATATGTGTAACCGTTGATCAGAAAGTGGTAGGTTGTGCACTATCGTTAATTGTTGATATTAACCGTTTTGGAGATAATCATACATATCGGCAGATCACCGGTGATTATTCGTTTGGTACACACGATCCGGATGGGGATGTATTGTACGGCATTGAAATATTTATTCATCCGGAATACAGGGGCCTGCGATTGGCCCGTCGCTTATACGATACACGAAAAATTATTTGTGAAAGTCTGAACCTGCGGGCAATCATGGCTGGCGGACGGCTTCCGAGTTACAATAAGTATGCTGCAGAGCTTACGCCCAAACAATATATTGAAAAAGTAAAGAAGCGGGAACTGCATGATCAGACCCTGAGCTTTCAATTAGCAAACGACTTTCAGATCAAAAAAGTAATTCATAATTATTTGCCCGAGGATAACGAATCTATGGGCTATGCTACATTGTTAGTTTGGTACAATGTATTTTATGAGCGTGCTTTTAATCCTATGAAGGGAAAAAGAGAAATGGTGAGGATCGGTTTGATCCAGTGGCAGATGCGTCCTTATGATAAATTGGAAGAGTTGGTGAACAATGTGGAATATTTTATTGATGCAGTGAGTGATTATCAATCGGACTTTGCCGTATTACCTGAATTGTTCAATGCGCCGCTGATGGGCAAGTACAATCATTTACCCGGACACAAAGCCATCCGTGAGCTGGCACAGTACACGGCACCGTTAGTAAAAGAAATTTCACGACTGGCGATTTCGTATAACGTAAATATTATTGCAGGCAGCATGCCGGAGATCAGAGATGGTAAACTTTACAACACTTCTTATTTCCTGCACAGAGATGGCCGCATTGACAGTTATGATAAAATTCATCCCACACCATCTGAAGAATACGAGTGGGGAATTGAAGGCGGTAACAAACTGAAAGTATTTGACACCGATTGTGGTAAAGTAGGCGTGTTGGTTTGTTATGATGTAGAGTTTCCCGAGCTGCCACGTTTACTCGCCGATCAGGGAATGAAAATATTATTTGTTCCGTTTCTTACCGATACACAAAATGCGTATAACCGTGTACGTTACTGTGCGCAGGCAAGAGCGATTGAAAATGAATGTTATGTTGCAATTGCCGGCAATGTTGGTAACCTGCCGAAAGTTCACAATATGGATTTGCAGTTTGCACAGGCAGCGGTATTAACACCTTCTGATTTTGCATTTCCGGTAAATGGAATTAAAGCAGAGGCATCACCGAACACCGAAATGATTGTTGTAAGTGATGTGGATCTTTCATTGCTGCAGGAACTCCACGAGTATGGTAGTGTAACAACAATGAAAGACAGACGACATGATTTATATAGGCTGGAGTTGTTGAAAAAGGAAGAACATAAAGATGAGTCATGAGCAGATTTATATCATCTTCAATTGCTTAGTTCTGTAAATAAAAGATCGGGGGACAGGACCCAATCTCTACTTGTAAATTTTGAACACAAAAGTTATATATGACCTAGTTTTCAATAAAAGAAAGCCGGGCATTTGCATATTGCTTCATCGCAACCCGTTTTTTTAAGCTCTTAAAAGATTCAAGTGGACCTTTGCCCAAAAACATATTTACGAGTGACGCTGGCACAACACCTCCGGGATCTACATAGAGTTGGTATTCTACCCGAACCCGTCCGTTGGGTAACGGTTCAATCAGCCACTTACCCGAGGAATTGCGAATGCGCACGAGCGCCTTCTTTTCGGGGAGATAATCCGGATAATTTTCCGCAAGCACCGTTATTATCTTCGAAACAGGATCCTGCAGGATGGAAATTTTTACGATGAAATCCCGGTTGGTAACCGGCCAAGGCATTCCCATCTCGGCGTAAAAGTAAACAGCTGATGGTGATTCCTATTTTAGCATGCCGGAGGTAGAAGTGCCATAAACCCATTCTTTTGTTTGTTGTACATCCAGCAAAACAGCGGCCACCGATGTGAGAGAGGTTTGTAACGTGCAAACCGTTTTCAGTGACTTATAGCTGGAACCGGGAACGCTTTTGGTGTAAAGTTGAATACCGTCTTCATCCGTTTTTAAAGTCCACTGTGTCTGTCCTTTTACCTGAAAAGAAGCACTGCTCAAAACCAACATCAAGCATCCGAAAAATAGTTGCCTTAATACACACATCATCTAAGGTAAACAACGAAGCGAAGGAAATGTTTCAATCCACGAGAGATGGTGCATGTAAGCAGCATGGCTCCCATCAGCTATTTCTTTAAATAAAACTTTTGAAAACAGGAGAAAAGGATGAGAAGCATTGGCTTTGAACAATAAAGCAGATATCTACAGATTGCCTCTTTCTTCATCACACTCTCACTATTGTCTCCATTAATTTCCTTAAGATATTCGACTTTTGCAAAAGCGCATGATAGTCTGCTTCGCATCCCGTGGCCTTGAGTACAAAAAGTTGTTTCAAAACTTTTATCAACGCATTGTTTTTTTGCAGAGCAGCTTCATCCTGCATCAACAGCAATGCCCAATTCTGCAAAATAAATTTCATAGTGGGCTCTTCGGAATTTTTTATTTTCAGCAGAGCTGCCAGCTTTTTTTCCTTGCCCTGCTCAAAACGTATGCGGCTGTTTTTGTATGTATGTTGAAGAACTGAAGCATAAGCAAGGCTCAAATCATTGGCATCAAACCGAACAGCATTTTTTTGCAGAACCAGTTCCAGTTTACTTTCAGCCAACTTTTTTAACACAGCTGCCGGGCTTCGGTAAGCGGAAGCAGTTTTTATTTTTTCTGCTTCTGCTGCAGCAATTTCAAAAGTTGCTTTGAGCACCGGGCGGAAACCGGCATGATAGTACACCCAAAACGCACCGGAGTGAATGCCATCGCTGTTTTTATTTCCAATCTGGTAAGGGTCAACTGTAAATCTTTTTAGCCTGTACACCTGTGCATGTAATTGCAGTACCTGCTGAAAAATATATTGTGATTCGCCACCACGATAGGCAGGAAATACATTGAGGCCGATACGTCCGCTATCGAACAACAACCAGGAGCCTGCATAAGCCACCGGCAATCCATTTTTAAAAACGGTATAACCAATATAACTGTCGATGGGATGGCGGCGTTCTGCCGTCATTTCAAGTAAGGCGATACTAAGACCTCTTGCTAATTGATAATAGGAAACCAATTTGGTATCAGCAAAACTAATAGGATCTATCTCCCGAAGATGACGCACCAATATCATTCTGCTGCAATCAATTATTTCGGCAGCTTCGCTTTCGTTCAACTTTACTTTTACTGGTTTTGCACTATTCGTAGGTTGTATTTCTTTGCGTAAAAGTTTTGTATGATAATAGGGTTTGGTTAAAGATTTACGCAGTACGCTGTGTGTTGTAAAATGAATTTCGGTGTTAACGCCAATGGCACTCCACAGTTCATCTTTCACCTCAGGACGACTGTTGTTGTTTTCAAAAATGGCAATCAACCCATCTAATAATGTTTCGCCGGGAAGCATAGTGCGTTCAATCCATTCTTTCCAGTTGAAATATGAATCCTGTAAAATTTCCGATTCGAGTTTGCTCATCATTGAACAAAGAATAAACTGTATTTTTGCATCATCAGCTTCAAAAGAAATAATGCGTATGTTAGCGGGGTACTGTTTGGCTAGCCATTTCACCATTTCAAAACCAAAGGCCGCACAAACTGCAGTACCCGTAATACCTGTATTGTATAACCTGTATTGTCTGCTTTCATTGCCCTGTATATACGTATGCAGCTGATGGAGGGCTTGATTGGCAAGGTTATAAACCGCTCTGTTATCAGGATAAGCAATTAAAAACAAAAGCGTATCAGCATAAAGTTGAAAATCCTTTTTACTTTTCAAAGTATTCAATCGGATCGTATTAAGCAATTCTATTTTTTCTGCAGCATCCTGTTTCCCAAATTGTCTGCGTATGGTAAATAGCTCATCTATTAGGGATTCATTTTTTTTCATACAAAATGTATAACCACCGAAACGGGTTGTTACAGAATGAAAGTTAACTCATTTAATTTCGCCTCCGTTACCTTGCCCCCGGAGGGCACTTTTCTTTTAAATAAGCTGTGTACAGTTTTGACAAATGTTGAAAGGTACCTGCTCCTTCGCTGATGCTGTGTGTGCGATTAGGATAAGGCATAAACTGGAACAGCTTACCATGTTTGATCAACTCATTCACCAACACTTCAGCATTGCTGTAGTGCACATTATCATCACCTGTGCCGTGTACGTATAATAAATTTCCTTTCAGGTTTTTTGCATAAGTAATGGGCGAACCTTTAATGAAATCATCTTTGTTCTCCTGCGGCAAACCCATGTAACGTTCCTGGTAAATATTATCGTAGAACAATTGATTACCTACAGCTGCAACAGCAATACCTGTTTGAAACAGATCAGGATACTGGAACATAAGATGCAATGTGGTTGAACCTCCACCACTCCATCCCCAAACTGCCACACGGCTTGCATCGAGATAAGGACGATCTGCTAATAATTTTTTCATACCCATTGCCTGGTCACGGATGTTGATGCGGCCAATCTGTTTGTAAATACTTTTACGCCACTCAGCACCCTTTAATGTTGGCGTACCCCTGCTGTTGAATGAAACATAGAAATACCCTTGAGCATTCATATCACCACCAAACATGAAGTTATTACCTGCATAAAAATCATCTTCTACAGTTGTGGCAGCTGGCTCGCTGTACACATAAAGTAAAACAGGATATTTTTTTGATGGATCATAATTCTTTGGCTTACTCATCCAGCCATCCATGGTTATACCATCTTCTGTAGTGATGGTAAAGTATTCGAGATTATCTTTCTTCACCGGCTTCATTGTTTTCAATAACTCTTCGCCAGCAACAGGTTTATGTGTTGCAAGGTTGAGGAATTGTGTAGCAGGAGCAACAGAACGACTTGTAAAACTGTGCACAGCAAAACTTCCTGTTGGTGAACATTCGTAACTGTTGGTACCATCATAACCTGCGGGAGTTACACGAACTGCTTTGCTCTTGCCATCCATCTTTACTTTGTAGAGATAGCGTTGAATAGGATTATCAGGCGATGCAATAAAGTACAATTCATTTTTTGCTTCATCAACAGCACTGATGGTTCCAATATCATAATTGCCGATGGTGAGCAGTGTTTCTTTTCCATCACGTGTTACTTTGTAAATATGTCGCCAGCCATCTTTTTCACTCACCCATAAAAACGATTTTCCTTTCTCCATAAACTCCCAGCCACGTGGATCATCATCGTTCCAGCGGCTTTTAATATCGATCCATGCTTTATCAGTTTCTGAATAAAACTGTTTTGCTTCGCCGGTAGTTGTATTGCAGAAATATAATTTGCTTTCGTTTTGTTTACGGTTCAGTTGCTGCACAATTAATTCATCGGCACCGCTCCATTCCATACGTGGCAGATAATTATTTGCAGGATCACCGGGAATATCCATCCACTTTGTTTCACCTGTTTTAATGTTTACAACGCCAATTTTCACAGGTGATGGTTGTTCACCCACTTTTGGATATTCAACCGGAATAACTTTCGAATAATTATCGTCGGTTGTATTGAGCATGTAATAATCTTTGATCTGGTTTGCATCAACCTGCCAGTAAGCAATACTTTTACTATCTGCACTCCAGCGGAACCCATCTCTGCAACCAAACTCTTCTTCGTACACCCAATCGAAAGTACCGTTGATCAGTTTCTTAGTATTGTTGGTTGAAGTGATTGCTTTCGATTTACCTGAAGCAAGTTCTTCAACATAAATATTGTTTTCAGAAACATAGGCTGCCAGCTCTCCATCAGGAGAAATTTTAGCGTAGAGTACACTTTGTGCAGGGCGATCTTTCCCGATCTGCTGTAAACGTTTTGTGGGGATATGATAATACCAGTAATCGCCTCTTGTATTATAACGCCATACACGGGCTGTGTTGGTAAAGATCAACACAAGCTGATCGTTATTGCTTACTTCAAAATCAGCAATACTGATTTTTTTACCATTTACTTTTAATACATCAGCCGGAACAAGCACAGTCTGCTGACCTGTTTTCAGGTTCATTTTGGTAATGCTGTTCTCATCCTTCTCGTACATGGAGTTGCCATCGGAAGTCCATTTTATCTTATCGGCTTTAAACTGGGCAAAGGATAAAAATCCAAGAATTAAAAAACAAAATCCAAGAAAAAACTTCTTCATAGTGTTGAGTTGAGTGTTCGAATATAATCAAAACACAAATTGTAACTTGCAACTGTTATGGAAGCGAAAGAAAAACTCCGTATTGATAAATATCTTTGGGCCATCCGCCTGTTTAAAACACGCAGCCAGGCCGGAGCTGCCTGCGATGGCGGGAAAGTGAAATATAATGGTGATTCCTGTAAAGCTTCAAAGACAGTGAACATTGGCGATGAATATGAAGTAAAGACCGAAGCCAAACGTTGGCGAATTAAAGTAACTGAACTATTGCACAACCGTGTGCAATACAGCGAAGCCATCAAACATTACATCGATATTACCCCGGCAGATGAATTGGATCGAATAAAATCTGTTGCCTCTTCATTCCATACGGGTAAACGTTTAAGTAAAGTGGGGCGGCCAACCAAACGAGACCGGCGAGATTTGGGTGAGTTTTTGGAAGATTAAAATTTACTCACCCCTTTTAATCTTTACTTAGTGTAACACGCTGCTACCCCTCTATGGAGGGGATAACTATCAAGCTGCTCTTACATCGTACCTCGTACTTCTAACTTCGTACTTATCTTTGCTGCATGCACATTCAAATTATTTCCATTGTTCCTGAATTGCTCGATAGTCCGTTGAACCATTCCATTATGAAACGGGCGAAGGAAAAAGGATTGTTGACTGTTACTGTTCATCACCTGCGTAAGTGGGCTGTAAATGAATATGGGCAAGTGGATGACTATCAATACGGCGGTGGTGCAGGTATGGTTATGATGTGTGAGCCACTGGAGAAAGCCATTAATGAATTGCAGCAGGAAAAAAAATTTGATGAAATTATTTACCTCACACCAGATGGCGTTACGTTGAAACAACAAACTGCCAACCGTCTTTCGCTCAAAGAAAATTTACTGCTCATCTGCGGTCATTACAAAGGCATAGATGAACGTATCCGTCAGCATTATGTAACCATGGAAATTTCTATTGGTGATTATGTATTGAGTGGAGGAGAATTAGCAGCAGCAGTTTTAGTTGATGCCATCGGCAGAATTATTCCGGGGGTGTTGAATGATGAAACATCGGCGTTAACTGATTCCTTCCAGGATCAATTATTAGCTCCACCTGTCTATACTCGTCCTGCAGATTACAATGGCTGGAAGATCCCTGACATTTTATTGAGTGGTGATTTGAAAAAAATTGAAGAGTGGCGGCATGAGCAGGCGCTGGAGCGAACCAAAGAACGCAGACCTGATTTGCTGGATGAATAACTAAGTGAGGGTTGCCAACCTTTGAAAGGTTGGCAACCCTCTTCATACTAACGTGGATAATGATAGCGGAACAAAACAGTTTTACGTGTGCCTCCCCAGAAATCTTTTTCCTCTTCTGTTTTTATTTTTTCGAAACGGGCATCCTTTTCAATTGATTCTAATGTTGCATTGCCTTCCACAACAGCAAACCAATCGTCCCAGATAAGCAAGTCGCCTGTTTTAAATTGATTTAATCGAAACGCATCGCTGATGTGAATATGTTGTTTCGGATCGAACCAGTCCTGTTTTAACTGCACACTTATCCACGGCAATGCATGATAGAATGTATACTTTCTATAATCGGGATAGTTTGTTTTAATGAAATCAACCAAACGTAATTGTGCACGCTGATCGGCTTTTAAGATCCAATCTCGTTTCCATTTATATGCATAGAAGTTGGAGGTATATGGAAAAATAAGAACCGCTGCCAGCAATGCCAGTTGCAGGTATTTTGCAGCAGCCCATTGTTGCAAAGGAGACGAAATATATTGAATGCCCCTTAACGCAATTATAGCAATGAACGGTGCAACTCCTGCAAACGGACGGGATAATCCCATTGAATTAAAAATTCCTAATGCCCAAAAAACGGTATGAGCAACAAACACTGACGCAAATACTGCATACACCAACCATAGCTCATAGATCTCATGTGCCGCCAATTTTTTACGTAGATAACGTACAAATAAAATGAATCCAAAAAACATTCCGATCCACAACAGGTATTGCACAATAACGCCGGCCATCCAGGGCATCACCTCAAAAAAGTGTCCCCACTTGCCACTACCGTATGCACTCGAAAGTGTTGCGTATGATAATTTGTTAAACACCCACATTATATCGCCATGTACAAAAGAACCTGCGAGGCTGTAAATAATATGACCAGTAGTTAATAAAGGAATCAATTCATATTTCTCAATTACAAACAGGTATACCAGGAGTACACAACAAATCACCAATCCTTCTGAACGTACAAAAGGCAAAAAAGAAAGAAGGATCAAACCTGCATAATATTTTTTCTCTGTAATGAATAACATAGACAGAAGCAACACACATGCAAACAGCGGCTCTGTTAGTCCAGACATAGAAGTTAAAACAGCAATGGGAAGACTGGCATAAATTAATGAAGCCATCCATGCTTTTGGAATTAATAGTTTTACAGCTAACCGGTAAACCAGATAAAAATTAATTGCAGTGAATATCAGATTTACAATTTGTACAGCCTTAAAGCCGAATTGTGCAAAAGGAGCCATCACCAATACATAAACAGGTTTGGCCCATTGATGAAAGAAATGATCAGGATGTTTGAATGCATATTTCGCAAAAAGGTAGTGCATTACACTATCGCCTTCATCGGAGGTGGTGCTTGAAAGGAGCCGGATGACAAGCAATGCAAAGAAGAAAGCAACAGACGCAAGCTGCATAATTTTCTTTTCTTCTTTTGGCAGCGATGGAAATTTCATGATTGCCAAAGTATGAAAATTTATTGTGTTGAAAGCAAGGCTCAGTAAAAACAGTTGCGGCGGCCAAAGGCCGCCGCAACAAATTATTCATTGTACAAATCAATTATTTCACCCCAATCACCGGCAAACTCTTTTCCCGGATGAGTTGGTTAAACTTCGGCACATCCTCACTCATAATTTTCTTTAGTTTATTCAATTGCTCATCGGCCTGTTTGCTTAATTCGGCAAATACTTCTTTCGATTGTTTGCTCGGCGCATTTACACCGCTGTTGGCTACATCAAATACACCGCTCAGTTTATCGTTGATGCGGATGGGATAGTTCAACGGATCTTGTCCACTCTTCGATTTCGTTTGATACAATGTTTCTTCAATGGCAGTTAACTCTTTGGTGATGGCAGTTGCCATGTCTTTAATTTCTTTCGGCACATCTTTACCTTGTCTTCCAACGAACTCATTGATCTGCGTACGCAATGCACGGATGTCTTTAATGCCTTTCTGTACATCGTTGAACTTTTGTTGCACACCCAACAGGAAGTTGAATTGTTCTTCGTATGCTTCCTGTGTCATTCTGTAATTTGGATCGGCTTTGATCGTAAATGGAACTTCAGAGGAATCGTTACCAACTTTTACTCTTGCAAAGTAGTTGCCCGGAGCAGCAGTTATTGTGCCGGGTGCTCCATTCCAGAGTATCATGCCTTCGCTTGGTTCGGCTGGAGGATATTGCAGATCCCATGCAAACTTGTTCAATCCTTTCTTAATATCGAGTTTGTCTTTCCCGTCGGTGCTGAATGTTTTGATTGTCTTTTTGTTTTTATCCATGATGCTGATGGATGCTTTGGTAGAATCCGTTACTGCGTTTGTATAGTAAGTGATCACCAACGGACCTGCAGGATTTTCACCAACATTCTGTGGTACACCAAAGCGACGGCCAAACCGGTTCATCGGCATACGCCATCCCGGATTCACATCAAACACATGTAAATTTTTATTGGCAACATCTGCTTTTACTTGTTGTAAAACCGTCAAATCATCGATCACATAAAAACCTCTTCCCTGTGTGGCAACAATCAGATCATTTTCTTTGATGGTCATATCGGTGATCGGAACAACCGGCATATTCAATTGGAATGGCTTCCAGTTGGCACCATCATCAAACGAAATGTACATACCGAATTCTGTACCTGCATACAACAATCCTGCACGTTTATGATCTGCACGCATCGCTCTTGTGAAATGCATTTTGTTGATGCCATTGGTAATGAGCTTCCATGTTTTACCGTAGTCTTCTGTTTTGTAGATGTACGGCGTG
>NZ_DATGWT010000006.1:0-170879 GCF_035299325.1 Lacibacter sp. | reverse complement strand
GGAATGTTGGCAACTTTCTCCGGAATAGAATGAATAGGTGAAATAATCGTACGGCTTTCTTGTTTAGGATATTCTTTCAGATAAGGAGAACTTCTTCCGAACGTTCCCTGAAGATTATCAGTGAAATCATAAATTCCATTGCAGCCCATAAAGAGTTTGCAGCCGTTCCCGTTATGTTTCATCGCAGCTAACGATGCTAACGGAGTGCCAGCCGAACCGCCTGCGTAACCAAATCGTGTCATATCTAATCCCCACTCTGCAGCATGTGCTTTTATAAATTCAAACGCATCCGCCATTTCCTGCATACCCTTATTGAAAGTGCCACCTTGCGACATGAGTGAATAACTTATTCTTACTCCCGCAATACCCCTTGATGCTAAATAGGTCGATTGATTCTGAAACGAAGTTAGTGTGCCATTTGCCCATCCGCCTCCATGTACCCAAATAATAAATGGATGCGGACCTGATGACTGCTTGGGAAGATCCACTTCCATATACAGCGAAAGTGTATCATAGCTTTTATACGTGAACTTTAACGTAGTACATTGCGAATAATCTTTTTCGCTGATCAACTCAGGCTTATAACGTGCAAGAACTGTAAAGGCATCTGCAGGCAATGCTGCACAGCCTCCTGAAATTAACGGACAAATTTTAGCTGAATCTTTCAGCGCATAATTCCCCTCTGAACCTGTTAAAGCCATACCGTACCGGTTTTTCTGAGCAAACAGAAATAAGTGACTGCAATTGAATAACAACAACAACAACATACTTTTTGCCGAGCTTCTTTGAAAATTTACACTACGCATCACCTTTTACTTTTTTAATTGATTGCAATGAACTTATGTTAACTATTATTTTCTATCAGTATTGAATAAGATTTCTCCGTTTCGTTTCAAATTCTTTTTCGGGCATTAAATACACCTGAACCTGTTTTGTAGTATTTGCCGGCAAATCAAACTCAAACCCAAACAACGAAACTCCCGGGTTGGGTAATTCGAACGATAATGTTGGAGCCGCCGGTTTAAAGTATGAACGAAGTTTATTTGCACCGTCAATCTTTACAAATAGTTTTTTATCCCCGAAGGTCAACAAGAATATATTCGGCGAAACTTCGGTTACCTTGGTCGCCTGGGTGGTCATGTTCCATTTGATCGTTGCAGGCTTATCATTTGAAACAATATTATCTTCCACCAACACATACGATTTATCAATTAAAGCTACCGTTCTTTTCGCTTCTTTTAAAGTATGGGTAAATAAGGTTGACAAGTTGGAACGAACGAACATCAAATTTTCATCATTCGAAAATTGTTCGATCAGCACATTCCCACTTACCAAATGTTTTTCGTTGTTTATGGTTAATGTGTTGTGTGCAGTATTCCCAATTCGAAATACATCCCAACGTTGACTTTCCTGTGCTCTGTTAAACAAAGCAATTCCATTTTTTTCCAATGTTTCGTATTCGTGCATACCCAAATCCAATCCCCATTTCACGCCCTGCGCTTCGAAGTAAAATGAACCGCCATCCATGTGTGCATGATTCACTGAAGGTGAACCACCTTTAAAACCAAGATACAATGCATCCTTATCAGTCCATGAACTACGCATCACTGCAACAGGTGTTTCGCTTTTGGTGACCCACATTAATTCCTTCGGTTCTGCGGTAGATGAAAATGAAGCATTTGCAGGCACACCCCAAAGTATAGCCAGCGGAAATAATCTGTCCTTCACAAAGTTTTGTTTACGATCTGCCTGGTATAGCTTGTATTGGTTAAGCAGCAACTTGGGATCGTTGGTTTTACTGTAAAACCAAAACACTGCAGGTTGCAGATTTGCTTTTATTCCACAATCGGAATGTGCGAAATGTTGAAGTGTAGGCGTTATCATCACCTGTGAGAAAAATCCGGTTTGCATAAATCCGGGCATAGCCGCAAGTCCAAAGTTGTTCTTGTAAATTTTTTCAATCGCATCTAAAAACAAACAATTAAAGGTTGTTCCATAGGCCCAATAGCTAACCCCTTCTGGATAAGAACCATCGGGAGCATATACTTTCATTGTTTTGGGCAATGATTTGATAGAGCGGTTGAGTAACCGAACTGCGAACTCCGGATTTTCTTCATACACTGCTAATGCACCTAACGAAATACCTGCATTGCAAACCTGATTCCAGTTATTATCTCTATTTAGCCATGAGTTGTTTTTAGTTTGCAGCGAGAGGTTTAATCCTTTTTCAATAATGGCCGTTTTAATTTGTACACGATTTTCTTTGCTCAACAAATCATAATTCCAATCGTACCCTATAGCTAAAGCCAAGGTCATTTCTGCAACGTCTAAAAAATGACTCGGATTCCAATCAATAAACGAAGCTGCCTTCAACATTTCCTTCACTGCCCTGTCGGAATATTTACGATCACCGGTCATGCGATACGCATAACTCAGTGAAAAAACTTTATGGAGTACATCTCTGGAAGTGCCTAACAATCTTCTTCCAATCATTACCCTTTCATTTACGGGTTGCGCCAGCATTTCGTTCGACTGTTTAATCACTGCTTCGTGCATACTATTCCAAACAGCATCGTTCTTTATATTTTGCAAGAGCGCCTTTTCTTCACCTTTAAACAAAAACAAACGTGGATGATCTGGAACATTCATTTGCACCGAAATTGAATCCTGTAGAGTAGTGCCAATTTGAGCTGATCCGCCATAATGGAACATCGCTAACAATAAAACCATTATTATTTTATTCATACGATTTAAGAATTTATCAACCCATTTAATCCGAATTATTTGGCACCAGACGAATCATCTCAATTCATTTATTTCACGCTGCAACTATTTTTATCTGGTGGCGGCTTTAATAACTTTTGAAATATAAGACGCAAGTAACTCGTATCCTTCAGGTGTGTAATGAACATTTCCCGGTTTTGAATTTTGCGGATGAATGGTCAGCGAGGCTGAATATAAATCAATGACTTCAATGCCGTTTTTCTTCATCACTTCTTGTGCAACTGCGTTGTATCTCGCAGGATCCTCTACTTTTCTACTTGCTGAATTTTGCGGCACAGTAGTGGTTGTAACAAAATAGAGTTTGGCAGTGGTTTCACGCAGAATGCCGACAATGGTTTCTAAATTTTTTCTATACTCTTCCAATGGAACAGAGACTTTACCGTTCACTACATCGTTCTTATTAGCCGAATCTTTATACATCATATCATGCAAACCGAAATTGAAAAGAATGACATCCCACTGCCTGTTATCCAACCACTTTTCAACACTTGCCACACCTCTTACTGTTGATCCCCCATTACCCGGATTATGGGTTACCAAAATGTCGGGAGCCAACGACTTTTCTAAAAATGGTGTGTAGCCAATCGATATAGAGTCTCCTATAACAAGCAGCTTTTTAGTCTGCTTTTTTGTTACCGCTACGCAGATAAAGCAGGCAATTAAAACTCCCAATAGTTTAAAGGAAATATACTTCATACTTAGATTTATTTAAATAGTATTCATCTTGCAGCATTCACGACATTCACTTCTCTTCTCCCCAAGCCATGTTTTCATTTTGGTGTTCACTCCAATACTTTTCTTTTGTAAATGCATCTTTCCAATCATCTGCTATATACGCTGAGTTTGATTGCATTATTTTTCACGAGTAACAACCCTATGCTCATCTTATTTTCACATCCTTGAACATATACATGTTATCGCTAACCCGCAGCGTTTTTCCGCTTACAGTCGTCACGTTTCTCAGTACAACTTCATTCGTTTTTACATAGGGAAACTTCTCCTGATAAGTATCATCGATCATCTTAGGATTGAAATTTGAAAAAATAGCAGGGCCTTGATAATCTGCCGGATGTTTCGAGTCGTCGATTCGCAAGTTTTCAATTGTAATTCGTTCCGGCATATAACAGGTGTAACCGAAATCATGCTGACCCGAATACGATCCGCTGATCAAACTGGCACTGGAAGTTTTGCCGCCGGCAGGAACGAAAACACAGTTACGAATGATGAGCTCTCCCTGCCAGGTACTACCGTAATCGTTGCGTAGATTGATGAAGCTTCTGCTATACACGGTTGAGTTCTCCACGATAAACTTTCCGCTGCCAATTGCATTGATTCCCTGATGCCCTAATGTAGAGTTGCGAATGGTTGCATTTGCAACGCCTTGATGCGCATCGAATCGGGAAAATGTACAACTGTCGTACAAAATATTTTTACAGAAATTGGAGCCCATGATTCCCCAGTACTTGTTATCGTTGATATCGTTTGTTTGGCGACAGTTTACGATTGATACATTGAGCGCCCGGGATGGAGAAAGGTCGTAGCTGCCCATCGAAACCGGAACGCCTGCGTTACCAATTGTTTGATACACTTTATGTCCTGTGAGCAGCGTGTTCTGCACCCTTACATTCGAACAATCTCTGATAGTAATAAAGCCGGCATAAGGCGCTCCCTGATCTCCCTCACCTGTAACACGATGTTCAAGCCCTGATAGAATTACATTGGAACGTTTGATGATAATGCCCCGGCTGTAATACGTGTATTTCGATTCTGCTCTGTTGGCTATTGTGGTGAAACGTCCACCTGAAATGATTAACGTTGTCTCATCAATGGGAAGAGCTGTAATGTCAGTAATTTTTTCAAAATCCCAAATGATCGGGGCATTCATATCAACGTTCCCGTTTTTATCCACCATGAAAATATCCGTTTGTGAAGAACCATTGTTTTGATTCGCCCCAAAACGGATATAACGTTTTACGTTTGTATCGGTAACAGTTATCAAACAAGTGCCGGGCAAAGACGCATCAATTTTCGTTTGATTTTTTTTAAGTGATGAAATGCCTGTGAGCTTGAACGGTTGCTTCATCGAACCAATGAGGAAGATATGGGCCTCCCGGTTTTCAACATTGGTATCATCAATTACAAAAGCTGCTTTCCCGAAATCTGTATTTGTTTGAACAACTGCTGTACGGTTTTTTCCGCCAATGAAATAAGTGTATCCTTCGTCTGCCTTTACAGGAAGGTTGTGTTGATTGGCGTAGGCATGTGTTGCAGCAATAGCATCGATGTCGTCTGTTTTTCCATCGCCCTTGGCACCGAAATCACTATAGCGCACCACTCCATTTGCTTTAAACCTGGAAACATCTTTTGGCGAAACATTAATGAGTAATTCCCCTTTTTCATTTGTTTGCACACTGGTTTTATTATTCTCGGTTGATGTGATCACAACGTTTTCAACTGTGCTTTTCGGCTGTGCATTTGCAATAGACAATACACTTGTAAATAAGAAGAAAAATGAGAGAATGTGTTTTATAGTATAAAAACCATATCTGAAATCAGCAGAAACAAGAAAGCGATATAAAACTTCTTTACACATAAATATAATTTAACAACTTATCATCATCTTTCGAAATATTTTCTACAGATATACGGCAATTACATCCACCAGATTACTTCTTTGTGTTGCCGGTATCGCAATAGTCATCTCCGATTTTTCTTTGGAGAATTGGAACTTCAATTTTTCCCCATTGGATTGAAACACCACCTTACGTGGTTTTGTTATTCCGGTAAGTGTTACAACTATATCTTCATTGGGAAGAAGGTCTTTGTCGCTGGAACGATTGTCTTTAAAAGTTGGCACGAGGTATAAATAGCGTTTGTTTCCCTGAACCGATGCCAGTACTGACGCCTTTTCTGTAGCAGGTAACGGACGAACATTATAAACAGCATCCTTATTCAACTTCATCCACTCAGCAAGTTTCTGCATATTACTGTACGCTTCGGGAGCCAGACTGCCATTACCCATTGGACCAAAACCTAAAAGGTAATTGATACCCCAGGCTCTGCACTTAACCAATTCGCTGAGTACAGATCCTAATGCTTTATAGGGTCGTTCCACATATACCCAGTTTCCATTCCATGGATTGCAGAACTCTGCCCAGCTTATATCTTGCGGCCGACTCTCGGGCAAACGCCGTTCGTAGGTGATAAAATCACCCTTACCATGCATTCGTGGGTTTATCAGAATACCGGGCTGCAGTTCCCTGATGCGTTCCTGGGTAATCACCTTATCAGCATTCGGAATTCCCGGTTTTCCATCGAACCAGATCAAATCTATCTTTCCGTAGTTGGTCAGGAGCTCTTCTACCTGTCCTTTGACCATCTGAGCATATAAAGCCTGATGTTTTTTCTCATCATCGGGATTGATGGTATTGGTACGGGGTTTCAAATCGGTCCCCAACGAGGGCAACTCAGGATTTAAACTTTTTACCCGGTGATACATAAAATTCATATAATCTTTATCGAAATACCAATCCGGACCGGTATAATACAAACCAACTTTCAAACCTTCTTTACGACAAGCTTCTACAAAAGGACGGACTAAATCTTTGCCTCCCATATAATTTTTGGTACTGAAACTTCCGTATGCGCTGGGCCATAACGCAAATCCTTCGTGATGTTTGGTCGTTAAAACAACATAGGTGAACCCGGCCTCTTTGGCTTTTTTTATCCATAGTTCCGGATTGTATTTATCAGGATGAAAATCCTTAGCCATTTCCCAATATTCCAGGGGAGTAATCTCCGGTTTTTTTCCATTCAAATTATAATCCATGTCACGAATTATCCGATTGCGTTCCTCCTGATTGTCGATGCGGGTAACACCCAACGGGCGTCCCGGTATCATAGGCCACGAAATGTTCATGGCACGAACCGATGAAATTCCCCAATGAATAAACAAACCCAACCCTGCATCCGGAAACCATTGTGCATCGGGATGCAGCGTGTGTTCTTTTCCTTCTTGTCTCTCAATTCCTATTTGTGAGTGTTCTTCTTTAACTCCATCACGCTTTGTGTTTTGAGCCGACAAATTGTTACTTACTGTTACCAGTATCATTAGCGTATAAACAGAAAATACGATTACATTTTTTCTTAACATAATGACGTTTTGATATGTAATTGAAATTATTACCAGCCGGATGAGAATGTACTAATATTGTTTTGTGCAGAAAGCGTTGAACTTAACACGCTCCCGATGGCAAATAATATGAAAATTTTTCTCATAAATTTTACAACTTACTATCAGTTAAACTCTGATCGGAACGATGATGCCGGAAGACCATCTTTATTAAAAAGATTGATGTGAGGATAATTGAACCAACCCATACGCACAGCGGTTGGATGTTCAATACCTATGGCCGAAACAATTACTTTGTCTCCTTTAATAACAGCTTTTGCAGGAACGTATTTTTTATCGGCGCCGGCAATTTCAAAATCTCTCAATTCACCGTCTCTTGCTTCCAATCCTTTTCCAATAAAATCGAATTCAACTTCTATGGTATTACCCACCACTTTCATTGATTTATAAATTGGGCCGGAGTAGGTTATTTGCTGACCGTAAGCAATGGCTTTTGCACCCAATGCCAACCGATGACCCACCGGTTGTTTAAGTGCAGGATGGCTGTCTAACGAATCACCACAATCTGCTAAAACAGCCATTGATGTATACGGCACTTCTTTAAAAGTCAGCATTTGGGCCTCTCTAATTTCGGGTGTGTAATCAAATTTTGGAGCAATCTGTACAAAAAGAAAAGGCAGTTTTTCAGAACCCCAACCTTTCCGCCATTCGGAGATCATTAAAGGAAACATGATACGATATAAATCTGCCCGATTACGGTCTGCCTCTCCCTGATACCAAACAATACCTTTGATTTTATAAGGAAGCAGAGGAGCTATCATGGCATTGTAATGACCACCATTTCGCCCGCTGAGATAGGGATGAACAGGGGTTTGAGGTTTACGGGGCAAAGCAGTTTTGTTCAGCTCTGCAATTTTTGTTTCCTCTTTCCATTTTTGCAACAATGAAGTTGAATCTTTTTTAAACTTTGCTAAATCTGCATCAAAGTTTTTTACAGATTTATAAAAAGCATCCACACCTTTTTTTAACACGGGATGTTGCTGTTGTGTTTCACGTGATGTCCATTTGTCGATAGCAGTACCACCTACCGAAGAAAATAATAAACCAATGGGCACCGATAAATTCTGATGAATTTCACGTGCAAAGAAAAATCCCACTGCTGAAAAATCAATGACCGTTTGCGGATCACAAATCACCCATTTCGAGTTTACATCTTCAACCGGATTCTCGGTGGAGTTTCTTTCTACATAGAATTGTCTGATTTGCGGAAAATTAGCAAAGGCCGCCTCTTCCACCCAATTCACAATTGGTTTTTGTCCACGTCGAAGTCCAAGTTGTCGTTCCATATTTGATTGTCCGCTTAAAACCCATACATCACCAACCAACACGTTTTTTATTTCGATCTTATTGTTCCCCTGAATAATCATTGTAAAGGGACCGCCGGGCTGTAGTGGCTGAAGTGCAACCTCCCACTTTCCATCCTTTGCAACTGTATTTACTTTTTGACCGCAAAACTCAACGAAGATTTTTTCTCCTTCGTTTGCAGTACCCCATACAGATAGTACAACTTCACGTTGTAATATCATATTGTCACTGAATAATGAATTTGGCTTTACGTCTGCTTTCACACTCATTATTAAGCAAACAATTGCGATTGACAGCAGAACTATTTTTTTCATCTGTGTTTTTTTATATCTAAATGGTGAATAATTAACTCAACTATGAAAAACATTTATCGACTCTGTTCAATTGAAAATTGGAACGATTACAAGGCCCACCTATACTCATCATAATTCTAACATAAAATCTTACAACCGCTCTGCACATGCACCTCTTAAAACAACTTCCATCAATATGAATAAATACTTCTGAGAATTAATATTTGAATACTTTTCCATTGGCCATTACTTCCTGTGTCTTTTCATCAAAGGTTACTTTGGCACCTGTTCTTACAGCAGCATTCGTCATGATGGTGGCAATGGAATGATAATAGCCTGCTTCCACCGGAGCATTTGGTTGCTTACGGCTACGCATACATTCCATAAAATTGCGCATGTGATTACTGGTTAACCGATCTGCACCTGTGTTGGCCGATGCAACAACTTTTTCTTCCAGATCCGTCAATTTCATTTCAGGAAGCAGGTTGGGCTTCATATCCATTGCACTTGCATGATTTTGCTGAAGCCCTCCTTTCGGTGAAATTGTATTGGTGTTCAGATTTAATTCACCTCCATTTGAATAGTAGATCTCGGCTGGCTTTTCATCACCATTATGCATACGTGAACCAAAGGTTACCTGGAAACCTGTTGTAAGATCGTTCTGCGGACCATAATCAAAAACAGCAGTCATTGTATCCCAGTTTCTTCGTCCATCTTTCCACATATAAATTCCGCCATTGGCAACTACACTGCGTGGATGTTTTAATCCGCTAAACCAATGCACGGTATCAATTTGATGACTCATCCATTGACCGGGCATACCTGAAGAATAAGGCCAGAACAAACGATACTCTAAATATTTTCTCGGATCCCATTTTTCAAACGGGCGGTTCATTAAAAAGCGTTTCCAATCTGTATCTTCCTGTTTACATTTTGCAACCAATGCCGGTCGTCTCCAACGGCCGGGTTGATTTACATTCCATGTTAATTCAACCATAGTGATCGGTCCAAATTTTCCCGATTGTATAAACTCTGCAGCCGCTGTATAATTTCCACCACTGCGACGTTGCGAACCAACTTGTATAATCCGGTTGCTGGCTTTGATGATTCTTAATGCATTCCTGTTGTCTTCCATTGTTTCAGCAAATGGTTTTTCAACATAAGCATCTTTACCTGCTTTCACCGCTTCAATTGCATGCAGTGCATGTTGAAAATCGGCAGTGCTTACGATCACACCATCAAGATCTTTGATGCGATAGAGTTCATCATTATTTACACAAGTCTGCACATTATGTCCTAATTTTTCTTTCAGGAAACTTTTTCCTTCTTCTCTGCGCAATTTCCATAAATCACTTACTGCAACAATGTCGAAATTCAATTCTTCGTAATGATTTAAGAAAGAAGGGAACAACGCCTGACGAAAACGATCAGAATAACCCACAACACCTAAACGAACCCGATCATTGGCCCCAATAATATTTCCATAACTCTTTGCACTGAAACCAAACGAAGCAGCATATACTGCAGCAGATGCTTTGGCAGATTGCTTAATAAAATGGCGACGAGATACAGACATGATCGTTTATTTAATTAGTAATCGATGTATAAAATATAAACAGGCTTATCGTAATAAGGCAGTTGCACACCATAATACAGGTGCCTGCCCATGCAGATCGCCTATGTTTCGTTTGCGGTCAATATAATACTGCCGTTCATTCTTTTTATTGGTTCCTTCACACACTTCAGTGATGTCATCATTCTCATTGATGTAGGTGATTAATTTCAACCAGGCTTTTCTTGCTGCAGGAGCATACACTTTCGTATCGAGCCATCCGTTCTTTACACCTGTAATAAATGCAAACGCAAACATTCCGGTACAGGAAGTTTCTGCCCATGATGCCGGATCATCGATCAACTGACGCCACATTCCATCTTCGGCCTGATATTTTAATAACGACATCATCATTGTTTTATATCCCGTCATTATTCGATTATAATTCGGATTATTTTTTGGTAATGAACGAAGTAATTCACTCATACCTGCGGCCATCCAGCCATTACCACGACCCCAAAAGAATGGAACATCGGGTGCATGATAAAAAAGACCATTCGGCATTTGTAATGAATCTAAATAAAGAACCATTTCTCTGGCAGCACGGTTGATATAAGCAGTATCACCCGTTGCACGATAAGCTTGCGATTGTACGGCTGTGATCATGAACATATCATCGATCCACATTCTTGTTTGCCAGGTCATTCCTTTATTATAATAATAATGCGACTCTGGTTTTACTCTCGGTCCTTCAGGCGGGCCCCATTGTTTATCAGCAATATGTTTACCCAAGGTGAGATAACGTTGATCTTTTGTTTGCATGTACAGCTCCAATGGCACAGATCCAAACACTGTGTAATCAACGTGGTCAGGTTTTGGAATCAATGTATCTCTGCTGCCAAACAAAGGTTCAAAACGCTGCGCCAGTTGCTCAAGCAATTTTTTATCGTTCGTTTGTTTTGCAAATGTTAATGCACCATACCATGTGCAGGTTTCCGGATACGTTATCACACGGGGAGGTACAGGTCGATTAAAATTTGTATGCGGCGTTTCGATGTAGTGATCACTTACACGTTTCCCGATCTCCTGCGGAGAGGAACCTTTAGGCCAATTCTTAAATTCTTTGATGTTGGTTTTTGATTGTGCAATTGTTAATACAGGTAACGAAACAATTACAAGACCTGCCATTATTTTTTTCAACGCTATATGTTTCATTCTTTGAACTTTTAGTATATATTTAAAAATCAACAACAGACAAATCAAATTAGTCTTTGTAACCTATATTGATCAAGGCCTGTTTGCCTAATCGCTCTTTTAATTGAGAAAGATAAAGGCTTGCAGGTGCTACAGGAATACCATGCGAATCATAAATACCTTCAGGCTGCATTGGTTGATTATTATAGCTGATGGAGCCTGTTTCATTTGAACCGGGAATTGCTTTCTTCTGTTGCTCACCTGTACTACCAATCACCCAATTAGCTGCCCCCGGCGGCATTTGATTGAGATAAGATTTTGCTGTACAATTCCATGCAACAGCCCAGCCAATCGTCCATCCATGACCCGAACCCATTACTCCACGGTTCATAAAATCAATTCCACCATCAGGCACATTGCATCCGTCAATTAATAATCCTGTTGCCCAACGTTGATGTGGTTGAATCCATCCATTACCACGGAATGTGCAATTCAATACGACAACAGGTCCCGTTACTTTTGCACCTGTTCCAAAAAAGAAAAGATTATCGCCTTGAATTGTGCAGCGATTAAATAAAATTTGTTGACCACTTCCATTTAAATCAGCAGGCTTTGCTGCGCCAATGGTTGGAAGATTGTGCATGATACTTACATTGTCAACTGTAATACGACGGCCCGTAACACTAATGCTGTTGACGGTATTAAACACTTCAATATTTCTTGCCCAACCATCAGATAAACCGCTCATCGTGAATGCACGGTGATGACCTTCGTTAATTGTAACGGATTGTGCTGCTGCAAGAATGCGGAAGTTCTCGATACCAATCTGTGTAAGTAAACCTGTAGCTGTTATTTTTTGTACGGTAACTGCCGGCGAAATATATTTTGAATCATACGAATCATTCAACGGTACATCAACAGTGATTTTATTTTTTTCAATCTTTGCAATGGTTCGCTCGGTTGTAATATCACCACTGATCCATGTTTGCTTTTTTCCACTACGTACCAATTGATGCATGCCCATAAATTCGATCCATGTATCATTGATTGGTCTTGTTATACGAATAGTATCCCCTGCTTTCAATCCTGAAGCATCTGCAACTGCAAATGAAGTTGAACCAGAGGGAACGTATGAATCAGCCATCGTTGTCGATTCTCCAATAACTTTCCATTTCGCATCCCCCCTTACAGAAACAGCAACATGTGGTTTCCCAATCAAATTAAGGACTGTACCTTTTTCATCTGAACCACTTCCTCGAAGCACCACGCCACTTGTATTAATAACCAAAGGCTTTTCACAATCGTACACACCCGGCTTTAGTAAAACAGCTCCCCTGAAACCATTCACCAACTTCATTTTTGACACTTCATCAATCGCTTGTTGAATAGCTGCTGAATTATCACCTGCAACCGGGCTCAAAGTAATTTTCACGTCCACATAAGGAATTTTTACACCGCCGCCCATATAGCCGGCATAAGAAAAGTCCATGATTTTATCGCCCTTTTCCGTCGTTTTATAAATCAGCTTCCCTTTTGTATCTGCAAACACCCATTGGCTTTTTACAGTTTGCGACAGCAGATCATTTGAGACAATAAATACAAAGACTATCGACAACAGCAGGTATTGCATTTGTTTTTTCATAACCGAGAATTGAACGAATGTTTATTGAACCACTTGTTTTAAACGTAATTGTAATTGAGCTTCAAACAATGACTTTGGCCATACCACTTCACCCTGTGATTGATTTACACCTGCGTTTTCAAATTTTACAGTTGTATTCGAACGGAAGCCAACCAGTACCGGCTTAGCGATTGTATAATTCCTTCTGCGGTTCATATCCCAGAAATTATATTGTTGATCTTTCGCTGACTTATGCTGAAAATTCCAAAGCACCAGATCTTTTCCATGATGTGGATGACCAGGTTCGGGGCCACCTAAGTTATAAAACACACCGCCATCGATATTATCGTAAAGTGTCGCATATGGCTGACCGGAATGAATGTCAATATTTTGATCGGTACCTAAAGAGCATTGTGTGATAACAGTACCAACTGCACTATAACCGGTACCTGCACCATGATGCTGTGCATTATTGAAATGACAATTTTTAATTAACACACCATAGCCGGTTCTTGCATGTACAGATGCGTGTCCCTTCTTGCCTTTGAATTCAACATTCAGCACACTTACTTTATATCCGGCACGAATCATCAAGCCTTCATTCCAATCGGTGAAAACACAATTGCGTACCCAACTGTTCTTCACATACTCCATACCAACTGCTTCGTACGCATAGTCATGAATGGCATCTTTATGATGAACAAACTCTTCCGGATAATTTTTCCAGTTACTTGTAAAGTGAATATCTTCTATTCCGCACTCTTCTATTGAAACATAAGTATGCAGTTCAAAAGATGCTGATTTTACCAATGTAATATCCAGGTGCAAGGGATTTACAAACTTCACCCGATTACCTTCAATTTTTTCGATTGTATGAATCTCTTGTATCTGCATACCGCCTTTATCGCCAAACAACCTTGTCCAGACAGGTTTTAAATCCAAGGGCGAAAAATATAATCTTGTATATTCTTCACTTCTGTGTCGTAGAACAACATCCTGACCTTTCTTTAATGAAGACGCATCAGCAACTTCTACCCAAAAGGTTTCTCTTGCTGCATTCTTTGTAACTGTAGTTATTTTTTCCGTTTTATTAAAAGAAGGCTTAAATACAATTTGTCTCCCGTTCAACCGCATGTTTACCTGATGAATGACTGTTCCGCCAACTCCGGTACCACTTCCTTTTAAAACGATATTACTTTTTGAAATACGTATTTGCTTCAATGAATCATTATCCGGTGCAATTAAGAATTTACCGGCAGGAAAAAAAACCACAGCTTCTCCCTGATGTTTTTCCGCCGCATCAATTGCTTTTTGGATCGCTTCATCGTCAAAGATTTCGTCGTTTGGAATTGCACCAAAATCTTTTACATTAAAATGCTTTCGACCGGTAACCGTTGGAATTTCTTTTTCCGAGAAATGATAACCGGCATAAGAGAAGTCAGGAAGTATTGGAACTTTTGCTGACTTTTTTGCTTCTACAAAATCAGTCCATAACGGATTTACGTTTTGTGCATTCACACAAAAAAAACTGAAATAACTCAATAAGAATAGACTGATCTTCTTCATGCTGCTTGAAAGGGTTACCAAATTTAACAGACCTATCTGCTGACAACTTCAGCGTTTGCACCGGCTGCTATTACAATACGTTTCTTTGCACCACCTGCTTTATTTTTTTTCAATGTTAACTGCTTGCTGTTAGCTCCTTCCACTCTCACAAATGCGCTAAACGTACCTGCTACTTTGTTATTGGTGATGGTTGCACCCGCCACATTCTCTAAGCGGATCACTGACTCAGCGCCTGTTGTTGCCGGAATATTCGAATTAGTGAACAACACATCGATCCCATCTTCACAAACAAATGCAGGGCGCAGATCATTATTCTTTAGTTTGAATGTAACGTTGATGAGCTTCAATCCTTTTACATGCCGTGCCCAAACACCATACGCAGGAATGGTTGGCCCAAATGTTTTTACTTCGGGATATTGATCGATTGCTTCGGGAACAACATGTCGTGAATTTTCTACAGTACCCGTACCCACTAATTCGATTTCGATATTCTCCAGTGTAAGATTCGTGATATAATGACCGGGCACGCCTGTAATTAAAATCCCTGAAGCCGGTTTTAGCTGTGCACTGTCTGAAGCTTTTGCTTTTACATTACGGATCACAACATTTTCAAACGTTCCTGTCTGTTGTTTTGTATCCTGCCCTTTTCTGAAGACGTTTAATCGTGAACCTAAGCGGAATAACATCGGGGTGCGTACATCATCCATTGTAATATCAGAGATCTCAATATTCCGCAAATGAGCACCATCAACAGTCAATAATTTAATACCACCGTTTCTTGTTTCGTAAATATGGCAATTGCTGATCTTAATATTTTCAAAAGGCGCCATTGATTCTGTTCCCATCTTAATACCTGCCTGCGAACTCTTCAAGCGCATTCCGGATACAACAATATTTCTATTGGCCATCTTGCTGGATGTGGTCTTAAACACCAACGCATCATCACCACTAATGACATCACAATTTTTAATAACTACATCTTGACAGCCATCAATACCAATACCATCATTGTGAGCAACACCAACGCTTACAATCTTTACATTTTCAATACTGATGTTCCTGGATTGGAAATAATGCGAAGTCCATGCGGCAGCATAGTTGAGTGTAACATCCTTTACAGTTACACCGGTACATCTTACAATACGAACTAAAAACGGGCGACGTCCCCAACGTTGACCTTCCGGTCTTGTATCTTTTAAAATATGCTCTGCTTTTAATTTCGATCCTTGTCCATCAATAGCACCCTCACCTTCGACCCCAATATTCTTTGCATCAACTGCTACTAACAAAGCCCAGCCAACATCAATACCCAATCCCTCTGTAAAGGGATCGAGATTTCTGTATTGCTCTAAATCTGTGCTGCCCAGTAAACGGGAATCTTTCTTGAAATGCAGCGTAACATTATCTTTTAACTCGATGGTGCCTGATAAATAAATGCCGGCAGGAAAAATTACTTTGCCGCCTCCACTCCTGGTGCATTCATCAATTGCCTTTTGAATAAATATTGTGTTCAGCGTTTTACCATCGCCCACAGCTCCGTATTTTGTAATATCAAAATCGGCTGCCATTGAAACAACAGCTGAAATAAAAACGATCAGGGTAAAAGAGATTTTTTTGATCATACTTCACGAAAATTGAACCGCTTTATTTAATCAATCTCACCTGCTTTCATTTTTTCTTTTGGATTGAGTGATGCTGCATCTACGATTCCTTTCACTTCAACTTTAATAACAGTTGCATTTGCATCTACTGCTTTTTCAGGAACCGTAATCAGCAAACCATCGTTATTCTTTTCTGTTTTTAACGCAGTTCCGTTCGCCAATAATTTTGCAGAAACGATTTGGTTCTTTAAACCGGGAATAGAAAGCTTTCCATCTTTTGGCCATTCGAAAACAGTAAAGTAGAGTGTTGTATTTCCGTTGTTTTCTTTCTTGGTGCAACGTCCCCATGGAAATAATCCAAACGGACTTGCCTTTGTACCGTAAATCGATTCACCATTTACTTTCATCCATACGCCTACGCCTTTTAGCAAGTCAATACTCTCTTGCGGAAATGTTCCATCTGCTTTTGGACCAACGTTTAATAAATAGTTGCCACCCTTTGATGCAATGTCAACCGTATTTTGAATCAATGTTTTTAAACTCTTCCATTTGTTGGCATAACTTTTATAACCCCATGTTTCATTCATGGTCATGCAGGTTTCCCAATCTTTTCCATCAAGCTCACTGAGGTTGGGGATTCGCTGTTCGGGTGTTTTAAAATCACCGGGATAGTTGGGTCGCTTTAAGCGATCGTTTGTAATAATATTCGGCTGCAGTTTTAATAATGCATTTAATTTTTCTGCAAATTCATCCGTCATGCCTGTTGGCGTATCCCACCAAAGCACGGCCACATCACCATAATTTGTAAGTATTTCACGCACTTGCGGCACAGCAACTTCATCAATATATTGCGCCATCGTTTTTGTTGTTTGCAACGGGTCCCAATGCCCGCTGTTTGCCGCCGTGTATGCATCAATTTTTGCTGAATCAGGATTCGCCCATCCTTCCGTTGTTACCTTTCTTGCAGCAGAGCCACCGGGATTGTTCCAATCTTGCGCATGCGAATAATACAACCCAAGTTTGATCCCGTGTTTCCGACAAGCCTCTGCCAATGGTTTGATCAAATCTTTTCCATAGGGAGTAGCATCCACGATATTCCATTTGCTGGCTTTTGAATTGAACAACGCAAAACCATCGTGATGCTTTGCAGTAATGACGATATATTTCATACCGGCATCTTTGGCCATCAATACCCAAGCTTCCGGATCATACTTTACAGGATTGAACTCTTTTGCAAATGCCTGGTATTCTTTCACCGGAATTTTTCCACGGTTCATGATCCATTCACCAATACGGTCAATTTTCTGTCCGTTGTACGTACCGGCGGGAACTGCATATACACCCCAATGGATAAACATACCGAGACGGGCCTCACGCCACCATTTCATACGTTCATCATTTGCGTTTGTTTGTGCATGCAGGGAGAGAATGGAATAACAACAAAGTACCAGGAAGAAAAGTTTCTTTTTCATATATGCAGGCGATTAGTTTAATTGACGAGAAATAAGTTCAATTAGCTGCAACTAACCAATTATTTCAATTGGCCGGCTGCCATGAAATCACTTTTTATTCAATTATATTGGCAGAATGAAGCGCCAATCACCTGTACAGGTTCTAACATCCCGATGGGATACGGCTTAGTTTTTCATTCCAGCCATAAACCCAACATCAACCGGGTTTAAAATTCTTGCTTTAACGGGTTTAGAAGACATTTCATCTGCACCAGCGTCTAACGGAGCTTTCCGTGGCTGCCCGTCCATATCAACAGTTACAGTTATATAATTTCCTTTTGCTGCATTGATAGCAGGACTTCCTTTTTGCAGATGATGTTTGCCCGATGCGTCTCTTATCAATTTTGGATCAACCAAGCTGAAACTTCCTGCTGGAAGATCACCTGCACCGGCTGTATTGAAAATAATATTTCCTTCAGCGGAATTATTGGATGCCGGCCCAACAACAGAAACCGCAGCTCCGCCACCCACAATAATATTATTTGCAATAGTGATATAGGTTGAACCTAATCCATTGTTTCTTGCTGTTTGTGCAATATTGATTTTGTTGTTCACCAATGTATTGAACGCAATAATGACTCTGTCGGGACGATCATGCGATGTAAGCGGCGCACCATCCGCTACTTCTGCTCCACCATTCCCGATGTTGATACCCATACTGCAATTTTCAAAATGATTACTATGGATCAGATGATCGTCACCAAAAATGCGGAGACCGGGTGTGTTGATGAAATAGTTTCCATACACCTGGTTGAAATTTCCATGACGCAACGTGAATTGTGCCGGGCAGTTTCGAATCGTATTAAATCTTACAGTTACTCTTGATGCTTTGATGGAGATCAATTCATTTTCACCATCACAATCTTCAAACAGGTTGTATTCAACAATGCTGTTGCTGGAAGAAAGACTGAATCCGCTTAATCCAAACTGAAATGCTTCTGCCCCATTGCGGTTTCCCTGGTTCTTTTGTTTTTTAAAATAGTTGTGATGAATAAACAATCGTTCAGCAATTTGTTTGCCAACACCTTTTACCGCAATGAATTTTCCCAGCGAATCCTTGTTTTGAAATGTATTGTAGCTAACCTCATGATCGCTACCTGCAATTGTTAGATAATCGCCGGTGCCCGGTGTTTCAAAAATATTATTGGTCCAGTGACAAAATGTTGAACCGGCCGAACATCTTGCTTTGGAAGCCACATGTGTAAACTTAAATCCACGGATGATAATGTATGCAGCAGGGCTTACTACATTAAACCCGGCAGCTCCGGTTATTTCCGTTTTGCCTGCATCTTCTGCTTCAATGATAATGGGTTTTGCTTTTGTTCCTGCACTATTGATCAAAATTTCAGTTGTGGTTGTATAGACACCGTTCTTCAACACAATCAAATCGCCGGGCTTTGCAGTTTTGATCGCCTGCTGAAGCTCTTCAATCGAAGCAACTTTTATATGATGGGCAAACAAGTTTCCTGTTGCCAGCAAGCAGAAAAATAAAACGGTCATTAACTTTTTGATCATGTGGCTTAATTGCTTTTAAAACAACGGTTTCTTTTCTTTTAATTTCTTTGAACGCAACAACGCTTCGAGGTAATAATAATCGGCATAGTTCAATGGCACATCTACTTCACTGTTAGACGGTTTGGAACCCGTACTGTGCAACAGAATAAATCCTTTGTTTTCACCAATAGCAGAACGATAACTGTTGGTGAGGTTTTTCACCACAGCATTTGCTATTTTTTTATACTCTCTTCCATTTTTACTATAGATACTTAATTCATACAATGCCGAAGCCATGACAGCTGCAGCTGATGCATCTCTTGGTTCATTGGGAATACCGGGAGCATCATAATCATAATAAGGAACAAAATCTTTTGGAAAATTTTTATGTTTTGTCATAAAAGCAGCAATCTTCTCTGCCTGTTGTAAATACTTTTCGTCTTTGGTAAAGCGATAACACATCGTATAACCATACAAGCCCCATGCTTGTCCTCTTGACCATGCTGATTCATTTGAATAACCCTGATGCGTTGTCTTCTGCGTTACTTTACCTGTTATGGAATCATAATCCAACACATGGTACGAACTGTAATCACTACGGAAATGATTTTGCATGGTTGTATTAGCATGACTCACAGCAATTTTATGAAAAGAAGAATCGCCAGTTAATTGTGTGGCAGCAAATAACAATTCAAGATTCATCATATTGTCAATAATCACAGGGGTCTTCCATTTGGCCCGGTTATCCCATGATTTGATGACACCGGTATTGGGATTAAATCTTGTTGATAATGTTTTTGCCGAATGAATGATCACTTCTTTATAATGAGCGTCGTTTATTAGCCTGTAACCTGTACCAAAGCTGCAATACACTTTAAAGCCCATATCATGTGTGATGCCATTTGTTTTTTCCCGCTCAATTTTGGCTGTATATTTTTCTGCTTCAGTTTTCCATTCGTTGTTGCCGGTGTATTCATATAAGAACCAAAGCTGTCCTGGGAAAAATCCGCTTGTCCAGTCTCTTGATGAAACTAATTTTAACCTGCCACTGTCTAAAGTTCTCGGTGAAACAAGCTCTTGACCTGCCCCGCCAGGCGATACACCAACTGTTGCAGCAGAGCCTGTTGCTTTCGCTTTGGGAATCTCTGCCAACATCACTTTAGTTTGTTTCTCTGCATCCGCAAACACTTTATTCACTTTCACCTTTTGTGCATAGCTGTTCATGGCAATTCCTGTAACAGCTATCATGGTCATTAAGATCGTTTTTTTCATCTGTTCGTTTATTTATCAATAAGTATTAGTTGTATTTCAAGCAACTTCATCAATTCTGATTTTTGAATTTTGAGTGGCTTTATTGTTAAGACATGTTCGCCACCACTGAATGAAAAGTCTGCTACAGTTTCTGTAATGACTTCCGTTGCTGTTCCGTTCTTTACTTTATTAGTACCTGCAAGATTTACTCCACCTGTCAAGAGCTCATATTCACCGCCGCTTGTTTCTCCCGCAATATATTTTATGACCACTTTGTATCGTGCTGCTTTGCTCAGGCGGAACTTCCAGGAAACAAATTGTTCCAATGATTTCCACCCGTCAACGTAATAGCGGTTGGTTTTACCGTCGCCAAAACTAAATCCTTTGCCGTTTAACATCGCATCAAATGCCAGCAATCTTGTCTCGTTACTATTTGGAGCAATAAAACGTACGGTATCCGCTGCCGGTTTTTCGCTAAGCTCAAGGACAACAACTGTGTTTATTGAATCGATGGCGTTAGCAGGAAGATTGATCAGTACATCTTTCTCATTTAATCGTGTTGTTACCAATTGCTTTTTTGAATTGGCAAGCAAATAGCTTTGTGTAATAGCAGATCTTAAACCGCCAACATATAATTTCCCATCAGGAGGATAATTGAATACATGGAGATAAAGCTTATTTCCTTTCAAGGTTGACACTCCCCAACTTTGCAATGGCAGCGGACTTACTGCTGTGCCATAAATACTTTCTGCATTCGTTTGCATCCAATTTCCAATACCCTTTAGTATCTGCTGATCTTTGCCATCAAAGCTGCCATCACCTTTCGGACCAATGTTCATCAATAAATTACCACCTCTTGATGCAGCACTTGCAAGCAATTGTATAAAATGACTGACAGGTTTATGACTGTTGTCGAATTGATGATAACCATAACTTTCATTGGTAGTAGGTATGGCTTCCCAATCGCCGGTTACCGGAAAAAATTCAGCGGGCCGATCGGCTGTGTTTTTATAATCGCCAAAATTTGCTGCAGCATTTCTAACCAATCTTCCGTTTACTACAACATTGGGATCTGTTTCCCTGATCGCTTTTAAGATGCGTATGTTTTCTGATAAAGGCAGCTTATGCGGTGTATCAAACCATAAAATATCCGGATGATACTTTGTAAGCAATTCCTTTATTTGCGGAATTGCTTTTTCATCAACATATTTAATTGCTTTTGGTAACCACTCCGGATGTGCATCAAACCAATTGGCACCGCCTAGCAATTTATCACCACCGGGATTGTTGTATTCCCAATCATTGCCCGGTGCATCGGGATGTTCCCAATCAAAGGCATGTGAATAGTAAAAGCCGAATTTCATTCCATGCTTTTTGGCAGCTACTGCCAACTCAGCCATCGGATCTCGTTTAAAGGGCGTTTGATCAACAATATCAAAATCAGAAAACTTTGAATCATACAATGCAAACCCATCATGATGCTTTGCCGTAATGATGAAATATTTCATCCCCGCTTTCTTTGCATATAGTATCCATTCTTCTGCATTAAATTTTTCAGGATTGAATTGAGATGCAAGATTTAGATAATCGTTTCGTGAAATTTTTTCTTTGCGCATCAGGTGTTCTGCATAGCCGCTCACTTTCTTGCCTTTCCATTCACCGCCGGGTAATGAATAAATACCCCAATGGATGAACATGCCGAACTTTGCTTCTCTCCACCATGCTATTCGCTGCTCCTGCGTTTTCATGGATGCAGTCCACCATCCATTCTTTGCTTCATCAATCGCCTGCTGATCCCGTTGCTTTGCACGGTTAAACATTTCTTTGTCTTCATCACCGGCTGTTTGTGCAAAAGCGGTGTTGATAGCAAAGAAAAAACTGGTATAGAATAAAAAACGCTTCATTTAATTGATCCAGATTAAAGGATTCCGCACCGGTAAATTCCGGATCACCTCTTCCACTTTTGGAGAATGCTCTAGTTTCTTCCAAGTCTCCAGCCAGTCTTTGTTCTTATATGCATTTGCACCAAACAATAAAAATGGTTGTGCCACCGGCCAATCATTCCAATACATCACATCCGGCTTCAAAGGCCACTTTGTTTTGTCTGCAATAAATGGATATAAATAGTCAATTCCTTTTTTGATTGATTTTCCGTCTGCTGTTTGATAGTCCCAGAGATTATCCTTTTCAGATGAAAGCAATTGACAGATCGTTGTCATAGCATCTAAATTAAAAATGGAATAACCATATGGTTTTGTTCTGCGCATCTCCTGAGGGAAACTCCCATCAGATGCCATCTGGTTGGGAAGTAATACATTCTTATAGCGATCGCTGCAGAATTTCATCAGTGTATCATTGCCGGTGAATTTTGCAAATGCTGCCACCTGCATCACCCAACAGGTTCCGTGATTGTTGGCAGCGTTCATTTCGTCCCTGCCATATTTATGCGTTGTAAGCCATTGTAAGAATTGATCGAACCATTTTTTTGAAGCAGCCAACACTGCCTTATCCATTGATGCTGCATTTTGCATCACAGTTAATCCTTGTGTTACTTCCATTAATTGAATGGCATCAATCACACCGATCCCTCTTCCTGTAAAACGGCCTTTGATCGCTTGGGCATATAACAAATGCGGATGCATCATGGTAGCTGTATCGGCAAACCATGCTTTACAATGCAGTGTTGCATGTTGTACATATTTCGCATCGCCTGTTAATTTGTAAGCTGATGCCAAAGCGCCTACCACTTCACTCAACCGTATCATTGCATGACGGTGGGCTACGAAATTATCAGGATTGGTCATGCCATCCTTTTGTATATAAGGACTATCAACACTTACCGGATTGGGCCACCAGTAATCACCTTCGCTGTAAAAATCATGTTTACCGCCGGCACTTCGTGGCGATGATTGCGCAGTAACAGTAATTGGTTGTTGCTGCAAAGCCCACTCGGCTTTATTCAACACTTGGTTTCGCAACACATCTTCCACTTCCTTTTTGTATGGAGAGTTTCCAACTTTCTGCTGCGCTGAACAAGCTGAGACGAACGCTACTATAAAAATGAACAGCAATTTCATTGTGTTGATTATTTGATTCCGATTAGCCGGGTACTGTCATAAATTTCCATGTAATATTTCCAACGGTATTGGGTTTGCCTTTTTCAGGCGCCGAAATAGTGCCTTTAAATTTTCCTTTTTTATCCTTTTCAACTTTTATTTCCCGGAAACTATATTCGCCTTTTTCATAGTTGAACGTTTCACCATCATCATCGTATAATTTATAGTTACCTGATTTTTCGCCGTAGTATCTTATTTCCAGATCAACCTTCTCTCCTGCTTTGGGCGCTTGTAATCTTGCGGCCATCATGGGAATGATTCCACCATCTTTTACATAGACGGGTATTTTATCAAGACCCGGAGTAACAGAAATAACTTCACCATCACCTGCATACGCACCGGTATAGAAATCGTACCACTTCCCTTTGGGTAATACGACTTTTCTTGTTGTTTGTCCGGTGAACACAGGAGCTACCAATAAATATTCACCCGCCATGTATTGATCTTTGATCTCTTTTGATGTTGCTTCCGCATAGGGATTCTCTTCGAGGTTTGCATTCACTGCTTCTTTCTTTACTTCCTGTTTAAACCCTGCCTCCAATGCCATTGCCCGGAAAGGTGGTGTTCCTTCAAAATGATATTTTGCAAATTCGCTGTACCAGTAAGGCATCATCTGCATACGGAGTAACGAAAATTCTTTTACCTGTGCTGCTACTTCGGGATACGACCAAGGCTTTGTACCACTGCTCCATGCATTGATCATCGCAATTGGTGAAAACACAACCGTTTGAAAACGACGTAACCATTCTTCACCCGTTTTAGAAGCTCTTGCTTCCGGTGTCCACAATACACCGGCGAATCCACTGTTAATTAATGCGGTGATAAAATCTTCATGGTTGTAATAATCATTATAGATCACAAACGGAAGTGATACACCTCCTGCATTATTTGCACGAACCAATCCATAGGTGCGTTGATTTTTTTGATGATACATCTCTGCAGCATAACGCATTGCTAATACACCATATGTACTTCTCATTTGCTCACCACTGATGCCGGATGGGAATGTTGCCACATCGGGCCAGAGATAATGATCGTACCCATCCACTTCATCAATTTTATATCCACTTACTCCAATATCAACTTGATCTTTTTGTAATTGACCAAAGAATATTTTTCTCGCTTCAGGAATGGTAAAGTCAGGTGCTTCACCCACCCATACTGTATGCGACCCTGTATACTTTGTTATACTGTTATAAAACGAAGCTTGCTTTGAAACGTATGGATTGATCCATAAATTTAAACGGATGCCTTTGTCTTGCATTTCTTTTACAAACTTCGCCGGTTCCGGATAGCGTTTCTTATCCCACTCAAACGTACCGGGATAAGCTTTGCTTTGCCAACCTGGTTCGAGACCGATAAAATCTAATGGATATCCTTTTTCTTTAAATGCATCTGCTTCTGCTTTTACTTCATCAGCCGTAAACAACGATCTTACCCGTTGTGTAAAACCTAAACCCCAACGTGGAGGCAACACACCACCGCCATTAAATAAATTAAACCGACGCACAGCATCTAATGTTGTTGGTCCGGCAAATACGTAGATTTCAACTCCTGCAGCAGGCACTGAAATTTCAACAGCATCGGAGTAAGGTCGAGAACTCCATGATCGATCAGTATTGCGATCTTTTTCTACCGGAGGATTCTTGCTGTCTTTCCGAACTGCTGTTCCTGCATACACATTAATGTATCTCGCCGAGTTGATAAACACACCATACCCTTTTGATGAAACATAGAAAGGAACAGGCGCATGGGTTCTTCCATTATCCTTGCCGCCATAATGATCCATGTGCAGTTGCAAGATCTTTCCCCGCTGATGAACCGTTTGAAAATTCAAACCGAAACCATAGAGTTGTTCTTCTTTCTCCAATGGAAAACGCAAATATGTTTTTCCATCGGTGATGGTTCCTGCAATATCATTTTGTACAAATGGAAATGCTGAGGCAACAATTTTTGCCAACGCTTCTTTATTCGGAGTGGCGCCCGATGCTTTTAAGAGATCATAAGCTTCAGGCTTGCCAACAATACCTTTCCATACTCCCGGAGCAACTTCTGTCCATTGAAGGACCTGTGCTTTTGTTTTAAAACTTACACATGCAAAAATTATTATTACCAACCATTTATTATAACGCATACAATTCATTTATAAAGGAACAACAGTATAGGTTTTCCCCTTCTCTGTTATAAAATCAATCACATATCTTTTTGCAACAGGCAATTCAACCAATGTTGCAGTTTCATTTTTTTTATAAAGAGGTTTGCCATAGGTTGTATTCAATCCATTGCTATTATCTCCCTTCGCAGTTTTCGATTTCACTTCCACTACTTTCACCGGCTGCAATGAACTTATTCTGCAAACACCTCCGCTACCGGAATAAATTTTCGACTGTGCCAATTTTCCGTCTTTCCAATTGATCGTTACTGTAAAATTCCCTCTTGCTTTAATTCCTTTTATTGATCCTGTCTTCCATGCAGTTGGTAAAGCAGGAAGTAACGTCAATTCACCATTATGACTTTGCAATAACATTTCTGTAATACCGGCGGTTGCTCCAAAATTCCCATCGATCTGGAATGGCGGATGTGCATCAAATAAGTTCGGGTAGGTTCCGCCACCGCCCATCGTTTCTCTTGCTTCTCTTGGATTGATGTATGTGAATGCATCACTCAATATTTTATATGCATGATCACCATCCTGTAACCGTGCCCACCAATTGATCTTCCATGCCATACTCCATCCGGTGCTCACATCGCCACGATGAAACAGCGATTGCTTTGCTGCTGCAGCCAACTCCGGTGTAGTCGTTACATTCACCTGGCTTCCCGGATACAATCCAAATAAATGAGAGAGATGACGATGCTTATCTTTCGGATCATCCCAATCGTTGAACCATTCCTGCAGTTGACCGTATTGACCGATATGATAGGGATATAATTTCTCACTTGCTTTGATCAATTCATTTTTAAATGCAGCATCAATGTTCAGGAGATCAGCAGATTTGATCACAGCGGTAAACAATTCACGTATGATGGACATATCCATTGTACTCGCCATACTCAACTGATATTCTTTCCCTTTAATCTTAATTGTATTTTCCGGTGATGTTGATGGATTGGTAACGAGATAACCAGACTTCGGATCAACAATCAACCAACGCAATAGAAATTGTGCGGCACCTTTCATTAACGGATACGCTTCGTCTTTTAAGAATTTCTTATCGCCAGTAAATAAATAATGTTCCCATAAATGTGTGCTGAACCAACCGCCTGCCATTGGCCAGCAACTCCAGCGTGGCATTGATCTTGGATCATTCCAAGTTCCACCGGGTGGTGATGTCTTCGCCCAGAGATCAGAGTTGTGATGCGTTACCCAACCCTCATTGATATTATAATTTACTTTAGCAGTAACCGCTCCATTCACTGCAAGCTCCTTCATGAAATCAAATAAGGGCTGATGACATTCAGATAAGTTAGTATTCTCTGCCAGCCAATAATTCATTTCAGTATTAATGTTCGTTGTATAGTTGCTGCCCCATGGCGGTTGCACATGATCATTCCAGATCCCCTGCAGGTTCGTTGGTCGTGAGCCGGGACGTGACGAAGCGATCATCAAGTATCTTCCAAACTGGTAGTACAAGGTTTGCAACTGGTAATCATCCGGTGATTTTGCATATTGCTTCAAACGTTCATCCGTTGGCTGTTTCAGCTTTGCTGTGTTTACACCAAGGTTTAATTGCACCCTGTTGAACAAAGCCTGATAATCTTTGATATGAGACGCCTTTAATAAAGCAAATGATTTTTGTAATGCTTTGTTGAGATTTGCTTTTGCTTCAATGGATGGATCTTTCCCCTCTTTACCGGCTGATTTATTAAACCCGTTAAAGCTCGTTGCTCCGGAAAGATAAATCGTAACTGCATTTGCATTGCTTACAACCAATTGTCCATTTTCTTTTCTGGTTGTTCCACCTTCTGCCACAACTTTTACGTGCACTTCAAAATTCATACCTTCTGTTTCATCATAAATTATTTGTTGTGGCTCTGCTTCCCGATTGGCAACAAACATGGGTGCCTTCCCTTTTAAAACAAGATAGTTACTTGCGACTGCCGCTGTTTGAAATTTCAGTTTGCTGGTAAGTGTGGTTGCAAAGCTGATCATTGATTTTTTATCAGCCGTAATTCTGATGATCATTATTTTATCCGGATGACTGATAAAGGTTTCCCGTTGATAATTTACTCCATTGATCTTATACTTAACAGTAGCAGTCGCATTACTGATATTCAGATCACGATAATAAGAAGCAGGAACTGTATCGCTTAATTTATTTTCAATCCACAGATCTGCCATTGTTAAATAACGTGCAGAATAGGGGCCATGCATTTTGCGCCAAGCTGTTGCAGCGCTGTCATAGTTTCCTTCAAACACTTGCTTACGTACATCCTCTACGATAGCAGGTCCACCTACGGTGTTACCCGGATTTGGATAGCCTGACCAAAGTGTATTATCATTTAATTGGAATCGTTCTTTTGCAATACCACCAAAAACCATTGCTCCTGTTTTTGCATTACCTAATGGCAATGCTTCCTCCCAGATAGAAGCAGGTTTGCTGTACCACAATTTTAAATTGGGATCAACTGTTGTTTGCGCTGAAACAATTTGTGTTATAAACAGCAATGCGATCGTTAAACTTTTTTTCATGTGTTCAATTATACTTTTGGACCTTGTCACATAGTATATTCATAAAAAATTATCATCGCTATCACATTAATTTAGCATGACATTTTTATGGATATTTCATCATCTTATAAATTAATAAATACCGTTTGCACTCCTTCTACTTTTGCACTTACAACCGATTTGCCATTCTTTGTTTTTACAGAAATTGTTGCTCTTCCATTATACAGCTGTACATAGTTTGATCCTGATGATGTTCCCTGGTTATCGATTAACTCACCATCACCCGTTAATCCAAACCGTATCCAGTTTGCTGCATCAAGACATTGCACATTTTTATCATCCAGCAATTTCGCTTGTAAAGTGATGACGCCGTTCTCTTCTTTTACCTTTTCAATCAGCAATTTTGCAGGTTTGCCCCATTTCTCTGTTTGGTATTGAAATTTGATTGCATCTTCCACAATAACCTTTCCTTTCTTGGCAATCACTTTTACATCATTGTTTCCTTTATTCAACACCACATTCCAACGTAAACCGGCTGCAGGAAAATCCTGGCTATTTCTTTTCTTGCTTCCCATACTTTTCCCATTCACAAATAATTCCGCCTCATCGCAATTTGAATACACCTTGATCATTTTTTCTTCGCCTTCATTTCCCCAACGTAAGGGCCATGAATGTCCATAGATATGTACCATGGGTTTCGTTGTCCAGTATGATTGAAAAACATAGTAAGATTCTTTTTTTGTGAAATCTCTTTCCACCACACCTTTCTGATTCATGTAAGGAACAGGATTATCAGGACGAACAGGTGTAGAAAAATCTTTGAAGGGCCATTGTGCAGTACCCGTTAACCATGGCATTGTTTCCTGTTCTTTCAAATGCCAGTCAACTAAATTACTGATGTACGATTCGCTCCAGTCGCCATCCTTTGAAGCTCTTGCCGAACCGCCGATCAATGATGCATCGCCTGCACGTTCATCAGCACCCACTCCTGTTTTAATATTACGTAATCCATTATCCGGATTTTCTGAATGTCGACCAGCATGACTATCACCTCCCCACTCCACATGTAAAAAGTGTTTTACTTTTTTCATTTCAGCTTCCGATACTTCTTTGTACTCGGTATAAATTCCTCTGTACCATCCCGCCCAAATGGAAGGAGAATATACATCAACAATGTCTTTACAAAAATCACAGCGACGAATGGCTGTTTTGCGTGATGGATCAAGTTTATGTGAAAGATCATTTAACTCTTTCATGAACGTTCTGATCTTTTCTTTATCAAATTCAGGAAAATCGCCGGGCCAATCATTTTCATTTCCTAATCCCCAGATAATAACCGATGCATGATTGTAATGTTGCTCAATCATATTCGTAAGCATTCTGCGGGCTTGTTCTTTATAAACATCGCCACCCAAACCACCACGGCACCAGGGAATTTCTTCCCACACCACAATTCCCAAACTATCGCAGAGATCTAGAATAATTCTTGATTGCTGATAATGACCAAGACGTATAAAGTTTACGCCCATCTCTTTCATCATGATCATTTCTGTACGCATCTGCTCTTCCGTCATTGCTGCCGCAACACCAGCATGATCTTCATGACGATGTGTGCCTCTTAACAATAGACGTTTACCATTCAACATGAACGGACCTTTCTCAACAAATTCAAAATGACGGAAACCGATCTTCTCTGTTTGCTTGAATTCACCTGCTGTTACTTCAACACTGTATAACTGCGGTTGATCAGTTGACCACAGCATTGGTTTCGAAACAACAAATTCACCTATGCTTACCTCATTATTCGTTATTGTTATATTCTTCGCAAACTCGTTCACCAATTTTCCTTTCGGATCAAACAACTTAACAGTAACTGCTGTAGTGGTTTGCTTCGAAGGATTATGAAACCTTGTACGGATATTTACTTTTCCACTTTTACCATTTTTATCCGTTTCCGCAAATGCAAATAATTTATCAATCGACAAAGCAGGTACATAAACCAAGTTGAGATAACGATAAATGCCACCGTATAAATTAAAATCAGACAGATCAGAAGGGATCAACTCCAGGTCACGGGAATTATCTGTTCGTATTGAGATAGGGATTTTTCCTTTGAACTGATTTTTGAATGTGTCCAGCTTTTCAAATGCTTTCACAGCATCCGTAATATCAATTGTAAACTCATCGTAACCGCCAACATGTGAGCCCACTTTTTGATCATACACATACACATCTGTTTTTTGTCCGGCACCTTCAAAATGCAACAAAGTGCGTCCGTTGCTATATGGATTCTGAATGGTTAATTGTGTACGATACCAGGCAGGGCCCTGGTAATAATTTATATCAGGGTTAACTGCATCCGTTGCATTTACACAATGTGGCAACGAAACATTTGTCCATATCGGTACATCTTCAGGATTGCCGGCTTTCACCGGCCTCACTGCTTCCCATATACCACCAATGTCCTGTTTCAGGAATTGCCAGTTGTTATTGAGTCTTGTTGATTGTTGTGCAAACAAGGATACACTCAACTGCAACAGCAGAAAAGAAAAAATAAATCTCATTTTCATTCACTTAATTATTTCTATTAAAATCCTAAAAAAACAGCTTCTGTTCACAACGATGGATGTTTATCAGACGGCTAAAAACAAACAATGGTTGTTGCAAAAAAATTACAACAACCATTTTGAAGTTGGATTCTACTACAATCGAGTTCGTTTGTATACAATTACTTTAATATCTGTCCATCATTGTTGATATAAACATGCTTCATTACAAGCGTTGTACCTGTACTGGATGAGGTTTGTCTGGCAGGGAACGCTACACGATATTCTCTTGGTGATGGATCCTGAAAGCCTGGATAAGCGGCTCTTGCAGCTGCCAACCAATCTTTAATACCATTGCTTGTAAACCATTCTGTACCGCCTACGTACGCATGAAAAACTTCATTTGCATCGATTGAAAAACTAAAGTTCTTCAACTCACCATTTGCCAATGAAAAAATAGGGCTCCTTCCGGTTACCGGACTGATTAATGGCAATGGATTAGGAAATACATTCCCTACTGTACTAAATTTTGACGTATTTGTAGCAGGAACAAATGTTTCATAACGTATCTGAAAATTATTGGTGGTAGCAGGATTATTCGTTGGCCATATTTCCCAGCGTATCTCCCGGATATAGGGATAAGTAGGATTGGATGGCTGATTAAAAAACATACTGATTACAATAGTAGAACTGGCTCTGAAAAAAGTTCTCCAACCCAACCTTGTACGAACTGAAAAGGGAATCTTCAACTCTGCAAGGTCAAGGTTTCTCCGAACATTGGGTCCGCTGGTAGAAGATGAAGTAAGATTTAATTGAGACAAAGCAGTATCAACATTTGTAACCAGATTATTTGTGGTATTACTTGTACTCCAGCCGTTACCGTTCAGGGTATAGGCACTTTGAAATTCATCAAAAAAGTATCTGGTTACTTTCATTGAGGTAGACTTTGACGAAGTACCGCCACTGCTTTTGGCTGTTGCTGTAATTGTATATTCCCCGGCAGTACTGGGAGCTATCCATAAATTTTCGAATAGATCCTGTGTCCGAAACCCATCAAATGTTCCGCCTGTAGCCTTCCATTCATATGTAGTTCCATTATTGTCACCAGAAGTTGACGCCCATACAGGCACTTTTTCTCCAAAATAAAATTCTTCGCCCGCTTTATTCAGCGATTCTATTTTTAAACCCGGTCCCTTTTTACAGGCGAATGCCAGAAAGCTAAGGGTGATGATTGCAAGAGAGCTATATATTATCCGCATAAAAAACAAGATTAGTTAGGTAATTAATTATTCAAGATGGCATTCCGTGTAGGAAGAATAAACCATTTGTTCATTACATGAACTACACCATTTGTAGCATTTAAGCCGGGCGTTCGTGGTGCATTGTTTACCCAACCCATGCTTACTCCTTTATAACTTGCCGGCAATCCAACGTAATTATTGATGCGCAAATTAGCTTCCCTCACATTTTCCAGGTAGAGATAAACTTTTGCTGAATCGTTTGTTGGGCTCATAGCAAATGTTTCAACCCATTTTGGCCTTGAATCGAGTGTTTCGTAAGTATGCCTTCCTTTCAATACATGATATCGCAAAAGTTTTGCAATCGTGTCTCTTGGGTATTGCGACCAATCAGATCCTTTCATCGTAATTGTTTGTGAAGGATTATCCGGGTTTGGGCCCATCACTGTGTTTACTGACCAATAACTGGTAGCATCTTCCAGATTAGTTAAGGCTGTATTGTGAAACAACAGAAATGTATTGCCCGTGCTTGAATACATTTGTTTTACGTCCTTAAATGCGGGGTCGCCATCTACATATTCAATTGCCGCTAACATACCGGAAAAAATATCCTTTCGGGATTCCATAAATTCCAGGACAGTCATTTTCAATTCGGTATCATATAGTGATGGCTTATATTCAAACCCATCCTGTAACTTATTACAGCCCGAAAAAACGAGAGAAATGGCTAATATGAACAATATAAATTGATGATTATTTTTCATTATACTTAGTTTAATAATTCTTGATATATTACTCATCATAAGGTTGATTCTGATCGCCCCTTAATTTCGGATTGGCATTAAACATGGCGGCATTAATTGGATATAAAACTCTTCCCATATTTTCATTCTCATAAAGAATGGAACCTGCACGAGTAGATAAAATCGGATTTAATGTTTCCCGCAGGTATTCATAACCAGCATTTGTATAGTCATAAATTTTATCGATTCGGCATAAATCAAACCATCGCTTTCCCTCACCCATCAATTCATATTGACGTTCCTTCAAAATGGTTCGCTCAATTCCTTTCGTAATATCACCGGTATAATCAGATAATAAAGCGTTGACGGTATATCCTACTCTGTTACGAACAGTATTTACAATGGTAAGAGCCTGCTGATGTTGACCTTTCTTATTCAATGCTTCTGCTCTTAACAGCATGATGTCGGCAAACCTATAAATGGGAATCTTAATACTGCAATCGCTATTACCCTCGAAGGTGAAAAAAGCACCGGGTGTTTGAACAGCTCTCCAGGGAGAGAACTTACCCATCTGTACAACAGCAGCATCGTAAATCGTTTCATCTGTATAAGTTAAAGTGTCCCAATAAGCCCATAAACGTCCGTCAATGGATTTACCACTTACTGGATCAACACGATTCTTCATTTCTAACCATATTGCAGTGGTGGGCTCGTACTGGTTTGTATTTGAACTGGAACCAACTTTTGAACAAACACCAACTCCACCGCCTCTTTCCGTCACCGACCAGAAGAGATTAAAAATAGTTTCAGTAGATGTTTCAGGCGCAATGAAAATATTTTTAAATCCTGTGATATTGGTAACCCAGGTACACCCGCTGGCTGTAATGCAATTTTGTGAAGCAGAGAGTGCAAGATCGTAATCTTGAAACCACATTGCTACATCTGTCTGCAACGCATATACAGCCGCTTTTTGCATGTAAAATTTCTGTGACGTTGAGCTTCCTATTGTTTTCAATGATTCTGTTATATCAGTAAGAATTCTATTCTTCATATCATCAATTGAAGAACGTGGCAACTCAATAGGCTGATTTAGTGATTCAATTGGTTCGATATGCAATGGCATTCTTCCCCACACACGTAGCCCATAAAAATACAAGAGTGAACGTAGCGCATAACATTGACCCAAATAATCTCTATAGGTGGATGCAGCACCTTCGATATTTGCTTCAATCATACCAGGTAGATACTTGATTCCATAATTACACAGAGAAATTGTTGTGTACAAATTACTCCACCTTGTAATTCCGTTGATATCTGCATCATTTGCAGAGAGCGTATTGGTGATCATTGTAAGTTGTGCATTACCTGTACCACCTACTCTTATATGATCAGCTCGTACCTCACCCCAATCATAATAGTTAGTACTTAACGTTGTCTGTAGTGAATTGTAAACGCCAGCCATCCACGTAGCTGCGTCATTTCGGTCTTTCCAGAATTTGTCAGGAGAAACTGTTGAAATTGGTTTCTCATCTAAAAATTTCTTACACCCCAAACCCGGTACGATTACTATAAGAACAACCAGTATGGCAATAATTTTTATTCTTTTCATGATTCGTTTAATTAAAATGATACATTAAGACCCATACCAAATTCACGTCTGCGTGGGAACCTGCCGGGATCATTACCGGGTTTGATTACACTCCGTTGTCCAACCTCAGGATCAAAGCCTGAATAATCTGTCCATGTTAAAAGGTTGGTACCGTACACATATACATTCAAGCTACGCATCCTTGCCTTTGAAGAAATTTTTGCAGGAAGTTGATAGCCTAAACGCACTGCCTGTAAACGGAGGAATGAACCATTTTCTAAATACTGACTTCCGCCACGACGCATATTATCGGCTGATCTGTCTCCACCACGATAAGTGTCTGTTATCTGACCCGGGTACTTCCACATGTCTCTAACAAAGTAAGAATCGGGGGTTGTATTACTGTTTGAAAAAGAGGCAAGGTTGCGTCTGTTATCATTGTAAACCATGCCTCCAAAATTTCCATACATATTCACAGAAAGATAAAAACCTTTGTAAGAGAAGCTATTGTTCCATCCAATGCTCCAACGTGGTTGACCATGACCAATGAACTGCCTGTCTTCGTTACCAATATCACCATTCAATTCTCCTTTTTCATCAGGAAGATCCTGCCAAATCACATCGCCTCCTTTTGAAACAACACCTGCTGTTGTCATTTGCTTTACTACACCGGTGTAAGGTGTACCATTAGGTAATAAGTACCCAAGCAAAATAGGCTGCATATTTTTTTGAATAATTATATTGCCCAGTGCATCTGTTTGAAATTGAGGTATCAATCTTTGTCTGTAATCTTCTGTGTAAGCATTTGACTGATCGTACTGATAAATACCTAAATAACGATACCCAAAAAAGTTCCCGGCTTCTTCACCTACTCTTACACTCCATATATCATCAATATAATCAACCGGCAAGCTGATGATCTTATTTCTAACTGCTGACCAGTTTACAGATGTTTGCCAGCTAAAATCTTTATTACGTACCGGATATCCTGACAGCATTAACTCGATCCCTTTGTTTTGAATTGATCCTGAATTTGTTCTTACGCTCGAAAAACCGATTTCAGCTGGTAATGGAGCATCATACAAGAGATCAGTAGTTGTTTTTACATAGTAATCACCAATGAAACTGATTCTTCCACCAAGGAATGTCAAATCAAGACCTATGTTTGATTGTGTTGTTTCCTCCCACTTAAGTGAAGGATTTCCAAGCCTTGTATTGCTTCGAACACCGCTTGTTCCGTTATAAAAATAGGAGCCGAAGATATACTGTTGAACCGCATCATAATCGCCGATTTGCTGATTACCCGTCATACCCCAGCTGGCACGAAGTTTACCATCGGTGAGAATATTACTTAATTTACCCATGAACTTTTCATCGCTGAAACGCCAGCCTACTGACACTGATGGGAAATTACCCCATCTGTTTTCAGGACCAAAAACTGAAGATCCGTCCCTGCGAACTGTAGCATTTACGAGATACCTTCCTTTATAATCATATCCCAGTCTTCCATAAAAACCAACAAGCGCAGAGCCACTTGCCGTAGAAAACAAATCAGTTAAATCATATACACCCGCAGCATTGAGGGTTGTAACCGCTTCTGTTACAAAAAAAGTACCTGAGATATTCGTTTGTTCATATTTGTTTTTTTCAAAGTTCATACCGAGCAATCCGGTTACATTATGATCGCTTTTAAATGTCTTTTTGTAAGATAAAAATGCATTCCCCTGCAACCTGAGTGGTATTTGTGTTGCATCGCTTCCTGAACTGATCTGGGGATTACTGCTTGTAAGAAATTTAGAAGCAAACTGATAATTTCTTCTTACTTCAAGATCTGCAGATGCATCAATATGAAGCGTTAATGGTTCCAAAATTTTAAAATCAAATCCTTGGAAAAGAACGCCCTTGTAAATAGTTGATACGTTTTTACGCAAGTAAGCTTCCGCTAATGGATTCCGGCGTCCACCATTGAAATAAATGTACTCACCATTGGGAAAATAAAGCGCCATTCCAGGAGGACGTTGAAGGGATTGCGCTATCACATTTCCTTCATTGATGTTGTTTTTATCCTGGTAGCTGAAATTTAAACGTGTGAACATACTCACCCGCTTTGAAGGCCGGTACTCAACATTGGTACGCAGTGTAAATCGTTTGTTGTAACTGCTGATCACAATACCTGTTTCATCGAGGTACTGAATGCTGTTGAAATAATTCAGATTTTGATTACCTCCTTTGATACTAACATCTACCTGGTTGCGAATTGCAAGCTGGGTGATGAGCGCCTGGTAATCATTATCTGTATTTCGAGTAAAAGCAGTTGAATCAGTTGGTTTTGGATCAAGACCAAGGTTTCCTCTGCGATCAAACATTTGCCGTTCCAAACGGTTGGATTGAGAGATCCTGTTGGATAGCCGATTATAACTTCTTAAAAAATCAACATTGATCTGAGGTTTACCCGATTCACCACGCTTAGTTGTAATGATAATTACTCCATTTGCTGAACGTGAACCATAAATAGCTGCCGAAGCTGCATCCTTTAAAATTTCCATTGACTGAATATCCTTCGGGTTGATCGCATTGATATTATTCATTGGAACTCCATCAACAATATACAATGGGCGTACACCCGCATCGGATAACGTTGACAAACCACGGATGGTAATATCTGCTTCCTCACCTGGAGCACCGGAAGAACTCATAACCCGTACACCCGGTGCCGCACCTTGTATGGCATCGAATACCGAAATGGGTTGTCTTTCTTCAATTGATTTTGCATTGATTGAGCTGATAGCACCAGTGACATCTCTTTTCTTTTGCGTACCATAACCGATTACAACTACCTCATCAAGGTTGCTGATCGATTCGGCTAAAACAACATTAATGCTGGTCCGTGCCCCAACAATTTCTTCTTTGGTGGCATAACCCACCAACGAAAAAACCAATACGGCATTACTGCCGCTGGTTTCGATTGTAAATTGACCATTCTGATTGGTTGTTGTTCCTGCCTTGTCATCCCCTTTCAGTATGACACTTACCCCGGATAAAGGATTACCCTTGTTATCCTTGATTGTACCCGTTACACTTTTTGACTGAGCTTGTGCTGAAATAACTGCGAATTGCAGTAAAAGAGCTAAAAGTAGATAACAACTTTTCCGTAAGCTGTTACTACTAAACGTGAAAATTGTGACTTTTCCCATATAGCAGTGTGGTTTTAAGAATTAATCCAACTAAATCGTTAACAGTTACCCGAACTAAACTGATACACTTTTAGTCAAGTCTTTGTTGACGGTTGTTGAAATAAATTTATCAATAGTTTTTATAATCTCTCATTCGCCTGCACAAGTGCAGTATTAATTGCAAACTAAGCAGATTCCCTCAATTCAGTTTTCTCATCATTAACTAAACACTAAGTTATTTTAACATGTTTCCGGTCTCTGCCAATATTGTTTAACGATTCACTGGCGCCTGTGAAACTTATGCCTGTAAAACTCACTTTTGCCGATTTCTGCATTTTACCTGAAATATAAGCTGCTATACACTTTGCAGCACCATTTTTTCAAAAATGACCAACCATATCTAAACGACATTTTCAATTCAACACTTAAAAGCAAGTCTGTAAAAAAAAGACAACAGCCTAACAAATCCGGATATATGATTAATTATTTTGTTGCATCTGATAACTGACAACCTTACTCATCTCTGCATGCGAACCACTTAAAACCTCTACAGGTTGCTCGCTCCACTTATCATTATAGTAGAGCAACTTTCCCATAGTAAAAGCTGCACAGTTTTTCAGTTTAATTATAATTGGATTGTTTGCAGCCTTTACAGTTTTGATGTCTGAAAAGTTCGCTCCTATTACATCATCAAAAAACAATGCATACCGGCTATCTGTTTTTTCAACATTGAAACTACAATTGCGGATATCAATTCCCTTTACATGCCGGGCCCATAATCCAAACGATGGTAGTACTTTCAAATTAGATACATTGTACTGCCCCACTCCCAGCTCTGGTGGACTGGCAGCTGTATCATAGATTGGATTACCTCCTTTCAACATAAACTGAACATCTTTGAAGGAAATATTTTTGATATACCCCGTGTGCTGTCCATTCGGTAAAGTAAAATTCAATCCGCCTTCTACAAATTGATTCTTTGGTAAACTGTATCCCGCAACAATAGGTGTTGCTGTTCGTTGGGTACCATCATATGCTTTCCATCTTTCCCGTTTACCTCCAAATGAACTGCCTGCATATACCTCTGAAACATCCACTCCATTGATCAAAATATTTTCCACGATCCCGATATTCACGTTGGTAACAAGTAACTCATCATGCTTTACGCCATTTTCATCAAACTTAAACCGATTTACAGTTGCGCCAAGTATACGACCACGGTTGGAAATAGAAATAAAAAACGGCGTGTGCGTACGTAACATTTTGGAACGTGAATGAAGACTGCCTGTATGACCACAATTGAGATGAATGTCTTTTATATGCGCCCCGTCGTTTGTTGAGATTGAAAAACCAGCCTTGTTTGCACCGAGCACATAAATATTATCGACATGAACATCCATTATATCATCTGCAGTTTCAGAACCGATCTGAAACAGATTACAATTGGTGTCGCCAATAATGTTCCGCACTTTATAATTTCGTGCCGGACGGGTGAATCCTAATGCACAATCAGAACCTGGTTTTACAATGTCATCGGAACTAACCTTTGAATAAATATTGGTAACGGTCACGTTGTTACAAGCCATAAAATCATAAATATCACGCACATTCGATTGATTGCGTTTGGCAAAATAGGTATTGTGTACGTTGATATTGTCTGTACCTGTAGCTAACAAAACAAAGTGGCCACCCTGATCGATCTGTAACATATTGTCTGCATCAAAATCCATTGATCCATCTTTCCGTATGTAATAAGGTTCATCTTTTTGCAGATCATACCACAAATCTTCGCTTCTGTAAATGCCTCCAATTTCTATATTGGTACAAAGTTTAAACGTAAACATTTTATCTGCACGGCTATCCGGTGCATTGTTCATCACTCTGTCGCCAGTAACCAAATTTCCATTGCCCGTAATTAATCCGTTGCCAATGATTTTTACATTGTCCAGTCGCTCACCAAAGAACATGGAGTTCCTGAAATAGTGATGCCCCACATCCTGCTTTGTGAGATAATTTTCAGGATCATCATATGGACCAACATCCGTGGGAGATAATCCGGAACGATATTTCTTATCGCTAAACCAGGTAGTCTCAGGTGCATCTGCTTCTTTGATTGCACGGATGATAGCATCTTTTTTCACATACAACCACACATTACTTTTTAAATGAACAGTCCGTACATTATAAACACCATCACTGAACAACAACGTTCCTCCGCCAATGCTGTTCAAATAACTGATGGCTTCATTTATCTTTTCTGTATGATCCGCTACACCATCGCCGTTTGCCCCAAACAGCTTTACATCCATTTTACCTGAAAAGAACGTGATCTCATTTGATGAACCCTTGTGCAGGCCTTCTTTAACGTACAATTTGAAGCGATAGAGTTTATCCGGAATTAAACCGGCTATTATTGCAATAGATTTTTTGCGATCAATATTTGCTTGTGATACTACCCAACTCTTTCCACTATCAACTGATTGCAATAATTGTAAGGTGGAAGAGGCAATGTACGAACCCCATTTGAAAGAAACAGATGTGTACGTATCATTTGTTTCCCGAAACTGTAAATCCCTATTCAAAATCCGTTCGAAATCAGCAATCGTTGGTGTAACCGTAATGCTAGCTGTTTCGGTACCTGTACCTGCACTTGTTAATGTTTCGGGTTTTGAAGTTGTATAAGCTGTTTTGAAAAAATAGTTACCTGTCCTGCTGAATTTTACATCCCTTATTACCAATTTGACATCGGCACCATTCGCAGGACGCAGATCAAGATGTTTGAAAGTAAGTAACGTTCTACCATCAGCTGACTTTGAAATAGCAACATCTCCAACTTTCTTGTACGAATATTTACTTCCAACCCGTCCAATAGATTGCGTTGACAGATCCTTTAACAAAACATCACCACGACCGATAACATTAACTGTTGTATTTTCTTTTGTAACTGCGACGCCCGCAGGCACCCATATCCGAACGCAGGCATCCGGTGATCGTTGCCCTGCTGTAAAATAAATGATGAGATTGGAGATGGCGTTTACAGTGAATTGTTTTCTTCCTAAACGAAGCTCCCCGCTTAATGCCATTGGCTCAACAACAATCGCATATACTTTTTTTGTTTTGTCGTCTTGTGATGTTACGATGAGTTGATCACCGTTAACCAGTTCCCCTTCGTTTTTTATGCTTCCCTCTTTGCTACGGATATTATATTGTTGCGTTGAACCATCTTTTGAACTTATTTGCGAAAGTAAGTGCTTAACGGTTGTTCGGGTAGAAATAAGTCCACTGTCGGCATGTGTGTCAACGGTAAATGCATACGTGCTGCCTGTAACAACAATGATCTTGTCGTTTGTAATGTTTGCAATATGGGTTGAATTATTTGGTATGATCTCAGCAGAAAACTTCTGCGTTAAAGCTTTCTGTGCAGATGCAGGTAGATAGATACCGAACATTGCAAACAGAATCAACGATACTATTTTGTTTATTTTATTCATCAATAAACTATTTGCCTGCTTCTTTTTTTACATAAAGAATATCACTCATGAAGGTTTTGTTTTCTTTTTCAAGTTCCTTGGCTACCGAAAAATATTTCTGTTCGTTAAAAGCAACCCCGGCCTGCAGCAACAAAGTATAGAGATCACTTTTATTGTATTTACTGATTTGTTGGTATTCCCATTTCTTTTTTCCCATTGCATACGGCATCAGCCAATCAAGTGCTGTGTACAAACCTGCACCTTGTGTGGTTTTATAATTCCACAGATCATACCCAGCTTTCTTTGCTAATGTTGCTACAGTAAACCAACCTCGCAGATTCATCGTGCTGTATCCAAGACCATTGGTTCTTTCCAGCTCCAATGGTTGCTTTCCTTCTTTTGTTAATTGGCTGTCAAGCCTGGTTTTACTTTCTTCGATCAACTCTTTTGCTTTTACTTTATTGTCAGTAAATAATGCAAAGTCAATTGTCTGTGCGTAATACCAGGTCCCATGATTATTCTTTGCTTTATGCTCATCCATTCCATACTTACTGATCAGTAACCAGTTTAAATAATCTGCATACCACTTTTTTAATGACTGATGATCATTCGTTGTCCACGCATTTGATCCTGCAAGAAGAGAAGCGGCATCGGCAATCGTAATCAATGCAACGGTTTCAATAATACCAATCCCTCTACCTGTATTGATTCCGGGGATTGCCTGACCGTATTCAAGATGCGGATTCATTTTTGTTGCTTCGGCTATAAACCAGGTGCGTAGCAACGAGGCCGATTTCTGTGCATACTTTTCTTCGCCGGTTAAAAACCATGCAAGAGATAATATTCTGGTTGCATCTTCAAGTCTGCCAAGATAACTTCGGTCAGTGATCTTGTAAATTTCCGGATTACGTATACCGTCCTTTCGCATATAAGGTAAGCCGTTTGGCTTTGTGCTATCGTACCAGAAATAAGGCGCCTGACTCATATAGTCATGTTTGTTTCCACTTACGGGCGTAAATGCTTTCTCCATGACAGAAAGCGGTTTCATGTTCAATAATGAATCAGCCTCTTTACAAAGGTCTGTAACTATTTTGAGTGGTTGCTGCTGATGATGTTGTTTAAGTTCCTGCAAGCGATTTGCATTCATGACCAATGTATTGGGCACTTGAGCAACCGAATTGAAACTTATAGCAAGGCAAAGAATTGTCATTAATTTTTTCATACGCATGTTTTATTAATCTGCAGTGATTTCAAAAACGGTACTGCTTAATGCATTTGCCCTTCCCGGTGCCAAATTCAAACCCACTTTCATCAAATATTCGCCACTAAACACTTTCTCATTATCTGGCTGTGTTGATTTTGTTCCCGGAAAAAGATTGATCTCTTTTAAACGATAGTTCTTTTGATGATCCAAGCCTTGTAACAGAACTCGTGAAAAAATATCCTTTCGACGGGTAGTTGTAAAATAATTAAAAAGGATGGCCTTGCTCTTGTTTTCATTTACATACATTAACACAGCCCTGCTCTCTTCGTAAGGTGAGATTAAACGATAGAGATCACCAAACCAAATGACATCACTGATCGCTTTATATGTTTTGACTGCTTCGTTACTAAACTCCAGTTCCTGTTTTGTGAAGTTGTTTACTCTTATATCGTAGCCCATTTTGCCCATCATGGCCACATCCGTTCTGAATTTCAACGACTGCTGCTTGCCCATACTTGTTACATGTGCAGAGATCGTATTTGCGGGAAAGAAATAAGAGTAACCCCATTGGATGAAAATACGTTCGAGTCCGTCTGTATTATCGCTTGGCCAGAATTCTGTAAAGTATTTCATAGCACCATAGTCTGTACGACCTCCACCTCCTGCACACAACATGATGGGCAGGTGCGGATGCTTTTTCCGGATGCGTTCCATTACTTTATACAACCCTTTTGTATAATCAAGAAACAAGTGCGTTTGCTTTTCTTTTAAATAAGGCGAATAAGCATTTGTCATACTCCGGTTACAATCCCATTTTATAAACGCAATACCGGGGTACTTTGTCAACATGTCGTTGACAATATTGAAAACAAAATCCTGTACTTCCGGATTTACTAAATCAATTATCAATTGATTGCGTCCATAGTTCTCTTCACGATTCGGCAGTTTCAATATCCAATCGGGATGCTGCTCGTATAGTTCACTTTTCGGGTTTACCATTTCCGGCTCTAACCAGATGCCAAATTTGATTTCTTTTTTTTCAGCTTCCTTCACCAGGTAACCAATACCACTAGGCAACTTCAATTTATCTTCCTGCCAATCGCCCAAACCATTTTTGTCATCGTTGCGTGGATATTTATTTCCAAACCATCCATCATCTAACAGAAAAAGATCGACGCCTAATTTTTTTGCTTCATCAAACAGCTCTACCAATTTTGTTTCAGTAAAACTGGTGTGTGTAGCTTCCCAGTTATTCAAAAGTGTGAGCCTGGGTTTGTTACCATCTAATACGGCATAATTTCTTGCCCAGCGATGAATATTCCGGCTTGCTAATCCTTTTCCGTTTGCAGAATAAGTAAATATAAATTCAGGTGTTGTAAATTTTTCGCCCGGCTGTAGATTGTATTCCGAAGCATATGGATTAATTCCAGACAGCACACGAAGTCCGTTTCGTTGATCAACTTCAAATGTAAATTTAAAATTACCGGTCCAAGCTAACGTTCCTGCCAGCACTTCACCTTCTGTTTCAGTAGAAGGTTTGTTCATTGATAAAAAGAACATCTGTGTCTGATAGAAATTTGTTCTTGTGCCAAGTTTACTTTCAATGGATTTTATTCCGTTCGTCAGTTTCTCTTCAACTATATTTACCTCTCTGGCCCAATCACCATGAAATTGGGTTAACCAGTATTCATCTGAATTAAAATGAATCATGGAAGAAGCATATTGCGTGAGCAATACATTTTTTTTCTCACGATGAACAATTTCAGTCCAGCATTTAATAACATCCTCCTTAAAATAACTCACATAATACAACCTCACCTCCACCGGATAGACTGGATCTTTTAAAAGAACCTCCGTTTTTTTCAAATTTCCACTATCGGTTTGCTTATGGGACAAATATCTTAATTCAAGCGAAGGGTTCCCATCGGTATGAATCATGCGAACAGCTGGTTCAAATTGATTTTCCATCCCTGCAGTAAGATACACTTCACGTCCTCCTTTCATTGCCATGTAATCAGAAAACGGCAACTTCTTGCCGATGTAAGATTGATGCAGACGTTGATTGCCGGCAACCGTGAGCACAATAGCAATGTTGTTAGTTTCAATCACCACCGGGCTGACGGATTGTGCAACTGAATGCACGAAAAAAAATGACATTGCTAAAAACACAGAAACATATTTCATACAGCAGTATAATATTACAGCAAAGAAAATAGCTTAGAGATAAACAGGTAAGCTTACTCTTACCTGTTTATTGAATAATCTTATGCGGAAAGGTTGCCGATAAATTCCTTCTGATATGTAAGAGGACTCTTACTGGTAATGAGTTTAAAATATTTATGAAAGCTGGTAAAATTATTAAAGCCACTTTCGTAACAAAGCTGTTTTATACTCAGATTATTTTCAATTAACAGTTTACATGCATGCCCTACTCTGATCTCAATTAAGAACTGTGAATAGGTTTTTCTTGTTCTTGATTTAAAAAAACGACAGAATGAGTTAGGGCTGATGTTGGCAATACCTGCTATTTCTTCTAATTGAATTGGGCGCTTGAAATTCTTCAGGCTGTATTCATAAATGGCATTGATTCGATCTTTTTCATCCTCTACCATATCATATTTAAAACCAATAGAAGATAATGGTTCGAGTTGTTTGCAATCAGCAATGATATTAAGGACTTCAATCAACAAAATAATCCGTTGGTTATTGTTGCTGGTTAATAAAGAGCCCAATAAACCAGCTACTTTCTGCCGTGTATTTCCTGTTACCTGTAATCCTCTTTTAGCCCGGTCTAATAAACTTTTAATGTGCAGGTTTTCTGGCAGTTCCAAGAACTGGCTACCCCAGAAATTTTCGCAGAAATGCGCCACACGTGCATCTGCTTCAATGGGAGCATTTTCTTCAAAATAGGCATCATCGAATCGCCAATAATGTGGGAGGTTTGAACCAACAAGTACTACATCACCAGCTTTGAAGCTCCGGATATTATCCCCGATAAACTGGGTTCCTTCGCCTCGTTTAAAGTGAATCAATTCAACTTCAGGATGGTAGTGCCACCTGTTATTAATATAAGGGGCTAGGTCTCTACGGACACTAAAAGAGTGTTGTGGCTCTTTGGCCACTTTCAGCAGTTGGGGTCGCATACAGCAAGTTTTCGTTTTATAAGCAATCTTAACCTGTTTCTCAGCAAAAACAGGTTCATTATGCCAATTTAGCTTACCACCTGTATCATCCGAAAAAATTGTCCGCAAACGTTTTCGTGGAAGAAAATAGTCACAATACTCTGATAATTAATTTATTAGTAAAGAAAACTGGAAAAATGCCCTATTTTTTATTAACGAAAATTGATTTAAAAATTTACGCAATCGTTCCCGGAGAATAGCAAAAGGCAGGCTTACCTCTGACTTTCGCAGATTTTTGCCGTTGTATGCCGATTAGAAACAGATGCCGATGGATGCTAATATTGTTGAATGATAAGGCAATAATCGAACTATGCCTCATCTGTATTATCGGTTTATTTGTTTCGGAACTTCTTTACTGGTCATGAACAGCCACATTCGTTAACTTCTCTTTCTCGTTGTTCAGTAACCAGCAATCTGTTCTCGTTTTAATAAAAAAGCACAGAAACAAAACTTAATCCATCATTTATGTTTTACTGTGCGTATAAACTAAAACTTATACCAAACCATCAGTCTATTACCCTGAAATAGAATGGGTGAATGGCCCATGAGAAAAAAATACTTCAATGGAACAGGAAACCGAGACAAAACAAAAGACAAACGGAAAACAACAATGTTTTTTACAAATCCATCCCGAGGATAATGTACTGGTTGCATTAAGAGACTTACAGGCGGGTGAGCTTATTAATGAAAACGGAAACGACCTGCAACTGATTGAGACGATTCCTGCCAAGCATAAATTCTTTACTAAAGACATGAACACAGATGATGAAGTGATCATGTATGGAGTCTTGGTCGGCAAAGTTCAGCTACCTGTCCTTAAAGGTCAGGCCATGACAATAACGAATACGAAACATGCAGCAGGTCAGTATGCCTATCGAGCAAAAGACTACCGCTGGCAACCTCCGGATATTTCCAGGTTTAGCAATAAGACTTTTAATGGCTATAAACGGGCGGATGGGCGTGTAGGAACAGCTAATTACTGGCTCTTCATCCCAACTGTTTTTTGTGAGAACCGAAACCTTGACGTTATTAGAGAAGCATTATGGAATGAGCTCGGCTATGCTGTTACTGACCGCTACAAACAATTCACCCATCAACTGTTTATGGCACATCAGGCAGGTGAAAATATTGATGCTGTTAACCTGAGCCCTACACAAACTGCGGCAAAGAATCGTTACTTCCAGAACGTAGATGGTATCAAATTTCTAAATCATGCCGGCGGTTGTGGCGGCACCAGACAGGATTCTGCCACCTTAAGTGCATTATTAGCATCCTATGCCGATCACCCAAATGTAGGCGGTGTTACATTGCTCAGTCTCGGGTGTCAGCATCTGCAGGTGAAAAATTTCATGGACGATTTGAAACATCGTAATCCATCCTTCAACAAGCCACTTTACGTTTTCGAACAGCAGAAAATCCAGAGTGAGGAAGAACTGATAACCGAAGCAATACGCCAAACATTCAAAGGACTTATCGAGATCAATCAACTCAAACGAGAACCCGTAACACTCGATCATTTATGCATCGGCGTTAAATGTGGAGGCAGTGATGGATTCAGTGGCATTTCAGCAAATCCCGCCATCGGGCATACTTCTGATCTGCTTGTTGCATTAGGTGGCAAAGTGTTACTGGCTGAATTTCCTGAACTATGCGGAGCTGAACAAGATCTGATTGATCGTTGCGTTAACGAAGAAACCGCTGTTAAATTCATTGAACTTATGGAAACATATGATCAACAGGCACAACAGGTGGGATCAGGTTTTCATATGAATCCCTCTCCGGGAAATATCAAAGACGGTCTGATCACAGATGCTATCAAGTCAACGGGAGCAGCAAGAAAAGGCGGTACATCACCTGTTGTTTCCGTATTGGATTATACTGAACCTGTTATTTCGCCTGGTCTAAGTCTTGTGTGTACACCGGGTAATGATGTAGAAGCAACAACAGGCAAAGCCGCATCAGGTGCTACACTCATTCTTTTTACAACAGGGCTTGGTACTCCAACTGGTAATCCGGTTGCTCCTACCATCAAGATCGCCACTAACTCAACGCTTGCAAAACGAATGAGCGATATCATTGACATTGATACAGGACCTATTATTTCAGGTGAAAAAACGATCCAGGAAATGGGCGAGGAGATTCTTGATTTTTGTATACAGGTTGCCAATGGCGAATTAATTCCAAAAGCGGTACAACTGGCACAGGATGATTTTATTCCCTGGAAAAGAGGGGTATCTCTTTAATTCTTACACAGATGAACAAGAGATGGGATTATTTAGAAGTTGATTTTCGTTCGATTATCGTTGACGATATCGATATTTTTTTATCGTTTGGTAACAACACTTTCTTTTCTATAATTTTAAAAAGTACATCTGTTGATTTCTTTCCTATTTCATAAGCAGGTTGTACAATTGCCGATAACGGAGGATCAAACAAAGCTGCCGCTGATAAATTAGAAAAGCTGATCACTTTTAATTGTGTTGGAATAACAACGTGTAACTCTTTGCAAACTTCGTAGGTATTGACGGCAAATTTTTCAATGGCTGCAAAAATGCCATCGGGCTTTTGGTCGCCTCGTAATAGCTCACGGATCTTCTCCCTGTTCAATTCATCATCCATTCCACATTCAACCGTATGCTTCATATCCAGCATGTGATGTTTTGCCAAAGCTCTTTCGTAACCGGAATTCCTACGTTTACAAATGGAAAGATTATCGGACAGTGTTAGGAATGCAATTTTTTTACAGCCCCTTTTTATTAAAACTTCAGTTGCCTTAAATGATGCTTCCTCATCATCTGAAGTGATTCTCGGAACTTTTATATTTTCATATACACGATCAAAAAAAACCAAAGGCATGCCCGATATTCTGCAAGCCTCCAGATGCTCAAAATCAGTTGTGGTGTTGGACACCGAAATCATGATACCGTCAACCCTCCCATTACGCAAAAGGTTAAGGATCTCATTTTCACGAAGGTTATCCTCATGCGTAAGATAGATCAATACATGATAGCCCTTCTCTTTTGCAACCTCTTCTACCCCATTGATCACCTGTGCAAAGAAGTTGTTCTGTATTTCAGGAACAATAACAGCAATGGCTTTACTTTTACTTTGACGTAAACTGCTGGCATGAGGATTCGGTTGATAGCCCCATTTTGCTGCAAGAGCTTTTACACGTTCCTTTGTTTCACTGCTTATTTCATGACTATCCCTCAAGGCACGTGATACTGAGGACGGAGAAAGATTAAGTTCTTTTGCTAATTTCTTAAGATCCAGTTTATCCATATTAATCCGGTAACAGTAAATGTAAGACCAACGACAAAGGTCATGCTTTTCAAAGCAGTGTCCTAAAAAGAATATGCAATTTTGTAATGTTTTCCTACGAAAGCTGGTAAGAAAAGACATTTCTCCACCCATTTAACCAATATTATTAAAACCTGGTATGATGCCGCACTTATCGTCGGTTAAATATGTTAAAGTATTATCTATATTTTGCGTTACTGATTTTGATTACCAATTAAGTATTTGTTTTTATTGAAAAATAAAAATGAAATGACTGCCAGCAATACTGCAATTGCAAATAAAGTATTAGACTTTTTCATATACAATTTGTGTTGTTGTGAATGAGCTTTTTTGTATTAAACAAAACCCTTCAGTGCTTCTTATATCTATTTACTATACCGTAGATCTTCTTTTTAATAAAAAAATTTAGTTGCAGGATGATTTATTTCCTGATTTTTTTTGCCTGTAATTGAGCAGCATATAACGAGGCTGGTTGCAATCCTGGCATATTATTACCTTCCCAAATACCATCAGGTCTTTCTCCTAATTTATTTTTTATTTTTTTTCCTTGTACTCCTATCGCCCAATTGTAGCCAGTTACCCAGGGATTCTCAACAATAGCTGACTTTGCTTTGCAATTCCAAATAACCTGGTTTACTCCCGCCCAACCGTGGCCACTACCCGAATTCCCTCTGTCTCTTACATTAATTTCTCCATCGGTAACAATATTATCGTACAAAGTTCCCATTGCCCATCGGTGATGTGGCCCAATATCAGCATGTGTTTTTGTTGCTGTACAATTTACAAAAGCATTAGGGCCACAAACACGGGCACCAGTCACAAAATCATGTCTTCCATTTTCTGCATTACAATTCATGAATAAATTTAATTGCCCTGTTGTGTTAAATGAATACCTGCGACCACCTGTAATAATTGATTTTGGATCAATGAAATAACAGTTTAGTGCAGTAAAATTTTTTGAACCATCAGAAAAGTTTACACAAGAATATCCAAAATAATAAGCTGTAACATTACGTACCCATCCCTGCTGTGCATTATCCACCAATACAGCATCCCATGCATGATTTTCAGATGTATCAGTTTCAAATTCAGATTCCAGAAATAAGTTTTCGATTCCGATATTTTCTATTCTTCCATTGTTGGTACATCTATACACTTCACCACCGCCATATTTTTTTTCCATAGCCATTACGATCGGATTGTCAATAAAGATTTTATTCCCGTCTATTTTAGTGACTACCCGTTCAAAAGATAAGTTGTACGATTTTGCATCCCACTGATTAGTACCAGCCCTTGCAATAATCTGATTCATTTTTAAATCGTTAATCCAATTGTCTTTACCTGGCCTGAACACCACTATACTATCTCCCTTTTTAAATTTTTTAGCATCAGTTACCGAAAATGATTTTGCACCAACTGGCACATAATCATCTGCAATTTTCACTCTTGTTCCGCTTATCTCCTTTATTTTTCCGGTACCGGCAACTTCTATCAAAGCTCTTTTTTTTGTTCCGGAGGCTACAATTCTGGTGGCATTTTTTTCATTACCTTCTCCACGCAATACAATTCCGGAAGTATTTATCAGAATAGATCCAGGTATTAAATAAGTTCCTTTCTTTAGCAGTATGGCACCTCTAAAACCATTAGCATCCGGTGCCAGCTTTGCAACTTCATCAATTGCATTTTGTATCAATTGTTCGCTACTGCCGTTTTCAACAGCTTTAAGTGTTTTCACTACTTTAATATTGGGTATTTCAATATGCCCACCCATGTAGCCCACATTGCTAAAATCAGGTATTGTGTTTCCTTTTTCATCTGCCAGATAGGTTAAACTAAAATCAGCATTTTGTCTAACCCATTTCGATTGCCATTTTTCTGCAGACTTTTTTTTGAAAGATAAAAATGTAGTAATAACTGTTAAAGCTAATACTGCAAAGACTATGGTGTTTTTTTTCATGTATACTTTGTTATATCAGTTATTAATTATTTTATTTTACGCAAGCTTACCAATACAACACCGTGTTGATTAACATCGGCGGCAAATTCATTTTCAAAAATTCCGATATCTTTTTTTCGCCAAAGATCTCTTACCAAATATTTTCCCTGCAAGCCTAGATCACTCCAGCTAACTACAACTTTTTGAGTACCACTATCGCCAAGATTAAATAATCCTGCAGCAACAGAACCATCTTCAAGTAATTTAGCCATAACACCTGCTTCGCCATGCTTAGATACTACAGTTGCCTGCTTACCTGATGCATCCTGGTTTAAAGCCAATACTTCATCATTCGTTAACAGACTTATTGTAAACGCATCAAGCTTAGTTAAATCGCAGCCAAGTAATAACGGTACTGATAATAAACACCAGGCACTCATGTGGGTGTATTGTTCGTCTTTTGTAAGTAAAGTTGGCCTAGGCTCTTTGCCCCAGCCAACATATCCCACAATCATCATGTCGGGGTCGTTCCAGTGACCAGGTCTTGCATAGGTTGCCCATTTATCTTGAGTAAACAAACGGCTTTTTAAACTAAGCCATGAGTCTTTAATATCGCCACCTGTTCGCCATGCATTTGAGACGGTTGATAAATCTTTAATGGTATTAAATGGAGTACTGTTGGATAAACTATAGATTATATCCCGGCCGCTTTTTCTCAATTCATCGTACATTTCTTTTGTTTCTTGCATTTCTATTGGGTTCCAATCGTATTTTAAATAATCAAAACCCCATTGCGCAAATTGCTTTACATCGTTTTCAATAAACTTGTACGTGCCAATGTGATACGGCAATACTTTCTTATTACGTGGACTACGTTCTCCTTCTTGTTTAATAAATTTACCTTCTGCATTCATCGCACTTCCGCCAATTCTTCTGCCATACGATTCTACCCACGGTGTGGAATAGGTTCCTACCTTTAGTCCCATAGCATGTATTGTATCACATACATACTTCATATCAGTAAACCGTGTGGTATCAGGTAAAATAGCATTGTATTCACCCCCTCTGTAGCCTTGCCATCCATCATCCATATTCATGTAACTCCACCCATAATTTATTAAACCACTTGTTACCATGGCCTGCGATTGCTCTATCATTATGGCTTGCGTAATTTTTGTTCCAAAAATATTATAGCTGTTCCACCCCAATGGGGGTGTTAGAGCGATTTCTTCACCTACTATTATTTTAAATTCTTTCCGGGCTGTTCCGTATTTATTTCTAGCCGATAGCTTAACGATATAAGTTCCCTTTTTTTTAATGTGACCGGACATTTGTCCATTAACAGCGTTTAATATCACGCCTCTGGGTAACCCGGTGGCACTATAAGTTATGGGGCGTTCGCCACTTACCGGAACAGTATATACAACTGGATGTTCAGGACGTACTCCAAAAACGTTTGGACCATTAATAACTGGCTCCGGCCCGGCTTTGGGTGTAAGTATATAACTGGTATCAAAATTATTTACTGTCTGTGCTTTAACAATTGCGATTAGACAATTAATGCCAAAAAAAATTATACCACACTTATTTAAGATACTATTGGTCATAAATATAGAGTTCAAAAAAGATTAAAACAGTTTTATGTGATGTGTTTGATAAACTTTGAAATGTCCATTTATAATACAATTATCTACATCCCTTATCTGTAAATTTGTACATCCCAAAAATGTTAATGCATGAGAATAAAGTTTTTTCAAACTATTATTTACTAACAGTATAATTGGAACAGTGCATTTATATGCAATATCCTTTAGCTCAGTTCCAATTAAAAGCCCACTCAAATAATAAGCGTTTTCTCCGTTATTTTTATACTTAAATAATTGATTGGCACGAACAGAGATAAAATGTTGTAAAATATTCCCCTCAATAGCTCTATTTATACCTTCTTCAAAATGTTGACTAAAATTTGAGGGAAACGAAGCTGTATCAATATTATGCTCCACACTATTTGATAGAATACTATGACTTGAAAGTAATTGAAATAATTCGCCTGTTAAATAGGTTACAAAACCAGTCGCAATACCATTTATTACAGTTATATGTTTTGAATGTGTGCCAGGTAAAATAAAAAGTTGCTCCGACTCTGTTAACTTTACTGAATCAATACATCCAACAAGTTGGATCTCTTCTCCACGCATTACATCGGTTGCTGAACAAATCCCGGAAATTAAATATGTGGTGTATGGAAATGACGAAGACGGTTCTATCGTATTTACAATAATATCTGAGCCATTGGAATTAAAAGGAAGTTGTTTGTATGGCAACTCAAACATACCAACGGAAGATGCAGCCATACCAGAAACGATCACAGGAAAATCGTATGATAACAAAGAATAACGTACCTGAATTTCCTTTATAGCTCTATCTAAATATGACTGATAATAAGTGAGTTTATCAATGGCATTATTTTCACTTAACCATTGTTTATGAATAACTGCGATACCATTATGATTAATAACTTCTGATACAACTGTATGAGGAGACTTCACTAAACGTAAACGAAACGATGAAGTTCCCCAATCGCAACTAAAGAAATATGTACTGTTACTTTGCATGCTTTACTTTTATTACCATTCGGCTACGCTGCCATCTTTATGTTGCCATACCGGATTTTTCCAACTATGCCCTATTGCTGCCTGTGCCCTTACATAAGCCTCATTAATTTCTATACCTAAGCCAGCACCTGTTGGAATGGCCACATATCCATCGTTGTAATCAAATACATTTTTATTCACCAGGTAGTCCAGCAAATCGCTGCCCTGATTATAATGTATACCTAAACTCTGCTCTTGTATAAATGCATTATAACTTGTTGCATCTACCTGCAAACAGGCGGCTAAAGCTATTGGGCCCAGAGGGCAATGTGGCGCAACTGCAACATCGTAGGCTTCGGCCATTGAAAATATTTTTTTACACTCTGTTATACCGCCAGCATGTGATAAATCGGGCTGAATAATATCGGCATAACCATCCTGTAATATTTTTTTAAAATCCCACCTCGAAAAAAGGCGTTCACCCGTAGCAATAGGTATAGCAACAGCGTTTGCAATATCTCTTAGCGCTTCATTATTTTCAGACAGAACAGGCTCTTCAATAAACATAGGTTTAAAAGGCTCTAATTCTTTTGCCAGTACTTTTGCCATTGGTTTATGTACCCTTCCATGAAAATCTATTCCTATACCAACAGTATTACCTACAGCCAATCTTACTGCTGCAATACGTTCAACAGCTTCATCAATTTTATCGTAAGAATCTACAATTTGCAGCTCTTCAGTTGCATTCATTTTAACAGCTTTAAAACCTTTATCTACCATTGCTTTTGCGGCACTTCCCACATCGGCAGGTCTGTCACCGCCAATCCAGGAATACACCTTCATACTATGCCTTGTTTTACCTCCCAGTAATTGATGCACAGGTGTGTTAAAATATTTACCTTTTATATCCCATAGGGCCTGGTCTATTCCCGCAACAGCACTCATTAAAATAGGACCACCTCTGTAAAAGCCGGCACGGTACATTGTATTCCAATGCCCTTCAATATCATGAGCATTTTTTCCAATCAATAATTCCATTAATTCACCTACTGCAGTTTTTACAGTGGCCGCCTTGCCTTCAATAACAGGTTCTCCCCAGCCAACAATCCCTTCATCGGTCTCAATTCTCAAAAACAACCAGCGAGGTGGTACTTGAAACAATTCGTAGCCTTTTATTTTCATACTATTTTTTATTGTATTGCTGCAACAAATTGTTGCGCCTTTTCAGTAATACCGTTTAAATAAGTTTCATCTACTTCTTCAGTTGCTTTTACCAATGCACTACCAATGCCAAATGCCACTGCTCCGGCTTGCTTAAATGCTTGTATACTATTGATGTCTACACCACCTGTCGGCATAATGGGAATATTGGGTAATGGACCTTTAATATCTTTTAGATAATGCGCTCCGACTGTGGCTGGAAATAATTTAATAATATCAGCACCTGCATTATACGCCTGCACTATTTCTGTTGCTGTAAAAGCCCCGGGAATACTTATAGCCCCCAAATGTTTAGTGCGCTGTATAGTGGGTATATCTACAATAGGTGAAATGATAAATTTTGCTCCAGCCTCAATTGCTTCTATTGCTTGCTGAGCAGTTAAGACAGTACCAGCACCTACTAATAGTTTATTTTCAAAAGCATTGGCGAGTAATTGTATAGACTGTAAAGCATTGGGAGAATTTAAAGTTACTTCAATAGTAACTACACCACCTCTGTGTAATGCTTCTGCCACCTGTAATATATGTTTGCTATCAATTCCTCTTAATATAGCAACAATCTTATACTGTATGATGTGTTCTAGGAAGTTCATTGTTTATATTTTCTTCGTTTAGTAATACTGCTGGTTCTGCTTTTACTACCCCTATTTCCAATAACAGGTTGGCAAATCGTCTTGTTTCACCTGTTGCAATTGCCAAACACACATCGCCGCTTTTAGCTTGCTCGTAAAATTCAAACCTTTTTAATGCTGTTATATTTATTGGATCTCCTATAATATGGATGAACTCTTTGTGTATTGATTGTGACAGTTCATCTTTAGGAACCATCACCATAACACTTTCTATCGGAATATATTCTTTTAAAACTTTTAAAACGTCGGTTACTGTCATTAACCCCGGAGCTAAATTCAGAAACACCTTCTTAGACGACATGGGTGTACAGGTAGATATTGGAAAATTACCATCAGCGATAAGCACCTTGGCTCCATGGCCGTTACTGGCTAATGCTTGTAATATTTCCGGGTGCAGTAATCTGGTTTTTAGCATAAAATATAATTTCAGGAAGATGAGACTTCGTTTTTATTTAAGAAAGAATGAGCATATAAGTGTTTATCTTTTTTAAATGGTTGCATTACAAATAACATGACCATTACTGCTAAAAAAGCCAACACACCATAGCCAATAAACACGGTATTATAAGCAACAGAATAATTAAATTTAATTGATAAGTAGGTGACCGATATGCCAGATAAAAATTGAAATACAGCGCCCCCTAACCCAGCTCCAACGCTTACTAAACCCCAAACAGTAGCAATACTATTTTTAGGGACCACATCACCAGGAACAGCCATTGTATTGCCAGTGTAAGCAGCATGACCAAAACCAGCTAATGCCAATACGACCAACGCAGTGGCAGGTGTAGTTATAACTAATGGCCCAAGAATTAATGATAAAGCTGTTAAACCGCCAAATAATCCGATGCTTATTTTTCGTGCTTTAGAAACATCTATGCCTTTCTTAATTAGCATTTGTGTAAATAAACCACCTAAAATATTTCCTGCATCAGCTGCTATAAAAGGTATCATTGCATAAATACCAATTTTTAAAAGGCTCCAATGATGTACATCTACTAGATAACGACCAATCCAAAACGTAATAAAATACCAAACCGGATCCATTAAAAATTTAGTAAGTGTAAGCTGTAAGACAAACTTATTTTTTATTAACTGCTTTGCAGGAATGGGTTTTGCAGCAGCTTCTTTTAAAATATTTTTTGGTGTATAATAAATAAACCAGAAAGCTGCTACCCATAAATATCCTATGATGCCGATTACAATGAAAGTTGCCTTCCATCCATACGTAATACCTAAGTAAGAAATTAATGGAGGAGCTATTATAGCACCTAATGCAGCGCCACTGTTAAAAAGCCCTGTAGCTGTGGAACGTTCGGCAGGTGTAAACCATTCATTAGTTAACTTAATAGCCGCAGGCCAGTTACCTGCTTCGCCTATGCCCAAAAAAAATCTGGCGATACCAAATTGCACAGGCGTTCTGGCGAATGCATGCACTAAAGAAGCTGTAGTCCAAAAAGTCATGCAAAGAGCATAGCCTAATCTTGTTCCTAATCTATCAATTACAAAACCGGAAAATGCATTAGAAATCATATACGCAATAAAAAACGCAGTAGTAATATATCCAAACGAATCATTGGGAATTAAGTTTCGCAATGCCCCTTCTGCGCTTAAATAGTTAAAAGCTAACCTGTCAACATAATTTAAGATAGTTGCCAGTAAGGCAAATACAATCATTACCCATCTCATTCTGGAGGACTGTAAGTTGATAGTTGCATTTATCATTGAGGTATTGCTAAATAATTTACAAAGCGGCTAGTTGATATATATTGCCTGAGGTTACATTGAAAGTATATGTGTCGTTATCCAACTTCTCAGCTTTTATTTCTTTTCCTTTAAGCATGATTTTTAAAGGGGTTTTACTTCTGAGATTACACTTACCCGGTAAAGAGACTTTTAAAGTTGCAGCAGTTAGTTTTCCATCACTCCAGAATATATCAATACCGTATCCCCCCCTTGCACGCAAGCCTTTAATACTGCCCGTTGGCCATGCTTTTGGCAATGCCGGTAATAAATAGATTTCATTAGAATGACTTTGCATCAACATTTCTGTGATACCTGCTGTAATACCCTGAATACCCTGATTACCTTCAAAAGACGGAGTTATTTTACTATCTTCTTCACGGGGGTGTAAACTTATCTCAGTTAACATGGAGGTTAATATGTTGTAAGCTGGTTCAGGTTCTTCTAATCTTGCATGCTGATTTATTTTCCAGGCACCTGACCAACCTTTATTAATATTTCCCCTTCGTTGTAAAACAACTCTTACAGCCTGGGCTAATTCAGGTGTTTTGCGTAAGGTTATATCATCATCAGGAAAGGCAGCAAACAAATGAGATATATGCCGGTGTCCTTGTTCTACTTCTTTAAAATCATAAAGCCATTCTTGCAACTGACCATACTTTCCGATTTGATGAGGAGGTAATTTTTGTAAAGCTTTTTCAACCTTCTTTTTTACATCTGCATCTTTATTTAGTACCGCTGCGGCTTTAACATAATTCCGAAACAGGTTCCGTAGAATTTGATTATCCATTGATGTAGCCATTGTTGTCGTGGCTATTTCTCCATTATCAGTATAAAAGTTATTTTCAGGAGTGGTTGAGGGGCAAGTAACTAAATAGCCCGTTAGGGAATCTGTTACAAGAAAATCTAAAAAAAAGTCTACCGAGCCTTTTAAAAGCGGATAAATTTTATTCAAATAAACTTTATTGCCGGGATTATATTGATAATGGTCAAACAACTGCTGTAATATCCATGCTCCACCTAACGGCCAAACTGTTGCTTTAGGATTTTTATCGGTAGGAGCAGTATTAAACCAAATATCAGTACCATGATGAGCCACCCAACCCCTGCACCCGTACAATTCTTTAGCAGTACGTTTTCCCGCTGCAGCTAATTGTTCAGTAAAATAAACTAATGACTCATTCAGTTTTGACATATTGGTACTTTCAACCGGCCAAAAGCATTCCTGGATATTAATATTTAATGTCCACCGCCCCTGCCATCTTCCCTCCATATTATTCAACCAAATGTTATGGTTATTAAACGCAAGTGTACCCTCTCTTGAACCTGCCAACATTAAATATCTGCCATACTGAAAATACTGTGCAACAAATAAATTATCAGACGTACCACCTCTTAATTTTTCAATTCGGTCGGTGGTAGAAAAACTATTCATTTCGTTTGCACCAAGTTCCAGCGTACAGGCTGCAAATAATGGAACATAGTCAGCTAAATGTCTTGACCTAAGCTGAGCGTATGAATATCTTGATGCTTTTAGCAAATAGTTGTTGCAGCGTTTTTTTTCATCGGCATTTACACTACTCCAATTTTGCCAGTTAGTAGCACCGGATAATAATAAGGTTACATTGTCTGCATTAGTAACTACAATAGAATGCCCGGTAGTTCCACCATTTTTTTGCAACGAGGCTGTTCCGCTTTTGATAATTACTTTTAAACGTGCCTGCCATTTCATTATGCTTGGAATAACTGTACCAACATACCGCCCTGTTGACAATTCTGTTGTTCCTCCTTGCATTATAATATCACCATTCTCTATTGTGGTAAAAGCTGAAGCCTGTAAACTACTTAAGGCAGCAGTAATATTTATACTACCTTTTTTATTTGCTGTAAGCTTTATAGCTATTACCTGATCAGGATAACTTGCAAAAATTTCTCTTCTGTAAGTAATTCCTTTAGCTGTGTATTCAACGGCGGCAATAGCACTATCCATGCTTAGCCTTCTTGTATATTGTTTTACATCAGTTTCATTATAGCCGCCAAAAGCAATATTCAAAATACCCATTGGCTGATAATGCTGTACACTCATAGGCGTACTGTTTAATTTTAATGCTTCGGCTGTAGCTTTTACATAATCTTTCTCTCTCACATACTTTCTGGTTGTTTCTAAAATTTTGGGGCCTTCCGGATTATTTGGATTATAAGGCGAGCCAGACCACAATGTTTCATCATTAAAAACAATGTCTTCATGAACGGTTTTACCCCCAATCATTGCAGCAAAACGGCCAGTGGCAATTGGCACTCCTTCCCAATATTTTTCTGCTGGCTTATTATACCACCAACACATTGCGGCTTTGCCGGCAGGTTTTGTTTGTGTAGACTGCTGTGCCAGCAATGGCAATTGCATTAAAAAAATAACAATGAGTAAATTGAATTTTAGCATCATACTTTTTGAAGATAATTATACAATCCGCATCGTCATTCCACCATCAATCACTACATTTTCACCAGTAATAAATTCATTTTTGATAAGCATACATATTGCTTCCGCTACATCTTCAGGTTTACCTTCCCGTTGCAGAGGTATTCTGTTACTTACATTATTTTTTACTTGTTCGGGTGTAAGATAATCCTGAAAACGGGTGCGGATTACACCAGGGGAAACACAGTTGACCCTGATATTAGCATCGGAAACTTCATAAGCCAGGGCTCTGGTAAATTGAGGTAGGGCTCCTTTAACCACGGCATAAGCTAAAGCTCCTTTTACACCTCTTAATCCGGCTGCCGAAGAAATTAAAATAATAGCCCCTTCACCTCTGTTTTTCATAAAAGGAACCGCATTGGTACATAAATGAAATGCAGCATGTATATGAATGTCAAATGCCTGGTACCAAACTTCTTTAGCACCATTTAATAAACTGCCTGGTGCAGCCGAGCCCGCACTATGTACCAATACGTCTATACCACCTAATTTCTCCACTGTTTCCTGCACTGCTCGGGCACAATCGTCCGGATTACTTAAATCAGCCTGCACAATAATACATTTGCCGCCTATAGCTTCTATTTGGCTTACAATATCTGTATCATGCACATTACGTGCTACTAAACTCACTACTGCACCTTCGTTTGCTAATTGCAACGCTGTAACTGCACCAATGCCATGTGTGCCACCGGTTATAAGTACTACCTTGTCTTTAATGTTCATATTTGTACCCTTAACTAATTGAAAATTTATTTTTTAGATCGTTGCATTTTTACTTCTTGTACTGTAACAACACTGGCTTTATTTTCAAAATTATTACGGATAAAAGTGAGCACATCTGCTATTTGCTCATTGGTTAAGAAAGCCTGTGCCGGCATAGGGTTTGAATAAGTATCTCCATCAATTTCTACCGGCTCATTCATACCTTTAAGGACTATATTGATTAGTTGCATTTTATTGCCAGAAACATACTTACTGTTTATAAGCGGCGGGTTAAGATTTTGCACACCACCTCCGTCTTTTTGATGACAAACCATGCAATATTTATTATATACTATCTGACCTCGTTTTAAAGACATTTTTTTTACTATAGCTCCATTTTGCTGCGCTTTCAGATTAAATGAGCTGAATAAAAAAAACATGCTTGCTGTTACGATATATTTCATAAAAAAAGGGTGATACAGTTGTTGTTAATGATTTATACGGAAAACTATTTACCGGTATATGTAATCTTATAAATAGTTCCCTTGGTATCGTCTGTTACAATTAAACTGCCATCGGATGTTTCTGCCAAACCGCATGGCCGGTGTGCAGCTTCCCGTGGTGCCATTACTGTTGCTGTTTCAGAAAAATTATCCGCAAAAATTTCCCAATCTCCGCTTGGTTTTCCGTTTTGAAATGGTACAAACGCAACAAAATACCCTAACTGTTTTTCGGGTGCCCGGTTCCATGAACCATGAAACGCTATAAACGCACCTTGCCTGTACCGTAAAGGAAAATGACTGCCTTTATAAAATAATAACGCATTGGGAGCTAGATGCCCCGGAAAAGCAACAACAGGTTCTGCATACTTCTCTTTACTTTCAATTTTCCCGTTGCCTCCGTACTCCGGGGCCTGTATATATTTTTTTTCAAGGTGATTGTAATAAACATAAGGCCACCCGGCATTATCACCTTGTTTTAACTGATACATTACTTCCGAAGGCAATTCAGCTGATTTCTTTGTATCGAAAAATTGCGGCCACGATGAGTTTAAATTATCTCTGCCATGTTGCGCTGCATACAGGCTGTTAGTTTGGGTGTACCAATCTAAACCCATAACGTTTCGTAATCCGGTTGCATAGCGGATACCATCGGCATAAGTTTGATTTAATTTGTCAGCTTTAAACTTCCAGATGCCTCCGGCACTGTCTAAAATCGGGCATGGCATCATACCTTTTGATTCCAGTCCTCTATCTTTTTCCTGACATGAGTTTGAATAGGCCCCGATATTTACATAAATATTATTCTCGTTATCTAGAACGATCGATTTTGTTTCATGCTGTCTTCCCGCTTTTAATCCTGTTATTATCAATTCAGGTTTAGCAGTATCTATCACCCTGTCATCAGCATCTAATTTATATCGGTAAACTTCGGTACTTGACGAAGCATACAAATAACCATTTTTTAAGGTAATTCCTGTACCGGGAAAATTACCAAATGCCATAACTTCTTCATAATCGCCATCTTTATTTTCATCATTGAGTAATACAATTCCTTTTCCATTCACAAGATTTTTTAGCTTAACATATAACTCTCCTTTTACCGTAGCAGCGATATGCCTTGGTCTGCCTTTTACTTCCGCAATAACTAAAGCAGAAAAACCCTGAGGCAGTATTAACTTATGCCCCTTACTGTAATCTGAATTAATTGTATTGTTACTATTTATTTTGCCAAACGATACCATCAATAAAAAAAATACAACAATCAGTGTTGTGAGCGCCAGTTTTTGTTTATATAAATACAATAATTTTTGCATGATATTTTTTGTTGAGTATGTCTTATTTAGACTGCCTCTGTTTTTTTATGGATGAAGTGATAGTTTAAGGTTGTTGAACAATTTTAAATACATAAGCAAAACCTGAATTTTTAGCTAATGCTTTTTTTATGCTTGCAGGAGTTTGTATGATTAATCCTTTTTGTTTTGAATAACTATATGTAAGAGGCTGCTTATAACCAACTAAATAGATTTTACTTCCTTTTTGGGGCACAACGCTTTTAAGGGTTAGTTTTCTTGTTGCCGGCCAAGCCAATGCATGAACATATACTACACTGTTATCTTTACTTCTTGTAAACCGAATACTATCGCCTTCTTTCCAATTATCTCCCGCTCTTGCCCTGGTGGCATAAATGGTTTCGCCATTAATGGCCAGCCATTCACCGGCTTGTTTCATTTGTTCTACAGCGGTAGGGTGAAATTTACCATTCCCATCCGGGCCAACACCCAACATAAAATTGCCACCTTTAGCAGCACAATCGATTATATTGTGTACAATCCATTTCGCACCTTTATGTTGATCTGCTTCAATCTCGTAAGAAAAAGTTCTGCCTAAAGGATAAATAACAAACCATGGCACTTGCGTATTTTCTTTACTGCCTGGCACAAAACCTTCCGGCGTATAGTAATCACCATAATTACCAATCCCTCTGGCTCTGAACATTACATCCGGTTGAATTTTACGAAGCTCTATCATAGTTTGTCTTAATTGTGGCCATACACTTGGGCCGAGCCACATGTCTAAACAAACCATATCTATCTTGCCATAATTGCTTAGCAATTCTTTTAGTTGCGCTCTGTGCCTCAGCATCATTCTGTTTACTTGTTCAGGCGTTGGATCTGGCACTATGAGAGGTCCGTTTTTTCCAAAATGTGATTCAATTGCACCTTCGGGTTCAAGATTTGCATTTCTAACCGCCAACTTCCCCGAAGACGGCACCTGCAGAGGATGCCATACATAGGGTCTGAAATCAGCATCATACCAATCGGGGTTAGAATAATATAAATCAATCTTAATATTCTTTTTATGGGCCGCATCGCACAACTCTTTTACAACGTCCCGCTTAAAAGGAGTTTCCATAATGCTGTAGGCCACATCACAATCTTCTAATGCCGGACCATTAGGTGCCAGATAATTTACCCTTTGCTTAACTCTAGTCTTTGTATCAAACATAGAAAAACCTTCATGATGCTTAGTGGTAAAGGCAAACATTTTCATACCACTTGCGGCAAATAAATCCATCCATTCAGTAGCATTAAAACCTACCGGGTTCCATGTTTTATACAAATCGAAATATGCCTGTTTTTCTGCATTGGTTTTTTTCAACAAAGGCCACGACTCTTTTTCTTGCTGAATAACAGAATATAAACCCCAATGTATCCGAACACCAAACTTTATATCATTAAAATCTTCATACGCTTTGTCGGATGCCCATTGATATTCTTTCACCGGAACTTCTTCAATATAGCCGCTGGTATATCTGTATTGCCTGTCTGTTTTAGGCAGCGCATGTTTTTGCAATACTGCACTATCTTTTACCGGCTGTCCAACACTTTTAGCTACAACGAAAAAACTGAGCAGAAATAATAGTTGATATTTTTTTAAGTAAAGCATTGTTATTATCGCTATTGGAAAAATGATTTAAACAGGAATTGAAAATGTAAAAGCCAGTTGTTCTTCGGCAGGAATAGAATCTTTTAAATTATCTGGTGTTTTAATAACCAAGCCCCTGCCTCTTTGATACTCCCAACTTAATTTTTGGGGCACCTTTGCCTGCAGGTAAATAAAAGCATCTGTTTTTGGTTCAACACTTGTAATAACCAATTCGTTTTGGGGCCATTCAAAGCATATAGCATGAATAATCGTATTATCTTTTGATCTGGTGAACCTTATATTATCGCCTTCTTTCCACAATTCGCCTTCCCGTGCCCGTGTGGCATATATTGCAGAGCCATTATTTTTTAGCCATTTACCCGCTTGTATTAATTGAGCAATAGCAGCAGGTGAAAATTTACCTTTTTCATCAGGCCCAATACCCACCATAAAGTTTCCACCTTTTGAAACAGCATCAACCAAACTATTCACCACCCATTTGGCACTTTTATAATTTTGAGGTTTTGCATCGTAAGAAAAAGAACTGGCCAACGGGTCTATTACAAACCAGGGTGTATCAGAATTTTCTTTACCGCCTGGTATAAAACGTTCAGGTGTGTAATAATCTCCATAATTACCAATACCTCTTGCTCTGAACATTACATTAGGTTGAATTTTGCGGAGCTCTAATAAAGTTTGCCTTACTTGTGGCCAAACTCTTGGGCCCAGCCAAATATCAAGGCACAGCATATCTATCGTTCCGTAATTAGTTAATAATTCTTTTAGCTGATCCCTGTGCCTTGCTATCATTCTTGCTTCTTCTTCAGGTGTTGGATCAGGCACAATTGTTAGATATGCTTTTTGGCGAGCTTTTGTTCTGGTAAATTCTGTTTCAGGCTCATCATCTGCTTTTGCTTTACACCACTCTTCACTGGACGGAATTTGTAAGGGATGATAACCATAGGGTCTGAAATCGGCATCGTAAAAATCTGAATGCGAAAAGTATAAATCTATTTTTAAATCGTGTTTTCTTGCAGAATCGCATAACTCCTTTACGATATCCCTTTTAAAAGGAGTTTCCATAATACTATAAGCCAAATTACAGTCTTCAATTTCAGGCCCACCTGGTGCAATCCAGTTTACTCGTTTTTTAATCGTTGTTTTAGTGTCGAACATTGAAAAGCCTTCGTGATGCTTGGTTGTAAAAGCAAACATTTTCATACCTGCATCTTTAAAAAAAGCCATCCATTCATCAGCATTAAAACCAACAGGGTTCCAGGTTTTATACAGATTATTATATTCAGCCTTTTTCGCAAAGTTTATATCAGGTACCCTGTTACCCAGAAACGACCATGATTCGCCATTTAAATTCCAGATAGAGTAGATACCCCAGTGAATACGTATACCATATTTCAGGTCATTAAAATTTTCGTAAGCTTCATCACTGGCCCAGGTGTATTCAGGAATTGGAATATCTTCTATGTAGTTTTTAGAACGTTTATAATTTTGATCGCTTTTAGGCAAACGGTGAGAAAATTTGGAGGTCTTCAAACGCTTGCTTGTTTGCAAATTTTTCTTTTGGCTGTTTGAAGCAGAAATATCCCGAGAAAACGTTACAGCCGCTATAGTTAAACTCATTTGTTCAATAAATCGTCTTCGTTTCATAACCAAACGTTTAATTTGTTTTACTTACTCTTTCCTGCGTTATAATCGTTTACCGGGTGTGCTACTATTATGCCTTTGTTATCTGTAGTCATGCAAGCCAAAAAATAAGCCTTCACTATCCCCTTTTCATCTACGTAAACAAAAGGCCGTTCCACCCGCTTAAACGTTTCTTCAACCCCATCGTCGTAAGAAATGGTTTTTGAGCTTACAGGCATCTTGGTTAGTAAATGAAACCGAATGCCATCTGTTGAGTAATATTGAATACCAGCTTTATTCTGTCCGGTTGCTTTGGCATTAAAGTCGGTGCAAATAACATGATACATATTGTTTGCCCACCAAATTGTCGGGTCTTCCAATTCGTAATTATCAGGTAATAAATTAGTTACTGTATCACTTGTTACATTTTTATAAGGCCCTTTATATGAAGTTGACTTAACAGCTCTGGCAGTTCGTATTTGCTGGCCTTTAATATTTGTCGATAACCTGCCAAACACGTAAACACTACCATCTTTGTGAATGAATGGTGCAGGGTTACTCCAGGAAATTATTTTGTCAGAACGGGTCCATGGACCAGTAATATTATCAGCTTCTGCATAGCCAGTTTCATTAGCAGATGAAATGTAATACAAGATATATTTATTACCGGCCTTTACAATTTTAGGATTATGCACCCGGTCATTATCCCATTCGCCTTCCCGCTTTTGTAAAACCACCTCCTGAAATGTATAAGGTCCAAGTAATTTTTTTGACGTAGCCCGAATACAAAGCGACTCCTTTGTCCATCCGGCCATTCCCAAATCGATTGGCCAAGCTGAAGCAAACATGTGATATGTGTCACCTACTTTAATAACAGATGGGCACCATAAAAAATAATTGTCCATTTTAAAACCTCCCTCTCTTACAGCAGGCTGTATATAGTTTTTTATACTGGCAAACGAAGCTTCCTGTGCTTGTACTGTTTGCATAGCCATTGTAAACCAAACACCAATCACCAGTACACTTTTTTTATACTCACCCATTGTTTTGATCAATTTTTTATTATGATACTGTTTTTTTCTACCGTTCCCTCAAGACTGTATTTCTTAACAGCATTGAAAGTATTTCTTCCAATAGTTATACGATCATTTACCGTTCCAGCGATATGTACGATGGCTTTACTATTTCCTTTCCCTTTGTTATTTTCTATCAACGCCTGTACCGCATCTTTTAAAACTACTACTGCCAAAGCGCTATCAGCAACAGGCAAGTCACTATTGGTAATTGAAGTATTGGCAACATCTTCACCAAAAATTGCCGGACGAAAATCCGGGTATTCGGTTTGAAGTGAGAACCCGGAAATCGTTAACCCTTTTACATGTCGGGCCCAAATTCCAACTGCCGGTACGGCCGGAGCAAAAAGACGAACCTCTGGATATTCTTTTTCAGCTTCAGGAACAATTTGTGTAACAAGTTCCGCATTTCCGCCACCAACAATCGAAAGCTGTATATTTTGCAGCGTTATATTTTTAATATAGTGATCAGGAATACCGGTTATTAAAATACCGGTGGGTGGTTTTAATTGTGCGTCAGCAGCAGCCTTCATTTTTATGTTTCGAAACACAATATTTTCAATAGTGCCAACAGGTTGCCGGCTGTCTTGTTCTTTTCGAAATACTGTTAATCTTGCTCCCAGGCGAATTAAGACAGGTGTTCGTACATTACTCATTTCAACATCAGTAATTTCTACATTCCTGATTTGAGCACCATCTACACTATTCATTTTAATACCGCCGTTCCTGGTGTCATAAATATATACGTTGGATATTTTTATATTTTCAAAAGCCGCCATAGATTCGGTACCCCATTTAATGCCTGCATGATTACTGGATAAACGCATGTTTCTGACAACAATATTTTTACAAGGCATTTTACTCCATGTGGTTTTAAAACACAAAGCATCGTCTCCCGTATTCACATCGCAGTTGCTGATCGTTACATTTTGAGAACAGTCTATATCAAACCCGTCATTATTACCAAGCCCCTTACAATAAATACTTACCCCTGAGATTTGAATATTCTTGCTGGCAAAAAAATGACATGTCCAGGCTGCAGAATTGGTTAAAAAAACATCTTTTACCGTAATACCTGTTGTTCTTACAAAGCGCATCAGGAAAGGACGCTTGCTTTTGCCAGCGATATCAAGTAATGTTTTCCCCATACCATTGATGCGCCCTTTGCCGGTAACACTAACATTTACTGCATCAACAGCTCCAATAAAACAATAACCCATGCTTGCACCGTTACCTGTTTTAAATGGATCTACCAACTGATAATCATTAATATCAGTACTGCCAATTAAACTGGCGCCTTCTTCTATTAACAGCGTAATATTATTCTTAAGTAAAATGGTACCGGCAATATATTGCCCCTTTGGAAATAAAATCGTGGCACCCCCTTTTGCGCTGCAATCATCTATTAATTTTTGTATGGCTGTTGTGTTGTTTACAATGCTATCTCCAACAATGCCGTATTCCAAAACGTTGCATACTTTATTTTTTTGAGCAACAACATACACGCCTGGCATCAGCATAAAAAGTAATAACAACCACCTGTATGCAGAAATTTTATTAAACATAAACAGCTTATATTTTTTTAGCAGGATTTTTTTCAGCGGCGTACACCTTAAAATTTTTTATCTGGTGTTTACAGGTGCCTACTCCCAGGTAAATGTTAGTTTTTGGAATACCAAATTTTTCATGACTACCACTTACAGTTATGCCGTTACAAGTTGCCCGCACATAGTTACCAATTATCTCAAGCCTGAGCTTATACCATTTACCAGATTGCCAGTTTCCGGTTTTATTGTTTACCTCGGTAATTATACCTGGCTTCCATTCATCATGTTCTAAAACCATGCCTTTGTTTCTGGCTTTGTTATTCTGGTTGGCCCAAACAGAAACTGCATAAGCTCTTGGATTTAATTGTGGATTAGTGGCCGATACTCTGCAGGCTGCCCACTTTCCGTCCTCTTCAAAAAATCTAAATTCCAATTCAATAACAACATCGGCAAATTGCCCCTCATACGTAATAACTGGCATATGGCCACTGCTGTATTTACTTTCTAACCCATCGCTGGTTTTTATAAATTCAGCATGGCTGAGTTTTACTTTCCATCCTGCATTTACTGTTTGATATTCTTTTGTGTAAACAGCAGGTGTTGAAAAATCTTCATTGAGTAAAAGCTGCCTTTTAATAGCTATAGATTGTGTATCAGGCTTTGCAACAGAACAGCCATAACACATTAGCAGCAAACTCACCAATAGCAACAAATGAAAACTATTTCTTTTCATATTTAGATAGTGTGCATCGTTATTCAATTATCAGCTCCCATGTTTGCCTGCTTTTGTCGTCTAACTGTATCTTAAAAGCTACGGCATATTTAGAAGGTAAAGAAGAAGGCAGTTTTATTTCTAAGGCTGTGGGTGTTTGTTTCCATTGCACAATCTCATTACTGCCTAATAAGCTAACTGCTTCTATTTTATTAGCTAATGTAAGCGTGGACGACAGCGATTTAATTTCAATATTTTTACCTGGAGTTTTTAATACAAATGCATACAGGAAATTATTTTTTACAGTAAAGCGGATGTCTTCTTCTGTGTATGGCTTTTTTTGTTCCTGAAATGCCCCCGAGGTAGTTTTAGTGGGGCCCTCACCATAAACAAGCCAGGGTCTTGTACCATAAATTGCTTCACCGTTAATTGAAAGCCAATTACCTAACTCCTTTAAAACAGCAATTTGATTTTCGGGCAAAGTACCATCACCCTTTAAGCCAACATTTAATAATAAATTCCCGTTCTTACTTACAATATCAATGAGGTTACCGATTAATACGTCGGGTGTAAACTGTGTATTTGTTTTTCGATAAAACCACCCGCCGGACAGGTCGGTATCGGTTTGCCAGGGCAATTGCTGCAAAGCATCTGCCTGTCCACGTTCTATATCCCAAACAAAAGCTCTTTTATCAGCTCCGTGTTTTAAATTTATTACGGCTTCTAATTTTCCGTTGTGTTGTTTGATATTATTATTATAAAACTGCGCAGCTATTTCTAAACCGTAATTCATTCCATGCTGAATGCCGGGCAATGCGCCATCGAAATACAATAAATCAGGCTTGTACTTTGAAATCAATTCCGTTGTTCGGTTGTATACAACTCTATTCCAGGCAGTATCTTTAGCATAATCAATCAAATAATTGCTGGCATAGAAATCTTTATATGCAGGATTAGCAGCATCATATTTCCTGGCCGTTTGGAAAAAAGATGGTACACGGTCTATATGAGTACTTACACCAAAACGTAATCCGTGTTTTTCTGTAGCCTCTTTCCATCCTTTAATAATATCCTTTTTAGGTCCCATTTTCACTGCATTCCAACGATGGAAAGACTCATACATGTCAAAATTGTCATGATGCACAGCAACAGGAACAATGTATTTAGCACCAATAAGTTTAAAGAATGCAACTAAAGAATCAGGATTCCATTTTTCTGCTTTAAAAGCAGGAATAAAATCTTTATACCCAAAAGTTGAAGGATTTCCAAATGTGGTTGTATGCCATGTCAATAGCTTTTCCGCCATCACTGAACGTTCATGTTCGGGAGGGTATTCACCTTGGCCATACATATATCGTCCGTAGTGAGAACCACCATAGGGCCTATCTTCCTGCATGGCAGACTGGATTCCCCAATGCATAAAAATGCCAAATTTTGCATCTCTAAACCAGGCAGGCGTTTTATATGCAGACAAAGATGTCCATGAAGCTTCAAATTTTTGAGACCAAAGCGCTCCACATGAAAACAATAAAATAACGATAACAGTAAACAATCTTTTTTTCATATAAGCATGCATTAAAAATCTTAAGGCAAAAACTATGGTAAACATACCAGGCTACGTTTACATTTATTACTCAACAATGTTACACAGCAATTGAAGAAAAATTACAGCTTAATACTTTTTTGAGCGTATTTTTTTACGCAAACCTTTGTGCAAACAAAACACAAAGGTTTGTGCATACAACCAACTGAGAAAAAGAAAACGGTTTGATTCAACCAATCAATTACATGTCGATTTAATATCTTACAGGTATCCAACAGCCATTAGATGCGACAGATCTAAATATATTTTCTATTACATTTACAACACTATTTTCAACTGTCTATGAGCTATAAACAACTTACCTTAAAGGATCTTGCAAAGCAACTTAATACATCTATAACAACTGTATCACGGGCATTAAAAGGGCATTACAGTATCAGTGAAAGTATGCGTACAAAAGTGTTGGAATTAGCAAAGCAGTTAGATTTTCATCCTAACCCAATGGCCCTGAATTTATTAAAGAGCAGAAGTTTTACAATCGGCGTTATAGTACCGGAAATAGCTCATCACTTTTATTCGATGGTCATGGAAGGCATAGAAGAAACAGCAGTAGCAGCAGGTTATAATGTTATGTTTTGCGCATCAAAAGAATCAAGTGAAAAAGAAGAAGATGTAGTGAATGCCTTGTTACAAAGCCGTATAGACGGTTTACTGATTGCACCATCTAAAGAAACAATAAACTATACCCATTTACAGAATATTGTAAACAAGGGAATGCCTTTGATTTTTTTTGACAGGCATAGTGCTGATTTACGGGTGTCGAAAGTTTTAGTAAATGATTATGAAGGAGCTATGCAGGCAACCAATCATTTATTAGAAAATGGTTGTAAAAGAATTGCACACATTGCCGGTCCAAAAAAATTATCGAATAGCATTCAACGCCTGCATGGCTATAAAGACGCATTAAAAAACAGCAGAATAAAAATAGATAAAGACCTGATTGCCCATTGTAACCTTACTAAAGAAGGCGTAGCCGACTGTATTGAAAAATTATTATCGCTGAAAAATAAACCAGATGCAATATTTACCTATAATAGTTTTATTGCTTTTGAAAGTATGTTATTGGTAAAGCGTAAAGGTTATAAAATACCTTCTGACATTTGTTTTATTGGTTTTGCTAACGAGCCGGTAATATCTTACATTGAACCGCAACTGACAACCGTATTACTACCTGCTTACGAAATGGGGCAAGAAGCTACTAAATTATTTTTAGAGCAAATAAACTGTAAGACTGAAAAATATGAACCGAAAACAGTGACGTTACAGGCAAAACTTATAGTTAAAGAAAGTTCTTTAAAAAAGAAAGCCAAGTAACATGATGTTCGATAATCAAGAAAAGAATTGGCTGGCTTAACTGATGTAATAATCTGAAATAATCCGCATGATATTGCAATAGAATATAACTATTACAGTCTTTCCGTTTCATTGATAGAATTATTAAAGCATTTTCCGGAATATTCCGCAAAAAACTACACTTACGTAGTTCTGATTATTCCGTATTCCGAAATATTGCTTACTGTTTCATAATATTCCGGAAAATGATTTCTTAATAAAGCAATAAAGACATGAACACGTAACTTGGCCCATGAATAACGTAGTAGGAAACAGGAATCAATCTATGGCAGGTTTGTGAAAAAATCAACTCCGGACGCTGATCATAAAATATAAACTCAACTTTCTATTCAACCACGCTATATTCGCTTTAAAATTTTCCAACCCGGCTTCTGAATTTTCAACGATCTCTTGGGCTAATATTTCTGAATCGGGCAAGTTATCTAACCCCGCTAATGATTGATCTTTCAGCAAGTTAATATCGAGTGATGTTTTATCTCGTGCAAGAATTTCATCATACTTGAATTTGCGCCGGTATCCTTTGGGATCAGAATCAGTATATGTTTTATTTGCCTTTTATTGTTCTTGAAATTAAAGGAGTTAATAAAAATCTGCAGGCGATTAGACTTTAGTACTATAATCCCGTAAGTTACACGATACCAAATGCCGAAGGGAAATATGAATAAAAACAAAATGAAATGCAGATTTTGATTGCTCTTACTTTACATGAATAAACTTTACTTTTTCCAGCCTCCCCCCTCTTAAGTAAAGTGTAGCAGGTAATCCGACAGACTGTTCAATTTCGATGACATAATTGTTCACCAGTAATTTAACAGGGGAAATCAAAGTGCCGTTTGAACGATTTCTCTCTCCAATGTTAACTTCATAATTCATGGCATCTAGAAATCTGATTTCAATCGTTACATTCGTTTCGCTGTTTAAATATTTTCCATTCAGTGTATTGAAATCAAACCCCGTCCAGTTACGATTCACCTTCGTTAGCGTGTAAGGTGCGTGTGACGTATAGTAGGCTGTTACTTCCATTTCACCTTTTTCATTTCGTTTGAACTCCTGTTTAAAATCGGGATCAAATGTTTGATGCAAAATATTTGCGGCTTCCCGTTCTAATTGCACATCATTACGCCCCTGCCTTTTCAAAAACAAACTGCTATCTCTTTTTTCAAATTGAAACATAAAATCATTCTCCGTTAAATAAGTTCCTGCCATTTCGTCTTCGCTAATGTAACTACCCGCACTTGCTGGTTTCGTAATAAAATAGTTTGCATTACTCTTGAGGTTCAACAATACATCGACCATTTGCCTGGTCTGATAGTCTGGTGTTGCTTTTCCTGTGTTTGTCAATGTAACTACCGATATTTTCTTATCCGGAAACCTTGTAACGGTTGCTTTCCATGCCCCTGTTGCACCTTCGTGAAACGCATAGTGCAAACCTTTGTAGGTTCCAAACTCAAGTCCGTACCCATAGTTTTTGATAGTTGAGTGTTGGGTAAGTTGTTGACTTTGTTCCAATATGTGTTTCTTAATGTTTGATTTGATTGCACCTTGCAAAATCTGCTCCCAACGAAGCTGATCTTCCAGTGTTGAAAAAATATTCCCATCGCCATATACATTCCAAATCCAATTATAGGTTGTCCATGTATTAAAATTAAAATAAGCTTTCGCAATGGATCCCCGGATTTTTGTAAAGTCTTCTTCAAAAGATGTATTGGGCATGTTTAATTTCTTAAACATCGTGTTTGTGTAGCTAACAAACGAAACACCGGTCACTTTCTCTGCAATTGCTGTGAGCAATATATAATTGCTGTTGCTGTACAAATACTTTGATCCCGGTGTAAAATTTAATTCCGTCTGTTTTTCGAGCAACATCAACACATCCTTATTCGAAAATGAATTCTTCCACCATGTCAGCTCCTGCAACGACCATAAGTCATACACATCCCGAATTCCGCTTGTATGATTCAGCAGGTTTTCAATCGTGATCTTCCCGTTAAAATTCCTGTATAGGTTTGGCAGATATTGTCTGATATCATCACCTAGGCCTATCTTTTTTTCGTCCAGTAGAAGAAGAATAGCTAATGCCGTAAATTGTTTACCGTTGGATGCAATATTGAACCTCGTTTGTTTCGTTATCAATGTACTGTCGGTGAGGTCCGCATAGCCTGCCACTTTTTCATACACAATCTTCCCGTTACGAACAACCCCTGTTGCAATTCCGGGGGCGCCTTTCGGAACATCCTGTGTCGCAATAGAGTCAAGTCGTTTTACCTGATCTGCCGAAAAGCCTGTTTTAATTTGTGCAAGGGTAAGTTTGCATGATACCAATAAAATACAAAAGGAAGACAAGAAACGCTGATTCATTGTTGTGCCTGTTTTTTACAAAACTGCTTTATTGCAAAGGTTCGTTCGCTCTAAATCATGATTTGACACCAATTAACTGTGGTGTTTTTCAATGTATTCTTTAGGAGTTAATGAAGTATAACGCTTAAAGGCCCGGTTAAATGTTGATTTGGAGTTAAACCCACATTCAAAACCAATGCTCAGCAATGTTTGTACCGTATGCTCCCCCTCCTCTATTTTTTGTATCACAGCTTTCGCTCTGTAATGATTTACAAAGTCATTAAAATTCATGTGAAAGCCCTGGTTAATTACCTGCGAAACTTTTTTGGGATGGGTACCCAGTTGGGCCGACATATCAGCAAGCGTTAATTCTGGATTCTCGTAAAGCTTGTCAACCAGCATGAGTTGTTCAATAGCTTTTTTCCAGTCTGTCAAATCAGGTAGCATTTCTTTTTGATCGGGAGCGGCATCCTGTTCATTTGTAACTATTGAAAGTGGACTCTTGTGAACTGGCGGCCCCTCATCCGGAACAATATCACCCACGGGAATGAACGGTGAGTCTTTAAATGAAATCACAGAGCGTACGGTGTTTGCATAACCACTAACAGAAATGTAATAAAACAATATCGAAAAGCATATGTAATACCAGAACTTTTTTCCGAATTCGTCCCACTCCGGATTTAGAATAAAGAACAAGCCTCTTATCGTAAGCAGCAACAGGAAAGCAATCAAAAACCGTTGTGCCCATTTAAACATCACCGAATCAGCAAAACTGACTGCATCGTAGGTGATTCGTTTATATTTTCTGTAAGTTGAAAGGCTCATGATTAAATAAAAACCAAAAAGAATGAAACCCGCAACCTGGTACCCGGTTGAAAAGTCCTTGTCTTTGCCATCTTTATAGAAAAAAATTTCACCGGGAACTACTTTATCAACCATGAAAACAATCAAGCTGTATAGAAAATAGAAACCTGCAGGAATAAAATGAACAAGCTCCTTCTTAGAAAACAGAAATGATTTGTCCAGCAAACTCCGAATGTAGAAATAGAGTACCGGAGGCAATAAAAAAAGTTGCTGAAACGGAACATAAAACAAGATATCTCTGTAAGGTGCTTTTGAGTACCAACCTGCATACCCCAGCATAAAAGGGGCAATGTATAAAGAAGATAAAATTGTAAAACAACCCAACCATCGGGCAGCCCTGTTTTCATTCTGTATGCCTTTGATCAATAGCAAAGCCGAAAACACCAAACCATGCAAAAAGAAGAAAAACAGCAGGGAACTTTTAAAACTGAAATCGAAGAACATTTTTAATTCGATGAGTTGATCAATGTTAAGACCTTTTATTCAGGAAATAACACACAGTCAGCAATTTTGTTACATCTATTTATACCAACAGTTGACCGAGATTCAGTTCGGCGCACTGCGGCCTCTTGGGCAGTGCGATCTTATAATGAAACCTTAGTAATTGAATGCTCGAAATCCTAAAGTTTGTTTCACCAGATATATAGCAGTTTTCCGGAATATTCCTGAAAAAAATCACTTACGTAAATCAGATTATTCCAGCTTTCGAAATATTACTTATTGTTTCAGAATATTCCGGACGATGCTTTTTTTAATAAAGCAATAATTCAATGATCCCATAACTTGTTCCATGAGTATCGTAACTATTACCTGGAATTTATTTACAGCAGGTTCATGAATAAATAAACAAGTTGGCACTAATCTCAAAATATAATCTACTTCCTGTTCAACCCGCAATAATCGCTTTAAAACTTTCCAACCCGTTTTCTGAATTTTCAACGATCTCGTCTGCTAATGTATCAGAATCGGGTAGATTATTTAAATCACCCGGGCCATTGGGTTCTGTACATAGCCCTTGCCTGCTTTGCATTAGTTTGCTGCAGTTACACTGATGACACTTAGCAACGATCCTGGGTTTAAAATTTCGTTTACCAGCACCAACGCCGGTAATGTTTCAGGGTTCGTGTTTGTTGTTCCCTGTAAAAATATCCTGACACTCTAAGCATCGCATCTTCGGTAAAACGTAAATGAAAAGAAACATTTATCTTAACACTTTATAACAGATGTCTATGAATGAAAATCAACGTCGGCTCCTGAAAAAATTACAATGGTTTACCATCCCCTCTTTCCTTTTGATCGTGGGATTTTCATTATGGCCGTATATAACCTCCGGCAATAAAGAGGAAGCCGCTGAAACGTCCCGGCATTTTTTTCGATTAACAGAACTCCTCATGATTATTCCGTTGATTGTTTTTGCCTTTGTAGTATATGCCTTAATGCGTGAATTTTTCAGAAAACGAAAAACGATTGACACAAAGGAAGTATTGGCTGGTGCGTTGATCAGGATTGAAGCACCGCACAACAAGCTCGGCATGGCAATTACCCTGCTCGTTGTTTTAGGATTTGTGGTGTTGGTTAATCTGCTTTTATTTTCTCCTGAAACTATTTTTGAGCCTGAACAGCTGGGAGAATTTACAATTGCTGAAAAATTGATCTTCGGTTTCTTTTATGTCATATGTCATTTCCTGTTACTTGCGTTTGGCCGTCAACTTTTTACAACCAACTATCTTTTTATTGCCACAACAAAAGGCTTTCATTACACACCTGCCGGCATCAGCAGCGGGTTGGTTTTATGGGAAGATATTGAGGAGATACGTGAAAGTTCAGTACTGTCCGGCAATAACATCGGTGGCCCCACAACTGTACCCGTACTGGGTATTAAACTTCGCTACCCGGAGAAATATGCAGCCAATTATAACCCTGCACTGCAAAAACTGGTTTTACTCGGAGGACAACTCAACAATTTTCAAACAGATGGTGTGGGCGATATATTATTAAATCCTGCTCATTTCGGGCAACGCTATGAAGAAGTAAAAGCATTGATCGAATCTAAACGAACACATCACAAGCCTGGCAACAACAGTTAGGCCCGCATACAAAATATAGCAGCGCTGGCGATCAAAACAGTAACCACAAAATTGGTATTGCACATTTTAAGATAGATTGAGTTTAAGATTTGATTCATTAATGGCTTTTTGCAATTGAAAAACCGTGTGCCCTTCGTTTTAGTCTTTAACCTTCGAAATTTATGAGCACTCACTCTCCCGGTCTTCTGTTTACTTAACGATAATAACCGGAAAATCATTACCACTGCCAAAGCTTGCCGGGTACTGTGCCGTACCTTTGTATTTCTTGGTTATCTCAGGTACAATATTTTGCAGGTAGGCATCGATCTCTTTTACCGTAAGTTTTTTATCGCCGTTATCTGCATTTCCTTTCATGGCCTCCAGTAAACAGTAGGTAAAAGAGCCATGCCCCAGTTGAGTAAACTCTGTTGCGTACTGATCACTTCCTGACGCCACTAACCAATGTGTTCCTGTAGCACGTGCAAGTTGGGCTATTGCTTTTTCTTCAGCAACGCCCCTCATTGCAAAGGCATTTCCCAATGCTCCTGCAGATTGGCATGCATCAAGTATAAACAATTGCTTCTGTGCCTTTATATCTTTTGAATAAAGTTGAATGAGAGTAGAACTTACTGCAAGCTGAGTCATCATCTGGTCGTTTCCATATAACTGTGTTACATCATGGGGTACTAAAAAATATTCATTTTTATTATCCAACACTCCGTGACCGGCATAATAAAATATAAACAGATCATCAGCAGCGGCATTTGCCTTTACTTTTTCCAATACATTTTTTATCCCCTCTTTCGTTGCCTCGTTATCTGCAATAAAATAAGTGATGATTGAACTGAAAATATCTTTGCCCCCGTTTTCTATCGCTGTTTTGAATGCAGTGGCATCTGCTTTCGCATAGTTTAAATTATACTTCGGGTTTTTATATGCATTAATACCAATTACAACCAAATGTAAGCGGGCACTCTTCGGATTAACCTTTTCCCTCGGCTCTGCATTTTCAGGTTTATACTTTGCATTAATAAACACCTGTTTGCTCTCTGAACGTTGTGAGTTTACGGCTACAGCACTAAACACATTATCGCCCGGTGAAAGTGTTACATTAAAAGTGCGTGTAATTGATTTTTGCCCAATGTCATCTTCAACAATCAAATTCCTTGTAGTTCCTGTTAGTTTACCGTTTTGGTACAAACGAATTTCTGTTATTTTATCCACCGCACAGTCCGCTTTCACCGTTATTAACCCGGTGCTTTTACCGGTTGTTACCACCTGTTCAAACTCATTTTCCACTACAAGATTTCGGGTACCCTCGCTGTAGAGAATGGATACTGTAGGAATTGCTTTCAACTTATTTATATCCGGTACTTTAAAATTTTCACCGCTTATAATACGTGGCAGTAATTTAGGGGTGAAGAACTGATCGAATACAGTTCCTAACGGCGCAATTGAATTGGACGTTGCATAGTACACATTATTCTGCGCACCTTCATTGGCCTCGAATAATCCTGTAGGCGAAACCACGGCCCAGTCGTTGGTAGTTAAAAACGCATACACTGCGGCAACTTCTTTTTTGGCACCCACATCATACATCTGAAGAATATGATTACTGTTACCATCAACGTAAAACATATAACGGCCATCCGGTGTAAATGAAACACTATTAGCACCAAAACCAGTCTGCACATTATTAATCGTTAACTGTTCATTGTACTCTCCGGTAGCTAAATCGAGAAATTTCAATTGTTTCCAGGGCCTTACAACCGCATATTTATTATCAGGAGTAAAACCTGCGATTGCATCAACCGGACTGGCGCCAAGATTTGCAGGATAAGCAGCTTTCTTTTTCAAATCAAATAACAAAATGCCATCATCATGTTGAACAGTGAGGTACGCATCATCAGGTGAGAAAATCATCGGGCGATGCCCCCCTTTCATTCTTATCTTAAACGGAATCGTATATAATTTTTGCCCCGTAGTATAATTGTAAAAATTAATCCGATCGTTAACAGGCAGTTCTTGTATGGCTATTACATTTTGTGCATTTGCAGCAGCATAGGTAATCCAATTACACCTGCGTGTGAAAACTGTTCGTTTAGTCTGAGTAGACCGAATTGTCAATTTAGAGCGTACACTGCCGTTCGGACAGCTTATTGCCTCGCTCATTAACAAAGGTGTAACAACAAAATCATATTTTTTATCAAATGATTTTTTTTGCTCCTCAATCGGACTCTCGTAGTATTCTTGATCGGTTAAATGGCGTGTATATTGTTCATCATCTTTTATTTTTCCACTAACAATCCCTGTTTCAAGATTCAGCATCATTCGGTAACCGTCGTAATAAATGGGCAATTGATTGGAAACGATTTTTCCCAGACGCTTGATCAGATCATTTTTTGAGCTGTTGAACTCCTTAATGGTTGCACCTGTACTTGCATCAAATAACTCGTAAGCTCCTTGTTCGCCATTTGCCAACAGAATTAATTTACCGTTTGAAGAAAGCTGAAAATTTCTATACCTGATATACTCGCCATACGGTGGAAGTTTTCGTTGAAAATCTCTTTTCCAGATTTGCTTTCCTGATAGGGCATTTTCGCAAATGAGCGATTGTGATCCATCATCCATTGTGGCCATATAGATGAGATTTTCACCAGTGCTATCTAATTCAGCCAATCTGGAAAACTGTTTGGGAGTTTTTCGTTGACCCATTAACCCTCCGTCGACAGTATTCATAATCTGCAATGTATCTCCTCCAAAAACCAGCATGCGATTTCCTGAAGCTGATACACTAACATAAGATGGCTTGAAAGGTAAATTGAAAGATTTCTTCTGTCCGCCCGGAATTTGAATGACGTTGATTCGCTTATTCAAATTATCCGGCACTGCCAATATGTTTTTTTGCTGATTATACCACTGAGATCTTCTGTCGCCTTCATAATTCAACAAATTGGCAAACCCATAGTTTACATCATAGTAGTAATTTTCAACAATCAACACGCTTTGTTCGGGATGGAAATGATATTTTTTATAATCGCCTATTTTAATTGGTATTCGTGATACTTGCCGCATCGTTCTTCCAAGCAAATCCACCAATTTAATATCACCTGATTTTGTGATTAAATAAATGGCTTCGCCATTGGAAGCAAACCTGGCACTCTTTACATCTTTAAACCTTTGTATTTCCTGCCCCGATTGGATGTCCCATATCACACATGTTCCATTAAACTCATACCATCCCAAAAAATATTTACTATTCGGAGCAATTTCCAATCCATCTATTCCGGATTTCAAACCCTCTTTTTTTAGTATCTGAAACTGTGCGAAAAGGGAATCAAAAACCAGTAATGCAAACAGCAGTAAAATAATTTTCTTAACTGCTTCTAATGTGTGTGCAAGCATCATATTAATTATGTGGTATTTCAATAAGTACAGGGAGTATATCTGCATCTGTGTAAGCCTTCTGTTCAAATGCAACACGATCCGCTGAATAGCTAATAAGAGCAGGGCTCATTAATTTACTTTGCAAAGCAGCCTTTGCTTTCACCAATAAGTTACCCTGCTGTTGTTTCATTTCTTGCAAAAGCACTTTCATATCCAGTGGTTTCTTCGAATACAAAATCAATAAATAATCGGTGCCTTTATTTTCATCCATCCTGATCACTTTCGTTTCAGACGGAAAAGCTACCGTACTGTTCTTTCCAAGAAAAGGAGATATAGTCTCTTCAAAAGGAAAAATCTGATTGACGGTTCCGGAAAGATCAGAAGCGAAAGCATATACATAAGCATCAGTTGAAGTATTCATATAAAACCTGAAACGTGTTCCGCTTGCATACTCTGTATTCATTTTATACGCAGGCAAACCCGTTGCAAAAGTTGAAGGTTGCAGAGAAACATTCATAGCTTCTCCTGTATTTTGCTGAAAACGTATTGTGCCTTTGATATCCGGTTTTAGTGCAACAGGATCATTTGTTTTTTGAGGCTTTATTTTTTCGCCCTGTACCTGGTAACATTGATAAGCATACTTTGCAAAATCACTATACGGAATCCAGATAAATCCTTTATCGCCCCAACCTGTGCCCCACGAATTTAATACCCGGAATGCACCTCCGTATTTATTATCGTTATACCCTACCACACACATCGCATGACCTATATTGATTGATGTAGGTTCGGCATCGTTTGGCTGTTGTTTCCACACATCTGTGACTTTTCCTTTAAAACTTTTCGCCGTCTTGAATCCCAGTAAGCATGGGTTTCCTTCAGACAACGCTTTTTTGGTAAGCAAGATTTTATAACTCAGGTCCAGCTCTTCTGAACTAAAAAGTTTTTGGTAAGAAAGTATTTTAAAGGCGGCACCTTCATTAAGAGCCTCATTCGAGATTGTTGCTCCACACTGATAAGGCAAGGTTTTAAGCGTGGCCACGCCGGCATACTGCAAAAGTTCCAACGCATCGGCTATATAACTTCCTTTTTTGCATATTACATCATCGCTGGATTTAATTTGCTCATATACAAAACTTGGTGAAAAGATATGCGCATTCGGGTCTGCCGTATATCCGGCCTCCCGCCTTGCTTTTACATATAAAATTGTACGTAAAGAATAGGCAGTTGCAAATCCTACACAGGTACCCAACTCACCTTGGTCTCCCGCCGTCGGACAATATGCTTCCAGCGAAACCGAAGTGGGCAATCCCCGATAACTATCTGTGGTTAATGTTGCCTGTTGTGGGATAGATCTCGTACTGATGCTCTCAAATAAAAGGCCGGTACCGTGTTCCTCGTTCTGTTGTGCATGAATGGTACTGCTGATTGGTAACAATACAAACATTGCTGCCCAACGAATAAATTTGTGCATGGTATAAAAATATCTGAAAAATTGTCTGAAACAAAAACGTCTTTCCAACTCACTGTTACAGCTAAACGCACTTTTTTACAAACCCAAAAACCAATAACCTGTTTAACGAAAAACATATTCCCACTGTATCATTTGAACCTTTACTGTCGCAACTGTTCCGCAGGATCAATCACTACTGAATATAATTGTTCCGTTTCTATTGGAAACTTCAACCGCATCGCTGTTACAATAAACCCTACATAGCTCGCTTTCGTACAATTGTTCAGCTTTATTAGCAAGTGATTCTCCTGAAAGAGACCCGCCTTTGTTTGTTTACCTGTTACCATTACAGCAAATCGGTCGCTCCGGACCCGCCTGCATAAAGAGCGGAAAAAGACAGGAATGAACAGCATAAAATAAACTTAATTGATTGGCAGTAAATGAGCAGGCAATGTAACCCCCCAAACACAATAAGCCAATACCTAAAAAGGAGTATTTTCTTTTCTGTCCGTCCCGCATCTTGGTTTAATTATTCATCATTGTGCTAACAACGCACAACTTTACTTACAGGCATTTCTTATCAAGGGTAAACACCTGGGCTCTTTTCTTTCCGTCTTCTTCACTTTTAAAACATCACCTCGTTCCTCCCTCTCCACCGGGAGAGCCTGTGTCCCGCTTCATGGGAGGCAGGGGTGAGGTCAAAACGTTCAGCACATGAGCACACTCCCCGAACAACATCACACATTCAAACAACAGTTAAGTGATAAACCAACAAAACAACAGCTGTGGAAAATCATCAATGACTTTATCAGTTTCTTTTCCACCGAAAGCATCAAAGAAGAACTCTGGTTTCTCCCCATCGGCACCCTTTCCAGCAACCAGGTGATGGAAGTAGATAAAGGCATCGGCCGTCACAACCGTATTTTCTTTTACGAACACAGCTCCCTGTTCATCAATGCCGTAAACCGGTTATACCAGCAACAGGAAAAGAAAAAGAAAAAACGAAATCATAATTCTAAAGCAAAGCCGTCTGCAGGGCCTCCCCGCCGCTGCCATTGTTCCCTTCCCGGCCCCCAACATCTCAATGCAGCACACCATTCCAAATTCCCAATCCCTAATTCCCTATTCCTAATCCCTTTGCCCCTTGCTCATTGCCTTCATCCTTCGCTCATCCTTCGCTCTTTAAACCACTTTACTCCCACCTTACTCCCATGATACTCCCTACTTAAAGCGCTCACGACGTATAAATCCGACAGCTTTCATTCCCATCAACAGCACCCCAAATGCTTTGCATTCGACCGGACTAAGGAAGTCTCTGCGAAACTCTCTGCTTCTTTTTTCTCTGCGCCGGAAAATGCAGTTAACTCGTAATGAAGATTCGTACCGGATAAACCCTGCCTGCCGGGTTCTTTCATCTGGTTTATCAGTGGCTCACATACCTCTTTAAACACAAAAAAGCCACTCAAATTTGAGTGGCTTTTTGCGGACCGGACGGGACTCGAACCCGCGACCTCCGCCGTGACAGGGCGGCATTCTAACCAACTGAACTACCGATCCAACTACCCTATGCATGAATGCCTGATCAAGAACCAATTATCATTCATTTTTCGGGACGGCAAAGATAGGGGTTTTGAATATTTCGTAAAAAATGTTTTTCATCTTTTTTCAGGAAAAGAACAATACAGGATAACCCCATAACAACCATAGTTTATATTTGTCTCTACTTAATTGAATTAAATGCTCAAAATAGCTGTATTTGGTACCGGTCATCTTGGTAAATTTCATCTCAACAACTGGAAGGAAATAGAGGGCGTTGAATTGGTAGGCTTTTACGATCCAAACGACAAAGCCGCAAAAGCCGTGTCGGAGAAATACCAGCTTCAACGTTTTACCGATCCTGAAGAGCTGATGTCGCTCTGTGATGCGGCCGATATTGTAGCTCCAACCAATTACCATTTTGAACTTTGCCAGCTGGCAGTGCGTAAAGGCAAGCATGTTTTTGTGGAAAAGCCCATGTGCAACACCATGGATGAAGCCAATGAACTGGTGAAACTGGTACGTGAGGCCAATATTAAACTTCAGGTAGGTCATGTAGAGCGGTTTAATCCCGCTTTCCTGGCTGTGAAAGACCTGAAGCTGAACCCGATGTTTATTGAAGTACATCGTCTTTCACAATTTAATCCCCGGGGAACGGAAGTGAGTGTGATACTTGATCTGATGATCCATGATATTGATATTATCATGAGTCTCGTAAAAAGCGATGTAAAGAATGTATATGCAAACGGCGTTGCAGTAATGACCGACACCCCTGATATCGCCAACGTTCGTATTGAATTTGATAATGGCTGTGTGGCTAATCTCACCAGCAGTCGCATCAGCATGAAAAAAATGCGAAAGATCCGGTTGTTTCAACGTGATGCTTATATCGGTATTGATTTTCTTGAAAAGAAATCAGAGATTATACGAATGAAAAATCCCGACGATAAAGAAGCATTTACGTTCGACATTGAAACAAACAATGGAAAGAAGACCATAGCCATTTCTAACCCGTTTGTGAAAGATGTGAATGCCATAAAAATGGAACTGGAACATTTCAGAGATGCGATCTTACATGATAACCCTATACCCGTAAGTGAAGTGGATGGATTAAGAGCAATGGATGTCGCTCACCAGATACTTCAAAAAATTCAGCGCACCACCGCTGTATAATGCATGAATCAAACACCACGGATACATATTGGCTGGTATGTTGCTGCCGATTGGCTTTCTGCAACTTTTGCATGGGGATTGTTTTACCTGCTTCGGAGAATTTTACTTGGCGAAGCATCCACATTATTTAATCAGGCGTTAGACAGTAGTTTTTTTGCCGGCATTTTTCTCATCCCGATATTTTGGCTGATACTCTATCACCTTTTTGGCAGTTATAAAAACCTTTATAGCAAATCAAGATTGCAGGAACTCACTACAACTTTCTTCTGTTGCCTGCTCGGTTGTCTTATACTTTTCTTTGCCTTGCTGCTTGATGATCGTATTGGTTCCTACACCTTTTACTATAAAGAATCAATCTTACTTTTTGCTCTGCAATTCAGCTTTACATGGTTATTGCGTTGGATCATACTAACCAATATTAAACGCCAGTTTCTTGCAGGCAATGTAAAGATCAACACACTCATTATTGGTGCGAAGCAGAGCGCCATCAAACTTTATAAAGACATTAAAGAAAGCAGCGAAACACAAGGCTTTCATTTCTCAGGATTTCTTTATCCGGAAGAAAGCAGCTCCAACGGCCTTAGTAAATATTTGCCTGCCTTGGGAAAGTTGCCTGATCTGTCGAATGTAATCAGAACGCATAAAATAGAGCAGGTGATTATTGCAACTGAAGAAAAAGAGCGGCAGGCACTTGAACAATCACTTAGTATATTGAGTGAGCATGATGTAAGTATTAAACTATTGCCAAACACAGTAGATATTCTCTCCGGTTCTGTTCGAACCAGTAATGTATTTGGTGCAATGCTCATAGATCTGCACACAGGCATGATGAGCGAGTGGCAGCAAAACATAAAACGATTGATGGACATCATTGCATCTCTGTTATCGCTCATATTGTTGTTGCCACTGTTATTATTTGTTGCCATTAGAGTAAAGTTGTCGTCAAAAGGACCGGTATTTTATTCGCAGGAAAGGATAGGTTTAAAAGGTAAGCCCTTCTACATTCATAAATTCCGTTCCATGATTGTGGATGCAGAGCAAAATGGTCCTGCATTATCTTCTGAAACAGATCAACGCATTACTCCTTGGGGTAAAGTAATGCGCAAATGGCGGCTCGATGAATTGCCACAGTTCTGGAATATTCTCAAAGGAGAAATGAGTTTGGTGGGTCCACGACCCGAACGCAGATTTTATATTGATCAAATCGTTGCGAGTGCCCCTTATTATCGTTACCTCCTGAAAGTAAAACCCGGTATCACTTCATGGGGTATGGTCAAGTTTGGTTATGCTGAAAACGTAGAACAAATGATCGAACGCAGTAAATACGACCTCATCTATATTGAAAATATTTCACTTGCCCTTGATATAAAGATCATCATCCATACAATCAGGTTGATCTTTTTAGGCAAGGGCAGATAACAGCAATATTATATTTAAACGCTGCATATGAAATCCTTATTTTCTTTTCTGTTGCTGTTCCTCTTTCATTTCAGCTTTGCACAAAAAACATGTTACTGGCAACAGGAAGTAAATTACAGGATCGATGTTTCGCTTGAAACAAAACGCAATATCCTGCATGGTTCAGAAGAGATACACTACACTAATCATTCACCTGATACATTAACCTATATCTGGTTTCACCTTTGGCCCAACGCATACAGGAACGATCAAACAGCATATGCAAAACAAACGGGGAGTACTTATGTAAGTAATAATATCGGCTATATCGACAGTCTTCGTTTTACTATTGGCATCGATACGCTTACAATTGAACCTCACCCTGAACATATTGATATTGTAAAACTTTTGCTCAACAACCCTTTGTTGCCCGGCGAAAAGATGATCATCAGAACTCCATTTCGTGTGTTTATTCCGGAATACAAATCAAGGCTGGGTTATGCAGGAAATGATTTTTACATCACACAATGGTATCCTAAACCGGCCGTATATGATCGCAAAGGATGGCACCCGATGCCTTACCTCGACAGAGGTGAATTTTACAGTGAGTTTGGCAGCTTTGATGTGTCAATTACACTGCCATCAACTTATGTAGTGGCGGCCACAGGCGAACTTGCAACCGAAAGCGAATTGGAATTGTACAAAATCATTGGCACAAAAAACAGGAACAAAGCCGGCATAAAATATCAACCGGTTACGGATTCATCACATAAAACAGTACGTTTTGTTCAAAACAACATCCACGACTTTGCATGGTTTGCTTCTGAAAATTTTATTATCCGCTATAACCAAACCTTGCTCAGTAACCAACGCATTGTGGATGTTTTCACTTTTTCAAAAACAAAGAGGTTTTCGTTTTGGGATAAAGCGAATGATGAAATTGCCAGAACGCTGTTCTTCATGAAAGATGTAGTTGGTGAATATCCATACGGAACTATTTCAGCAGTGGAAGGTAATGGCAACAGGTTCAGTGCAGGTATGGAATATCCCATGATCAGTTTACTAAACCAGTCGGCTGACTACGTACTTACACATGAGATCATTCATAACTGGTTCTATGGCGTTGTTGGCACAAATGAGCGGAACCATGCATGGATGGATGAAGGGTTTACTGATTGGTACAGTCATCTTTTCGAAAAATCAAGCCCGGTTGATTGGGAGGATTTTTATGACCCTATTGACCAACCTGCTGAACGTTTCGGAAGTACAGAAGCTTATTTTGCTGCAGTTTATGGCAAGGCAAATAAATGGATCCGGTTATTGCGAAACGAAACAGGAGCAGACAAATTCAACGAAGGAATGAAAAAATACTTCCAGCTTTGGAAATTCAAACACCCTTACCCTGAAGATTTTCAACAGGTGATGGAACAGGTAAGCGGTAAAAAACTAAACAAAATATTCGCCCTGCTAAAACAGCCCCGCAAACTATAGGTGTAACGGAAAGAAGATGTTATTTTTGAAAAAACCCATTGAGTGAAATATATCCTTTCCCTCCTGCTGCTAATCGCCACCAATTCTCTGCATGCCCAGCAAACATACTGGCAACAGCAGGTTAATTTTAAACTTGATGTTACGCTCAACGATGCAGACCATAGTCTAGATGGTTTTGCAAAAATTGAATACATCAATAACTCGCCTGATACCTTACGGTTCATCTGGTTTCATTTATGGCCCAATGCGTATCGCACCGACAGAACGGCTTTCAGTGATCAGTTGCTTGAAAACGGTCGTACAGATTTTTATTTCTCCAATAGTGAAGACCGCGGCTATATAAACCGTCTAGATTTTCGTGTAAACTCCGTGCTTGCAAAAACAGAAGATCATCCACAACATATCGATATCATTAAAGTACTGTTGCCACAACCGTTGGCACCCGGCGCATCCATTGAGCTCACAACTCCTTTTCATGTAAAGCTGCCGAAGAATTTCTCAAGAGGCGGGCACATTGGCAAAACTTACCAGGTAACACAGTGGTATCCAAAACCGGCTGTGTATGACCGTTATGGCTGGCACCCTATGCCTTATTTAGACCAAGGAGAATTTTACAGTGAGTTTGGTAATTATGAAGTGAAGATCACCTTGCCGAAAAGTTATGTGGTACTCAGCACAGGGAACTTGCAAAACAGTGAAGAACTCCAATGGCTGAAAGATAAAGCAAGAATTGATGAACCCAAACAAGTCATTAAAACAAAAAAGCCTGCGCCGACAACAAAAAAAACAACCAAGCCTTTACCTGTTATTGCAAACAAAGAAGAAACGAAAACACTTTTCTATACACAAAACAATGTCCACGACTTTGCATGGTTTGCTGATAAAAAATATCTTGTTCGCTATGATACCATTCAGCTAAACAATAACAGGGTAGTTGATGTGTTCACCGCCTTTTCAGCAGAAAGTAAATCTGTTTGGAAGAACAGTACACACATGGTAAAAGATGCGGTTCGTTTCAGAAGTAACGTTATTGGTGAATATCCTTACAATACAATAGCAGCAGTTGAAGCAAAGATGGGCTTTGAAGGAGGCATGGAATATCCTTGTATCACTGCCATAACTCCAATGTCAACAGAAAAAAACCTGGAGAGTGTACTTGAGCATGAAGTTGGTCATAACTGGTTTCAGGGAATGATTGCCAATAACGAACAGGTTTATCCCTGGTTTGATGAAGGCATTAACAGTTACTACGATAAGTGGTTTGAAAAAGAATTGAGCCGATATAAGCCAACTGCTAAAAAGAAAAAGCCACTTCTATTGAATGCAAACGATGCAGTATTCCTTGAAACGTTTGAACGCTTGCATCTCGCTCAACCATTAAGTACAACTGCAGACAGTTTAACAGAAGCGAATTATTCATTGATCGCTTATGAGAAAGGTGCACAGTTTATGCAGATGCTGGAAAATGAGTTGGGGCGTGACGTATTCCTCAAAGGGATGCAACAATATTTCGAGGAGTGGAAACACAAACACCCCTATCCTTCTGATCTGAAAGCTTCACTTGAAAAAAGCAGTGGAAAAAATCTTGACTCTGCTTTTGCTTTATTACACCAGGAAAATTCTTTGCAGCCACCGGCTAAAAAGAAGTTACGTATTGCTCCGTTTGCCGCCAACAACAGCAATACAACAAACGCTTTGATCATTACACCCGTTGCCGGCATCAATATGTATGATGGCTTTATGATTGGAGCTGCACTCACAAATTATACGCTTCCTCCCACAAAGTTCCAGTTTATTGTGGCTCCCATGTACGGCACCAGAAGTAAACAATTAAACGGAGTTGCACGTGCAAGCTATACGATGTATCCGTCAAAAACCTTTCAGCGGATAACGCTTGCAGTAAATGCATTAAAGTTCAGCACGAATGATTTTGTTGATACAGCAAATCAAAAATATATAACCGGCTTCAGGAAAATTGCACCATCGCTCAAGTTTGTGTTTGCAGAAAAAAATCCAAGAAGTACCAGGGAACGTTTTATACAATGGAAAACATTTTTACTGGATGAAGATGATCTTCGTTTCAGAAGCGATACTTTTCCCAACGGAGATCGTTTTACAAAAATTACAACAACGAGTGCAAGCAGGTATTTGAACCAACTGCGTTTTGTTATTCAGGATAACAGGGTACTTTATCCCTATCGTGGTGAGTTAATGGCTGAACAGGCAAGAGATTTTGTACGGCTTGCATTTACAGGTAATTACTATTTCAACTACAATGAAAAACTTGGTGCCGACATCAGGGTGTTTGCAGGTAAATTTATTTATCTCGGCGAACGTACGATCAGCAAACGATTTGGAACCGATCCTTATCATCTGAACTTATCAGCTCCAAAGGGATATGAAGATTATACATACAGCAATTATTTTGTTGGACGAAATGAATTTGAAGGTTTTGCCAGTCAACAAATGATGATGCGTGATGGCGGCTTTAAAGTTCGAACTGATCTGTTGGCGAATAAAATTGGTAAGACAGATGATTGGCTGATGGCACTTAATTTTTCAACCGACATTCCTGATCAGATCAATATCCTGAACATACTGCCTTTTAAAGTTCCGCTGAAAGTGTACATGGATATTGGCACGTATGCCGATGCATGGAAAGCCAATGCAGAAGGTAGCAAAGTATTATATAATGCAGGTTTGCAATTGTCATTATTCAAGAATACGATTAATATTTATGCGCCGCTGTTTTACAGCAAGCCATATAAAGATTATTTCTTATCAACGATCACTGAAAAACGTTTCCTGAAAAATATTTCATTTACGATCGATATTCAGAACTTCAGTTTGAAAAAGATTGACCGTCGCATGCCTTTCTGATGCTACAGATCAAATACATATCACATGCTGAAATTGATAAGCAAAAATGGGATAACTGTGTGCAACACGCAAGCAATGGTTTGATTTACGCTTACTCCTGGTATCTTGATGCAATAACAGATCATTGGGATGCGTTGGTGCTGAACGACTATGAAGCCATCATGCCACTCACATGGAATAAAAAATATGGTATTCACTATCTTTTTCAACCTTATTTCTGTGCCAGCCTTGGTATCTTTTCAATAAAACAAATCAATGCCGTAGTTACAGAAGCATTCCTGAAAAAGATACCCAAACGATTCCGTTACATCGATATTTATCTCAATCACAATAACTTGTTTCCTGTTGATGGATTCGCATTAACTGAACGGGTAAACTATATACTTGCCTTAAATAACCCATATACTGAAATAGCAGAGCAATATCGTACTAACCTGAAACGAAACATCAGGAAAGCAGAGCAAAGTGGATTAACAGCAAAACAGAATATTGCTGTAGAAGACATCATTGGGTTAGCCAAAGAAACCATGCAACGTGTTTCAGCTATTAGAGATGAACAAATGGATCGATTCAAGAAATTATTTTCTATTGCAAAGGAGAAACAACTTGCAGAATCGCTTGGGATTTACAACCACAATGGTCAATTACTTGCATCTGCGGTTTTTCTTTTTTCGCATAACCGTTGGTATTATATTCTGGTGGGTAATCATCCTAACGGAAAAACATTGGGCGCTTCGCATTATTTGATCGACCGGTTTATTGCTACACACGCAGGAACAAATACAATACTTGATTTTGAAGGAAGTGATATCCGCAATCTTGCTTTCTTCTACAGTAGTTACGGAGCTACTGAAGAACGATACCCTGCCTTACGCATGAACCGTTTACCGAAATTACTGAAGTGGCTGAAGGAATGAGTGATGAGTAATGAATGATGAGTTATTATCCCTCAAGTATCTTCTCGGCAATTACCAAATCTATCGGGTTTGTAATCTTAATGTTTGTATCCTCGCCCTGTACTAGCGTTACTTTCAAACCAAATGCTTCCACAACATTTGCTTCATCGGTAAACCATGCTTTGTAATCAATCGCAAAAGCAGGAAGTAATATTTTACTATGAAAAGTTTGTGGCGTTTGTACCAAACGTAGTTTACTTCTGTCAACAGGATCATTCCCTTCTTCAGTGACCATACGTACACTGTCACGACATTCTATAGCAGGAATGGCACTGCCTGTTTCCAATGCGGCCGCATAACAACGTTGAATCAACTCTTCACTCACCAAACAACGTACACCATCATGCACAAAAATGATCGACTCTTCTTCTACCAGCTTCAACCCATTTTGCACAGAATGAAAACGTGTTTCACCACCAACGGTCAACTGTATACGTTCTGCATCAAAAAAACCATCAATGATCTCTTTACCTAACTCGAGATGCTCTTCCGGCAACACTACAATTACTTTACAATCGGGCAATGCTTTTAAAAAAACATCGATCGTATAGTATAAGACAGGCTTATTCTTTAAGAGTAAAAATTGCTTTGGAAGTACAGAACCCATTCGTTTACCGGCACCGCCGGCCACAATTACAACATATGTTTGCATAGCTTCAAAGATAAGAGAGAGTTTTTACTTGTAAATAGCGATCTGTTTTTCGCCTTTACTATTTTGCATGGCACGGTACATGCCTTCGCTGTTAAAGACCATGGCAGTGTTTGCATGTGCATCCACCCCGATCATACCACCTTCACCATTGATCTTAACTAATTTATCAAGTGTAACAATTTCCATTGCTTGCTGAAGGTTCATGCCCTTGTATTCCATCAGGCAACTCACATCATAGGCTGCAACAGCACGCAGAAATAATTCACCATGGCCTGTGCATGAGATAGCGCATGTTTGATTATTGGCGTACGTGCCAGCACCTATCACCGGAGTATCCCCAATACGATTAAAATTTTTATTCGTCATGCCACCTGTGCTTGTTGCAGCCGCTACGTTTCCATTAGCATCGCAGGCAACAGCACCTACTGTTCCAAATTTCTTTTCTGTTTGAATATTATGATCCAATGCAATTACATCTTCATTCTTTACTAATTGCCATTGATCGTAACGGAATTTTGAAAAGAAATAATCTTCTTGCTCCAGTTGCAATTGTTGTTGCTTAGCGAACAGCAAAGCACCTTCCCCACTCAACATTACATGTTCACTTTTTTCCATAATCGCTTTTGCCAGAACTACAGGATTCTTTACACTACTCACACCGGCAACTGCACCTGCTTCTAACGAAATACCATTCATGATGGCTGCATCCATTTCATGCCCGCCTGTTTTTGTAAATACAGAACCTCTGCCTGCATTAAAGAGAATACAATCTTCGAGGGAAATAACTGCGGCTGTAACTGCATCAACAGCACTGCCACCATTGGCCAATACTTCGTAGCCACTTGCTACTGCATCAGCAAGACCTTTTGTGTAAGCTTCTTCCAGTTCGGGAGTCAGATCTTTTTTAAGGATCGTACCTGCACCACCATGTATAGCAATGGAAAAATCAGCCATGTTTAATTCAATAATAATTTACACTCCTGGATCAATCGCTCTCGGTTGATGGCAGCCGTACCTACTTCTTCACAAACCAATCCACCGGCAATATTTGCAACTTCAGCCATCAGTTCAACATCTTTCGTAGCAGCATATACCAATGAAGCAACAGCAATCACAGTATCGCCTGCACCACTTACATCTGCTATACTGCGCAGGTGCGATGGAATAACAGCCGCTTGTTCTTCATTCTGATAGAACACACCTTTCTCAGAGAGAGTGATGAATGAAATATGATGTTGCAATTGAGCTTTTAATTCTGTATGAATATGACGAAGTGATTCTTCATTCACGTTCTCAACTAGAAGATTCAATGCATCTTTTACTTCTTTCAGATTCGGCTTAAATACATCTACTGATTTATAAGAAAAGAAATTCTTACGCTTTGGATCGACCGTTGTGAGAATTCCATGATGCTTGCAAAGTGCGATTGCCTTTTGTATCACCAGTTCAGTCAACACACCTTTATTGTAATCTTCAAAGATGATCACATCGGGTTTTTCCTGTGCAATGAATGTCTGCAATGCAAGGATCAACCTGTTTTCATCTTCATAACCAAGATCGGTTGCAATTTCTTTATCTAGCCGCATCATTTGCTGGTTGCGGCTGATGATCCTTGTTTTACTTGTGGTTGCACGCTTATCGCTGCCAAGTAAAAAATCTGTCTTGATCTGTTGATGTTCCAGTAACTGACGCAACTGTTTACCATCATCATCATTGCCGATTACACTCAGGATAGAAACTGAAGCACCTAACGAAGCAATATTCAATGCAACATTTGATGCGCCACCAACACGGTATTCGGTTTTATCTAATGCTACAATGGGAACAGGGGCTTCCGGTGAAATACGTTCAACATGTCCCCACATATACGTATCAAGCATAACATCACCAATCACACCCGCTTTTAGTTGTGAGAATTGCTGAAACAACTGATCAAACTTCGAAACGCTCATAATAGACCTACTTCTTTTGATTTGCGACTGCAATATAATAAACAGGTATGCCTAATAAAACAATTCCAAATCCAATACCTGCATATAACGGCTTCATGGTGATCAGGAAGAAACAAAACGTCAATCCAAGAATAATATAAATGATCGGCAATATTGGATAAGCAAATGCTTTATAAGGACGTTCGATATCCGGGCGCTTTGCACGCAGTACAAATATACCGATGATGGTAAGCACATAAAAGAGCACCACTACAAAAGAGATCATGTCTAGCAGGTCGCCATACTGTCCGCTCAAACAAAGTAAGGATGCCCACACACATTGTGCCCATAAAGCCCATTGTGGTACAGCATTTTTATTTAACGTTCCGGCCTGTTTAAAAAACAAGCCATCCTGCGCCATAGTATAATACACCCTTGCACCTGCCAATACCAAACCATTGATACAACCAAATGTTGAGATCATGATCATAGCTGCAATTACATAAGTGCCGACGTTGCCAAAAATTTCATTGGCAGCAGCAACTGCTACCCTATCTTGTTTTGCAAATGCAATTTCATTCATCGGCAATACACTTATGTACATCACATTCGCTGCAACATAAATAAGTGTAACGATCAATGTTCCCAGGAAAAGACTTAACCCAATATTTCGTTTTGGATTTTTTATTTCCCCTGCAATGAATGTAACGTTGTTCCACGCATCGCTGCTGAAAATTGAACCAACCATTGATGCAGCAATTGCACCTAACACCGCACTGCCTGCAACTCCTGCGATCATTCCACCTTCAGAAAGTTTATTCATCTCCCATGCATTACTCCAGTTAGCATTCCACACATCTGCTTTTGCAGCCATCATCAATCCGAAAACGATCAATCCAAAAAGTGAGAGAAGCTTTGTGATTGTAAATACAGTTTGAATGGCTTTACCACCATTCACACCTCTTGTGTTGATATAGGTAAGTAATGCGATGATAACTATTGAGACGATCTGTGCAGGATATAATTTAAACACACCAATCTGGAACAGGATGTTCTCATCGTTAATATCCAATGCAGGAATAAAATAACCGGTGAATTTTGAGAACGCAACACCTACTGCTGCAATAGTTGCTGTTTGAATAACCGTGAAGAAACTCCATCCGTAGAGGAAACCAGCAAGTTTATTAAATGCTTCTTTCAGGTAAACATATTGGCCACCTGCTTTTGGAAACATGGCACTCAACTCTCCATAACTAAGTGCTGCAGTTAAGGTCATAAAACCTGTAACGAGCCACACTACTAATAACCAACCTGCACTGCCCACGTTACGTGTAATGTCGGCACTTACAATAAAAATACCTGAGCCGATCATGGAGCCTGCAACAACCATTGTTGCATCCAGTAAACTTAAAGATGGTTTAAATTCCTGTTGAGTTGAAGACATAGCATTGGTTTCGTTTCAAAATAATGAAACGGAAGATAAGGATTAATTCGAAAACGCTATTGCTTCTTAGATTGCTTGTAAGTGTCGTTAAGACCTTTCAGCACTTCGTTGGTAATGTTGAAAGCTGTATCCTTAAAATAGAGAGTTGGGTTACCCTCCTGTGTAGAAAAGATGAAGTTGTACTTGCCTTCCTGGTTATAAATTTTCAGGTATTCGTTGATGCGTTTCTGGATATCATCAATTGCTTTTGCCTGGTTTTCGAGATGTTGGCCTTGCAATGTTTGCTGACGCTGACCGATCTGCTGATAGCGTGTCTGGTACTCCTGTTGAAACTTTTCTGCTTCCACTTGCGTAATGGCTTGTCCCTTCTTAAGGAACTCGATACGGTCACGTTCAAGTTTATTCAACTCACTTTGTATCTGGTTATCGTAACGTGTTTTTTCACGCTCAATATCATCATTCTTCAATTTGAAGAATTCATAATATTTCTGAATAGTATCAAGATCGATATATGCAACCCTGATATGTTGCTCCTTTGCATCAGCACTATCTCTTTTTACTATACCACTCGTTGTTTCCTTTGGCTTTTTACCACTGAAATGCAACACATAAAGTACAGCTACCGCAGCTGCCACTATCCACAATAAAATGCTTTGTATACTTTTCATAATCTAGGTGGGCAAAGTAAAGGATTTCGGGTGAGTGTAAAAAAACGAAATGCTTTTTAAGAAAGCGTTAACAAGCGAAGGCTAAAAGAACAAGAAAATCCAAAAAACAAAATCCAAGTAAACCACTCAATTAATAACAGTGTCCTTGCAGTACTTCTTACCTCATATTTTCCTTTCTCACCTCGTACTTCTTACTTTGTACTTAACATGATGCCCAGTCACCTTGCATAAGAACAGACATCAACAAAAAAGTCTCTCCGCCGGGGCGGAGAGACTTTGCTTTTATCATTCAGCTAATGCTTATTCTTCTTCGTCGAAGCTCATAGCTTCTTTGGTTGTAAGGAGCAATTCATATTCTTCTTTGCTACCTACAATCATGTTTTCGAATTCACGTAAGCCTGTACCTGCAGGGATCGGGTGACCTGTGATTACGTTCTCTTTCAAGCCTAATAAATCATCAGTTTTTCCTTCAATTGCAGCAGTACTCAACACTTTCGTTGTTTCCTGGAACGATGCAGCAGATATCCAGCTTTGTACACCCAATGATGCTTTGGTAATACCAAGCAATACCGGTTGTGCTGTTGCAGGATGTGCATCTCTTACTTCCACCAGCTTCTTATCAGCACGGCGGAGTACGCTGTTCTCTTCACGGAACTCACGGAGTGTAACGATCTGACCCGGACGGAACTTATGACTGTCGCCAGGTTCAGTAACCACTTTCTTATCGAAGATGCGATCGTTTTCTTCATTGAATTCAAAGCGATCAACCAGGTCCTCTTCAAGGAACTTCGTATCACCTGCATCAATGATCTCCACTTTCTTCATCATTTGACGAACGATGGTTTCAATATGCTTATCGTTAATTCTTACACCTTGTAAACGATATACTTCCTGGATCTCATTCACAACATACTCCTGTACTGCAAACGGACCTTTGATGGTGAGGATATCTGCAGGAGCAATTTGTCCATCACTTAACGGAACACCGGCTTTAATGAAATCACCTTCCTGTGCAAGGATCTGGCGTGTAAGAGGCACTAAGTACTTCTTCACAACATCATCCTTACTTGTTACAATGATCTCACGGTTACCACGCTTGATGTTTCCGAAGGTTACCACGCCATCAATTTCAGAAACGATAGCAGGGTTACCAGGGTTACGTGCTTCAAACAATTCAGTTACACGTGGAAGACCACCGGTGATATCACGAAGCTTACCAAGTACACGTGGGATTTTCACCAACACCTGACCGGCAATTACTTCTTCACCTTCTTCGATCACGATGTGTGAACCAACAGGCAAGTTATAAGATTTGATCTCTTTGCCTTCAACCAGCAATGCAGGAATCTTGGTTTTATCTTTTGTTTCGATAACCACTTTCTCACGGTGACCAGTTTGTTCATCAGCCTCTTCACGGAATGTGATACCATCAAGAATGTTTTCAAACTTAATTGTACCGGCAATTTCAGCAACTACCACGTTGTTGAACGGATCCCATGTACAAAGCACATCACCTTTCTTCACTTGCTGACCATCTTTAACCGCCAATGTTGAACCGTAAGGAACGTTGTTGGTGATCAATAAACGATCATTCTTCACATCCATGATACGCACCTCACCAGTACGACCGATTACTAACTGTACTTTCTCACCTTCATTATTAGTAGTTGTTACAGTACGTAAACCATCGAACTGGATTGTTCCGTCAAACTTAGCCGGCAATGTTGATTCTACTGATGCAGAACCCGCAACACCACCCACGTGGAAGGTACGCAGTGTAAGCTGTGTACCAGGCTCACCAATCGATTGCGCAGCGATGATACCTACAGCATCACCTTTTTGTGCAACCACACCTGTAGCCAGGTTTTTACCATAACACTTCACACACACACCACGTTTGCTTTCGCAGGTAAGTACTGAACGGATATCAACTGTTTCAATACCTCTGTCTTCAATCTTCTTAGCAATAGCAGGAGAAATTTCCTGACCTGCTGCAACAATGAGTTCGTCGGAAATCGGATCATACACATCATGTAATGATGTACGTCCTTCAATACGATCGCTCAATGGTTCAATAATATCTTCGTTATCTTTTAATGCACTTGTTGCAATACCACGTAATGTTCCGCAATCTTCATCCTTAATAACAACATCCTGCGCAACGTCAACCAAACGACGGGTTAAGTAACCCGCATCCGCTGTTTTCAAGGCAGTATCGGCAAGACCTTTACGGGCACCGTGCGTAGAGATAAAGTAATCCAATACACTCAAGCCATCTTTAAAATTGCTCAATACAGGATTCTCGATGATCTCGCTTCCTGTAGAACCACTCTTACGAGGCTTGGCCATCAGACCCCTGATACCAGCCAACTGTTTTACCTGTTGCTTACTACCACGGGCACCTGAATCAAGCATCATGTACACAGAGTTGAAACCTTGCTTATCAGCAGCCATTTCACGGATCAACGTTTCTGTTACACGTGTATCAACACGGCTCCAGATATCAATGATCTGGTTGTAACGTTCGTTGTTGGTGATAAGACCCATGTTATAGCTATCCCAAACTTCGTTTACTTCACCTTGTGCATTTTCAACCAATTGTTCTTTCACTTCAGGAATGATCAGATCGTTGATGTTGAACGACAAACCACCCTGGAAGGCTGTACGGAAACCAAGTGTCTTGATATCATCAAGGAACTTAGCCGTTTTCGGAACGTTGGTAATTTCAATAATATCGCCAATGATTTCACGAAGGTTTTTCTTCGTTAATAATGCATTTACGAAACCAACTTCTTTCGGTACAAACTGGTTAAAGATCACACGACCTACAGTTGTTTCAATCAACTTGTATGTTAACTGTCCTGTTTCTGCATCACGAACATTTGCTCTTACTCTGATCCAAGCATGAAGATCAACCTGCTTTTCATTGTAAGCAATGATCACTTCTTCTGCAGAATAGAATGCTTTACCCTGACCTTTTACAATTTCAGTATCCGTTGTTTTCTTTCCTTTAGAGATATAGTACAAACCGAGTACCATGTCCTGAGAAGGAAGGGTAATTGGTTGACCGTTCTGCGGGTTAAGAATGTTGTGTGATGCAAGCATCAATAACTGAGCTTCCAATACAGCAGCATTGCTCAACGGAACGTGTACCGCCATCTGATCACCATCGAAATCGGCGTTGAACGCAGAACACACGAGCGGGTGAAGTTGAATGGCTTTACCTTCAATCAATTTAGGTTGGAAGGCCTGGATTGACAAACGGTGAAGCGTGGGGGCACGGTTCAACATGATCGGGTGACCTTTCAATATATTTTCAAGAATATCCCAAACAATGGCTTCTTTCTTATCCACGAGTTTACGTGCAGACTTCACTGTTTTAACGATACCTCTTTCAATCAGTTTACGGATGATGAATGGTTTAAACAATTCAGCAGCCATGTCTTTTGGCAAACCACATTCGTGCAATTTCATTTCAGGACCTACCACGATAACCGAACGACCAGAATAGTCAACACGTTTACCAAGCAAGTTCTGACGGAAACGACCTTGTTTACCTTTCAATACATCACTCAATGATTTCAATGCACGACCGCCTTCGGCTTTCACTGCATTTGATTTTCTTGAGTTATCGAATAATGAATCGATCGCTTCCTGTAACATACGTTTTTCGTTACGAAGGATTACTTCTGGAGCTTTGATCTCCAATAATCTTTTCAAACGATTGTTACGGATAATTACACGACGATAGAGATCATTCAGATCAGATGATGCAAAACGACCACCATCCAAAGGAACAAGCGGACGCAGTTCCGGTGGAATAACAGGAATGTATTGCATAACCATCCATTCAGGACGGTTTGTAATGCGGAGGTTTGCATCACGGAAAGCTTCTACAACGCTCAAACGCTTTAACGCATCTGCTTTACGTTGTTGTGAAGTTTCAGTTGCAGCTGCATTACGTAAGTCGTAGCTTAATTGATCGAGATCAATACGCTGCAACATATCATGCACTGCTTCAGCACCCATCTTTGCAATGAATTTCTGAGGATCTTCATCAGGAAGGTACTGGTTATCTTTTGGCAATGTATCTAACAGATCGAGGTACTCTTCTTCAGTAAGAAGATCGCCCATCGCCATATTTTCTTTTACGCCGGGTTGAATAACCACATAGCGCTCGTAGTAAACAATTGTCTCTAATTTCTTAGAGCTAACACCTAACAGGTAACCAATTTTATTAGGTAATGATTTGAAATACCAGATGTGTACAACAGGCACCACCAATTTGATGTGACCCATACGCTCACGACGCACTTTCTTTTCTGTTACTTCAACACCACAACGGTCGCACACAATACCCTTGTAACGGATACGCTTGTACTTACCGCAGGCACATTCGAAATCTTTTACTGGTCCGAAAATTCTTTCGCAAAACAAACCATCACGTTCAGGTTTATAAGTACGATAGTTAATTGTTTCCGGCTTTAATACTTCACCAAAGCTACGCTCCAGGATTGTATCGGGAGAAGCCAGACCAATGGTGATCTTTGAAAACGTAGGCCTCTGACGGTTGTCTTTTCTGAATGCCATATTTTAATTTTCGATTTTAGATTTACGAAGTACGATTTGCTACATCCCGGCTATTGTACTTCAATTGTTCACCGGTTAAACAGGAAACCGGTAACCATTTTACTGGCAACCGGTAACAGAATTATTCTTCAAACTTAAGGTCTAAGCCCAAGCCTCTTAATTCATGAACCAATACGTTGAATGATTCAGGAATACCAGGGCGAGGAATGTTATCACCTTTTACAATGGCTTCATAGGTTTTTGCACGACCCATGATGTCATCTGATTTGAGTGTAAGTAATTCCTGCAGGATGTTGGATGCACCGTATGCTTCCAATGCCCACACCTCCATTTCACCGAAACGCTGACCACCGAACTGTGCTTTACCACCCAACGGCTGTTGTGTAATTAAGCTGTATGGTCCGATCGAACGGGCGTGCATCTTATCATCAACCATGTGGTGCAGTTTGATCATGTAAATGATACCAACTGTAGCCTTCTGGTGGAAGCGCTCACCTGTTTCACCATCATAAAGGAATGTATGACCAAACAATGGTAAACCTGCTTCAGCAATATGTCCTGCAATTTCTTCTACTGTAGCACCATCGAAAATTGGTGTTGCGAACTTCACACCGAGTTTTTCACCAGCCCAGCCAAGAACAGTTTCATAGATCTGTCCAAGGTTCATACGACTAGGTACACCCAATGGGTTCAATACAATATCAACAGGAGTTCCGTCTTCGAGGAACGGCATATCTTCCTGGCGAACGATCTTGGCAACGATACCCTTGTTACCATGACGACCCGCCATTTTATCACCCACTTTCAGTTTACGCTTCACAGCTAAATAAACCTTCGCAAGTTTCAATACACCAGCCGGTAATTCATCACCAATAGAGATGTTGAATTTCTCACGCTTGTAACGGCCGAGTTCTTCGTTATACTTGATGTTGTAGTTATGTAACAATTGGTTGATCCACTCATCAGTTGTTGCATCACCTGTCCAGCCTAACGGGTTAACGTTAGCATAGTCAATTGTTGCAAGATTTTTCTGATTGAACTTAGCACCTTTACCAATCAATGATTCACCGAAGTTGTTATTAACACCTGCTGAAGTTTTTGTTTGCAGCAGTGATAATAATTTGCTGAGCAATACATCCAACAGATCAGCTGTATTCTTTTCGTGTATCTTCTCAACTTTTTCTAACAATGCTTTCTCACGGATCTTACCATTCTTATCTTTCTTAGCACGCTGGAAAAGTTTTTTATCGATAACAACACCTTCAGTTCCACTTGGAGCTTTCAATGAAGCATCTTTTGCATCACCGGCTTTATCACCAAAGATGGCACGTAACAACTTCTCTTCAGGAGTTGGATCGCTTTCACCTTTAGGAGTGATTTTACCAATGAGGATATCGCCTTCTTTAATTGCTGCACCAATACGGATGATACCGTTTTGATCCAGGTCTTTTGTTGCTTCCTCACTTACGTTTGGAATATCCGGCGTTAATTCTTCTTCACCCAATTTTGTATCACGCACTTCAAGTTCGTACTCTTCAACGTGTACAGAAGTGAAAAGATCTTCTTTCACCACTTTCTCGTTGATCACGATAGCATCCTCAAAGTTGTAACCTTTCCAAGGCATGAATGCCACTTTCAGGTTACGGCCCAATGCCAACTCACCATCTTTCACTGCATAACCTTCAGTAAGGAAGTCACCTTCTTTTACTGCCTGACCTTTCTTAACAGCAGGCTTCAGGTTAATACAAGTGCTTTGGTTTGTTTTGATGAACTTGGTGAGTTTGTAGATCTTCAGATCTTCTTCAAAACTTACCAAACGTTGTTCTTCATTTCTATCGTAACGAACATGAATTTCATTCGCATCAACATACTCAACAACACCCTTTCCTTCAGCATTCAACTGAATACGGCTGTCACGAGCTGCCATTGCTTCCAAACCAGTACCTACGATCGGAGCCTGCGGACGTACAAGCGGAACCGCCTGACGTTGCATGTTCGATCCCATCAATGCACGGTTGGCATCATCATGCTCAAGGAACGGAATCAGCGACGCACTTAAACCAACGATCTGGTTTGGCGCAACGTCCATGTATTCCACCTCTGCTCTTTCAAGAATCGGGAAGTCGCCACTTTCACGTGAGCGGACTTTATCTTCAGTAATGTTTCCTTTATCGTCAATAGCGATATTTACCTGTGCGATCTTCGCTGTATCCTCTTCTTCTGCACTCAGGTAAGTAAGATGTTTTACATCAGCTTTACCATTTTCTACTTTACGATAAGGCGTTTCAATAAAGCCCATATCATTTACAGTTGCGTGAACGCAAAGAGTAGAGATCAAACCAATGTTTGGACCTTCAGGAGTTTCAATTGTACAAAGACGACCATAGTGTGAGTAGTGTACGTCACGTACCTCGAAACCAGCTCTTTCACGACTCAAACCACCGGGTCCGAGTGCGGAGATACGACGCTTGTGCGTGATCTCACTCAGCGGGTTTGTTTGATCTAAGAACTGAGATAACTGTGATGTTCCAAAGAATGAATTGATCACAGAAGAAAGTGTTCTTGCGTTGATCAGATCAACAGGAGTAAACACCTCGTTATCACGTACGTTCATTCTTTCACGAATTGTACGGGCCATACGTGCAAGACCTACACCGAACTGAGCATATAACTGCTCGCCCACTGTACGTACACGACGGTTACTGAGGTGATCGATATCATCGATCTCAGCTTTTGCGTTTGTTAACTTCACCAGGTATTTGATGATGGCAATGATGTCATCTTTCGTTAATACCTTCTTCTCAATCGGGAAGTTTAATCCAAGTTTGCGGTTGATCTTGTAACGACCAACTTCACCGAGATCATAACGCTTATCGCTGAAGAATAATTTATCAATAATACCACGTGCAGTTTCGTTATCAGGAGCATCAGCACCACGCAATTGGCGATAGATGTGCTGTACCGCTTCCAACTCACTGTTAGAAGTATCTTTATTTAATGTGTTGTAAATGATAGCGAAGTCACCACTCACTTCTTCTTTCTGAACGAATACACTCTTCACTTCCATTTCGCTGATCATTTCGATTGCTTCAGCATCAAGAATTGAATCACGCTCTAATACCACTTCGTTACGCTCAATGCTCACAACTTCACCGGTATCTTCATCTACGAAATCTTCAACCCAGCTACGGAGTACACGTGCAGCTAAACGCTTGCCTTCGTATTTCTCCAACGCTTTCTTATCTGCTTTTACTTCATCGGCCATACCAAACAGTTCAAGGATATCCTTATCTGTTTCGAAGCCGATAGAACGTAAGAGTGTTGTTACAGGGAATTTTTTCTTACGGTCGATGTAAGCATACATCACATTGTTGATGTCTGTTGCAAATTCCATCCACGCACCTTTGAAAGGAATTACCCTTGCAGAGTAAATCTTGGTTCCGTTGGGGTGAATTGATTGACCGAAGAATACACCAGGTGAACGGTGTAACTGAGATACCACTACACGCTCAGCACCGTTGATCACGAATGTACCACGGGGAGTCATGTAAGGAATGTTTCCTAAGAACACATCCTGAACGATGGTTTGGAAATCTACGTGTTCCTCATCATTACAGCTCAAACGGAGTTTGGCTTTGAGGGGAACCGCATATGTTAATCCACGCTCCATACACTCGTCGATAGAGTAACGGGGTGGATCAATAAAGTAATCAAGGAACTCCAGAACGAAAATGTTACGTGTATCAGTGATAGGAAAGTTTTCCTTGAATACACGGAATAACCCTTCAATGTTACGTTTGTCAGGAGTAGTTTCTAACTGGAAGTACTCTTTAAAAGATTGAATCTGGATACCTAACAGGTCTGGAATTTCTGCAAGGTGTTTTACTTTTCCGAAATTAATTCTCTTGTTTGCTGCAACTCTTGATGAAGACATATGTTCTTACCGGTTTTTAAGTTTGTGCACACGAATAGCTCACCGTCTTTATGCAAAGACAAGTAAATTGATTTTCAGTTATTTATGACTGTAATTGGGCGCCAACTTGCTATTCAGCCTAAATTTAGGGAGGCAAAGTTAGTGATATTGTGTGTTGGAACAAAATTTGATTGCCGGCTTTTGTCCCCGTTTTGTCAGGATTGGGAAAAGTTGGCAGAAATAGATTAGAGTTGGTAGCTGACAACACTGGGTTAACCGGCAGGTTGAGCGCTTTTAAGTGGCTTTAAGTAGGCTTTATCATGGGTTTATCCATACAGTAACTACCTAATCAACACAAAACTTCCTTTTCTGTTTACATCTCTACCTGTAACGAGGTCACGATAGCTCAATGTCCATACATAATTGGCAGCGGGTTGCTGTGCCCCCTTAATTGTTCCATCCCATGGTTTTGTCCAGTCTTTTGATTCGTATACCAGTCCACCCCAACGGTTATAAATTCTGAAGAGAAAGTTTTCTGCAACCAAAGCATTCAAAGGACCAAAGAAATCGTTCAACCCATCCCCATTAGGTGTAAATGCGGTTGGCACATCAATACGACAGGTGCTCAATTGCGTTACTGTCTTTTCAATTCTATCAGTACATCCCAAATCATTTGTTACAGTATATGCTACTGTGTACTTTGTTTCATTTGATGATGATGCATATAAATGTGGGGCCGGAATTGAATCGTTGCTTGTAGCGCCATCGCCAAATTCCCATAAGAAAGTCAAAGGTCGTTCTGTTGTTGGCGTAGGATCAACATATAATAAACTATCAGGGCAAAGAAATGGATTGACGATAAAATCAGCTTTCAGGAAATTATTTAAACGAATATTATTGGTTGATGTATCTGAACAAAAGCCATTCGATACAATGAGTGTTGTGGTTTTATTACCAAATGAATTGTAGATCACTTCTTCTGATTGATCTGTACCTGTTCCGTTCGTTCCAAAGTTCCATAACCAACTATTGATTCCATTACCTCCCGGATGAATATAATTAACGGTATCTGCTGTACAACCATAGCTGATGTTGTATGTGAAGTCTGCATTCACAGTATCCTTTACTGTAAATACCAATTGCGACGGAGGCGTTTGCTGATTACATTCATCAAGAATGGTATTGCCATCAAGACCTTGTTTTAAATTGATGGTGAATGTACCTTCCTGTTGTAAAGGTTGAGAGAACGTAACAATGATATCGGATGTTAAACCATTAGCATTACAGTTGCCTCTTGCATTCGTAATTGCTACCGGATATGTACCGTTAATTGCGAAATCAGATCCTGAAGGTTCAATTGAATTACAACGGATCAATTTCTTAAAAACAAATCGAACACTGTTGGGTGAACAGGTTAATGGCACGATGCTATCGAATGGAGTTGGCTGTAGCGGAAGCACCGTGAAGGTTACTGCATCTGTAGTTGGAATAGCCCGGTCGCACAAATCAAGAATCGTATTTCCATCAGTACCGTTTTTTAATTGCAATGAATAATTGCCGGGAGGCAATGGTTGTGATAATGTGATCACAACAGAATCAGTTTCGAAACTGCTGTTACAACCAATCGGCCGCATATTGGTTGCCGTAATATTTCCGGGAAATGCAAGAACGTCGCTGCCATTAGCTGCAATACTTGAACACTTCATTTTCTTATTCAACTTCAATCGTAATTCATCACCTCCACAATTCGTTCTTACTTCCTGCATCAATGGCGCTTTCGGATCTGTAATAACTGCGGTGCCTCCACCAAATGATAATTTATAGCCTTGTTGAGAATTAGAAAAATTGCTGATCATCAAAATGTAGGTATGACCTGCAACAAGGTTTGGCAATTTGCTGAACTTAGGGGGATTATTATTACCATACGATCCACATTCAAACAACTTTGCCGCACCTGAATTCGTTCCTGTTTGTCCTTTTAACCCCGACCAGTTAGCTGCAATTGCTGCTGATGTATTGTTGTAAACTGTTGATGGATCAATTCCAGTGATATCCCATATCTGCCAATCGTAATCATCATTGGCACTAATTGGATCAATCAAGAAACCTAATGTGCCTGAAGTAAAACAGGTAAACCTGTACCAAAAAGGATTTACATCGTAATAAGTATTTTCTGTGCCGCAACCCGGTACAATAATTTGCCTGTTTACACAACTGGGAACGTTTGCCTGTGAAAAAACACTGGTTCCACAAACAGGAAATGCAGTTGCAGGCGTTTGACCAAGTGTAGTGCACTGTGCCTGTACATTGCCTGCACTTGTTATGAATAGAATAACAACAGCGAGATATTTACTAACGATAAATGATAAGTGCTTTTTCAACTAACAGATTTTTACTTACGAATGCAATTTAAATCTAATAACCACTAGACAACCACCGTCTGTAAAACGTTGCGCATAAAAAACCCCGGCATAATAGCCGGGGTTCTGAAATTCTATAAAGAATGCATTAAGCTATCTCAACATCAGCACCTGCATCTTTCAGTTTAGCTGCAATTTCATCAGCTTCTGCTTTAGATACACCTTCTTTAACAGGCTTAGGAGCACCGTCAACTAAGTCTTTCGCTTCTTTCAAACCAAGACCAGTTAAGTCTTTAACGATCTTAACTACGTTCAGTTTAGAAGCACCACCGCTCTTCAGGATTACATTGAATGCAGTTTTTTCTTCTACAGCAGCAGCACCTTCGCCACCACCTGCAGCAACTACAACTGCAGCAGCAGCTGGTTCAATACCGTATTCTGCTTTCAGAACGTCTGCTAATTCCTGAACTTCTTTAACTGTTAAGCTTACTAATGATTCAGCTAATACTTTAATGTCTGCCATTTTGTTTTAATTTTTACCGTCTTCACTGCTTTTCGTTTGCTCCGACGGCGGTTTAAAAAAATTCGCCTTTAATTTAATACCCTCAGGCCTGGGCTTTTTATGTTTGATGAAAGATCATTGATCTTTCACTTACACCAAATTACTCTGCAGGAGCTGCTTCAACAGTAGCTTCTCCTTTTGTTTCTGCGTTATGCAGCAAGGCAGCAATAACACGTTTAGCAGGAGACTGTAACAAGCCAATAACTTCGCCGATAAGCTCGTTCTTTGTCTTGATCTGAGTCAACGCTTTCAATTGATTATCGCCACTGTAAACATCACCGTTAATGAAAGCTGCTTTCAACTCTGGTTTTTCACCATTGCTAGCTTTGCGGAATGAGCTGATAATTAAAGCCGGCTCTTTTGGATTCTCAGAAAACAACAGGGCTGTTACATTATTCAATGCATCAAACACACCTGTGTAACGTTCTGCATCAATTGATTCCAATGCTTTTTTAATGAGGGTGTTTTTTGCAACCTTCATTTCAACATTCTTGTCGAAACACGCACGGCGCAATTTGCCAACCTGCTCTACACTCAAAGATTCTGTATTTGTAATGTAGAAGTTATTGTATTGACTGAACTTGCCTTTCAGCACTTCAATCACTTCATTCTTTTGTTCTTTTGTCATGATTTTAGTTTTTTAACCCTGAAAGGATTAGTTCATGAATGATTTTGTGTCAACAGCAACACCAGGGCTCATGGTGCTTGCCATGTAAATGCTTTTCAGATAAGTTCCTTTTGCAGTAGAAGGTTTTGCCTTTACAATTGCATTTAAGAACTCAGTGATATTTTCTGCAATTTTCTCAGGAGCAAAACTGATACGTCCAACTGAAGCATGAACGATACCTGCTTTATCAACTTTGAAAGCGATTTTACCACCTTTTACTTCATTTACAGCAGCAGCAACATCATTTGTTACTGTTCCTGTTTTCGGGTTTGGCATCAGGTTACGAGGACCTAACACTTTACCTAACTTACCGATCTTAGGCATTACAGCAGGAGTTGCAACGATAACGTCAACATCAGTCCAGCCACCTTCGATCTTAGCAATAAATTCATCTAAACCAACAAAATCAGCACCAGCAGCTTTTGCATCGGCTTCTTTATCAGGCGTACAGAGAACGAGAACTCTTTTTGTTTTACCCGTACCGTGTGGTAAGGTTACAGTACCACGAATAGCCTGGTCAGCTTTCTTAGGATCAACACCTAAGCGAACGTGAACATCAACAGAGCTATCGAATTTTGTACAGTTAATTTCTTTTACAAGTGTAGAAGCTTCTTTCAGGGAATAAATTTTGTTATTATCCACCTTGGCTTCTGCTACTTTTCTTTTCTTAGTCAAAGACATGTTTCAAAAATTTGAGGTGAATAATTAATTTTCCCAAGGAGCTTTACCATCAACAGTAAGCCCAAGACTGCGTGCTGTACCTGCAACCATGCTCATTGCACTATTCAGTGTAAAGCAGTTGAGGTCGGGCATTTTGTCTTTAGCAATTTCTTCCACCTGTGCCCATGTTACTTTACCAACTTTAGCACGGTTTGGTTCTTTAGAACCTTTTTGAAGTTTTGCTGCTTCTAATAATTGAACAGATGCTGGTGCAGTTTTAATAACGAAGTCGAACGACTTGTCGGAGTAAACGGTGATCAAAACAGGTACTACTTTACCCATTTTGTCTTGAGTTCTTGCATTGAACTGCTTGCAGAACTCCATGATGTTAAGACCCTTTGAACCGAGGGCCGGACCTACAGGAGGCGCAGGGTTTGCCTGTCCGCCTTTTACCTGCAGCTTCACAAATCCTGTGATTTCTTTTGCCATTGTAAAAGTTTTTTTGGTGATAGCGTCACTCACTTTTGTGAACAACTCCCAAACAAATAAATTCCTGTAAAGAACTTTTTGGGATTGCAAAGGTAAGGCTCATTTCCTTACCGGCAAAGGTTTTCAGCAAGTATTTTGCCTTCCGAAACACCAATCAAAAACGATTGTTTTGATGCGTTTCGTTCTGCTTTAAATACATGCTTAATGTTTTCATTTAAAAAAAAGAGATTTTATTTTTTATTGACTGCATAATTTGATTTAATTTTTCAATTCAATTCTAAAAAACTCCAAAAACAACTTTAAAAATCAATCACATGGCAAAAGCAAAAAAGAAAGCTGCCAAGGCTGCCAAGAAACCAGTAAAAAAGGTGGCAAAAAAGAAAGTAGCGAAGAAAGCTGCTCCAAAGAAAAAAGTAGCAAAAAAGGCAAAGAAAGCTGCCCCTAAAAAGAAGGCTGCTAAGAAAGCCGTTAAAAAAGCTGCAAAAAAAGCCATCAAAAAAGTGGTGAAAAAAGCTGCCAAGAAAAAGGTTGCTAAAAAAGCTCCAGCCAAGAAAAAAGTTGCTGCTAAAAAACCAGCGGCAAAAAAGCCGGCTCCTAAAAAGGCAGCACCCAAGAAAGTAGCGAAGAAAGCTGCTCCAAAGAAAAAGGCAACGCCTAAACCAAAGGCAGCACCAGCTCCGGTTGAAGCTCCGGCACCTGCTCCCGTTCAGGCCGAACTTCCTTTAGCTGAAGCAGCACCGGTAGTTGAAGTTTCAACAACTGATGAAGCACAATCATAAGCTGATGATGTTACATGAAATAAAAAGTCCCCACTCATTTGAGATGGGGACTTTCTTTTATCCTTTAGTAAGCTTATGAAAGCTTTTCAACCTGCATGTAATTCAATTCAACCGGTGTAGCACGACCGAATACTTTTACGGCTACTTTCAGTTTCTTCTTCTCATCATTTACTTCTTCAATCACCCCGTTAAAGTCGTTGAAAGGTCCGTCAATGATCTTGATGGTTTCACCCACAATAAACGGCTCACTCATTGTCATACCACTTGCATCAGCCATTTCATCTACCTTACCAAGCATTTTATTTACTTCTGCTTTACGTAAAGCGATCGGGTTTTCTTTACCAAGGAAGTGAATAACGTTGCTGGTGTTTGCAATCGTTTCACGAATATCATCACCCATCTTTCCGTTTTCAACTTCAATCATTACATAACCGGGATAGAAGTTGCGCTCACGTACTACTTTCTTACCATTAGCTACCTTGTACACTTTTTCAACAGGAAGAAATACCTGTTTAACGATGTTATCCCAACCGTTACGTGAAATTTCTTTATCAAGATATTCCTTCACTTTCTTCTCTTTGCCGCTCACGACACGAAGCACATACCACTTACTGGTTTCCACATTGGCAGTTTCAGACATATGTTACTTTTTGAAGAATGAATAAAAAGCTTGGAGACCACTGGCAATTCCCAGATCCATTACCCAAACAATGGCGGTAATAATGATCGTAGCTATCAGCACGATCATAGTTGATTGCTGAAGCTGTTGCCAGGTTGGCCAGGTTACTTTTTCGAGGAGTTCTCTGTAAGAGTCTCTGAAATAAGCGGATACTTTGTTCATTGTTTCGTTCTGATTTAATTTCAGATTAATCAGCACGGGCACTAGGATTCGAACCCAGATCAAAGGTTTTGGAGACCCGTATGCTACCGTTGCACCATGCCCGTAGAAAGCTAAAAGCTATCCGCCAAGTGGTGGACAGCTTTTAGTTTTATGTATTGCAAATGTAAAACATTTGCGTAAGCTAAAAGCCTTGCCTTAGCTTATTTTAAGATTTCAGTTACCTGACCGGCACCTACTGTACGACCACCTTCACGGATCGCAAACTTCAAACCTTTCTCCATCGCAATCGGCTGGATCAGTTTTACAGTAAGGTTAGTATTATCACCAGGCATAACCATTTCAGTTCCTGCAGGTAATTCAACTTCACCAGTTACGTCTGTAGTTCTGAAATAGAACTGTGGACGATATTTATTAAAGAATGGAGTGTGACGTCCACCTTCTTCTTTGCTCAATACGTAAACTTCACCTTTGAACTCAGTGTGAGGAGTGATTGATTTTGGAGCACAGATAACCATACCACGACGGATATCTTTTTTCTCAATACCACGGAGGAGTAAACCTGCGTTATCACCAGCCTGACCTTGATCAAGAAGTTTTTTGAACATTTCAACACCAGTTACAGTAGAGCTCATTGGAGCATCCATCAAACCTACGATCTCAACAGCTTCACCTACTTTAACGATACCACGCTCAATACGACCAGTTGCTACAGTACCACGACCAGTGATTGAGAATACGTCCTCAACACTCATCAGGAATGGCATATCAACCGGACGTGGAGGAAGAGGAATGAAAGTATCTACAGCTTCCATCAATTCTTCAACTTTAGCAACCCATTGTGGTTCACCAGCCAAAGCACCGGTAGCAGAACCTTGGATGATTGGAGTATTGTCACCATCAAAGCCATAAGAGCTCAACAGTTCACGAATTTCCATTTCAACCAGTTCTAACAACTCAGCATCTTCTACCAAGTCAACTTTATTCATAAACACAACGATCTTAGGTACACCTACCTGGCGTGCCAAAAGAATGTGTTCTTTTGTTTGTGGCATAGGACCATCAGTTGCAGCTACTACGAGGATAGCACCATCCATCTGAGCAGCACCAGTGATCATGTTCTTTACGTAGTCAGCGTGACCCGGACAATCTACGTGTGCGTAGTGACGGTTAGCTGTTTGATATTCTACGTGTGCAGTATTGATAGTGATACCACGCTCTTTCTCCTCAGGTGCACCATCAATTTCATCATATTTTTTTGCCTGCGCCAGACCTTTCTTAGAAAGGATGTCTGTAATGGCTGCAGTCAAAGTTGTTTTACCATGATCAACGTGACCAATAGTTCCAACGTTTACGTGGGGTTTTTCCCGCTTAAAGGTCTCTTTAGACATCTTATTTTGTTTTAATTGTGTTTACAAAAACTGTTAAACTCTTTTATGTTGTCGGCAACAAAACTCTGTTGATCTTTTGTTGCGTCGCACACTTCATCGTTTTTTCTTTACTCACCTGTTTAAAGCCGTGTTTAAACAATCTGAGCCGTTAGTGAGAATCGAACTCACGACCTCTTCCCTACCAAGGAAGTGCTCTACCACTGAGCTACAACGGCTGGCAGAGTATCAATGAGATTTTCTCACATCAACCGGTTAAAGAACTTTTCTCTCTGAGCGGGAGACGAGGCTCGAACTCGCCACCTATAGCTTGGAAGGCTATCGCTCTACCAAATGAGCTACTCCCGCAAGGAAATTTGATAATTTGAAAATGAGATAATTTGAAAATTACCTCGCTCTCATGTTTCAAACTCAAAGAACACCTACAATTATCAAATTGAATAATTCTCAAATTGTATTCGTGGGCAGGAGAGGATTCGAACCTCTGAAGTCGAAAGACAGCGGATTTACAGTCCGCCCCATTTGGCCGCTCTGGAACCTGCCCTTAAAAACCAAGAGCCACTTGTCGGACTCGAACCAACGACCTGCTGATTACAAATCAGCTGCTCTACCAACTGAGCTAAAGTGGCAATTATACACTTTCACTAAAAATGAACCAATCAGCATTGCAAAAAGCAACTACTGCATTATCAGCTAAAAGTCAATACTGTAAAGAACTTTTTGATGTACACAATGTTACACCCCGTTTTTTGGGAAGGCAAAGGTAACGGAAAACACGAAATCGAAAAATTTTTGTAAAAATTTTTCTAAAGAAAATATCAATAAGTCAAGGGCAAAAAAAAATCCCCCGATATTTCGGGGGATTTAAAGTGTGTTTACAAGTCGTATTGCTTTTCTTTTTTTCGTTTTAGTTGGGTGATGAGTGAATCTAATGCTTCGTCAAAACTCTGCTCAAATGATTTGGATGTTTGTTTTACGAATAAGTGCTGCTTTGGTACGTGTACTTTAATCTCGGCTACTTTGTCTTTGATGTTGTGTACCACATTATCGAGTTTCAAAAACACGTCAACTTTCGTGATCCTGTCGTGAAAGTTGTAAAGTTTCTCTACTCTCTGTTTTACGTACTCAATTAATTTCGCATCTGCGTCAAAACGTACGGTTTGGATCTTAACGGTCATAGCATTCCAAATTTTAGCTAGTGAATAATAAATGTGAAAGAACTGGTTTTTCTGATTTTGGGTACAGGTATTTCCAGTGCTAACAAGTTACATCAGGAGGTCGACTTATCAAAATATTTCTTGAGTAAATAAGGGGATTTTTTAACACTGAATCCTCGCCAAATTGTAGTAGTATAAATGTCAACCGATGTAGGTACAGAACTAAGCTTTCGGGTGGGCTTTCTTATGAATATCCTTAAGCTTTTCAATGGTGTTATGCGTGTAGATCTGTGTTGCAGCTAAACTGCTATGACCCAGCAATTCCTTTACTGCATTCAGTTCTGCACCATTGTTCATTAAATGTGTGGCAAATGTGTGCCTTAACACGTGAGGGCTCTTTTTCTCAATGGTAGTAATAAGCGACAGGTATCTTTTAACAACTGCCTGCACGTATTTGGGATAAAGTTTTTTCCCTTTTTCATTCACTAACAAATACTCAAACACAATCTCACCTGTGAATTGCTCTTTTTTCTGTTTGAGATAGTCGTTTATGTGCATTTTCATCTCATCAGACAAAGGAACAATCCGCTCCTTATTCCCTTTCCCTAATATTTTCAACTGGCCTCGTGCTGTATCAACCTGTGTATGCTTCAAAGAAATAAGTTCGCTTAACCGCATACCTGAACAATAAAGCAGTTCCATGATCATTCTGTTCATCAATCCTTCCCAGTTATCGGGAAATTCTACATGTTGAAACAGCACTTCAGTATCTTTCTGCTCAACAAAAACAGGTAATCGCTTGCTTTGTTTGGGTGTCACAATCGTTGTCATTGGCGATACGACAATCTGCTCCTGCCTTAATTGATATTTGAAAAAGGAACGTAGAGAAGAAATTCTCCTGTTAAGCGTTTTTGACGATGCCCCCTCCTCTTTTTGTTTGGCAAGCCAGCTGCGTATAAATGTAGATTTGATGTCTTGTAATTGAACCTCACCAAATGTTGCAGAAAGAAAATCGAAGAAAAATGCCAGATCATCCTGGTAAGAACGGATGGTATGGGGAGAATAGCGTTTCTCAAATTTGAGATACTCCAGGAAAGAAAGGATATGTGGATAATCATTGACAGGCATAAATACGAATAGCCGTAAAGTTATGAAACCTTACGGCTATTAGCTATATTCTGGCAAAAGAGAATCTTATAATTCGATCTTACCGCTTGCGATCTGTTGCTTATAGATTGCTTTTAACACATCACCTCTACGACGTACAGATGGTTTTGTGTAAGACTGGCGCTCACGCAACTGAAGTAATACCTTGCTCTTTTCGAACTTCTTCTTGTACTTTTTCAGTGCCTTGTCAATGTTTTCGCAATCTTTTGAATCGATAATCAGCATAATTTGATACCTCCTTTAAGGAATTTTGAGGCGCAAAGATAGGGGAATCCTTATTTATTCATGCAATTCATTGTAATTTTTCTTTGAGTTTTTCTTCATCCCAAAACTACTGGATAATTGAATGTTTTCTACGTGCCGGTCAGGTCCTCAAAACTTGCAATAGACAAAAAACCATCTAATTTGCAGTCATGTTTACAGGAATTATTGAAGCTACCGGTACAATTACCGGCATTGAAACAAACGGAAGTAATAAAACCTTTTGGATAAGTTCACCGGTTTCGCAGGAACTGAAGATTGACCAAAGTGTTGCCCATAATGGAGTTTGCCTTACCGTTGAAGAGGTAAAAAACGGGGCTCACAGAGTTACAGCAATTGCTGAAACGCTGGAAAAGACCAATCTGGGAAGCTGGCAAAATGATCATATCATCAATATTGAACGTTGCCTGTTGATGAATGCCCGGTTAGACGGACACATGGTACAGGGTCACGTAGATACAACCGGTGTTTGTTCCAAATTAGCCGAACTTGACGGCAGTTGGGAGTATACCTTTCAATTCCCTCCACAATTTGCAGGATTACTTGTTGAAAAAGGTTCAGTAGCTGTAAATGGCATCAGTCTCACTGTGTTTGATGTTGGCATCGATCATTTTAGTGTGGCGATTATTCCCTACACATATGAACATACCAACATGCAGGCGGTAAAAGAAGGCACAACTGTAAACCTCGAATTCGACATTATTGGTAAATATGTTCTGAGAAATGCCCAGCTTCATACAAAGAGCTAAAATGACTAATACCCAAAAAACAATCATACGAAAAGCATGATGATGCTTTTTCTTACGTTATTATTGTAGTTCCAAAACGGGGCATACAACTTGCTCTTTAACCACACTTAAACCAAAACTATTGTTTGCGAATGCCGCAAGTTTCCATTCTTATACCTGTACTGAACGAAGCTGAAAATATTCTTCCGCTGTTTTATGAAGTAAAAAAACACGTGCCTGAAGATTTTGAACTGCTGTTCATTGATGATGGAAGTACAGACACCACGTTCACAGAGATACAGCAATTAGCTTTACGTGATGACCGGGTAAAATGCATTTCCTTCTCACGGAATTTTGGTCATCAACATGCTTTGATGGCAGGAATGGACTATGCAAATGGTGATTATATTGTTACAATGGATGGTGATTTACAACACCCACCCTCCTGCCTGCCTTTAATTCTTGAGCATTTAGGAAAAGGCCATGATATTGTCCTCACCAAAAGAATGAAAACGGAAGATCTCGGTTTTTTCAAGAAAGTATTCACCCGTTTATTTTATCGTTTCATTAATTTCCTGTCCGATATTCCGATTGAAGAAAACGTTTCTGATTTCAGAGGGTTTAACCGAAAAGTGTTGATCGCCATCCGCAAATTTGAGGAAAGAGATTTGTTCCTGAGAGGTATTTTCAGTTGGGTGGGCTTTAAAAAAGTGACGATACCTTTTGATGCTCCTTCCCGTTTACACGGAGCAAGTAAATACGGGTTTGCTGCCATGATGAAATTGGCGTTGAGAGGAACAACATCATTCAGCTTTAAACCTTTGCGCATTTCATTGCTGATCGGCACAATTGTTTCTCTTATTTCATTTGGATTACTTACCATGACTGTTATTAGTTATTTCCAGGGCAAAACAGTTCCGGGTTGGGCTTCGTTAATGACAGTGGTAACATTTATGGGAGGCATTCAACTTTTAGTCATCGGATTGATGGGTGAATACATTGCCAGCCTGTTCAGAGAAAGTAAACGAAGGCCGCTTTATATCATTGATGAGATGATCAATGTTGATTAAAGCTTACTTGCACGAATATAATATTGCCCCCCAAATGGAATGTGTGCCAGCATTGACTCGGTTTTATGCAGCCACTTAAAAAAACGCCCTCTCGGAAAAAAAATCACATACCTGTTGTCACTAATTTTCAGTCCGGCATTTTTTAACAACATTGCAGCTTCTTTGGCTTTAAGCAACTGAACACCTTCATCAAATACACAGGTATTTACCAGATACCTTGTTAATGGATTATACGGGTTATGCTCAAACAAATACAACCGACCACCTGGTTGCAGCACACGTGCAATTTCATTCACCAAATTTTGCCGTTGACTTAAAGGTACATGGTGCAAGACACCTGCGACAAATACAATTTGAAAAGTGTTTTCAGCAAAAGGGATGCTTACACCATCGAACCATAAAAAATTACAGCCGGGTATTTCCTTTTTGTTCGCAATAGCAATACTTTCCTTTGATATGTCAATTCCAGTAACAGAAAAAGATGGGAATTGTATGGAGATATAAGATTCGGTTGCTCCATCGCCACAGCCCAAATCCAATAATTTCTGGGGACTGTTTTTTTCAAATCGTGCAAGCTCATTTATTTTATGTTGAGCAAAATAAAAACTGTCAGCTCCTGAAACCGCCTTTATACTTTTCGTATGTGTACTCCGATAGTCTTTGGCAAATTGATCAAAGTTTTGCTCCATAGATTAAGACTGCGTATTTTCATTTTTTATTTCAACTGCATCTGCCATCCTGATTTTTTACAACAGATGAATGATGCTCATAACGTTGTTGCTGCGAAAGTAGCCATTTTAGAGTTCATTAAAATCAACATGTAACCCGAATTGCCAGTTTTAATCAAAGTGAATTTGAAAGAATCAACATCATCAAATAAGTTTTATCTGCTGGGCATATTTGTTGTCTTTGTTTTAGCTTATTTGCCATTGAACAGCTTTCTGTTTGCTTTGAAGAACGATATGTTCACGGGATACCTTGCTCCAAAATTTATAATGGGTGAGGCAATTCACAGCCATCAACTTCCTCTATGGAATCCTTACATATCATTTGGCTTGCCATTTTACGGAGACATGAGCTCATCGTACTGGAGTCCGCTTACATGGCTCATCGCTTCAACCACAGGTTACAATCCATACAGCTTAACGATTGAAGTACTTATATACATCATGCTGAGTGGTGCAGGGATGTATTATCTGAGTGGTTTATTTTCAAAGAATAAATACATCCGTTTTATTGCAGCCATATCCTATATGTGTAATGGCTACATGATAGGGCATCTTCAGCATCTTAATTGGTTAAGCGGCGCTGCTTTTCTTCCCTGGTGCTTATGGGCATTAGAGAAACTTCAACGGGAGCGTAATTTGAAATCACTTGCACTGTCAACGTTATTTTTTTATTTACTCATTTCGTCTGCACATCCCGGAATTAGCATTGCTGCCATCTATTTTTTTGCTGCTTATGCAATTGGAAAGCTTATTTCTGATTATAAACAAAACGGAAAAGCAGGTTTTCTAAAAACAACAAAACTTTACTTTTTATTTATTGCGTCACTCCTATTACTCTCTTTGGGAATGATTGCAGGCTATAGCGACATCATGCCCTATTTTGACAGGAACCAGGCGGTTGATGTGTCGCTTACGCTAAATCAAAATACGGACTTTAAAAACTGGATCAGCTTCATATTACCTTTTGCAACAACAAGCGGAGATGATTTCTTTAAAAACGATCCCGCATTCCGTAATCTTTATATGGGCTTGCCCGTATTCATACTTTTTTTTTATTCGCTGTTCAAGTTAAAATCCAAACAACAACTCTTCTTCCTTGTATCAGGTAGCTTTTTTTTACTTCTTTCATCGGGAGGTGTATTTAAACAGTTTGCAGTAAAAATTTTGCCTCTTATGGGACATGTAAGAGTAAATGCTGAGTTTAGAATATTTACATTGCTCTGCTTTATTGTTGCTGTTGTTATTTTCTTTGATCGGTTAACTACAGAAACCGAAAAGAAATTGAAGAAAATAAAACCCTATCTGATTGGGCTTATTATTGCGCTGTCGGGCCTTCTGGCATTCGGCGCTATAAATCTTTTATCAGGAAAAGAGAGTGTTGTTCAGCACCTTGTAAATATCAAAGGAAATCTTCTCACAAGGGATACTGCTAAATTGATTATAGATAAACTAAGTATTTACGATACAATTTTAATTCAATGCATTTTACAAATACTGATTCTTTTTTTGTTGATAAAAGCGTTCAAAAAAAATAGCCTGAGGAGGGTTTGTATAATTACAGCTATTGACATTGTTCTTGCTACGCTTTTAAACTTGCCCTTTACAGGAGTTGGAAAAGTACCGGTGTCAGCTATTGCTGCAATACAGAAAAAATCACCTACAGGAATTCCTGTTCCGCCTTTACGCCCGGTAAAAAACAACGACACTATTCCCGACAATGAAGTAAAACTAATCGGCGAATGGAGTCTTTACAACAAACAGCCCGGTTCAGCCAAACCAGCTCTTTACCCAATTAAACTTATAAATAACTATGATTACTATAGAAAAGCAGCAATAGATACAACATTAAGAATTACTGACATGCCTTTCGTGTATATTACAAATTCAATTTCCGTAATAAAACCAGAGAAAGCAAGAGACCTTGAAGTGAAAAATATCGTTTCCTACAAAACCGGTGAGCTACATTTAAAAATAACATCTGACACTTCGAGCTTTGTGGTAATGCTGCAGAATTTTTATCCTCACTGGTATTATAAAACAAAAGGACAAACGTTTCCTGTTCAACAAGCCGGTATTAATTTCATTGGAGTTCCAATTGAGAAAGGAGAAAATGATATTGTTATATTTTTTAACCCAATAAGGATAAAAACCGCTTTGGCTGTTTCTGCATTTCTTTTACTGCTATTTATCTGCATATTGTTGTTGCCTCGTTTAAACAGTTTTACATTTAAAGGATTACAACAATGAGTAAGCTATTGCACATAGTCAGGATAAAATATATTTTCACAGCTACTGCTTATGGCCTTTTTCTTTACTTGATTTTTCGGAATTCAGGTATAATAACCGTTAACGAAGCAGAAAAGTATATAGCAGCGTCGCAAGAGTTAGCAAAAGGAAATCTTGCATATACTTTTAAACATCACCTTTTTTACAGTAGTTATATATTTTTTATCACCCCATTTCTTTCAACTACAGGAATAATAGCAACCGTTATTGCACAGGCATTGTTAAATGTAGTTGCTTCATTTTGTATAAAAAGGTGCATTGATATTATTTTGCCTGATAACAAAGTATCTTTTCTTGGCGCCCTTATTTTTTTGTTCAGCTACCCTGTTCAATACTGGACAATGACCCTCTTTAGCGATAACTTTTTTGTAGCAATTATCTGCATAACGCTTTACTATACTCTAAAGAAAAAAACAAAACCGGAATTTATTCTTTGGATTTTCCTGCTGGTTATTCAGGTATTTGCAAGACCACCAGGCGTGTTTCTAACTGCTGTATTCGGATGTTATTATCTATATACAAGTAAAATACTTTCTGCCACCAAAGTAGCAATACTTGCAGCTATCAGTATGACAACCTTGATAGGATTTCTTTTCTACATCCCCGTTGAAACAAAGGGATACATTAAACCTATTGCCGCCGGCTGTATTATTGTTGATAAGCCAGATTATGATATTCCGAAGTTTAATGGGCTGGAAAAAAGTTCAATCAGTGAAGCCTATGCATATTTAATTGAACAAAACGGTGTATCATATACAATTCATTTATACTTCAGTAAGCTAGGTTCATTTTTTACACTGACAAGGCCTTACTATTCCCCTCTTAATAACAGTATACTGGCTGTGCATTATTTACTCTACGTCCTTGCAATTGCAGGCATGTTCATTATCAGAAAAAAAAGAGCACTATTTTTTCTGTTCCTCTCCAACATGATTCTGATCAGCAATCTCACTGCATTGACTTATAATGAATGGCACTACAGATTTACATTAGCAATTTTTCCTTTCATTATTGTTTTATCAGTTATTTCGGTTCACTATATAAAGTCAGCCTTTTCGGAGAAGCTTAGAAAGAAATAATCCTTTGAACTACTCAACCAAACCCATATTCACATTGACCATCCTGTTTTCAAGCATTGGAAAGCTTTGGCCAAAATGTTTATTCATAATCAACCTGAACACGTTAACCACACACAGTGAATCAGGAACAATGGAAATAGCATTTTGTGGGGAATAAATGGCGATAAAATTATTAAACTCACTATACTTCCTATCCCCCTGTCGTGCATTTCGCAGACCATGATCGCTGAGTAAAACGATAACAGAATTTGGTTTTAATTTTTGTATTGAATCAATCATTCCCAACGAAACAGCGTTACAATACTTCAGATAATTGAGATAAGAGTCAATATTCAGTCCCTTATTAGATTCCCGATAAGCCGCTCCAATATTTTTAAGCTTACCGCTGCTGTCACGAAGAAAAGGGCTGTGTGGCATCATAAAATGCGAGAACATGAACAAAGGCTTTTTCTCAGATATTATTGTTTCATAAGATCGCTTAATTACTTCCTGATTATAACTATCAATACGGGCAGGTAAATCATTGATGAAAAAATGAAATGAATTTGAATTAACAGAACATAAAAGATCGTTTACTAAAACACTGCCAAATGTTTTGTCAAGCATTAATCGTTCCTTAATGGGAAGAAAGAGATAATCAAGGTGTCTCGTTTGCTCAACTTCAAAAAAACTATGGTTGAATACATTGTAATTATTGCTGTTGAAAAATTGCATCAAATAATTTGTTTTAATTGCTTCAACACTTTTACTATATGCAATTGCCGAGGATACTTCCGTCTTTGTTATCTCTTCAATATAACCCATGTTCAATAAAGAAAGAACAGAAAATGAGGTGCCGTTATAATTGCTGTTTGAGTGTTGAACTACCTGAAATGATCTCTTTTCCAATTCATCAATAAATCTGCCGTTATTGAATCCATACCCGTTCTTTAAAGTGTGAATCCCGGCGTACTCATCAAACTGCAGAATATAAACGTCCGGAAACTTTTCATTTGTAAGATCCGCAAATTTCACCTCCTCAGTATTTAAAGATACTGTATCTCTATTCATGTAATTATGGGCAGATTTACCAATTTCCACGAATACCAGCACAATGAATACTACATTCAAATAACTGCTCAACCTTTGAACGGTCTCAACCGAAAGTCTTTTAACAATGAAAAAAAACACAATAGTTAATAACAACAGGAAGGCAATATAAAAAGCATAAGAAGAAAGCAAGTGTAAACCGGCTGTTATGACAAACCAGTCTTTGATAGTTTTAAAAAACAGATAAAATATTACAACCCAAATTAAAAGGACCTGGGCGATATCTTTTTTTAAAAAGGACCTTAAGCCTAATAAAATAATTATCATCGATATAATGACGAAAGCAAAAACCTGCAGTGATGAATTCAACGGAACCCACCCCCAAAATTGATTTGATGCATCCAACACAAAATATAGTGGAACAGTAAAAAGAAAAAAATAGTTGAATGCAGTCTTCAAAAAGCTTTGCAGTGAACTCAACTTGTTTTTATTCTCCATTCCCATTATAATAAACGCTGATTAAAATATAATTGAATCCTTTTGAAGTATTACCGGTTTTTGGGTAAGAGAAGAGAATAATAACCTGAATTGATTAATATTACTCATCCCATTATACCAATTGTTTTGCATACCTGCAGGCAAATAGATAGCATTAAATGAATTGAATTTATCTTTTACATTTCCGGAAAGCACCCCCTTATATCCATGGTCACTAATGATCATTATTACAGCTTCGTTGTTTGTGATTTTAAACAATGAATCTGTAAACGCACTGATTATTTTGTTCGTGTGGATTAACTGCCCCAGGTACGCCTGTTGTTCCAATTTGGGGGAAGGCTGTCTGACAGATAAATAATTCGTATTTATTTTCCCGGTGCTATCCCACACATAGGGTGCATGCGGGAGCATCAGATGCAAATAACAAAATAATGGTTTTTCAACAACTGTGCTTGCGTCCTTTAAAACATTATCCATTAATTGCAGCTGAGAAACACTCTTCTGATAGTGATAGCTTTCAATTAATTTTTTACTTCCGGTTTTAGAGAGAACATAATCAGGCACCTGCTCATAAAGATCATCCAATAATGAAGGATATAATAATAATAATCTTCCTCCGGGAAGAAACCGGTTATTATATGCTGCGGGATACCCTTTACTTACAAACGGAGAATAATTTTTAACAACATACCCATATTCTTGAAACAGACGGAAAGTACGGTTGTGATACATCTTGAGCAATCCATTCTTGCTTCCATCTTTGCCATAGACAGATGTGGATAAGTCTGTTTTTATATAGGAGCCATCAAACATAGAAGGAATCGATAGCAGCGTATAATTATAATTACTTGTAGCAGACCTGACTATTTTAAACTTCCGACTTTGCAAGAAATCTAAAAATGATTGATTCGGATTTTCAAAATTCGATGCAAGCGTTTCACTTCCGGCGTACTCATCTAATACGACTAAATAAACAGATGGTTTCTTTTGAATTAATTGATCCTTTTCCGGAAAGCCGTCAGCTCTCTCCTGACTTTCATTTGATTCAGTTGACAGGTTAAACAGCAACTGAACTATCGATATCAGAATCAGTATTGAAAGAAATGTATTTATAAACTGGTTGATCCGGGGATTTAAATATTTAACAAAGCGTAACAACAGCACAATTAAAAGTAAGAGAACTAAAATAATGATGACCTGTTGTTCAAGTTTTGGCAAAAATTTTCGACCGCCTACGGCATTCATAAATGCTGTAGTAAACAAGAGAAAGCAACCTGTAATAAAAGTAAGTAATGAACTCTTTTCTTTTGTCTTAACTATGAAATAGAAAAATAAACGCACAAAGCACATTACCAGAATAACAATTGCACTTGCTTCAGCAACATCAGACAGAGATAAAATTTCAGCATAATACTGCCAGCCGTGTAAAATAAAATAAACAGGCAATAACAACCATCCCAAATGGTGCTTTGTTATTTTTTTCATCTATCGATCCCCGGTAATAAAAACATCAAATAATAACATTTATTGATGTGCAAATATTTTTTGTGTCTGAATAACTATCTCATCAGATACATTTTACCATAACCTTTATTAAAATATTGATCAGTATTATCGCCTTCGGCCTTGTATTTATCCAACGCCTTGCCATTGTGATTAGTAATAACCCTGTATAGATAAATACCGTTTGCAAGTTTATTCCCAAACTGGTCGGTACCATCCCATTTAAAGTCAGTTATATTTCTTCCCACCCTTAAAGTGCCGAGTTCAGCCTTTGTAATTTCTCTTACAACCTTACCTGTGATAGTAAGAATCTGGATACGCATATTCTGAGGAATCTCCGAACCAGTAATGGTAAACACAAAAGCTGTTGACGTGGTAAACGGATTTGGATAGTTCAACAGGTTTGAAATCATTGGCTTGTTGATCACCTGGAATGAAACTTTATATTCCAATTCACCGGCTTTATTTCCACTCTTATCTGTTCCTGTTACAATCAGTTCGTATTCTCCATCCTGCATAAATTGGGGGTACAGATCAATTGTTGCTGAATTATTTCCGGTTGCAAGATTTGCAGGCGTAAACTTTACAGAATCTGATTGTGGTTTATAATCACGCAAAGTATTGTCGGGATAACGTATCTGTATTTTCATACCTGTTGTATCATCTAAAGCAAGAAAACGACTGTCATCTTTCAGCTGAACGAAAATATGCGGTTTCGAAGAAACGATATCCCTGTTAAGAATATGTGTACCGTCAAAAGTTACATCAAGCCATGGTTTGTAATTATCAGGCTTAACGTAAAAATTCTTAAAGATGAAGTTATTAAACAGGAATTGTTCCGGCTGGTCCTCATCAGGATTTACCATCAGATACAATGTATTCAACCCAACAAAATCTTTACTGTCAAACCGATATGAAACTAAAATTGAATCGCCTGATACCAACGGTTTTTTTCTAGGCAGATCAATTGTAATCGGCACGTTATTTTGATTTGTTACAACAAGTTTAAGCTTAAGACTATCAAATGCCGTTTCACTCACATTTCTGAAGGCTATGGCAAAATCAAGTGGCTCACCTAACTCAAGTGTATCTTTAAAGCTGAATGCTACGTTTGGTGCAATGGCTCCCTCCGGTACATAATCAGCATATAATTTCCATTTGCTTAGCTGATAAGGGGTGATTTTCTTTTCATCCTTATTGTTTAAACGAAGTTTAAGATAAGGGAAGGCTGCCGGATTTATAAATGAAAGACTTGTATCCCTTGCTTCTGTAAGGGTTGACAACAACACTTCAATTCCTGTACTTGTACGGCCAATAATATCAAGGCTTGTTGTATCAGTAACAGGTGATGTTTCAAGTGGGTATCCACTCCATTTAAGATCTTTCCATGTTTTAACCGGGCCAAACCAAGGCGATTCAACAGCACCTGCTGTGAAATAAGCCGGCACCTCAATTACATCGTTTATTGCTTCGTTAAAAAGGCCAGACTTTTGCTGTGGGGTAAACGTCGAGTTATTTTTCCTGTAAGCAAATATCATTGGGAGGTTACTCTTGAAATTATCAATTTCTGTAAACCCGGCATTTTTTAATGTATGGTAAAGGGAATTCCCTGCACCCAAAACTGACTGATCAGATTTAAGTGCTGCTGTATCTGTAAGCGCCAAATGGTCGCCACCGAGGTTTGTTACAACCACATAATCGCCATCTTTTACGATATTGTTAAGGAAGTTTATTGCATTAATTCTTGAGGCCTGTTGCATATATGAATACTCGAAGAAAATACGTGGAGCTTCACCACATGTAGTCAAACTGTTATACAAGCCAGCCTGTCCCCCAAACGTATTTCTCATTGGTTCCAGTGTTTTGCCATCAAAAACATAAAACTGGAACGAACCATAGCGGCAACCATAACGTTCAATATTCGTAAAGTCTACCGCCACATCAATACTACCTTCAACGTGATACGGATAAATACCTGTCCTGATCTGGATGCGCCTGATTGTTGAATCAAAACTCATCAAACGTGTGGCAGAATCAAGTACCATATACTTATAAGTGCTTTGCTTATGCTGGAAGAAATGCGATTGATTATATCCTGTTTCAGAACCGGGGATGTACACAAAACTAAAGTCATTCCATAGTATGCTTGAATTTGCTTCCGGCCGCATGCCTACACGCCAGTAATAAACGGTACTATCGGTAAAGGTTATACCAGTTGGCTTGAACGAAATTGATCCACCAATTGAAAGTACCGAGTCAGCTTTACGTAGACTTGAATTGAACTTCTGCGTGGTATCCAATTCGAAATAATATTTTCTGGAAGTGCCTAACGGATTGGCTGTTGAGGCATAATACGTAATATTCTGCTTGTTGATGATCGAATAATTATACGGGTATACGGGTCTTAATTCGTCTTCGAAAATGAAGAATTCTTTCGTAACTGTATTGTTCGTTTCACAGGTTTCGTCTACCAGGTTGTCCGGATCAATTTCTACTTTCAGCTTATTTGTTCCCTTATCCCTGAACGGATCTATGGGCAGTTGCAGAATTATTGAATCGGCATAAGGAACTCTTTTATTTTTCTGGTCGTAAGCTACAGTTGATGTGCCGTTCGGAAAAATCCTTGTTATTCTGATACGCACTGAATCGGCAGTAGCCTTACCAATGTTTACAATTTTAATATTCGCATCAAACTTTGTTTCGGCAATTGAAATAAATTCAGGAGCAATTTTTACCATTGGTGCTTCAATGGCATAATCTGCCTTTTTCTGGCTAAAGAATCGAACTGCCGGATCACCATGCAGTGTAATCTCTTCCATATGCATTCGCACATAAAAGTCATTGAAAGAATAAACACGTGACAATGTATCGTTCACGTTAGCCATGATCCTTCCTATTGACTCGCCATATCCTTCAGTTTTTGAAAGCTGATTGTAAAACTCTTCAGTATATATGTGCAAATAATTAACAATACCTAAGTGGGTAGATGCTATAAACGCAACTGAACCTCTGTTAGGAGTTAACACCCATTTCTCGGTAATGATCATGTTGCCGGTAAGCCTCGACGCATCAGATAAAAACATGTTACCTGCCTGACATCCATTTACTAAAAGGATTGGATATTTACCAATAGAAGGATAACTTGTAGGGTCAGATAAATTATACTCAAGAGTAGACGGAGAAGAGTGTCCAAAATATGTAAGAAGAGAAAAACCCTCTTCAAACAGCCTTGATATATTTGCACTGGCTATCGTTTGAATTGCTGCCACTCCCGTTTTCTGGAGTGAATAAATACTCGCACCAAAAGAAGTATCTTTTAATACGTTTCCATATTGATTAAGATAAAATTTTATCTGCTCACCTAAATAATCATTAGCACCAGCCACATGAATTACATTTTTCTTCCATAATTCATCATTAATAACGCAGGAGTTACTGTTATAAAATGTTTCGTAGGTTTTTACTTTATCAAGATAAGCCTTCACCTCATTGCCATTTACAACGGTCAAACGACCTATCGGAATTTTGGGAACAATACTTCCCTCATCTGAAGCAAGAGACATATCTGATGCAGGGTTACCAAATGTAGGCACCAAATTAAGCTGCTCTATGATGGGGTTAGATTCTCCTGTCCGGTAGTTAGTGTAAACAACGCCTTTACCAATTATTAAACAGTACGAGGGTCTTTCTGCAAACCCGGCATAGGCGAAGCGTAGAAAATTTTTGATCGCATACCCATTGTTTTTTACACCATAGCCAAACTGATCAAGGATATCCTGAACATCATAAATTTTTGCATTGTAACCGCCTCCCACTGTACTGCTACGGTATAAACGATATTGCTCAACCTGGTTAATACCGCCCGCATCTGAATACAAACGTGGGTTTGAAATAATGATATAATTACCTTGGTTAGCCGCTAATGCGTAATTGGTAAAATTGCGTGTAATGAAATTTGATACGTTACGGATATTTCCTCCGTCCTGGCTTACAAGAACAAGTTTGCGATCAGCTGCAGACGCTGGCAATACAACTCTTACCTGCGTTGGTGAAACAATACTTGCGGTAATACGAAGCCCATTTGTAAGATCATATAACACAGGAGCAACAGATCCACCAAAATTAAAATTATCAATAACCAAATTATTGCCAGTTGCGCTGGCAGGTAATTCAAACTCAAAGTTTGTTTGACCACCAAAATTAAATTGTCTGGGATAGCTTAACTCGTACATCCCAACAACAATCCGATCTGTTGGAACTGCAGCCGGGTCAAGTACATTAACTCTAAATTCAACCTTTGCGGTATCGCCTGAAAGAAGTGAAAGTGGAATACTATTCGCAGTCTCATCAATGATTGAATTAAAATAGTTCATATCACGATCTGTAACCATTGTTCCGTTAATATAAGCCTGAACTGTGCGAATATTCAATGCTCTGCCAACTGCCGAGAACTTCAGTTTTGCATTGGGCCCTGATGTTGCAACATATAAATTTCTTTGCGATGAAATCAATGGATTAGCCGCCCGGAATTCAGAACTTGTAAATCCTTCACCTCTATCGAAAGAAGAAGAATAAACATAACTACCAACTACAGCAGCAAAACCTTGATTAATCACATTACGATAATAAAGTGCTGCTTTGTGGGTGAAGTAAGACTCGGCAGGCAAACCAGATGAAAGATCATTAGTTGTTTCAACAAAGCGTCTGTTCTGCGCAACATTTGGATTTACTGTAAGGAAATACGAAGACGTATCCGTGTACAAACTCCAGTTATCGTTGATCTGGTATCCCGGATCGAGATACATTCTTTTCTCCCACTTTCCATCATTCACTTGTCCCCAAAACTCAATGAAACCATTTGAAGGCAATGTGCCGTTTGGAACTGATGTATAAACCGGCACTTGCTGGCCATTACGCCACAGCTGGAAATGCGATGCATCGGCATTAGCTATGCCCATTACATTTAATTGAGCCTGTGATATGCGGTAAACACCGGTTGCGCCAACTTTGAATTTATAATAGGTTTTACTAAAATCGATCCACTCATTCATATACGACTGAGCGGAAGTGCTTGCAACAGCACAAAGGAATATGGTAACGGAGAGTAAAAAGCGTTTCATTGCTAGTTATTTTTTCTTTTGGTTTTTAGGCTTCATAAGGTCGAGACGAAGAGATACGATATGTGTATATAACGGATTTGACTGGTTAGCCAGATTTGTAAATGCATAATCTACATAAAAAGAATTGCCGAGTTTGAAACCGGCGCCTGCGCCAGGTTGGTAGATCCACACTTTCTTTTGGTTAAGCGTATCACCATCGGCGAGTGTTTTCTGAAAATTAAAAATTCCTCCACGCAGGAAGAACACATCTTTGATATTTAACTCAGCTCCAATTCTTGGATCGGCATTGATTACATCTGAACTGATCACAGTATTACGTTGGCCATCAAACGTGAGATCAAGATTTACTTCTGCTTTCAGTGAAAGATTTTTTCTGAATCGAAAATCATAAGCACCACCAATCACTAAGCGAGGTGCTGTTAACTCTGTTGATTTAACAGGGATTTCATTGTTGGTTAGAAAAAGAACTTCCTTCTCTCTTTCAGTAAAACTAAAAGACCATGCGTTGAATGTTGTGGTAATATCTCTTGCAGCAGCACCTACTGACCAGTTCTTTCCTTTCATCTGGAAACCAACATCCAAACCAAAACCCCAGGCAGTTGCAAAACTTCCCACTTTACGATGGATCACTTTTGCATTTACACCCACGCTCATCGATTTATTTTCTGTCTCTTTGATTTTTTGAGCAACAGATAAAATCACTGCATAATCTGCAGATGAAAAAGAACGAAGGTTGGCGTAGTTCACACTTCCATCAGGTTCGATCAAATAAAGTGTATTCGGGATATCATCAACAGCAAAACGCAAAAAAGAAAGACCGATCGTACGCTTGTTATTTGCAACGGGAATAGCCAAAGCGCCAAAATCGTATTTACCGATACCCGCAAAATACTCAGCATGCATTAAGGAAAGAGAAGGATCATTTTTTACCGCCGTTAATCCGGCAGGATTCCAATATCCAGCAGTAGCATCGCTTACAGATGCCACTTGTGCACCTCCCATACCAAAAGCACGGGATCCGGCACCGATATTTAAAAATTCGTTGGAATAAATACGGATTTGCGCAAAGGAGTTTACGCAATACAACAGGGTAACAGATAGGATCAGGGTTGTTCGGGTTATCATCTGGTCAGTATTCAGATAAACAATTAGTTTCTTATTAAAGAGACATACTCTCTTTCGAAAGCTGCTCAAGGCATTGACAAAAGTAAACATTCTATTGCCGAAAGCAAACTCTGTTTAAGAAAGTACCAGCTTCTCGAAACGCTGATTTTCAGTGTTTATTGCTCCTTTTTAGTAAAATGCCCTCCACTGCCCTACTTTTGCGAAAAATATCGCTAAAAATCATGCAATTGATCGACGAATTAAGATGGAGAGGGATGATACAGGATATCATGCCCGGAACGGAGGAACAATTGAAAAAAGAGATGACCACCGCTTATATCGGCTTCGACCCTACGGCCGATAGCCTGCATATTGGTAGCCTGGTACCGATCTTATTGCTGGTTCATTTCCAGAAGGCAGGCCACAAACCAATTGCTTTGGTGGGCGGTGCTACCGGCATGATTGGCGACCCAAGCGGTAAAAGCCAGGAAAGAAATTTGCTGAATGAAGAAACCCTCAACAAAAACATAGCTGGTGTAAAAGCACAGTTGGAGAAATTCCTTGATTTTGATACTTCGAAAGCCAATGCAGCAGAAATGGCCAATAACTACGATTGGTTCAAAAGCATTTCCTTCATTGATTTTCTGCGTGATACCGGCAAACATATCACCATCAACTATATGATGGCGAAGGATAGTGTGAAGAAGCGGATTGAAAGTGAAGTGGGTTTGAGTTACACTGAATTTGCATACCAGTTAATGCAGGGTTACGATTTCTATTGGTTGTATGAAAATAAAAACTGCAAGCTCCAGATGGGTGGCAGCGACCAGTGGGGCAACATCACTACCGGTACTGAACTCATCCGCAGAAAAGTAAATGGTGAAGCATTTGCTTTTACTTGTCCCTTGATCAAAAAAGCAGATGGCACTAAGTTTGGCAAAACCGAGCAGGGTAATGTGTGGTTAGATTCAACCAAAACAACGCCTTACCAATTCTACCAGTTCTGGTTAAACGCAAGTGATGCTGATGCGGAAGGCTGGATCAAAATTTTCACCTTTCTTACAAAAGAAGAAGTTGATGGATTGATCAGCGAACATCAAAGCGACCCCGGCAAACGCATCTTACAAAAACGTTTGGCTGAAGAAGTAACAAAATTTGTGCATGGTGAAGAAGAACTGAAGAATGCCGTTGAAACAACAGCAAAGTTATTTGCCAATCAAACAGCATCAGCGGAAAGCCTGAGTGTAGAAGATCTTGAAGGAATGGAAGGCGTGGTGAAGTTTGATTTTGCTGCCGATAAATTACAGGATGGAATTGATGTTGTTTCGTTCTTAGCAGAAACAACCATCTTCCCAAGCAAAGGCGAAGCACGCAAAACAGTGCAAGGTGGCGGCGTAAGTATCAACCGCAAAAAAGTAGAAGCTATTGATATGAAGATCGATGCTTCTTTACTCCTGCATGATAAATATTTGCTGGTACAAAAAGGAAAGAAGAATTATTATTTAGTATCGGCTGTTTAAAGCGCCTGAATAGCTTTCCATATTTCATCGGCGACCAATTGGTTGCCGATTGCATTTAGATGAACACGGTCGGTGGTTAAAATGCCACGATCTTTATTCTCTTTGTTGTTCTTGTTATTGTAGTCGATAAATGCTTTACGCAAATCAACCAATGGCAATGAGTTCTTTTGTGCAAGACCACGAATGATCTTGCTGTATTCTGTCAGATCACCATCTTGTTGATTACTACCATCAGTCTTCTCTCCTATTACTGCAGGTGTACATAAAATGATCTTTGCATTTTTTGCTTTGATCTTATCAATTACTGCCTGGTAAAACTTTGCAAACTTATCAGCATCAGTTCCTGTGCCCGAAGATGCTTTGTGCCAAACATCATTCACGCCAATATACAGCACAACTACATTTGGATTTTTTGCAAGTACATCATCCTCCATTCTTAAATACAAATCGTAGATCTTATTACCACCGATTCCTGCGCCAATAAAATCATAATTCATCTTCCCTTGCGCACGTGCCATACTGTCGATGCGTTTAACATATCCACCTGGGTTAACACCTGCCTGCGTTATGGAATCACCAAAAAAGATGACTTTGATTTTATCCTGACGGGAGAATGCCATAAGCATAAGAACAGTAACAAACAATAAACTTACTTTTTTCATAAAGCTGGTTGAATCGATGAGTTAAAAAGAAACAATTCAAAATTTATTCTACATGTACTTGTTTTTTAATCAGAGCTCCATCTTTCGCTTCCATTAGAAACTGCCTTTCTTTTACCAAATAGCCATTCCCCTTTTCACAGAAATGCACCCGCAGGTTTTCGATACTGATTGGGTTGCCATCAGGAATATCAGCAATATTAGAATGCATCATATCATGTCCATCAATAATGATCACCAGGCCGCTTCCAATTGCTTCCATCTTATTTCCTTCAGTGATCAGCATACCTGTATCCTCTCCCAGGCCAATACCAATACAGGATGGGTTTGTTGCAACAGCTTGCGTTAAACGAACAAAACGCCCACGCTTTTCAAAATGACTATCAATGATAACATTATCAATAAACCCTAAACCGGTTGTCATTTTCACTTCACCTTTTAAATAAGCACGTGCTGCGTTGCCTTCATAGATCATTGTCTTGCTCATGGCCATAGCACCGGCAGATGTACCCGCAACCACAAAGCCTTTTTCTTCCTGGTAACGTTTTTTCAGAACAGCTAAAAATTCGGTTCCTCCATCGGTTACACTCAAACGCAATTGATTACCTCCGGAAAACATAACAGCATTGCAGTTTTTAATACGGTCAAGGAATTCAGGGTTGGCTGTATCCTGCCGGTTACGGATGTGCAGCACACCAATATTTGTACAACCAATTTTTCCAAACGCATTCATATAATTATCACCTACTTCGTAAGGAATGGTTGAAGCAGTTGTAATTACTTCAATACGGGCATCAACACCTCCGGCTTCTTCCACCACACGCCTTAGAATACCCAGCTCAAAAAAGTTAAGATTATTGCGATAAATTTCACCCGCTTCAAGATTGGTTCCTTTATCTTCTGCACCGCCAATAGCGATCAGCTTTCCTTTTGGATACTGCAATGATTGTGATTTTTAGTTACAAACAAAATTAAGGGGAAAATATTTCCTGCGTTGTCTTGCTTTTATCAACAGCATCGGATAAATTTTGATATATTCGGAAACAACATCAATAAGCTCATTTATGAAAGTTCTTGAAATCAAAATTCTTCGTGGTCCTAATTATTGGAGTGTACGCAGGACAAAACTCATCCAGATGAAACTCGACCTCGAAGAACTGGAACAACGCCCCACCAACCACATTCCCGGTTTTCGTGAACGACTGGAAAAATTATTCCCCAGCATGTATGGGCATCGTTGCAGTGTTGGTAAGCCGGGTGGATTTTTTCAACGGGTTGATGAAGGCACATGGATGGGCCATGTGATAGAGCATGTAGCATTAGAACTTCAAACATTGGCAGGCATGGATACCGGATTTGGAAGAACCCGGGGTGCCAATGAAAAAGAAGGTATTTACTATGTTGTCTTCACCTACCTGGAAGAAGATGCAGGTGTGTATGCAGCCAAAGCAGCAGTGCGTATAGCAGAAGCTTTAGTTGCAGGGGAAGAATATAACCTGGACGACGATATTCAAAAACTGAGAGAGATAAGAGAAGATACAAGACTTGGCCCTTCAACCGGATGTATTGTTGATGAAGCTGCTAAACGCAACATCCCCTACATACGATTGAATAAACAAAGTTTGGTTCAGTTAGGTTATGGGGTTCATCAAAAACGTATCCGTGCAACCATTGCATCAACTACTTCAAATATTGCAGTTGATATTGCCTGCGATAAAGAAGAAACAAAAATGTTACTGGAAGCTGCTGAAATTCCTGTACCAAGAGGAACAGTGGTGCGCACTGAAGTGGGTTTAGATGAAGCCATTGAAAAGTTTGGCTATCCATTAGTGATCAAACCCATTGATGGTAATCACGGTAAAGGAAATACCACCAACATTACCAATAGAGAACAAGCACTGAAAGCATTTGAAGCTGCAAAAGCTTATAGCAGAAGTGTAATTGTAGAACGTTTTATTACAGGCTTTGATTTTCGTATTCTCGTCATCAACCATAAATTTATTTGTGCTGCGTTGCGCACACCTGCAAGTGTAATTGGTGATGGCGAACATACGATTCAATGGTTGATCGATGAAACCAACAAAGATCCACGTCGTGGTTATGGGCATGAAAAAGTATTAACACAAATAACTGTTGATGGCAGCACCATGAAGATGCTGGAAGAAAAAGGTTACAGCTTAGAAACAGTTCCACCAAAAGGAGAATTAGTGCTGTTAAAAACGACTGCCAATCTTTCAACAGGAGGCACATCAACCGATGTAACTGATGAAGTACATCCCGCCAATATTTTTATGTGCGAACGTATCAGTAAAATCATTGGTCTTGACATTTGCGGTATTGATATAATGGCAACAGACTTGCGCACTCCTGTAAACGAAAATGGCGGTGCAATACTTGAAGTAAATGCAGCACCGGGTTTCCGTATGCATATCGATCCTGCAGAAGGTTTGCCACGCAACGTAGCAGAACCTGTGATCGATATGTTATTCCCGAAAGGAACAGAAGGACGCATTCCTATCATCGCTGTTACAGGAACAAACGGAAAAACAACTACCACTCGTTTAACTGCACATATTGCGAAAAGCGCAGGTAAGAAAGTTGGTTACACTACCAGTGATGGTGTTTACATCCAGAATCATTTAATGATGAAGGGTGATTGTACTGGTCCAATCTCGTCAACTTTTGTATTAAAAGATCCAACAGTTGATTTTGCAGTATTGGAATGTGCAAGAGGCGGCATACTCAAATCAGGTCTTGCATTTCAAAATTGCGATGTAGCCATTGTTACAAACGTGGCTGCGGATCATATTGGTCTTGGAGGAATCTATACGGTTGAACAAATGGCAAAAGTAAAAGCAGTTGTTCCAGAAACTGTTTTTCCGCATGGATATGCGATTCTGAATGCAGAAGATGATCTGGTGTATAAAATGAAAAATGACCTGAGATGTAATGTTGCGTTGTTCAGCATGGATGAAAACAATCCACGCATAAAAGAACATTGTGCTGGCGGCGGTTTAGCAACGGTATATGAAAATGGTTTTATCAGTATCATGAAAGGCACATGGAAAATTCGTGTGATGGCTGCAAAAGATATTCCACTTACGTATGAAGGCAAAGCAGTACATAATATCGCTAACTGTTTACCTGCTGTGCTTGCCACCTATCTTTATCGTGACATCAGCATTGATGATATCCGCCAGGGATTGCTTACGTTCATACCGGGAGAAAGTTTAACTCCGGGACGTTTGAATTTTTTCCACTTTAAAAATTACACGTTCCTTGCTGACTTTGCACATAACCCACACGGCTTACAATTGCTGTGCGATTTTGTGAGCAAACTCGATTATAAACACAAGGTGGGTGTAATCAGTGGCACAGGTGATAGAAGAGATGAGGATATCCGTGAATTGGGTGAGATCAGTGCCCGCCATTTTGATGAGATCATTATCCGTTGCGATAAAAACCTGCGTGGCAGAACAGCAGATGAAATTATTGCACTGCTGAAAGAAGGGATCGAAAACGTGAACCCAACTGTTCCAACAAAGGTGATTGCGAATGAGAACGAAGCGTTGGAATATATTTACGCCAATCCGGTTCCGGGTGCTTTGTATACGATCATGTGCGACGTGGTGGCCGGAGCATTGGATAAAATCAGGGAATTGAAAGATCGGGAAGACAATAGTTCACCAAATTGATAAAATTTTTGGTTGATCTTGTGTAGCGCCTTATTTTTGCAACCCCGAAAGGGAGATTGGCCTATAGTATAATGGTAGTACGACAGATTTTGGTTCTGTTTGTCTTGGTTCGAATCCAGGTAGGCCAACAAAAACCCTCCACAATGTGGAGGGTTTTTGATTTTACTCACTTTTCAGGAAGTGATATCAGGCATTTTGTAAGATGCTGATGCATTTCTGCAAACTTTCTTTCCACTCAGGAACAGCCACGGCGTATGTTGACTTTATCTTGTCTTTATTTAGTAAGGAGAATTTTGGTCGCCTTGCCGGCGTTGGATACTCGGCTGTTAAAATAGGATGTACAATGGCTTTACTGCCGGTTAATTCTTTAATCGCCTGCGCAAATTCAAACCAACTGATCTTTCCTTCATTGCTGTAATGATAAATACCACTCTCCCATTTGCCGGAAGAAATGATATCCAGAATTGCTTTTGCCAGATCAGCAGCATATGTTGGAGAACCAATCTGATCACTCACTACATTCAGTTCATTGCGTTCATTCATTAGCCGCATCATCGTTTTCACAAAGTTGTGACCGAACGATGAATACACCCATGAAGTGCGGATGATGATTGCATCTGCATCTTCTTTCATGCACAACTGCTCACCTAAAAGCTTTGATTTACCATATGTGTTGATGGGACCGGTTGCATCCTCTTCTTTGTAAGGCGTTTCACTTTCGCCATCAAATACGTAATCAGTGGAAATATGAAGGAATTTGGCATGATACTTTTTGCAGATGGCGGCAAGATGACCAACAGCTTCGCCATTTACAAGCATCGCCATATCCTGCTCTGCTTCTGCTTTATCAACAGCCGTATATGCAGCACAGTTGATGCAGTATAGCGGTTTTGCAGCGATGAAGAAATTTTCTACCAAACCAAAATGATGAAGCTTCAGATCTTCCCGAGAAGCAAACACGAAATTGAATTGAGAATAGTTATCAGCTATTTGTTTCAACTCTTTTCCGAGCTGACCATTGCTACCTGTAACAAGTATAACCGGCTTCTCCATATGTATGAGTTAAAAGAAACTATCTTCCTGTAAATCGGCCATTGCTGAATTGACCAAATCTTTTCCTGAAACAATCTCCTTACCGCCTTCAATTTTCCAATCAATTTTTAAAGTTGGATCGTTGTACAACAAGCCGCCTTCGCTTTGTTTATTATAGAAGTTATCGCACTTATATAATACCTCGGCCGTTTCGCTTAACACCGAAAAACCATGTGCAAAACCACGTGGCACTAACAATGCATTCTTTTTCTCTGAGTTTAACTCAACGGCATAAACCTGCTTGAAAGTGGGTGAATCTTTACGCAGATCAACAACTACGTCCAAAATTTTTCCGCTTAAACAACGAACCAGTTTTGCCTGGGCATGTTCGCCTTTTTGAAAATGCAAACCACGGATTACACCATAAGTTGAACTGGATTGATTATCCTGCACCCAGTTATAATGCAGTCCTTCTTTTTCAAAAGACTGCTGATTGTATGATTCAAAGAAATAACCCCGCTCGTCGCCAAATACATTTGGCTCAAACACCACTAAGCCCGGGAAACCTGTTTGTAAAAAAGCCATAAATTATGTAGGATGTATGATTTATGATGTCTGATATAAGGCTTCAAATCATAAATCCTACATCAGACATCAGACATTTTTAGTTACCTCTTCTCATATTGCACATCATAGTACTTCTGGTAATCGCCACTTGTTACATGATTGATCCATTCTTCATTACTCAAATACCACTCTACTGTTTTTTCCAATCCTTCTTCAAACTGAAGCGAAGGACTCCAGCCCAATTCTTTGTTGAGCTTGGTTGCATCAATTGCATAACGCAGATCGTGACCGGCACGGTCCTTCACATAAGTGATGAGTTTGGCACTCTCTCCTTCTGCACGACCAAGTTTTTTATCCATGATGCTGCAGAGCAAATGAACGAGATCAATATTTTTCCATTCGTTAAAACCACCTACGTTATAGCTTTGGCCGAGTTTCCCGTTATGGAAAATGGTATCAATAGCTCTTGCATGATCTTCTACAAATAACCAGTCACGCACATTCTCACCTTTACCGTAAACAGGCAATGGTTTGTTGTTTTTGATATTGTTGATCATTAACGGAATCAGTTTTTCCGGAAAATGATGCGAACCATAATTGTTGCTACAGTTACTCATTATCACCGGCAAACTATAAGTATCATGATAAGCCATTACAAAATGATCAGAAGCGGCTTTTGATGCAGAGTAAGGAGAATGTGGATCGTAGGGAGTTTCTTCAGTGAAGAAACCTGTTTCACCTAATGAACCATACACTTCATCGGTTGATACATGATAGAACAGCTTGCCTTCATGATTACCCGCCCAATGCTTGCGACATGCATTCAGTAATATGGCAGTACCCAATACATTTGTTTTTACAAATGCTAATGGATCAAGGATACTGCGATCAACATGACTTTCTGCGGCCAAATGTATTACCGCATCAAAATGATATTGATTGAAGAGCTGTTCTACAGCTGCTTCATCTGTAATATCAATTTTTGCAAACGCATAGTTTGGCTGATCCTGTACATCTTTCAGATTCTCCAGGTTACCTGCGTAGGTTAACGCATCACCATTTACAATTTTGTAATTGGGATACTTGTTTACAAACAGGCGAATTACATGACTGCCGATAAAACCGGCACCACCTGTTACCAATATTGTTTTGTCGAATGCGCTCATTATAAACTCCAGTATTTGAGTTTTGAAATTTTATTACGGTAGATACCTTTGAGATCAGCAAACATTGCTTTGTCATTCGCAATAGATAACAAATATTCTTCTGTAAATGCTGTGTAGGGATGATGTGCAACGGCTAACACAATTGCATCATATCCTTTTCCAATTTCAGCTGCAAGTGTTAAGCCATATTCATGATGTACTTCAGCAGCATCTGCATGCGGGTCAACAAAATCAACTGCCACATGATACTCCAATAACTCTTTTACCATATCCGCCACTTTCGAATTACGGATATCAGAAACGTTTTCTTTAAACGTTGCCCCTAACACCAACACTTTTGCAGTAGCAGGGTTCGGCGCATGTTTAATAATATGCTGAATAATTTTCTTTGCTACATAACGTGGCATCTCATCATTTACAAAACGTCCACTTGCAATTACTTTTGAATTATAACCAAGCTGCTGTGCCTTGTAGGTTAAGTAGTACGGATCAACACCGATGCAATGCCCACCAACTAAGCCCGGAGTGTATTTATGAAAATTCCACTTTGTTCCTGCCGCTTCCACCACATCAAATGTGTTGATGCCAATACGATCAAAGATGATCGAGAGTTCATTCATTAGTGAAATGTTCAGATCACGCTGTGCATTTTCAATGATCTTTCCTGCTTCTGCTACTTTAATGTTTGGTGCACGGTGTACACCAACGGTCACAACACTTTCATACACCGCAGCAATCTCCTGTAACGATTCATCATCGCAACCGGAAACGATCTTGATAGTATTACTTAATGTATGATGTTTATCTCCCGGATTTATACGCTCAGGTGAGTAGCCAATTTTAAAATCAACTTTTCCTTTTAAACCGGAAAACTGTTCCAGGATCGGCATACAATCTTCCTCTGTGCAACCGGGATAGGTTGTGCTTTCATAAATCACATAATCACCTTTCTTCAACACCTTACCCACCGTTTCACTTGCTTTTTCCAATGGCGTAAGATCAGGAACTTTATGATCATCTACAGGTGTTGGCACAGTCACAATAAAGAAAGAAGCTTCTTTCAATACATTACTATCATCTGTAAATACAATATCCTTTCCTGCAAACCGATCAGCCTCAACTTCCTTGCTCGGATCTTCATTCCGTTGCATCATTTCAATGCGCTTCTTGTTGATATCGAAACCGATCACCTGCATGTGCACAGCCAGTTCCAATGCCAATGGCAATCCCACATAGCCCAATCCAACGACTGCTACTTTCTTTTCTTTATTAATTAATGATTGATACATTTTCGATTTCTGATTTAAACTCATCACTGATTACTCATTACTCATCATTTCATGCTTACAAACTCTTTCGGCAATTTGCTCCACTCTTCTTGCGGAAGATTTTTGAAATACTCGTAGGTGATCTTCAATCCTTCTGCACGACTTACTTTTGGCTCCCAACCAAGCAATGCCTTTGCTTTTGTAATATCCGGCTTGCGTTGTTTCGGATCATCAACGGGCAAATCTTTGTAAACAATTTTTTGTGATGTGCCTGTCAACTTGATTACTTCCTCTGCAAATTCTTTCAATGTAATTTCAGTTGGGTTACCAATATTCACAGGCATATCATAATCGCTCATAAGCAACCGATAAATACCGTCAACTAAATCATCTACATAACAAAAACTTCTTGTTTGACTACCATCACCAAACACAGTCAAATCTTCACCACGTAAAGCTTGTCCGATAAATGCAGGTAATGCACGACCATCATTGAGTCGCATACGTGGACCGTAGGTATTAAAGATGCGGATGATCCTTGTCTCAACACCATGAAAGCGGTTATACGCCATCGTAATACTTTCCATGAAACGTTTTGCTTCATCGTACACCCCACGTGGACCAACCGGATTTACATTACCCCAATACTCTTCTGTTTGAGGATGCACCAATGGATCACCATATACTTCAGAAGTTGAAGCAACAAGAATGCGTGCACCTTTTGCTTTTGCCAAACCTAAACAGTTGTGCGTACCATGTGCACCAACTTTCAATGTCTGGATAGGAATTTTTAAATAATCGATCGGGCTTGCAGGCGATGCAAAGTGCAGGATATAATCCAGCTTGCCGGGAATGTGAATGAACTTGGTAATATCGTGATGATAGAACTCAAATTGCTCCAGCTTGAACAGGTGTTCAATATTTTTCAAATCACCGGTAATGAGATTATCCATTGCAATTACATGATAACCTTCTTTGATTGCACGGTCGCATAAATGCGAACCGAGAAAACCTGCAGCACCTGTAATTAAAATTCGTTTGCGATCCATTATGTTGTTATTATGCTATTCGTTAATCAGAATTACTTCACGGCTTCTCTTCCCACACTTTCGTAGAAGAAACCAAGTTGTTTCATTTGCTCTCTGTCGTACACATTACGTCCATCGAAAATCACTTTGTTCTTCAGCATGGAAGAAATTTTTTCAAACTCAGGGGTCCGGAATTCGCTCCACTCTGTTGCGATGATCAATGCATCTGCATTTACCAATGCATCATACTGGCTCTCTGCAAAATCAATTTTATCACCCACCACCTGTTTTACATTTGGCATAGCTTCCGGATCGTACGCATGTACTGTTGCACCTGCTTCTGTTAATGCATCAATCATGTATAAAGCCGGTGCTTCACGGATATCATCGGTGTTTGGTTTAAAGGCCAAGCCCCACAATGCAAAACGTTTTCCTTTCAAATCACCATTGAAATACGAGTTGATCTTTGGCATGAGGAACAATTTCTGTTCTTCATTCACCTTCATCACGGCATTCAATATTTCAAAATCATAATTCACTTCGCTGGATGATCTCACCAATGCCTGTACATCTTTCGGAAAACAACTTCCACCATATCCAATGCCGGGAAACAGGAAGCGTTTACCAATTCGTTCATCACTGCCAATGCCTTTACGTACCATATCCACATCGGCACCCAGCAATTCACACAACCTTGCTACTTCATTCATGAACGAAATCTTGACAGCAAGAAAAGAGTTGGCTGCATACTTCGTCAACTCCGCACTTTTCTCGTCCATAAAAATTACTGGATTACCACTACGTACAAACGGTGCATATAATTCTGTCATGATCTTTTTTGCACGCTCATCGCTTGTACCAACAACTACACGATCAGGTTTCATAAAATCTTCTACCGCCACACCTTCACGCAAAAACTCTGGGTTACTTACCACCGCAAAGGCTCCTTTGAAGTTTTTCGCAATTGCTGCCTGTACTTTATCGGCTGTACCAACAGGCACGGTACTCTTATCAACAATTACTTTGTAATCCGTCAGAATTTTTCCGAGATCATCGGCCACACCTAAAATGTATTTCAAATCGGCACTGCCATCTTCACCGGGAGGTGTTGGCAAAGCCAAAAACACAATCGTAGCATCTTTCACACCTTCTGCAAGATTAGTGGTGAAATGCAAACGACCTTCTTTGAGGTTACGGAGAAATATTTTTTCAAGTCCGGGTTCGTAAATAGTGATCTGCCCGTTTGAAAGTTTATCAACTTTTGATTTATCAATATCAACACAGGTAACCTGGTTGCCTGTTTCTGCAAAACATGTTCCTGTTACGAGACCTACATAACCTGTTCCTACTACTGCGATTTTCATCTGTTAATTTCTGTTTATGATTTTGTATTAAGGTATTCTAACACGTTGCTTGTGATCAATTGCAATTGCTCTTCTTCCAATTCGGTATGCATGGGCAAAGAAATTACACGATCAGTTAACCAATCAGTAATTGGTAAATTGTAATCGGCACCACCAAACGCAGCAAACATTTGCTGACGATGAGCAGGCACAGGATAATAAATCATAGATGGAATTTTCTGTTCGGCTAAATACGCATTCAATCCGTTCCGTACTTCAGCAACGTTATCAAATCCATCGAGCGTCAATGTGTATTGATGAAACACATGATTACTGTACGGCGCACGATAAGGTGTAGTGATGTTTTTATGGCCTGCAAATGCCGCATCATAATAATCCGCAGCCTTCCGACGTGCAGCAATATATTCGTCGAGCTTTTTCAGTTTGATCTTTAACACAGCTGCCTGCACTGTATCAAGTCGGGAGTTACAACCAACTACTTCATGGTAGTACCGCACTTTTTGCCCGTGATTCGCAACCATCTTCAACTGATCAGCCAAAGCATCATCGTTGGTAAACATCGCACCACCATCACCATAACAACCTAAATTTTTAGATGGGAAGAATGATGTGCAACCAATGGTACCAATTGAACCTGTTTTCTTTTTTGTGCCATCGGGATAAATATAATCTGCACCAATGGCCTGCGCATTATCCTCAATTACATACAGGTTATGTTCTGCAGCAATCTTCATGATCTCATCCATATTGGCAGCGTGACCATACAAGTGAACCGGAACAATCGCTTTTGTTTTTGGTGTAATGGCTTTGCGGATCGCTTCCGGATCGATACAGAAGGTTTTCGGATCAACTTCTACAAACACTGGCTTCAAACGCAGCAGAGCTACCACTTCAACAGTTGCGATGTACGTAAATGAAGCAGTAATCACTTCATCACCCGGTTGCAGGTTGAGCGCCATCATGGCAATCTGCAATGCATCGGTTCCGTTGGCACATGGAATGGTGTGTTTTGATCCGAGGTATTGGCTCAGATCGCTGGCCAGCTCCTGCACGGGTTTACCATTAATAAAAGCTGAACTGTCAAGTACATCGAGAACGGCAGCGTCAACCTCCTGCTTAATTGCAAGGTATTGCTGCTTAAGATCAACCATCTGTATAGGTCGCATAAATAAGCTTGTTTAAACGGTGGCGAAAGTACGGCAAAAAAGGCGTTTAGCCTCTGAAACACAGGAGGAAAGCGTTAAGTTTTTACGATCCATTCCTTTCCTCTTAGATTTGTGGCGCATGATCTTCTTTTACAACATATTTCGGGTTGTTTATAAAACAGCAATAGGATTTGCCGCCAACTGGAACCCAAAAGCCAGGAAATGGGTTGATGGCCGGAAAAACTGGCAGCAGGAATTAACTACTAACTGGACAAAAAAGCCGGGTGATTTTGTTGTTTGGATGCATTGTGCTTCGTTGGGCGAATTTGAGCAGGGAAGACCAATCATTGAGGTGATCAAAAGCCAATATCCAAATTCCAAGATCCTTCTTACGTTCTTCTCTCCTTCAGGGTATGAAATAAGGAAGAATTACATGGGTGCGGATCATGTAATGTACCTGCCGTTCGATTCAGCTGGGAATGCAAATGACTTTCTTGATATTGTTAATCCGAAGCTGGCCATTTTTGTGAAGTATGAGTTTTGGCATTACTACCTTTCTGAGTTGAACAATAGAAAGATCGAAACCATTCTGGTGTCGGGAATCTTTCGTCCTTCGCAGGCATTTTTTCAATGGTGGGGAGGTTTTAACAGAAACATGCTTCAACAGTTTTCGCACTTGTTTGTACAAAATGCGGCTTCAAAAGAATTGTTAGATGGAATTGGGTTGGGCAATAAAACAACCGTGGCCGGTGATACCCGTTTCGATCGTGTAATAACTGCGGCTGAACAATGGAAACCCATAGAAATTGCTGATGCGTTTTGCGGAACTGATTTTGTTATGGTGGCAGGAAGTACATGGGCCGAGGATGAAAACATTATTGCTGATTGGATGAAAGCGAATAATAAGTATAAACTCATCATTGCACCACATGAAATCAAAACAGAAAATATCAATCGACTAAAAGAGTTATTTGCAAACGCTGTAACCTTTTCCGATCTCACCACTAACGATTCACCACTCACTACTCACCGAGCATTAATCATCGATAACATCGGCTACCTATCCCGTTTGTACAAATACGGATCGGTTTGTTATGTTGGCGGCGGTTTCAATAAAAGTGGCCATCATAATATTTTAGAAGCTGCTGTGTACGGCAACCCTGTTATTACCGGACCAAATTTCGAAAAGTTCAAAGAAAGTATGGACTTGAAAAAAATCGGCGGAAGTTTTACAGTCAATAATGCTGAAGATTTAAAAGAAATTATGTTGCAAATTGATATTTCGGCAGCAGGAACAATTGCAAAAAACTATGTGAAAGAAAATGCGGGAGCAACCACAGTCATACTCAACTGGCTTCAGGAAAAACGTCTTTTAACCAACGCATAAAACTCCTGTGTTGCAGGACGATCATTATCCCAACCCAGTTTAATTTTCAATTCACGCTCCATCCAGTATTGAGCTTCGGGATAAATAGAAAAATTATTGATGGTTTTAATGCTACGTTCGTACATCACTTCATCACCACGGAAGAGTTCGTTGATGAATACAAAACGATCATTTATGCCGATTGCTTTTTTCAAATCTTTAATAGATGATCCTTCGTTGAGTTTGTGTGCTACTTCCGTTTTATGTTCACCCAGTTGTTCGTTAAGCGACAACTGTTTGCCGTTGTTCATCTCATTCACTTCTTTTGAAGCGACTGCAGGTTTCTTAGGCTCAATGTAGTTGGGTTGATGAATAAGTGTGGGAATCTCCGGTTCTTCATCAAACAATAAAACCGGCTTATGTTGATGTTGCTGCGCTTCTACCTTTTTTGCAAACTCTGCCTTCTGACGTATTTCTTCGAGTTCAGCTTCTACTTCGCTTTCATCGATTTGTAATACTTCCAGAATTTTTTCTACCGGTTTCTCTTCATCTTTAACTACTGACGGTGGAACAAGTCTTGTCGCTATAACAGGTTCGAGGGAAGCCTGTGCAGGCGAGGTTACTCGTGATGCAGGCAACACAACTGCTACACGTTTACTTCCTACTGTTTCTTGTTTTTGTTGAGATTGCTGTTCCAATTCTGCACGAAGCATATTGGTGAGTATCAGCATTTGAGCTGTATCGGCGTTTCGTTGAAGTGCCTGTTGCAATTGTTCGATAAGAGAAGCAATTCGTTCCATGAATAGTGCTTACTTTTGGCGGTATTGGAAATTTGCCGTTAAGTTACAAACAGTTTGGCATAAAATATTGATAATGTTTATTGAACCGAATATAAAAGGCGACCGGAGAGGCTGGATAGAAGTGATCTGTGGCTCCATGTTCAGTGGGAAAACAGAGGAACTTATCCGCCGTTTAAAACGGGCACGAATTGCCAACCTGAAAGTGGAAATATTTAAACCGGCTGTTGATGTCCGGTATGATGATGTAAAAATTGTATCGCATGATGAGAACGCCATTCAATCAACCCCTATCGATAATTCACAAAAAATACTATTGCTGGCGCAGGGCGTGGAAGTAGTAGGTATTGATGAAGCGCAATTTTTCGATCCGGAGATCACTAATGTGTGCGAAAAATTAGCACTTAGCGGAACGAGGGTAATTGTTGCAGGTCTTGATATGGATTATAAAGCACAACCGTTTGGACAAATGCCCAACCTGCTTGCTGTTGCAGATTATATTACCAAACTTCATGCGATCTGCGTTGTATGTGGCAATATTGCGAATTACTCTTACCGCACTTCAAGCGAGGGCGGACAGGTGGTTCTGGGCGAAAAAGACAAGTACGAACCAAGATGCAGGCATTGCTACCATTTGAAAAGCAGTTAGTCGAAAAAAATAAAGCTAAGAATCATAATTTTCAACTCATAAACCATCCTGTTCACATTGGCATCTTCCAAAAAAATACTTGCTCTGTTTAAGAAAGACCTGTTGCTTGAAATAAGACAACAGTACACTTTTTATGGCATTGTATTATATATCGCCTGCACGGTGTATGTGTTATTCCTGGCCATCAACGAACCCGATGGAAGCACCTGGAATGCTTTGTTTTGGGTGAATATGTTGTTCATCAGCATCAATGCAGTAGCGAAAAGTTTTCTGCAGGAAAGCCGTGGCCGCATGCTCTATTACTATTCACTTACCAGTGCGCAGGAATTTATTCTTGCCAAGCTGTTATACAATATATTGTTGATGCTGGTGATGAGTGTACTCAGCCTCATCACATTCAGTTTTTTCCTCGGTGCCCCTTTTTTACATGCCGTTGAGTTCATCGGCATGACTATACTTGGTGGCATCAGCATGAGTCTTGTGTTTACATTAATGGCTGCAATTGCTTCAAGGGCGAATCAAAATGCTGCGATCATGGTCATTATGGGCTTCCCGGTTATTATCCCACAACTGTTGTTACTGATTCGTATTTCCAAGTCGGCTTTCGGTGAAATTTTTAAAGAAGGTGCTGTTTTTCAAATGGTTTTATTGTTGGGTGGGCTCGATGTACTGGTATTGGCGCTGTGCATGATTTTGTTTCCCTTTTTGTGGAAAGATTAATATTCAACCACTAACTTTGCCGCACTTTAAACAAGCAAAACAAATGTTTGTGTTTGTTTTGTAAAGCTGATTATATGCATAAATCCTGGTGGAAGATAGCGTCAGTTATTTTACTCGTTTACACCATTGTTGGTGGTTTCTTGATGGATGTACCCCGTCTTTTTATTTTAAATGAATCAATACGCAACCTCTACTTTCATGTAAGTATGTGGTTTGCTATGATGATTTTATTTGGAGTAAGCCTCGTGTACAGCATAAAATACCTCAGTAAGCAACAATACAAGCACGACATTTATGCCTCTGCTTTTGCAGGCACAGGTACGTTCCTTGGTTTGCTGGGTTATGCCACAGGTGCGGTTTGGGCAAATTATACCTGGGTAACAGACCAGGGTCAATCGCTCAGTAATATTCTCAAAGAGCCAAAGCTCTTAGGTGCGGGTATCGCTATTCTTATCTACTGTGCTTATTTTGTATTGCGTGGAAGCTTTACTGATATGGATAAGAAAGCAAGGGTAACGGCGGTGTATAATGTCTTTGCTTTTGTTATGCTCTTCCCTACTATATGGATCATTCCAAGATTAGTAGGTAGTTTACACCCAGGCGCTCCCGGCAGCGACAGCGGTAACCCTGCACTCAACTTTAATGATATTGATAGCCGCTTACGAATTGTATTCTATCCTGCGGTTATTGGTTGGACATTGTTAGCTGTCTGGATCACTACACTCAAAATCAGAACCCGGTTATTGGCCGATAAATCACTTTTGTAATGAACAAAGTTTTCGCAACTATTCTTTTTCTTACCATCAACCTCCTGTTGATCTTATTTACTGCAGCTGCTCAAACCGAGCAACCCGAAATGGCTGATTCCATGCGCAGTAATGGAAAGATTTATGTAGTGGTGGTGGTTTGTCTCATCATCTTATTTGGTCTTATTGGTTATGTGTTTCGTATCGACAGGAAACTCAGCAAACTTGAAAAGCAACAGAAAGATTAACGCTTGCTATATATTAAATTAAAAAAACGATTGTATGTCAACTACGAATTACAGTTTCTTCGGTGCAGTAGAACAGAGCTTTGATAAAGCTGCAGCTTTTACAAAATGGGATAAGGGTATCCTGGAACAGATCAAACAATGTAACAGTGTTTACCAAATGCGTTTCCCCGTTAAAATGGACGATGGAAGCATTGAGGTAATTGAAGCTTACCGTGTGCAACACTCTCAACACAAATCACCTTGTAAAGGTGGTATCCGTTTTAGTGAAGAAGTGAACCAGGATGAGGTTATGGCGCTTGCATCTTTAATGACCTACAAGTGTGCCATTGTAAACGTTCCGTTCGGTGGTGCAAAAGGTGGTATCAAGATCAATCCACGCAACCACACTCCTTATGAACTCGAAAAGATCACACGCCGTTATACATCTGAACTGGTAAAGAAAAATTTCATTGGCCCCGGTATCGATGTTCCTGCTCCTGACTATGGTACAGGAGAACGTGAAATGGCCTGGATCGTTGATACCTATGCATCGCTTCGCCCCGGAGAAATTGATGCTGCCGGTTGTGTTACAGGTAAGCCTGTTACACAAGGTGGTGTAAGAGGCCGTCGTGAAGCAACCGGTCTTGGAGTTTTTTACGGCATACGTGAAGTTTGCAACATGCCTGAAGTGATGAGCAAACTTGGCTTAACAACAGGTGTTGAAGGCAAGCGTGTAGTTGTACAAGGTATTGGAAACGTAGGCTATCACACAGCTAAATTTTTCAGGGAGAATGGCGCAAAGATCATCGCTATTTCAGAACATGATGGTGCTGTATTTAATCCTGAAGGTTTGCATGAAGATGAATTGATTGAGTTTAGAAAAAAGACTGGATCGATCGTTAATTTCCCCGGTGCTACTACCATTACAAATACAACTGATGCTTTGGAATTGGAATGTGATATCCTGATTCCTGCGGCTTTGGAAAATGTAATCAATGGTGAAAATGCTCCACGTGTTAAAGCAAAGATCATTGGCGAGGCAGCCAACGGACCTTTGACTCCTGAAGCCGATGAAATTTTTGCAACCAAAGGAGTGTTGGTTGTACCCGATATGTTCCTGAATGCCGGCGGTGTGACAGTGTCTTATTTCGAATGGTTGAAAAACCTGAGCCATGTTCGCTATGGCCGTTTGGAAAAACGTTTCACTGAAAACCTGAACACCAATATTCTTGGTCAGATGGAATTCCTGAGTGGCAAAAAAGTTAAGAAAGAACATAGAGATATTATCACACATGGTCCTGATGAAGTGGATCTTGTTTATAGCGGATTGGAAGAAACCATGATCACAGCTGTAAATGAAGTGATGGATTGCTGGAAACAAAACCCTTCAATTCCTGACATGCGTACTGCTGCCTATGTGGTTGCCATCAATAAAGTAGCCACCAGCTATGCTGAGCTTGGCATTTTCCCATAATTAATAACCTAATTGCTTATTCCATATCCCGTTGGTTTTCCAACGGGATTTTTTGTGTCCGCCTTCGTCATTACAATAATACCAAATGACAGAACGTAACGTTAAATGAGAGCAGGTTTCACGTTTCTAATACAACACAGAGGTAAGAAATCTGTAACTTTAGCATAACTACGAAGGTCTTCATAACTGTTTGTTAAATGTGGCTTCTTGGTAGATCTGAAATGATGTCAGCTTTGTTATTTTACAAACCGAAAGGCACATCCTTTGATAATTAAAAACAAAAACGAAGTATAAACATGAAAGCAAAACACATTCTGGTAACCGTACTTGTGAGTGCCGTTACAGCTCTCTCAAGTGTTTTCCTCTATGCAAAACTCAACAAGAGTAACTCTGTTGCCCAAAGTCAAGGCCAGTTACCTGTTAACTATGCAGGTTTGTTTGATGGTGGCGGTACACCTGGCCCTGTTGATTTTGAAGCGGCAGCAAACTCTACTGTTGCAGGAGTAGTGCATATCAAAACAAAAACTAATCCTACACAAACAAACAACACAAAACGCCGCAGTCCGTTTGGAGATATTTTCGGCGATGAATTTTTTGATGATTTCTTCGGAGGTCCTCAAAGCAACCGTCCGCAAATGGCAAGTGGCAGTGGTGTGTTTATTTCTGCAGATGGATATATTGTTACCAACAACCACGTAGTTGACGGTGCCGATGAAGTAACTGTTACACTACATAACAAAAAACAATACAAAGCAAAAGTAATAGCAACAGATGCAAACACTGATCTTGCTGTTGTAAAAATTGAAGGCTCAGGTTTCCCTTACTTGTTGTATGGAAATTCTGATGAAGTGAAGCTTGGTCAATGGGTATTAGCAGTTGGTTATCCATTGACATTGGAAACTACTGTTACTGCAGGTATCGTTAGTGCCAAATATCGTTTCCTTGGTATCAATCAACGTAAAGCAGGACGTAATGCAAATGTGGTTGAAAGCTTTATTCAAACCGATGCTGCAGTAAACCAGGGAAACAGTGGTGGTGCATTGGTAAATACAAGCGGTCAATTGATCGGTATTAACGCAGCCATTGCTTCACCAACCGGAACATACGCAGGTTATTCATACGCAATTCCTGTAAACATTGTAAAGAAAGTTGTTGATGACTTAATTAAGTTCGGTACTGTACAACGTGCATTTCTTGGTATACGTCCTGAAGCAAATGCTGATGAAAATACTGACTCACAAATTAAGGAAGGCGATGGTGTTGTTGTAGGTGAAGTAATGAGCAACAGTGCAGCTGAAGATGCAGGTTTAAAGAAAGGTGATAAGATCATTAAACTTGATAACAAGACAGTTGCTACTTGGTATGAATTAACCGGTACTGTGGCGAGCTATCGTCCTGGTCAGAAAATAAATGTTACTTACCTGAGAAATGGTAAAGAAGGAACAGCTGTACTTACATTAAAGAACAGCAGCGGTAATACAGAGATCGTTAAAACATCTGCAATTGATCGTTTAGGTGCAGATTTATCTACACTCGATGCTAAGAAAGCAAAAGAGTATGGTGTTGAAGGTGGTGTGGTTGTGCAGGCTTTAAGTGATGGTTTAATTGCAGAACAAACAACGATCAAAAAAGGATTTATTATTGTTCGTGCAGGCGGCAAAGCTGTCAAGTCTGTAGATGATCTCAAAAAAGCAATTGATAACGCAGGTAACAGCATCATCATTGAAGGTATTTATCCCGGCTATGAAGGTGTGTACCAATATGCAATTAACGATCTGCGTAATGAGCCATAATTAAAACGCAGATAACTCATAAAAAAAATCCCTCGTTTAAAACGAGGGATTTTTTTATTTGATCATTACTTTATATCCCCAGGGTTCAAGGGTAAATGTATCTGCTGCATCTTTTTTATCGGTTGAAAAGATATCGCTGAATTCACCTCGTACACGCAGATCATGCAAAATGAGGTTAACAGGCTTCTCTGAAAAATTCAGCAACACCAATAATTCTTTTTCTTTATTCTTTCTTACAAAACAAAACACGTCATCAGGATGATCGGTAGCAATTCGCCAACTGATATTATGTTCATCATAACCTAATAAAGACGGATAGTCTTTACGCAGTCCAAGCAATTTGCGATAGAATGTATGTAACACCGGTTGATCAGTCCACTCAATTTCATCCTTATCGAAAAATGCAAGACGTTTATTGTTGGGTAATTCCTGTCCGCTGTATAACAACGGAACGCCATTCCATGTACAACTGAATACGGCCAGGGGCAATGCCATTGCACCATACTTTTCATATTCAGAGCCATTCCAGCTGTTCTCATCATGGTTGCTGGTGAAAAAAGAATGCAGGTGATGTGAAGGTTGTTTCTGTTTATAACCGGTAAGTGCTTTATCCAGTTCAACCATACGCCGATGTTTCTTGTAAAATTCTTCTGATATATGCATCCAATGCCAGGTGTAACTCATGTCGAATACATGCGCATAAGCTTCATCATTCCATTGATCAAATTCACCTAACCAGAAAAGGGTGCGGAGTTGATCTAACTCGGTTCTTGCTTCTTTCCAAAAATCAACAGGAACCAGCATGGCCATATCGCAACGGAAACCATCAATACCGCAATCATTCACCCAGAACTTCATTGCGTCGATCATGGCTCTGCGCAATGCAGCATTATAGAAGTTGAGATGAATCACATCTTCCCAATTCTCAACAGGTGGTTTAAAGTTGCCTTCATGATCCTGTGTATAATAATCCGGATGCGAAATTGTCCACTCATGATCCCATCCTGTGTGGTTAGCCACCCAATCAATGATCACCTTCATTCCCAATGCATGAATCGATTTCACCAATGCTTTAAATTCATCTACCGTTCCAAATTCAGGATTTGTATCAACGTAACTGGAGCAGGCATAGTAGCTTCCAAGCGTTCCCTTCCTGTTCCTGACAGATATTGGTGTTACCGGCATGAACCAGATCACTTCAACACCCATATCTTTTAATCTCGTAAGATGTTTTGAAAATGCAAGAAAAGTACCTTCAGCCGTGTATTGACGAAGATTCACCTCATAAATATTCGTGGAGCTTACCCAAGCTGCGGGCCTGAATTCAGTGGACATAGTAGTTATAATTCGCCTCAATGATACGAACCAATCAGCAAACAGCCTTTAGTAAGCAATAGAAAATCAAACCTTGGGCAAAATACTGTCATCCACTGGTAAACCTTGTACCTTTGCAACTGTTATAAAACGACATGAAAAAGTTTGAAGTACCAAATATCTACCGTAGCGATCTTATTACAGCAATAAAGGCAAAACGAAAAGAGCAAGACAAACTAAAAAAGGATTTCTCGCCTACCCTGCTTGATCTGGGTCCGATTCAGTTTTATCTTGCCCGCCATTTCGGTTTTTGTTATGGTGTAGAAAATGCAATTGAAATTGCTTTTAAAACAATTGAAGAAAACAAAGGCAAACGCATTTTCCTCTTGAGTGAGATGATTCACAATCCGCAGGTGAATGCAACACTTATTGAACGTGGAGTGCAGTTTCTGCAAGACACTTATGGTAAACAAATTATTCCTTTCGATGAGATCAGGAGTGATGATGTTGTGATCATTCCTGCATTTGGTACAACGCTTGATATTGAAGAGATGTTGAACGCAAAAGGTATTGCAACAGAAAAATATAATACTACTTGTCCGTTTGTAGAAAAAGTATGGAACCGAAGCGAACAGATCGCTGCAAAAGGTTATTCAATTGTTGTACACGGCAAACCAAAACACGAAGAAACAAGAGCAACATTTTCGCATGCAAGTTCGCACACGCCTACTGTGATCGTGAATGATATGAAAGAAACCATTGAGCTGGGAAAATATATCATTGGCGAAAAACCAGCTGAACAGTTCTATGAAGAGTTTAAAGGACTTTATTCAAATGGGTTTGATATTACAACAGACCTTGAACGGTTTGGCGTAGTAAATCAAACTACACAACTTGCCAGCGATACACAGGCAATAGCAGAATATTTGAAATCGCTGGTGATGAAGCATTACAATTTAAATGCACAAAACATAGGTGAACGATTTGCTGATACAAGAGATACACTTTGTTATGCTACCAACGATAACCAGACTGCTATAACAGGTATGCTGGAAACAGACGCTGATATTGCGGTGATTGTTGGCGGATATAACAGTTCAAACACAACTCATTTAGTTGAGTTATGCGAAGAAAAACTTCCGACTTATTTTATTAACAGTACTGATAAGATTCTTTCTGAAACCGAGATCATGCATTTCAATTTTCATGATAAGAAGGAATATGTAACGAAAGATTTTTTGCCTGCAAAACGACCGGTTAAAATTCTTGTCAGCAGCGGAGCGTCCTGTCCTGATTCATTGGTGGAAGCGGTGATGGATAAACTTGCTGTAATATGCAATGCGGCCGATTCATTTCAACAGCTAAAAGAAACTTACCAATAAAAAGCGGGGCTCTTAGAGCCCCGCTGCTGTTATCAATACCCGCCTCTCTTATTTTACAACTATTCTTTCTGTAATAGTTTCGCCAGTTTCACGGAACCATATCTTGATAATATATATCCCTGGATTAAGATTATTTATTTGTAATGACTGATTGCGCAAGCCGTTCATTGATCTTAAAGTCTTTCCTGTTACATCAGTTAATATTACATCATACAATCCCGCATCTGCAGGAACAGCAATGGCAAAGAACCCGTTGCATGGATTAGGATAAACAGATACATCAATTTTTTGAGCGTTATTACGAATAGCTCTGATATCGCTGTAACTGTAAGCTCCATCTTTATCTACAATGCGCAAGCGATACAATACATTCGTTCCGGAAGCAAGATCAGCATCGGTAAAACTGTAAACAGCACCATTACCTTCATTTGCTTTAGCTGTTACAAATCCAATACTTGTATATGAACCCTTACCAATTTTTCGTTGCACATCAAACCCGCTGAAATTAAATTCCTGAGCAGTTTCCCAAGTGAGGTTTACATTGTTAAACACACGCTGCGCTTTAAAATCCAACATCTCAACCGGCAACACTGTACAGGGATTATTCAGAATGCCTGTTGCACCGGCTCCAAGGTAACCCGGAGTGGTAATATTTACCAATGCAATCAACGGCTTATTCGAGTTAGTGTCGCCATTTTGAAATGTATAGTTATTGAACGCCAGTACTGACCCTACATAAGCACTTTTGAATCCGGGAAGAACTGTACCTGGAACAAACCCTGTATTGAAATTTGTGGTTGTTTGCGCAAGAATGTCAATGCCTTCATTAATTGCTCCACTTCTGTCTACATCAATATACAAACGATAGTAGCCTGAAATAGTTTCAATACCAGGAACAGTTACATCGTCAAATTTACTTTGGATATTTAAGTTATATGTTCTGGTAGCTGTGCAGTTAACAGAACCTGATACAGTTGGGTCACCCACAACAAATGTTTCACCACAACCCCAACATTGCGGACGTTGATCTCCTACAGTTGACCAGCTGAATGCCCGAACCTGTAAAAAATCAAGTGCAGTGTTACTAACTTTAAATGACAGATCCTGAATATAAACATGGTCCACATTAGGATCGGTACTATGTGCAATTCTATAAATAGTAGCTCCGGAATAGTTAGGTGTAACTGCAGGATCATAATGGTAATTGGTAAAAATTCCTGCTGTTCCCGGAACGTTCGTATTGATTGCGTTATCATCAAACCCGAAAGTAAGAAATGCTTTATCTAATACGTCAAGGTTGTTATTCGCATCTGTAAAAGTAGAAGGTGCCGGCCCGGTACTTTGCTGACCTGTGCAATTATATCGTTGCATAGCTGTAACAGGATAATCAGCTTCCCTCCACATATGAAGCCATACATCTTTATTGCCGCCATTTACAGTAGCATTAAATTGAAGATCGATGGTATACAACAAACTATCAGGACCAGATGGAGAAGTTCGAATATTACTTACGATTACGTTTGTAACATTGCATTGTGCAAGTAGAATGTTATAAGCTGAAAGAAATATCCCTACTGATAACAGGAGTAAATACTTTTTCATAAAATACAAATTGAGAAATGAACAATTTTCAGCCCGGCTCTCTGCCAGTTGATGCCGTTCATTGTTGAGCTGGCTGAAGATTAAAGAGCAGCATCAAATAATGATAAATATTCCATGTAGTTTAATTTAGCGAAAGATACTTACAGCTGGTAGATAAAAACAATGACACGGATTGGAAGAAAATAAGAACCGGCTGATTGTGATCATCTGATTATATAAAATAAAGAAGCCTCCTTTCGGAGGCCTCTTCTCTTCGGTTTTATCTGGTTTTTCCTGTCCAAAGAAAGTTTATTGAACAATAATCCGCTCAGTTATGGTTTCACCTGTTTCACGGAAATTTATACGAAGCATGTAAATACCTGGTCGCATGTTATTCAATTGAAGATTGCGGACACTTATACCGCTCCAACGTTGAATTGATTTGCCTGTGTAATCATCTAATGATACATCCATCTTTCCGGCACTTTCAGGAATCGTTACATTAGCGGCACCACGGTTTGGATTTGGATAGATAGAAATGGTAAGTAACCCACCATTTCCTGTACGCACTGCTTTTACTTCACTGTAAGTAGCACGACCATCCAGATCAACCTGGCGCAAACGATAATAGGTTACACCTTTTGCCAACGATTGGTTATCATCAAAACTGTATGAATACGCAGCGCCTGTTCCACCAGGAGCTTTTGAATCAACAAACCCGATCTTTTGGTACTGACTGTTACCAGCAGAACGTCTTTCAACTTCAAATCCGTCGTTGTTATTTTCCTGATCAGTTTCCCATGTCAGGAATGCTTTATTATTTCTTTGTGTGGCATTGAATGATTTAAACGAAACAGGAAGTACACCGCATTGATTTGTCAGCGATCCGAGAGAGCCCGCACCTAAATAACCTGTTGTTGTAATAATTACTTTTGCAAGTACTGGTTTTGAAGACTTGGGATCGCCAGGCAAAAACGTAAAATCAAAGGCTCCACCAAGTATTTCATACCTGCTATTGAACCCAAATGGTACCCCTACTGTTGATGTTGAAAAATATACAGTATCCTTAATCAATACATCATCGTTTGTTAACCCATCAACAAGTACATCAGAATATAAAACATATTTACCAGTAATGGTTTGGATTCCTGCAATAGCCGGATCGTCATACTTGCTATCGATAAATAAATTATAAGTAGGCTGTGTTCCTCCACCAGGTTGAGCACATGATATGCTACCGGAAATAACAGGATCGCCAATTGTAAATGCCTGACCACAACCCCAGCACTGTGGCTTGCCTCCTGTGCCATTAGTAGCCCAGTTAAATGCACGAACCTGTAAAAAAGCACCAACAGTATAGTTAGGAATTGTAAACGTCAGGTTTTTTATTCTTATAATATCTACATCTGTCCCTGCCGCTTCTTTTGAAATTGTTGCTCCGGCCGAATTCAGCGTAACGTTTGCATCATAAGCGCTATAATTTGCAGTAATACCAACGTTTGAGAAAGCAGGAAAAGTTGAAATTGCATTTACATTGAACCCGAAATTCAAAAATGCATTGTCAAGAATATCGATCAGGTTTTGACCACTGTTAACTTTTGCAGGAGCAGGAGCTACACTTTGGTTTCCTGTACAATTAAAAGGATTGGGGTGCATTGTTGCTGCCGGGTACTGGCTTTCTTTCCATACATGGAAAAAAACCTGCTTATTACCGCCGTTCGTAGAAGCAGTAAATTGTATATCCATTGTTACATCTACATTAAGCCCGTTTTGTGTTTGCACAACGTTGCTTAAAAAGACCTGGTTTACTGTACACTGGGCATACAAGTGATTAACAAATCCAATAAAAATTACAAAAGGGAGAAGTAAAAACTTTTTCATACAAAGGTTTTTGAGGTTAAAAAATCAGAGGGGTTTCACAAGGACACCTGTTGAAAAAGTTGATCAATGGGATATAGGTGAATAGAAATTTATCTGAACAAAATCAGATAATTCAAAGGAAGCTTGGAGTTAGCAATTAAATAAAATTCGTATTGGAAACTTGGAGTTAAAGAAACCAGGTGTTCGTAGGATGGAGAATAGATTAGAGTATAAAAATAAAGTTGATAATTTATATATGCAAGCAAACTGTATTATTTTTTTAAATAAAAAAAGAAAACCTCACTTGCGTGAGGTTTTCATTTGTCTTGATCTTATCTGGTTTTTCCTGTCCCGTATTTTATTGCACCGCAATTCTTTCTGTGATGGTTTCACCAGTTGCACGAATGCTTACACGCAGCATGTACATACCTGGTTTCAGATTATTCAACTGGAGATTACTTGAAGTAAGACCGCTGAAACGCTGAACTGATTTTCCTGTAAAGTCATCAACTGATACGTCATATGTTCCAACACCTGAAGGAAGAGCAACATTTGTTGTTCCACGACTTGGGTTAGGATATACTGAGAGAATGATTGTGCCATTACCAGTTCTTACTGCTTTGATTTCGCTGTAAGTTGCACGACCATCGAGGTCAACCTGGCGCAGACGATAGTATGTTACACCCTTTGGAAGGTTTGTAGCATCTTCGAAGCTATAAGAGAATGCATCACCATTACCACCTGGAGCTTTTGAATCAACGAAAGCAATTTTTTGATAAGCACCACTACCGATGCGACGCTCAATTTCAAAACCATCGTTATTTAATTCAAACAAAGTTTCCCATGTAAGGTTTACTTTGCTGCTACGTTGAACTGCATTAAAATTTGCAAGTGTTACTGGAAGAGTTGACTGAGTGCAAAGGAAAGTTTCTTCGCCAATTACAGGCTCGCCATTCAACAGATCTTGCTGGCCATTACCATTTTGATCGAGGTAAAATTGGTATTGCACACTTCCTTGTACAACGGCACCAATATTATCAGTTTCAAAACACCAATCAATAAACCACTTGCCGGCACGTTGTGACTCAACTTTTGAAGCCTCAATAACAGTTGCAGAACCTTGAGACGTAAGAATTGCCACGATCTGCAACTTATTGTCAGGATCAACAGGAAATTCAACTTCTATACCACCACCGGTTCCGCCGCCTTGACAAGCATTACCGTTGTTTCGTTTTGCATTTGTAGGACAAGCTGTTTGGGCAAATGCACCCATAACTAACATCATTAAAGCCGAAGAGAGTAAAAACTTTTTCATAAAAAAGGTTTAGAGGTAAAAAAATAGATTGGCGGTTCAAAGGACACCTTTTGAAAAAGCAATTCAATGGAGGATATAGTGATTACTGTGTCGTAAAACGACATAGCTCATCACAGGAAGATGGACAGTATAACCAGAAATTAAGTTCTAAAAGAGAAAAATTGGATTGTTCGGATGAACGGATTTAAGGGGAGTTCTTCGGATAGAAGGATTAATGATAGAGCGAAGATATACGTAGGTTTTGAAAATGCAAAGCTTTTTTAAAAAAAATTTGAAAATACTTTTTGGAATGCAATCTGTTACTGCTTCATCCTTACATACTTAAGCGCCATTTGCAGCTGTTGAGCTTGCGTAAGATCGCTGTTGTCAATAACTACAGCATCGGCTGCTTTTTGAAGCGGGCTTACTTCTCTGTGTGAATCTATGTAGTCTCTCATCTCCAGATTTGCCTTTACCTCTTCAATTGTGATGTTAGGATTCTTCTCGTAAAGCTCTTTAAAACGTCGCTCAACCCTGATGGCATTATCAGCTGTCATAAAAATTTTCAATTCTGCATTCGGGAAAACAGTGGTGCCAATATCCCGGCCATCCATGATAATACCCTTTTCTGCTCCCATTTTCTGCTGTTGGGCCACGGCAAATGAACGAACTGCCTTTATAGCCGCAACTTCACTCACCTTTTCAGCTACAACCAGATCACGGATCACATACTCTACATTTTCCTCATTGAGGTAAATCTCTGAATCACCTGTTTTATTATTTGACCTGAACTCGAGGGTAATATTGGACAGCGCCTCATCTACTTCCGGCTCATTTGTCCAGTCGATATGATTGCGCAGAAAATAAAGTGTAATGGCACGATACATGGCTCCGCTGTCGATATATATATATCCCAACTCTTTCGACAATTGCTTTGCCAATGTACTTTTCCCACAGCTCGACCATCCATCGATAGCTATCGTAATTTTCTTATTTTTTTCCACGAGGCAAAACTAATTAAAAACCCCGCTGCAATAGCGGGGTTTGAAATATTCAGCATTCTGTTTCTTTATGCTTCTGATGATTTTGCAGGTTTTTTTGCCTTTTCCTTAAAAGAGAATTTTATCTTCTGGTTCTCTTTATCAAGATCAGCAATCAGTACATCGCCATCTTTGATATTCATATTCAAGATCTCTTCTGCTAACGGATCTTCAAGATATTTTTGAATAGCACGATGTAGAGGACGGGCACCAAACTGTGAGTCATACCCTTTATCAGAGATGAATTCCTTCGCTTCTGCTGTAAGCTCCAGTGCAAATCCGAGATTTTTCAACCTTGCACTTACTCCCTTCATCAGAATATCTATGATGCGGAAGATATGATCTCTGGTGAGCGAATTGAAGATCATCACATCATCGATCCTGTTCAGGAACTCAGGAGAGAATGTTTTCTTCAGGGCTTTTTCAATCACCGCCTTGTTATTCTCCTCAGCATTCTGCATACGTGTTGCTGTTGCAAAACCTACACCTTCACCAAAATCTTTCAGCTGGCGTACACCAATATTTGATGTCATGATGATGAGTGTGTTCTTGAAATCAACTTTACGACCAAGGCCATCAGTTAATTGTCCATCATCCAGCACCTGCAACAGAATATTATAAATATCCGGGTGCGCTTTTTCAATTTCATCTAACAACACTACTGAGTAAGGCTTACGACGTACACGCTCAGTCAACTGGCCACCTTCTTCATAACCAACATAGCCGGGAGGCGCACCAATTAAACGGCTCACAGTGAATTTTTCCATGTACTCACTCATATCAATGCGAATAAGTGCATCATCACTATCAAACATGTAACGTGCTAAAGCACGGGCCAATTCAGTTTTACCAACACCTGTAGGCCCTAGGAAGATAAATGTACCGATCGGCTTCTTAGGATCTTTTAACCCTACCCTGTTACGTTGAATTGCTTTAACAACTTTGCTGATTGCTTCATCCTGGCCAATTACTGCACCTTGCAGATCATCTGCCATACGGCGGAGCTTATCAGTTTCAGCCTGCACCATACGTTTCACAGGAATGCCTGTCATCATGCTCACTACCTCAGCAATAGCTTCTTCATCGATGGGGTAACGTTTATGCTTACTTTCTTCTTCCCACTTGGCTTTTGCTTTTTCTAATTCTTCGCCCAAACGCTTTTCAGTATCACGAAGTGATGCTGCTTCTTCAAAACGTTGGCTCTTTACCACTTTATTCTTCTCTTGTTTGATGTCTTCGATCTTTTTCTCCAGATCAAGAATTTCCTGTGGCACATTGATATTCTTCAAATGCACTCTTGCACCAACTTCATCAAGTACATCAATTGCTTTGTCTGGCAATAAACGATCTGTCATGTAACGATCACTCAGTTTCACACATGCATTGATTGCTTCATCGTTGTAGGCAACATTGTGGAACTCTTCATATTTCGATTTGATGTTATGAAGTATCTGAATTGTTTCATCAATGCTTGGAGGATCGATAATTACTTTCTGAAAACGACGATCTAATGCACCATCTTTTTCAATGTACATTCTATACTCATCAAGTGTAGAAGCTCCAATACATTGCAGCTCGCCTCTTGACAATGCCGGTTTAAAAATGTTTGAAGCATCCAGTGAGCCACTTGCACCACCCGCTCCAACAATTGTATGAATTTCATCAATGAAAAGAATAACATCTCTGTTCTTCTCCAATTCATTCATGATTGCTTTCATACGCTCTTCGAACTGGCCACGATATTTTGTACCTGCGACCAATGCAGCAAGATCAAGCGATACAACACGCTTATCATACAATACACGTGAAACCTTACGCTGTACGATACGAAGTGCAAGACCTTCAACAATGGCGGTTTTACCAACACCAGGTTCACCAATTAAAATAGGATTGTTCTTTTTCCTGCGGGAGAGGATTTGTGATACACGTTCAATTTCGTTTTCACGACCAACAATCGGATCTAAGGATCCGTTCTCGGCTAAACGTGTAATATCTCTTCCGAAATTATCAAGCACGGGTGTTTTACTTTTTGCACCGGCCTGTTGTTTAGAACGTGATTGTGAGTACTTCGATTTTTCATCATCAAAGTCTTCTTCGCCGGGATCATCATACTCGGCACGGGGTTCGTTTGATTTTACCATACCTAATTCATTTCTGAAAATATCGTAATCAATTTCAAACTGGTTTAAAATCTGAGTAGCAATATTTTCTTTGTTTTTTAATATTGATAACATCAGGTGCTCTGTTTCCACCTGCGGACTTTTAAGTGCTTTTGCTTCAAGCACAGTTACACGTATTACCTTTTCTGCCTGTTTTGTTAAAGGCAAGCTGTTGATATTGGCAATATTCTTTCCGGTTTTATCCTTTACTGCCAATTCAATTTCCTTTCGCAGCTCGTAAAGATCAACATGCAGATTTTTTAATACTTTGATGGCAGTGTTTTCTCCTTCCCTGATCATCCCTAATACGAGATGTTCAGTTCCGATAAAATCATTTCCAAGCCTCAACGCTTCTTCCCTGCTGAACGAAATGATTTCTTTTACTTGGGTTGAAAAATTATGATCCATAGATGGATATTCGGTTTTTACAATTATAACGAATAATTTTGACTGAAGTTTACTATAAGTTACACACTATCTGTTAATAATACTATGAATGTCAAAATTGATACCAAGGAAAAATTTCATGTGCTGACACCCATGGAAACCACACTTTCGGAAAATATGACAGCCGAAATCAGCCAATTGTTGCTTACCTGCCGAGAAAAGGAAGTCAAAAATGTGATCCTTAACCTTAGCCATGTGACAAATATGGACGAACAGGTGGCTAAAATTATTTTAAATAGTCAACAGGAATTCTATGATCTTGAATTATCCTTTGTCATTTGTGAAATGAAACCTGAACTGGAAGAGTTCCTTGAAAAAGTTGAGATTCTTGACTTACTCAATTATACAGCAACAGAAAGTGAAGCATGGGATATTGTGCAAATGGAAGAAATTGAACGTGAACTTTTTGAAGATGAATAAAGAACCTATCTTAAACAAAACATCACCAACAACTAAAACCAATTGCCTTCATGCTGGCTGTAACCATACTTGGAAATAACTCTGCTATACCCGCTTTCGGCAGACACCCTACCGCTCAAATTATTACTACTGCCGACGATCTGCTGATGTTTGATTGTGGAGAGGGAAGCCAGATCCAGATCCTCAACTATCGTATCAAACGCAGCCGTATCAATCATATTTTCATTTCGCATTTGCATGGCGATCATTATTTCGGGTTAATTGGCCTGCTCAACAGCTTTGCCTTACTTGGTCGAATACAACCATTGCATGTGTACGGACCGGCAGCGTTAATTGAGGTGATCAACTTACAGTTCCGCATTTCTAATACATCATTACCATTTTCATTTACTTTTCACGCAATTGAAAAAGCAGGGCTATTGCTTGATGCAAAAAGTTATAGGGTAGAATGTTTCCCAACTCAACATCGTATTGAGTGCTGGGGTTTTCTTGTAAGAGAAAAACGACATCCAAGAAAGATCAACGTTGAAAAAACATCTTTTTATGATATTCCAACATCTGCTTTTCCCGGCCTGCAGGAAGGCGAGGATTTTGTTACGAATGTTGGAGGTATGATAAAAAATGAACTATTGACAGATGAAAACGTAAAACCAAAAAGCTATGCGTTTTGTGCCGATACCATCTATGATGAAGCTCTTGTGCCAATTGTTCAGAATGCAGATCTCATCTATCATGAAAGCACTTACCCTGCTGCTTTAACTGAAAAGGCAACTGAACGCTTTCATTCTACCAGCAAACAGGCGGCTACCATTGCTTTAAAAGCAAATGCGGGAAGATTGTTAATCGGTCATTTCTCAGCGAAATTTGAGGTAATTGAACAATTTGGAACAGAAGCAAGAGAGGTTTTCCCCAATACAGAACTGGCAACTGAAGGTGTTACTTATTTGGTTTGATTACTTAACCATTCGTAAAAGGCAGGTAATTCCTTTTGCCAGAAACGCTCGTTGTGTTGACCGTTTGCAACAACTTTGTATACTGATTTAGTTGATCCTTTCTTTTTCACCTGCTGATAAACCAGCTGCATGTCTTTTGTCATCTGTTCCCCTTCCAATTCTCCACATACAAAATAAAAAGGCGACTTGATGGAAGATGTTTTTTCAACCTTTGTAATTACGTCAGGTGCAATCCAGAATGCCGGTGAAAAAACACCTGCTCTTCCAAATACATCAGGATATTTCAATACAGCATAAAAAGAGATCAGTCCTCCCATAGAGCTTCCGGCGATTGATGTGCTTGCGGATTCAGGTTTTGTGCGAAAACGTTTGTCGACATAAGGCTTTAATGTTTGTGCAAGAAAATCTACATAGGCATCGCCTTCCCCATCTCCAAACCTTGATGAGTAAGGATTGTACTCTGTAAGCCGTTTACTATCTCCGTGATCAATACCAACAATAATACATTGGTTTCTTGGCCTTGCAGAGTCCATCATTTCATCTACTCCCCACTCACCAAATGAGGAAGTTAATGCATCAAAAAGATTCTGACCATCGTGCATATACAAAACAGGGTATTCCTTTTTGTTGAATGCATAATCTGCCGGTAAATAAACCCACACTCTTCTTTTCCTGTTTAGTTGAGGAATGAAAAATGCCGTATCCATTACAAATACATTCTTTGTGCGTGTGGAAACTGGTGGTCGGCCCGGCACATCATCGGCCCACCCTTCTATTTGAATTGGTAAAGTTGTATCGGAATTGATCTGTGCAACACGATTGTTGATCGATGCACCACTTGCTGCGCATTCTACTTTTGTCCAGCTTCCTCTTGTGATCTTGTATTCAAGCAAGCCTTTTGATACGGCTTTGATCTCAGAAACCAAATTGCCGTTGGCTGATTTAAAAAACTTAAACGATTGAAGGCCGGGATTCCACCCGTTAAAATTTCCTGCAACAAAAAGAGTGTCTGCTTTATGAGCTAATGGCTGATTGACAATTTCAAACTTAACAGTAAACTGTGCAAAACATAAGTTCAGGCAACAGGAAACTGTTAGCAATAAACAAGTCATGCGGCAGCAATAGCTATACATATATGAGAAGAAGGTTTTCTTAGCTCAAACGTTGCAGGTAGTTTTTTACGGATGTATGTAAACCTTCACTTAATGGAACAACAGGTAACCGCAAGTTGTTTTCAAGCAAATTCAATTCAGTCATGAATGCTTTAACACCGGCAGGATTATTCTCCGCAAAGAGAAGATCATACGCTTCAAGCATCTGATCGTTCAGCAATTTTGCAGCAGCGAAATTCCCTTTCAATGAAAGTCTTACCATTTCACTGAATTGTTTTGGCAAACAGTTGGCAGCAACGCTGATGACGCCATCCATTCCGCAAGCGATCTGTGGCATCGCTAAATTATCATCACCACTTACCACCAGGAAATCGGCTGGCTTGTCTTTGAGTATTTGCATCGACTGGGCCATATCACCACTCGCCTCTTTAATACCAATGATGTTTTTGAAATCACGTGCCAACCGCAATGTTGTTGCAGCAGTCATATTTCTACCAGTACGACCGGGTACATTGTACAAGATGATTGGCTTAGGTGATACCTCTGCTAATGCTTTATAATGCTGATAAATACCTTCCTGCGATGGTTTATTATAATAAGGGCTTGCACTTAATACCGCCGCCGCTTTTTGCAAGGGAAATGTTTCGAGGTCTTTGATCAACGACAATGTGTTGTTACCACCAATGCCCACTACAACAGGAACACGATCGGCCACTTTTTCGTAAGTAAAAAGAATCAGTTCGATCTTTTCGTCTTTACTCAGCGTGGGCGTTTCGCCGGTTGTTCCGAGAGTAATAACATATTCTACACCGTTACCGATCACAAAATCAATAACACGTTCTAGGGCTGGATAATCGATCTCCATATTGTCTTTAAATGGAGTAACCAATGCCACACCGGTTCCACGCAGTTGATCTCTAAAGCTCATAGTTGATAAAAAGAAATATTAGTAGTTGTGTTTAAGTAAAATGTTTTGTTACAGCTCATCCCAGAAGCCCATCTTGCTGTAACGCTCAATCCGTTGATTGATGCGATCTTCAGGAGCAATTGTTTTTAATTGTTGCAGGATTGGGATCAATTCCTTTTTCAGCATTTGTGCAGCAGCATCATAATCCCAGTGAGCACCACCAGCTGGTTCAGGTACAATACCATCAACAATCCCAAATTTGTACATATGCTCAGGTGTAAGCTTCAATTGCTCTGCAGCAACTTCCTTCTTTTCCCAGCTGCGCCATAAAATTGAACTGCAACTTTCAGGAGAGATTACCGTGTACCATGTATTTTCAAGCATTAATACTTTATCACCCACACCAATTCCTAATGCACCGCCACTCGCTCCCTCGCCAATGATTACACAGATAACCGGCACTTTCAAGCGGATCATTTCATAAATATTCCGGGCGATGGCTTCACCTTGTCCACGTTCTTCGGCCTCAAGACCGGGAAACGCACCCGGTGTATCAATCAACGTAATAACAGGTTTATTGAATTTCTCCGCAAGCTTCATTAAACGTAATGCTTTGCGGTAACCTTCAGGATTGGCCATACCAAAGTTCCTCAGCTGACGCATTTTGGTATTGATCCCTTTTTGTTGGCCGATGACCATCACCGTTTCTCCGTCGAGCTGGGCAAAACCGCCCACCATGGCTTTATCATCCTTCACACCTCTGTCGCCATACAGTTCCACAAAATTGGTACACATTTTATCGATGTACTTCAATGTATAAGGTCTGTCGGGATGACGGCTCAGCTGTACTTTTTGCCAGCTTGTAAGGTGCCGGGTAATTTCATTTCGCTTATCAATAATGCTTTGTTCAAGTTGCTGGATAGTTGCCGAGTAGTCGATCTTCGTATTTTTTTCGGCCTTATGGCGAATTTCCTTTAGCTCATCCACCAATTCCTTGATAGGCTTTTCGATTTCGATGAACTGACGGTTTTCGAGTGATGGCATAATATATAAGAATATTAGAGTGCTAAAATTAACAGATTGAGCTGCAATATTAATGAAAAAGACAGCTAATAATACGTTTCCCACTAAATGACAAATCGATATAAAACAAGGTGGAATCTTTATCTATATTCAAAATGGGCACAGCTCTTTCGTGAAGAACAAAAAACAACCTACAACATATCCAGTAAATCAGCATATCGGAAAGTTGAGAGACTATCTAAATTAAGCAGCCACTTTAGCCATCATCTTTCCGCTTTATCTATAAATCCGCCTGACTTACTATCTGGCTGTCGGATACATTTTGAGCGCTTTTAATAGGGCGTAAAGTGCCTTGAAAGTGGCTTTAACCGGCCAGTATTTGTTTTGCACGGTACTCGATTCGTGAATTGTGAATGGTGAGGGGAAAGACATCTAGGTGTGAAGTAAGCCTGGGAAGGCCGTTTTGCTGTTTCCTTTTTCATCGACAATAAGTGTAATGCAAGTGGATGGCTGGCCTGATTTATCGTAGCCAAGCTCGATGCCAGTGTTGTATTGATAAAGTATGTTTGTTGTGCCGTTTTGCGGAAGGGGTAATTGTTCTGCTGCCTGCCTGATGAGTTGCAAAATTTCCGGGATGCTGATGGTGAATTTGCCAGTGCCGGGATGGCGTGGAATTTTATGGTAGTGCCGCTCGAGTATATGCGCAAAGGCGGCCACTGACAGGTAACAGTTTTTCTTAAAAAGTTTTTCGGGTGTTTTGCAGGGAAGGCTGCGTAGTAATGTTTTCTGCATTTCCTCTAACCATTGTTGTGTATCGTTTAGAAGAAATAAGAGGCGCAACCATTCTGTTTCATTGAAGGTTTGCATTTTGTTGGTTGAAGGTTAAAGGTTATGTGTTGAAGGTGGCCACAGAGAAACACAGAATGACACAGATAAAACTGATCTATGGTTTTCGGCGGGGTGTGCGGAACCATTTTTTGAACCAGTGATTGTAGTATCTATCCCGAAAGCTGACGTAGGAATCGATGGTTTTTGATTTGCCGTGTTTGGGAAAGAGCATGCCGAGGGCATCCATTTCTTTAAACATTTGTCTAAGCTCTTCGACAGAATAATGCTGCTGGCCATAGCCATGTGTAATGAAATAGTTGATAAGTTGCTGTTTGATCTCATCTCTCCCGCCCCGGTTCCAGGCGGCGCAGGCAAGGTTATCCATAAAATCGATAAGGATGTTTTGCGGGTGCTGATCGGTGAGGCGGCAAAGCAGTAAAAATGGATAGGGTAAACAGAAATGGTAATCGGCATGGCGACTATAAGCACCGGTTTGCCATTTTTTTTCGGGCTTGGGTGTTTTTGGTAGTTTGTTGTTGCTTGGGAGTGATGTTTTTTTTCATAACAGTTATTTTTATAAAATTACTAAAAATTCCGAAATACAGAATTTTATTTCTTAATTACGACATTTTATTTCTTTATAACAGAAACAATAGAGTAATTCCAATTTCTGCATGTTACTTAATTTGTACATTAAAATGGTGTAAAACACTACTATGGAGGTCAAAAAAAGAATATTAAATCGCATTAAAAGCGTCTTGGCAGATAAGAATAAGACTAATCTGTGGTTAGCGGAGAAACTAAATAAAGACAAGGGAACTGTATCGAAATGGTGCACAAATGATCAGCAACCCACTCTAGAAACGCTTTTTGATATTGCTGTGGTTTTGGAGGTAGGAGTTTGTGAGCTTCTTGTAACAAATAATAAAGTCTAATCCCTGGTTGCTTTCGTAAACGATTTCAACATAAGAACATGTATATAAGTGGTCTTTGTTGGGTAGCAGTCCCATGACACATGCCTCATCCTAAACCCTCGATTCCTTCATTTTTGAATACTTACGGCATATGTGGCATAATGCGGTAAAAACGGCTGGTTCATTTGCCAAAAGAATAACGGCTTTTTAGCTTGCATTCATGGCTACACAAATTGGTTTGTTACGCATTTCAGGAACAGTTGACGGTATTTGCTTTTACCGCATTGGTACTGCTTACTACGCAAAGAAAAAAAGTTCACTTTCCGGTGAACGGGTGAGGAAAGACCCGGCTTTTGCTGAAACGAGGCGTCATTCGAAACGGATGGGAAATGCATCGAAAACAGCATCGCTTATTTATCGACAGACGGTTCCAAAAGAAGAACGATGCAGGGAAAAATACCGGGAAGTAGTGGGTATGGTGATGCGTGAGCTGGCCAAAGATGCACATCACATAAAGTGAAAATACTATCTGCAAACGGCATTGACTGACATGAATAACATTATTCAAAGGTTGCCTATTCCCTTTGGCTCATCCACAAATTTCCTGAAAGGTATTAAGTTGCAATAGTAATCAAAAAGGCCACCTCAAAAGAGGTGGCCCTTGCATTTCATTAACTGATTGAATATTTCTATTATCTCCAGCCTGCATTTGACGTGCCAGTACCGTCAGCTTTTGCTGTTGTACCGAAGCTATAGATGGGAGCCCTAAATAACTCCAATATCTTGGCAGGAATAGGGAAATGCAGAGGAGTACCTTTTTGTAAAAGGTTCAACTTGCGCATTTCGAAAAACTGAATACCCATACCGGTTGTATAAAGTTCTACATGTCTTTCGTGGTGAATAGCTTTTACTATATCAGCAAGCACAGGAGCTACCGGAGCCATACCACCTCTTGTAACACGGGTACCTGCATTGATGATTGCTGCTGCACCAGCTAAATCGTTGGTATAAGCCCTTGCTTCAGCTCTGAGAAGATCATTTTCAGCTTTCATTACTTCAGCTTTCTCACCAATCGCAGCTACATAAATAGCGTCATAACGCTTATTTCTGTAGTTAGAGAAATGGTAGTAACCTCTTGCAGCAAGAAAATCATTTGATGCGAGAAACTCAAAATCTGTATTCAGACGTTGGTCAACCGGGTTGGTTGATGCCGGCGGATGAGGGAAGGTTGGAGAATCGTCCCAATGTTTTGGTTGTGTTGGATCCATCAAATTTACCACGTACATATCTGTGCGGCCCCAACCGGGATAGGTCAGATAGTCTCCAGCTTCAAAATACCATTTACTTGTTCCATCCATTAATATTTTCCAATCAGTAGTAATACCTGCATCAGCGTAGGTTTTTACTTTAGCCCAATTAACAGCTGCCAAATCAGTTGCATTTCTTGGGGTATAAGAAAGTATACGTGCAGCAACAGTATTACAGATTTTCTTAAAATCTGCACTGGAGATATCCGCAGGTGTGCCTAACCATGCTGCAGGAATAGTAAATGATGAGTTAGACAATGTAATCGCTTTATCAAGATAAGCAATTGCAGCTGCAGCAACATCTTTATAAGGAAGCGCAGTTGCAAGAACAGGTTCAACAGTTTTTGTTTCGTCTACAACATGCACCTTATCAAATAACAGTGCCATATTACCATAAGCCATACCTTGAGCGAAGCGTGCAATAGCAAGTGTCCTGTCGTTATCGGCACCATTAGTACCAATTTGCATTCCATCATTGATCCTTGTAATTACCTGGCCGGCATTTACAATGGCGGCATACATTTTATCGTATGTCGCTTTTAAAACGGCCCCATTACCATAGCTCGGTGAATTATTCCAGGCAAAATCACGAGGTTCCCAGGACATATCACGCATGCCGGCATTACCCCAAGAACAGGTAGCATGATCGGCTGCTACAGCCATCATCATTTGTACCCCTGTAAAATCATGTTCGCCATGAAAAATTGAATTAAAAAGACTTGAAGCTACTTTCTCAACATCCTGAGAGTTGCCTAAAACCTTCTTAAGATCAGGGTCATTTTCATTGGGGATATCCATCAGATTTTTTTTACAACCCGCAAGCCCCACAGCCAGCAGGGCTATGAAAAACAGGTATCTGCTAATTTTTTTCATATAAAAAAGTTTAGAGTTTTAAAAATTAAGTGAAAGCGAAAATGCAAAGTTCCGGTAAATCGGGTTTGCATAAATGCCATCCACCGGATACCTGATTGTACCTACTTCAGGATCATAACCTGAATATTTGGTAAAAGTCAACAGATTTCTACCAACCACTTTTGCGTTTATCCCTTTTACAAAGCCATTAAAAATTCCACTCAGAGCTTTAGTTGGAACCGTATATCCTAAAGCCAGTTCACGCACTTTCAAGTAAGAACCATCTTCAACCCAGTACGCATTGGCAAAGTTAGCATCATACATTCCAGTACCCCAGTATGCAGCGGCTTTCTTTTGACCGGCAGGCACATTGGTCATATCCTGTTTTTGGCTGATGTAATTAAACACCAAACGTTGCTCTTTACCATTGTAAATATCACCACCTTGTTTCCAATCTAACAAAATGTAGAGCTGGAAACCTTTGTAGGTTAATGTATTTGTAATACCTGCCACAAAATCAGGGTTGCCGTTACCAATTTTTCCATACCATAAAGTACCATCTGCATTAAGTTTCTTAATTGGCAATTCATTAGGCTTTCCTTCAGTACCTGCAGCAATTACATAACCCTCGCTGTTAACTATGTAATCAGCAATAGTTTTACCTGCTGGCAGTTGTGTAGACATTTCTTCTAATGTACGAACCATACGATAACCGTAGATCGCACCATAAACTTCACCTTCTTTAATATAGAAAATATTCTGATCACCATTGAAATCCTGACCACTTGCTAAGTAAGG